>JADJWP010000002.1:0-735000 GCA_016716305.1 Chloracidobacterium sp.
TTTTAATCTTCTCTCACTTACACATTTATTAATATTCTAGACGGGAATAATCTCGACCAGTTGGTCTGCAAGATGGTTGCAGTCTTCCCGGCTTAGCCAGCTGCTCATAGTTAGTCACTGACACGCAAAAGGCTGATTTCGATGTTGGAGCAATCGTGAGAGGTTGTGATTCACCTCAGGTTGGTTGGGGTGCGAGAGGTCGTGAGTTCAAATCTCGCCGTCCGATTAATCTCATATGCCCGCTGCCGTATCGAGGCTGCGGGCATATTTCGATAGGACGCAGCGTGCTTGCATCGATGTTGTTTTCTTCTGCTGATTCCGGCATTTCAGCAACGTCGTTCTTAGCCCCGTCCTTCGGCGGATAGATCCTGTTCGATATCTTTACCAATACAAGCTGGTCAAGGAAAACAACGGCGCCGAAACCGACACAAAGCATCAGGCCAGAAACGGGCCAAGTATATAACTGCCGGAATCGAGATCGTTTGCGCGTAGGAACGACGCCGCGAGACCGAAAGCCAAAAATACTTGATGACGACAAAGACACCGAAGTACAAGAACGTTGTCCACACGCCTAAGCCCGCAACGTGCGGGCAAGAATGAAATTCGCGATCATGAGAAAAACGACCGTCGTTAACCAAAGAAAGGTCCAGCCGATCGCATCAGAAGTATTAAAACCGGCAATTGCCGCGGTCGGTGAACCAGATACTTCGCAGCCAGCTCCACGAATAACAGGTGATAGATGCGAGTATCAGCGTAAACGCAGCCAAAGCGGTGATATAGACCCTGTTCCACATATCCGGGATATTTAGCAACAAGGGGCGAGAAAGAAAAAAAGCCGTCGATCTGACGGCTAAGAGAGCGATCGTGAATTTGTACTTCCCGATCAACGCGGCTGAACGGCCGCGAAGATCGTCGATCCTTTCGCGAAACAAGGAGCAAGACCCGGCTTGGCGCCGGCGATTCTGCAACGCCGACTGACCGCCTCGGTGTCGTAAACGGCTGACGGTTCACTTCCAGCAAAATCCCCGGCTGATGCCAGCGTCGGCCGCAACGCCGTTCGGGTCGACCTCCGAGGACGACCGGGCGCAGCCCTTCGGTCTCAGTACCGGAACCGAATTGTTTTGCGATCCGCGGCGTGATCGGCCGCAGCGTCAGCCCGAGCTTTCCTCCCGGAGCCGATCGTTCCGGTGCATTGTTCTCGTTGTTCTGCATCGGGGCGACCGATGATGTTTCAGTGTCAAATCTGTCGAGAGTGGCGGTCAGATCCTGGCTGGTTCCGTCACGCAGGATCGTTAACTTGATCTCGGGTTCCGGCAGAGTTCCGGCGACCTTATTGCGGAGAGACGTTACCGTCATCGATCTTGTCACCGTTGACGGCCGTTATGATGTCACCCCCGCTTGACGCCCGCTTTCTCGGCCGCACTTCCGGGCCGAACGTTGCTCCGCTAAGACGCCTGCAGAATCCTTCAGATCAAGTGCCCGGGCCGTGTCACCGGTGATGTTCTGTATGTTAACGCCAAGCATGCCGCGGCGAACCTTTCCGTTGCTTAAAAGCTGTTCCATGACACTCTTGGCCATGTTCGACGGTATCGAAAATCCGATACCGATGTTTCCGCCTGACGTTGAAAGAATCTGCGAATTGATGCCGATCAATTCGGCATTAAGATTGACCAATGCCCGCCCGAATTCCACGATTGATCGGGGCATCGGTCTGCAGAAAATCTTCGAAACTTCCGTCGCTCAGGCCGGTACGTCGGCCTTTTGCCGAAATTATCCCGCCGTCACGGTCTGTCCGATGCCGAGGGATTTCAATCGCAAGCGATATCGCCGACGCGCACCGAATCGGAATTCCTAGAGTCAGGAACGGCATGTTCTGAGCCTCGATCTTCAGAACCGCGAGGTCGCTTGGCTTGTCGAGACCGACAAGCTTCGCCTCAAACGTCTTGTTGTCATTCATCAAGACTGTGATGCTGTCGGCACCATCAATGACGTGAGCATTCGTTAGTATCGTGCCGTCCGCACTTACGATCACGCCCGAACCCATGCCGCGTTCGACCGGCGGACGCTGTCCGCCGCGAGGCGATGGAAGCTGTTGAAAAACTCGTCGAAAGGCGACTGTGGTTGCAGGCTGTTGGGCCTGAGGCGGGCGATTGCGTTGTTCGGCTTCGATACGGACAACGGCCGAAGATGTCTTTCAACGACGTCCGCGTACGATGTCCGAACGCCATCCACGACCAGCGGCGGCGGTGGAGCTGAAGGCTGAACAGGAATTTCTCCGGTTTCACCACTGCTTCAGCAGACCGGTCTTGCAAGAGACCGTTAATACAACCAAAACAAGAACTGAAAGCGAAAGGAACCGATTAAAACTCATTGATTCTTTCTCCAAATAACTGTAGGCAGGATTTTACCGCATCCCACGGTAGCTTTAAACTCTCGTCCTGCTTTACGACGCGATTCACAAAGTTTCGCGAAAACTTGATCCGCAAGAGCCGTTCACATCATTCCGGTGACCTTTGGCGTTTCACCATCGAAGATATAAGCAAGCGTTTTGTATACCAGTTTTGAACAAAGGAACGCAGGAGAATCGTATGATTCGACGTAGGAATATTCGACGAGATCCATACCGACGACGTTCTTCTTTCGGCAAGCTTGCGTATCAACGCCAACGTTTCGTACCAGCCTAATCCACCCGGTTCCGGTGTTCCGGTCGTAGGAACAATGCTCGGATCCAGTCCATCTATATCGATCGTCAAGTAAACGTTTTCGGTCAGGCCGTCGATCGCTTCATCGATCCAGTCCATTTTTCCAACGATGTCGCGAGCCCAAAAGATCTTTGTTGGCAAACCATCTGCGATCGCACGGGCTTCGTCGGCCGAAATCGAACGAATCCCGACCTGCACCGAAGGGATACGGAGATCTTTCACGACGCGGGCCATGATCGAAGCATGCGAGTGCGGGTGCCGTCATATGTATCGCGGAGGTCAGCATGGGCGTCGATCTGCAAAACACTCAGGTCATGATATTTCTCGGCATGAGCCTTGGATTATCGGAGCCGAAACCGAGTGCTTCTCCAAGCATGCAGACGAATTTTCCGCGCCGAGCAGTTCTTTGAGAACGAATAAAGCTCGTCCATCATCACTTCCGGTGAGGGCCGCGGTTTGAATTCGTCAAGGGTATGGATACCGATCTTATATACTTCGGAATCGGTCTCGTCGTCGTAAAGCTCCATATTACGAGAGGCATCGACAATGGCCATCGCTCCGGGAGCCTGTACCGGTACCGTATGAGACCGTACCCTCATACGAGACAGGGAGAATCAGCACACGTGCAGAATCAAAAGACGAGAATTGCTCCTCGTCTATTCCACCGAAATTCATTGGCAAGCTGGCACTTTCAGACATATCTTATGGCACATCTATCGAAAGGTCTTTGCCCGCAAAGCTGAAATTCGGCCGTTTGCGACCTTTCATGAATTTTGCTGCTGTTTGCGAAAGAGCGGTAATTATCATCGGCAATGCGATCGATGGGTCACTTGGGGACGTAGGCGGTCGTGGCTCCGCGATGGAGTTTGCCGAAAACTTCGCGGTGTGTGCCGCCGAACGATGGTGTACGCGTTTCCAGCGGAGCGGAATCGGTCGTGATCGAGATCGCATATCTGTAGGCCGCGGGCGGTTGTCCGAGTAATGTAAGACGACACTTCGCCGATATTGACCATGTTCTGAGCGTTAATGCTGCCTAGCGTGATGATGCCCGAATTCCGCGTTTTTTGCGCGATCTGCATCATTTCCATCGTATCCTGCGTCGTATCAAAAGTTAACTGCAGTTTCTTCTCAAACTTTGCACGTGCGATCCCAACCGAAAGCTCGGTTCCGGCGATGTCGGGGCAAAAGACCGGGATCCGGGATTTGTAAGCAGCGGTCATAATGCCGTCTTCGTGTGCGATCTCAGCCAATTCTCGGCCCATCAGGTGAAGAAACTCACGAACGGAATACGACCGCGTCGTTTCCAGCTGATTGATGACGCTGCCGATCCATTCATCGGCTTCCTGGTACTCGTCTCGATTAGCAAGCGTGTCACCGATACGTGCTACATCAGCAGCTTCAAGTTCTTCATCGCTCATACTCGGATGCTTGATAATGATTGCGTCCAAGTGTTTCGTGTATGTCGTGGTACAAAACGGTGCCGGACATCACAATGACGTCGACGAAACGGTTCTTGATGACATAAGCTATCAACCGCCGCATTCCGGAAGGGATCAAGTTTCCCGAACCGCAAAGGTAAATCGTCGAGTTGTCGTCGAGCATATCGAGCCAGATCCGGTGGGCTTCGGCCAACTGTTTTGCACCAAAGCCTGCTCCTTCCATTTTTCCAAAAGGCCCGCGACCGAACGGTCACGGTCGATGGGAACCGGCTTTGTCGGCACGGTCAGGAATTTTGAGGCCTTGGTCTTCTTTTGAGCTACCATATTTTCTCCAAATCAATAAGTTTGCAAATATTCAAAAATCGTTCGAACGGTACCGATCTCATTCAGTGCCGTTAGGCAAAAGGTATGTGTAACTTTCACCTTGAGTTTCGTAAAACTCGATAAGCTGATTGCCCTCTTTTGTCGAGAGGTCGCCGTCTTTGATCCTTTTCATCACCGCCCGGCGAAACTGGTCGTGCAGCTGGTCGGTATCATAACGCACAGCGCCGAGTGCATCCGCAAGCGTCGCTCCGTAGATCACTTTGCGGATTATGTGCCATCTTCGCCGATAAAGATGTGAGCTTCGTGCGGGACGCCAAAAAGGTTGTGATTATTGCCCATCACTTCCTGGTAGGCGCCAACGAGCATCATTGCCAAACAATACGGCCCGTTCGGAGTTAGCTTGTGAAGCTCGAGGACCGGCTTTACGTCATGAAGATCCACGAATTTGTCCACAATGCCGTCAGAATCGCACGTGATATCACAAAGGGTAGCATATTCCGTCGGCTTTTTGTTGAGTTTATGTATTGGGATTATTGGGAATAGCTGTTCGGTTGTTCCAATTATCAGGCATCGAACGGAAAACTGAAAAGTTGGCCAGATACTTGAAGCACATCAGCTTCCTAAGGTCGTTGAACTCTTCGGATACATACTTTTCAACTGGGCAAATTGATCTGCCTTTTCGCAAATATCCCAAAACAGAACTTCGCCTTTCCCTTTGTCCTCAAGAGTGATGAGACCGAGATTGAACATCGTGAAAGCTCCTCACGGTGTTCGAGAGCGTCATGATAGTATTCGCGATAGTTCTTGCTCGTGATCGTTTCGCGTAAGTCATGCAGTTCCTTAACGACCTGAGGATCGTCGAGATCAACGGTCATCGGTGAAATATCTTCAACGACAGTCTCGATCTCGTCCTGAATGTTGGTCACAAGGATCGCGTGATAAGCAGAAAGGTATCTCCCCGATTCCTGGATTATTGTCGGGTGAGGTACATTCTCGTCTTCACAGACCATCTTGATCATGTAAATCACGTCGTTGGCAAACTCCTGAGCATTGTAATTTGCCGAGGATTCGAATGATGTTCGCGAACCGTCGTAGTCCACGGCCATACCGCCGCCAACATCGAGATATTCGATCGGTATACCCATCTGATGGATCTTAGCGTATGTCCGCGCGGCCTCTTTCATCGCATTTTTAATGCGTTTGATATCGGTAAGCTGCGATCCGATGTGAAAGTGGAGCAGGCGGAGCATGTCGACCCTGCCGGCTTCCTGTAATTGCCGAATCACATCAAGGATCTCTGTGGTGGTAAGACCAAACTTAGCGGCTTCACCGCCGGATTTCTCCCACTTTCCCGATCCTTTCGAATAGAGTTTGACCTGGACACCGATCATCGGCAGTTTTGTTTCCGGGTTCTCGTTCGTTTCTTCCGCAACAAGCGAGGGTATGGGTCAACTCGCTCATCTTCTCAATGACGATGACCACGTTCTTGCCTGCTGCCGCTCCCGCGAAAGCAAGTTTGACGAAATCACGGTCTTTGAACCCGTTGAGAACAAGAAGGCTGTCTTTAGATTGCTCAAGCGCAAGAGCCGCATACAATTCGGCCTTCGAGCCAGCCTCAAGCCCAAAGTTATATCGCGAACCTTCGCGAAGGTACTCTTCTACGACTGCACGATTCTGGTTTACCTTCATCGGATATACGCAGAGGTGGCCGCCTTCATAATCAAACTCCTTGATCGATTTCTTGAACGCTGACTGAAGTTTCCGGATCTGACCAAAAAGCAGTTGTGGAAACCGAAGCAGTACCGGTGTGTTTACGCCCCGTTTACTGAGGTCGTCAATTATCTCCTTTACGTCCGCGGTGAGGTTCTCGTTTTCAGGTGATCTGACTACGAGGTTGCCTTTTCGATTTACGCCAAAATATCCGGCGCCCCAATTATCGATTCCGTAGGTCTCGATCGTCTGTTCGATGATTGAACTCACTTTTAGTTACTCCGCGCACGAAAATCTAAGTTGTCTGAAAAAGCAATAAAAACTATAAGTGTATGAAAAAACGAACAAAAAACAAATAGGTCAACGAAACAAAGTTTTTACGCCGATAGTTGCGCGTGCCTTAGGCGTTCGAAGTTCTGGCACGTCCTTGCAAACTCGACTGATCTGAGTGCGGTCGTTAGTGGAAATCACCGCCAAAAGTCAGCAAATATGGGACTTCTTGTAGATATTTTCAGAAATTGATAATCATTCTGGCAAAAAATGGTGGCAAAAAGTGTCACACGATTTATTCGGAAGGAATTTGAGGTTGTTATGAAGAATAGTCGAAATGAAGGGTTTTCATTGATCGAATTATTGATAGTGGTGGTTATTGTCGGCGTGATCGCGGCGCTTGCTGTGCCGTCACTCCGACGGGGTATCCGTGCGGCCGAGAACGGGACCACGTTCGCAACAATGCGGACGATCTCGTCGGCCAAGTTGGATTCTTTTCGCGGAATGGCCGATTTGCCCGTGTATCCGAGCTGAACAACCAGAGTTCGACGGTATTCGGTACCACAGCCGGTGATAGGGTCGTCCGGGGACGTTATACATTCGAGATGACACCCGTGACTCCGACCGATGCCGAATTACGAAACTCATTTACTCTGACCGCTACTCGAATGGTCACCGATGACACGATCTACAAATACGAGTTGACGCAATCAGGGGAAATTGTACAAATTTTGCCTTAAGTCCTCACACCGTGTTCTCCCACACCCTTATTTCCCGCCGTAAGACCCCGCCCCACCAAGGTGCAAAAAATGAATGTTTTCGAAGACCTCATTGAAGAACTAAAAGAGGAAAACCTGCTCGAGGAGACTGTGATCGACATCGAGCGGTCGAAAGTTAGACCTCTCGCGATCGAAGAGGTGCCCGCGGAGACCGACCCGATAGCTGACACGGAGGAAGACTCGTTCGCATTTGCAGAATCTGACGAGCCCGGATCAGACGTTCAGCCCGACATTGTTCCAGATCCGATCATTGAGAGCGGGGAAGTTACACCGGATGACGATGACGACGACGTGGTAGAACCGGCTATTGCCGATGTGCCCGAAATCGCGAGATCGCTGAATCCGCGAGACTTTTTCCGTAAACGAGCGGTCGACGAAGTCTCGAGCATGCAGATGGTCGAGCACGTACTCTCCGGCGTTGAACGCGAACACATGAAGGTCGTGCCCGAACCTTACGACGATCTCGAAGCAAAAAAGGCCTTACATCGATTTCTTCAGGTAACCGACGATCCGCAATCGGCGGCTTCGGCTGAAGCGGAATATCAGTTACTTCAGGAAACGCAGAATTGGTATTCTGGCTCGCTGAACGTGACAAAGCGATATCCGTAGCGAATATCAGACGCTTTTGTGAAAACTCACGCCCGGTGCTGAGTTCGCAGGCATTGATGGCGCTTGCCCGGTTTTATCGAAATTCGCCTTTCAACGAATCTGTCCGAGGGAAGTTCGATTTCGTGATGACACGCCTTTTTGCACGCGAGGTCGATAGCGAAAAGCGTCTGCTGTTGTTTGGCCGTAAGGAAATGATCGGCCACATAAAGACACTCTACGAAAACTGGTCGAGCATCGAGCTTTTTACACACGAAGAGAACCAAGCCGAGATCGCACCCGTTGTTGCGAAATTCACCCATTTTGCTGGCGAGGCAGAACATTCCGAGTCGCTCGATGCGCTGCTGAAAACCGACATTTTTGAACGTATCAGGGTCTTCAAAGAAGACATCGGCGAACTGTTCTTTGCACCGGAGGTCGCTGCGGCCGCGATCGATTGTAATGTGCGCGTAGGGAATCGATTCATCGACCTTATCGCCGCAGCGCGCGGAAGTCAGCCGGTTGCCGAGATCGAGGAAAAGTACGGATATAGCTACGACCAACTGATCTCGAACACGACGGGCAAGACCCTGCTTCTCGTTGATCTCCTCCGCGGGTCGGACGACTTAGCCGCGGACATGGATGAGATCGATTTTACGTCTGCGATCCCTAATACTCCGGCTAAGCAGGCGACCAAAGCCAGTTCAGATCGGTCAAGCTTGAAATTTGAGCTTTTCGGTGTGAACAAGTGGTTTCTTGCAGCCACGATCCTGATCCTTCTCGTAAGCGTTGGAGTTTACGTATGGGCCGATATGTTCGCGGGAAGCCAGGCCAATGCGGTGGTCGCGAAAGACATTGATATCTCCGCCACCGAGCTCAAACAACACCTGCGGATGGCACGGGCGACAAATGAGACGCTTTACTGCGTGATCGAACCGTCGTGGGATGGCCTTAACGAGGACGCACAAAAAGAATTTCTAAAGAAGGTTCTCGATTTCGCGGGGAAAAGAGGATTGAAAAAAGTGAACCTTCTTAACTACAAAGGACGATCGGTAGCATATGCTGCAGAAGACAGGCTCGAACTCCTCGGCCCATCTTGATGCTTTTGTTGCAATATTGAAGTCCCACACTCGGAGGCGGCAATTTGCCGCCTCATTTTTTTTAACTGCTTTGAGTAGATGTGCGATCGTTGAAACCCGTGAGATCCGACCCACCTTGTAGGATCTGTGCTTCAACAATTCGCTCGAAAAAAAAGAAAATTTGTCCGAATCGTATTTTACTTGAGCGAACACCGGAATGCCGATGCTTAACAGCGACCACTTTTATTGCATTTCTTTTTGGATTTTGCGTAAATAGAGGTATTCCAAAGTTATTCGCCCGAGATCAAACGTAAACTCAGATATTCCGATTTTTGTATGCAGGAATTCACCGACCAAATGCCCTCGGACATCAAGCGCTATCCGATGGTTCCGATTCGTGACGTAGTTATTTTTCCTTATACCAAGGTTGCTTTCAAAATAGGGCGACCAAGCAGCGTGAAAGCTCTTGAAGAAGCAATGACGGGCGAGCGATATTTTTCTCGCGACCCAACACGATGCGACGATCGACGAACCGCAGGCCGACCAGATCTATCCGGTCGGGACGCTTGGCAGAATACTCCAGGCTCAGCGACAGGAAAATGGTCAGATCAAAGTCGTTGTAGAGGGTCGCGAACGAGGTCAATCGGTCAGGGTCGAGCAGGATTCCGAGGGTATGTTCTTTGCCCATGTCCGAAAGATACAATCGACCGATGAATCGGGATTCAGGACCGACGGACTGCTGCAGAAGATCCATACATTGGTTGAGCAGTTTCTGCGTGTTTCGCCCGATGCTTACACCGACGCTTTACACGCATCGCTGCGAGGAATTTCGGCAGCACAAATCGCCGACGCGATGTCTTCACATCTCCGCATCGGGGTCGAAGAGAAACAGGAACTGCTCGAGACGTTCTCGGTGTCGGAGCGCCTTCAGAAACTGATCGACATTCTTGAGGCCGAGATCGAGAAACGTCAGCTAGATCGCACGATCCATTCGCGAACGAAAAAGCAGATGGACAAACATCAGCGTGAGTACTATCTGAACGAGCAGATCAAAGCGATCCACAAGGAACTCGGCCGAAAGGACGAAAAAGCCGAACTCGAAGATCTAAAGAATCCGGGCGTCGGAAAGACGTCGCTCGGAAAATCGATCGCAAATGCGACCGGACGAAAGTTCATGAGACTCGCACTTGGAGGCGTTCATGACGAGGCCGAGATCCGCGGACATCGTCGGACGTACATTGGTGCATTACCTGGCCAGATAGTTCAGCTGATGAAGCGTGCGGGAACGGTTAACCCGGTGATCCTGCTAGACGAGGTTGACAAGCTAGGCCGCGATTTCCGCGGAGATCCGAGTGCAGCACTGTTGGAGGTCCTCGATCCGGAACAGAACAACACATTTCGTGATCATTACCTTGATGTCGACTACGACCTCTCGAACGTGTTCTTCATAGCCACAGCGAATGTTTTGCACACCATTCCACCCGCTTTGCAAGACCGTCTTGAGATACTCAACCTATCGGGGTACACCGAGCGTGAAAAACTTGAGATCGCAAAACGCCATTTGATCTCCAAGCAGTGCGAGAATACGGGTATCGATCCTGAAAAGGTAAAATTTACTGATGACGGCATCCTGGAAACGATACGTCATTACACACGTGAGGCCGGAGTTCGAAATCTCGAACGTGAGATCGGTTCTTGTCTTCGAAAGATCGCGAGGAAATATGTCGTCTCTGACACTAAGGACGATTTTAAGGTCGTCATCGACGCCGAAAAAGTTCGCGAACTGCTCGGGACCATCCGTTTCCGCAAACAGGACATTGCCCGAAAGAGCGAGATCGGGCCGTGAACGGACTCGCCTGGACCGAGGTAGGCGGCGATGTTCTCCAGGTCGAGGCGACGCTTGTTGCCGGTAAAGGCGAGGTTACTCTAACCGGTAAACTCGGCGAGGTGATGCAGGAATCTGCACGTGCTGCTCTGACGTGTGTTCGTTCGAGGGCCGAGGAACTTGGGATCAACCCGAACGATTTTCGCGAAAAAGATCTACACATCCACGTTCCGGAGGGTGCGATCCCGAAGGACGGCCCTAGTGCCGGCATCACGATCGCGACGGCGATGGTCTCGGCGCTGACACGTACCAAAGCGCGCCACGATGTTGCGATGACGGGAGAGATCACGCTTCGCGGTAAGGCTGCCCCGATCGGCGGTGTGAAAGAAAAGCTGCTCGCGGCCCATCGATTCGAGAACAAGACGCTGATCCTATCTAAAGAGAATGAAAAGGATCTTGCAGACGTTCCAGAAGAGGTTCGCGAAGACCTTACGATCCACACTGTCGATACCGTCGACGAAGTACTCCGGTATGCACTTGAACCGACGACATCCGAAACAGTCATTACTGCGGCACCGGTTTGGGAAGTAGATAAGAACCCGGCAGATATTTCTACGAATGTAGAGTAAGCTTGATCGGGAATGAAAATAGCCTCAGCCGAATTTGTCAAAAGTGCCTTCGAACGCAGCCACTGGACGGATGACGGACTTCCAGAGATCGCATTTCTTGGACGGTCTAACGTTGGAAAGTCGTCGCTCCTTAATTCGCTATTGCAGCGAAAAGGGCTTGCAAGGACATCCAATACGCCCGGCCGGACCCAAAGCATCAATTTCTTTTTGGTCAACGGATCGTTCTATTTCGTCGACCTTCCCGGATATGGTTTTGCGCGCGTTTCGAAAACAATGCGTTCCGACTGGGGCAAGATGGCAGAGGACTACCTCTCCGAACGCGAAAACCTCGCTCTCTGTATCCAGTTGGTCGATTCGCGACACGATCCGACGCAGCTTGACCTGCAGCTCTACGAATGGCTGATGCATCGCGAAACGCCATACCTGGTCGTAGCGACAAAGGCCGATAAGCTGTCGAATAATCAATTCGCGAAGCAACTGCAGATCATAAAGGCGAAGATGCCAGGGCCTGAGGTGATCGGGTTCTCAGCTGTCTCAGGTAAGGGCCGCGAGGCACTTTGGTCAGAGATCGATTCGTCCGTAAAAAGTTAAAAAAAGAGTTGCTTTCTTGCTGTTAATGTAGTAATAAATAGGTATTCCCTAAAACTCGAGGGTTGACGGAAGAGCGCGTCGCTCATTTCTGTTGCAATACTACATACATATCCATACGAATTTCTCCGCGTTTGATTTTCAAATCATTTCGAATGGCATTCCGGTTTGATTTAGTTTGAAACTACAAAGCGTTGGAACTCAACAACGTTACTCCGACACAAAACGGAAACAAAAATGGCAACCAAAACCACCACATCCCGCAGGTCGAAACCGGAAAGGCCGGACGAAGAATCGACCGAGTCTGAATCGGTCAAATCGACCGAAGAAACCGTCGATCAAAACAGCTCAAAGGCGTCGAACAGCAACAACAATGCTAATGGCGACCTTCTGAACCTTGCCGATCTAAAGGACATGTCGATCAGCGAACTCACCCATATCGCCAAAGAAATGGGCATCGAAGGAGCGACCGGCCTGCGAAAGCAAGAGTTGATCTTCAAGCTGCTCGCTGCTCAAACCGAGAAAAGCGGGCTGATCTTTTCGGAAGGTGTCCTTGAAACGCTGCCCGACGGCTTCGGATTTCTTCGCGCCCTGAGTATAACTACCTCCCAAGTACCTGACGACATCTATGTAAGCCCCTCGCAGATCCGCAAGTTCGATCTTCGAACCGGCGATACGGTCTCTGGCCAGATACGTCCGCCAAAAGAAGGCGAGAGGTATTTTGCATTGATCAAGGTCGAGGCGATCAATTTCGAAGCTCCCGAAACATCGCGTGAAAAGATCTTTTTCGACAACCTCACACCGCTTTATCCTGATGAGCAGTTGAAGATGGAGGTCGGTCCGGAGAATATTTCGGCCAGAGTGATCGATCTCGTCACGCCTATTGGTAAAGGCCAGCGTGCCCTGATCGTTGCACCTCCGCGTACGGGTAAGACAGTTCTGCTTCAGACAATTGCGAATTCGATAACCGAGAATCATCCTGAGGTCACGCTGATCGTTCTCCTTATCGACGAGCGACCGGAAGAGGTCACCGACATGCAGCGTTCGGTCAGAGGCGAGGTCATCTCGTCGACCTTTGACGAACCGCCGACGCGTCACGTCCAGGTTGCAGATATGGTGATCGAAAAGGCCAAGCGTCTTGTCGAACATAAACGCGATGTCGTCATCCTTCTCGATTCGATTACGCGTCTCGCACGTGCCCATAACGCTGTTGTCCCGCCATCCGGCAAGATCCTTTCAGGCGGTATCGATTCCAACGCCCTTCAGCGTCCCAAGCGTTTCTTCGGAGCGGCCCGCAATATCGAAGAAGGCGGTTCGCTGACGATCATCGCAACGGCCCTGATCGATACCGGCTCGCGTATGGACGACGTGATCTTTGAAGAGTTCAAGGGTACGGGCAACTCTGAGATCCATCTTGACCGCCGTTTGTCCGACAAGCGTCTCTTCCCGTCGATCGACCTCCAGCGTTCGGGTACGCGTAAGGAAGAACTGCTCTTGAGCAAAGAGGATCTCAACCGCATTTGGGTCATGCGTCGGGTTCTCAATCCGCTTTCGCCGGTCGAGCAGATGGAAGTGGTTCTGGAACGCCTAAGCAAGACGAAGACCAACGCCGAGTTCCTCGCGTCAATGCAGACCTAGTGGCCTGCCGCGTCATTATGGCCTTCCTGATCTTGCGGGCCAGGTCAACGAAACGGAGAATGCGGTACGTCCGGGTTCTCCATTTTCAATTTTCGGTTCGAAATTCGTATGCGTGTAGCGGTCATATCTGCCGAGGCGGTTCCTTATTCAAAGACCGGCGGTCTTGGCGACGTTGCGGGTGCATTGCCCAAAGCGTTGAAAGCCGTAGGCATCGATTCGGTCGCTCATCACGCCCTGTTACTGGCAGACGAAAGGCGAACATCTCTGGAACACTGCGTTCGATGATCTGGCGGTCGACTGGAAAGGTGGAATTTATCCCGCCAAGGCGTTTCACAGCGAAGCGAATGGTTCACCGACGTTCCTGATCGACGCTCCGTCGCTGTTTCACCGCGATTCGATCTACGGTTTTCGGGAGGATCACGAGCGTTTCGCGTTTTTTAACCACGCCGCGCTCGTCCTGCTCAAACGCCTCGGCACACCGCCCGATATAGTCCATTTGAACGACTGGCATTGCGGATTCGCGGCTGTCGAGCTTGCTTCGGCGAGACGGCACGATCCCTTTTGGCGAAACACGCGGACGGTCTTTTCGATCCACAATATGGCTTACCAGGGCGGCTTCAGTTCCGAAGAGCTTTTTAAGTTCGGCTTTAGCAGCGACCTCGCACGCAACGCTTTCGCATTTAACGGTTACGCTTCGGCGATGAAGGCCGGCCTCGCGGTTTCTGATACGCTCTCGACCGTTTCCCGCCGCTATGCCCAAGAGATACAGACGCCTGAGAATGGTTATGGCCTCGATTGGCTTACCCGGCAGCGTGCATCGAGGCTGATCGGCATCACCAACGGCGTCGATTACGAGGTCTGGGATCCCGCGACCGACGCCGGCTCCCGGCAAATTACAGTATCGACGACCTCAGCGGCAAGCGTGTATGCAAACGCGTCCTGCTCGAACGCTTTTCGCTGCCTGTCGATCTCGAACGCCCGATCTTTGCCAATATCACCCGCCTCACCGCACAAAAGGGTATCGATCTGATGATGCAGGCCGCCGGCGAGATACTTGCTGCCGGTGCGTATATCATCTCGCTCGGTTCAGGCGAAAAGCAGTACGAAGATTTCTGGCAGCGTCTGCGTGATCACGCTCCGCATCAGGTCGGTGTCTATCGCGGATACAGCGAACCGCTTGCCCATTTGATCGAGGCCGGAGCCGACCTCTTCATGATGCCGTCCAAATTCGAGCCATGCGGCCTCAACCAGATGTACAGCCTGCGTTACGGCACGATACCCGTCGTTCGTGCCGTCGGCGGCCTTGACGATACGGTCCAAAATTGGGACGCCGTCCATTCGACCGGCAACGGCTTCAAGTTCGGCCCTTACAACGCTCAGGCATTTGCCGAAAGCATCTACGAAGCCCTCTTCGCCTACGCCGATCCCGAATCGCGTCTCCGCATCCAACGAAACGGCATGGCGATCGATAATTCATGGGAGAACGCGGCCCGTAAATATGTCGAACTATATTCATGGACGCTGAGCTGATCAATTTACTCGTGGTCGATCACGAGATCACACTACGTCGCCTGGAAGAGACCGACGTTGATCAAATGTTCGGTCTGGTCGACAGCAACCGCCAACATTTGCGGGATTTCATGCACTGGATGACACCGGACTATTCGATAGAATCGGCACGTGAGTTTATTCAGAACGCAAAAGATGCAGTCTTGGCACGTAAGGCATTGAGCTTTGGTATCTTTCGAAAAGACAAATTGATCGGTGCTGTCGGGTTTGTACAGTTTGACTGGAATTCACGCAAAAGCGAGATCGGGTACTGGATCGACAAGGCTGAGGAAGGTCAAGGTATCATTACGAGATCCACTGCTCTTTTGATCGAATATGCATTTGAAGAATTGAAGCTAAATCGCATCGAGATCCGTTGCGCGGCCGAGAACACTAGAAGTGCCGCGATCCCAGAGCGGCTTGGATTTCTACGGGAAGGCCGGTTGCGCCAATCCGAGTATCGCAACGGCAGGCTTCACGACTTCGATGTGTACGGTCTCCTCGCGGACGACGAACGTGTTTGGTAGAATGAGGGGTGATCCCCTAAAAGGCGTACGCGTTCAAAGGTTTTGGAGAGAATGATTTCGCCCTGACCGAGGTCTGGGCTGCTGCAAATATGATCATTGTGATAATCGGTGCCCAGTGGGGCGACGAGGGAAAAGGAAAGGTCGTCGATCTGCTCGCAGATCGCTTTGACATCGTTTCGCGGTATCAGGGCGGACACAATGCGGGGCACAGCGTCTATGTCGGCGATAAGGCGTTCGTGCTACGGCTGCTGCCTTCGGGCATCATCCACCCAGACAAAACGTGTGCGCCGGCAACGGCATGGTCATTGACCCGAAGGCATTTTTCGAAGAGGTCGATCAGATCGGCGAGCAGGGCATCGAGGTAACACCCGAAAGGCTGAAAGTCTCGAGCCGTGCACACCTCATAATGCCTTATCACCGTGCATTGGACCACACATCCGAAGAACGCCTCGGCAATGAAAAGATCGGGACGACGCTTCGAGGGATCGGGCCGGCTTACGAGGACAAAGCGGGCCGCCGCGGCATCCGTGTCGCCGATGCGATGTCGCCCGAACTGCTGAAACTTCGAGTCGAACGCAATCTCGAAGAAGCCAACCGCATTATCGTCCTTTTCGGCAATCAGCCGCTCAGGGCTGACGAGATTCTCGACGAGATCACGCCGCTCGTTGAAAGGCTCAGGCCGTTCGTCTGCGAAACCTCGCACTTCCTTGCCGAAGCCCGTAAGCAGAACAAGAAGATACTTCTCGAAGGGTCTAGGCGACGCTGCTTGACGTAGATCATGGGACATATCCGTATGTCACATCGTCAAACCCGACGGCCGGCGGGGCTTCGGTAGGTGCGGGCATTCCTCCGCACCATATCACCGGCGTGCTTGGCATCGTTCGTACATATGCGACACGCGTCGGTGAAGGGCCGTTCCCGACCGAAATGATCGACGCCGAAGAAGACATGGCAGATCTCATCAGGCAGCGTGGGAACGAATATGGTTCGGTGACCAAACGTCCGAGGCGTTGCGGTTGGTTCGACGCGGTTGCTACGCGATATGCTGCAGAGCTGAACGGTTTTGATTCGATCGCCCTTACAAAGCTCGACGTGCTGGACGAACTCGATGAGATAAAGGTCTGCATCGGTTATGAGATCGACGGACGCCGTGTGGACACCTTTCCGGCCGTTTCGCACGACCTCAGGAACATCAAACCGGTTTACGAGACGTATAAGGGATGGCGATCTGACACCGTCGGCACGACCGAGTTCGACAAACTGCCGGCAAAGGCGCAGGAATACGTAAGGTTCCTTTCGGATCAGATCGGCGTTGAGATCGGCCTGATCTCGACCGGTCCCGAACGCGATCAGACGATAATACTTCACGAATCAGTGATGGAAGGCTGGTTCAAGAGCTGAGATGAGCGAGGTTCTCGAGGTGAGGATCGTGACGTTTGACCAGTCGCTGGCAAAGGCCTTCGCCGACCTCAATTACGAGTGGATCGAGCGATTCTTCGTCGTTGAGAAACACGACCGCGAGATACTCGAACGCCCAAAAGAACTCGTTATCGACCGAGGAGGGCAAATATTCTTCGCAATGATCGGCGACCAGGTCGCGGGAACGGTCGCGTTGATAAATGCGGACAGCGGGTCGTTTGAACTTGCCAAAATGGCCGTCTCGCCTGCCTTTCAGGGCAATGGGATCGGCGACCGTCTGATCGAAGCCTGCGTTGAGCACGCCGAAGCATCAGGCAAGCGGCGGCTATTCCTGCTTTCGAATACCAAACTCCGGCCTGCCATCATTCTCTATCGCAAACATGGCTTTACCGAGACGATGCTCGACGAACGTTCGCCCTACGAACGCGTCGATATTTGCATGGAATTAGACCTCGCGACCCATTGATTTACAAAATCATCTAACCACAGACAGATGACCGACACCTTCTAACGATAGTTACTTGCCATCGAACGGCTCAGATTGTACAATTTTGAATTCGGTCGGGGAACGACCCCGGCAGGAACGTGGTCCGATAGCTCAGTCGGTAGAGCAAATGGCTTTTAACCATTGGGTCCCAGGTTCGAGTCCTGGTCGGATCACCATTATCTGCAACAGTTAAGGCCAGCATGACGCCGGCCTTTCTACTTCACGCACCCATTTACTCACCTTTTCGAATCAATACGGGTTTTCTTCGTAAAGAGAATCTGCGTTTTTAACGATCTTAACGCTGCGATTTCAGATCGACTTTCGAAATGTAAACGCCATTCTGAACACACTTAATAGAAGACGACGATTCCCAGAAGGCGCCTTTTGTAGCTGCGCCAAATGATGGACAATCACGAACCGGAGCCCTAACCGGACTGCTGGCCAGGCCAAGCTCCGGGAGGCCGAACCCGCGCAAGTATTTATTATGCGATTACGCAATAAACTTCATTTCCTACGCCCCTTTGTGGCTTGATCACTTTTCGCATGGGGGAACTGAATCTTCCATCCCGAACTGCCGCACCCTGCTCGATCGCCCTCACTCCCTCAAAACTCATGCTTTTGGTATAATATTGAAATCGAGGTATAACCTACGTGCTGAATACTTATCACCGCCCATCATTTTCTTATCGGGCGATCGTCGATAATGGGCATCGATTGGTTGCAAAATAAGAATTTCTTCACAAAGTTTGCATCTGCGAGCAGCTCTGTCACGAAAGTGGGAGTTAGGGCGTCACTTTACATCAAAATAAGGCAGCTCGGCCGCGTGCCGTCGGGATGAGATCGAAACGGATTAGCTCAAGTTTTAAGCTTGTTGGCATATTGTTCCTATCTGGGGCGCAATTTGGTCTGATCGTGCTTGCTCTAGAAGTGTGCGTCGTCGCCGCAGCGTCCAATTCAGTTAAGGGAGATTTCATTGTCCGCAAATGGACTACTGAAGAGGGGCTTCCGCAGAATACGGTAACCTCGATGGTGCAAACAGAGCACGGCTATATTTGGCTGGGAACGTTTGGGGGCCTGGCACGGTTTGATGGAGTGACGTTCAAAATATTTGACTCGACTAACGCGCCGGGCCTTCGGAGCAACCGTATTCTCTCCTTGTATGAGGATCGATGGAAGCGTCTTTGGATCGGCACTGAAGCCGGGGAGGTGTATACCTTAGCTGACGGAAACTTCATCGAGTTTCAGTCAGTTCCCGATTTCAAAAGAACGGTTGTTTGGCAGTTTTTGGAGGATGACAATGGAAGGCTATTCATCGCATCCGACGCAGGGCTCGAACGCGTCGAGTTTGGGCAGGATGGCTCTGTTATTCCGGATTCGATAAAAGTTCTATCGCGCCAGAGAGCCTTCCAACTTGCCAAGGGCCCCGGGAACACAATTTGGACGTCGAACGGAAAGGCGTTCATATTGCAAGGTGAACAGCTAGTAAGAGCGGATACATTGGGCCTTCGAATCCCTAAAGATATCATCAGTCTCGATTTTTCTAACGATGGAAGAATGCTTGTGGGGACGGTCTCGTCTTTCGGATGGTTTGAGAACGGCAAATTCTCCGATATCGAGACCACAAGCTCGAAAGACAAGCTTGCAGGGTGCACTCCTGCCTTCAGGTCCACCGAACTTTGGTGCCAAAAAGGCAGCAAATTGCACGAATTCAAAGACGGCAATATCGTCACCTACGATCTGAACGAGTTCGTCACTGACGGAACCCGCCAGTTGTTTTTCGACCGAAGTGGCAATATTTGGCTGGCTACGCAATCAGATGGGCTTATCTGCCTCTCTCCAAGGAAAATCAGTCTTGTCGGGGATATGACGGATCTTGACGTATGGGCTCGTTATGCAGTTGCGGAAGACTCGGAACGAGGGGTTTGGTTGGCTGGTCATAACCTGCTGAGGGTAAGAAATGGCAAGGTGCAGAAGATCGACATGAATCCTGCCGCGCCTGGCGAACTGATAACCTCCCTCGCAGTCGATCGAAACGGAGTGATATGGGCGGGCGGGGCGGCTGCACTGTACACGATCAAAAACGGAAGGCTGTTGAAGATTCCAGGATTCATTCCTGGCCGTACTCATTCTTTATACTTCGATAAGAATGCGGCTCTTTGGATCGGAACGCAGAACGGGCTTTGGAGGTTTAAGGACGGCAGCTTCACCAAATTCACTACCAACGACGGTCTTGTCGGCGACAGCGTTCACTTCATCACTCAAAGCCGGGACGACGCAATTTGGATCGGGACGATGGCCGGGGTCAGCAGATTCAAAGATGGGAGATTTGAGAACCTCACAACGGAGAATGGGCTGACCAATAATTATGTCAGGGAGATAATTGAAGATAGCGATGGAACAATTTGGCTCGGTACCTATGGCGGCGGAATAAATCGACTGCGCAATGGAAGGATTAATGCCGTAACAACCGGGCAGGGACTGCATGATAACTATGTTTCGCGAATACTTATCGACGAAACGAATAAGTTCTGGGTACTAGGAAACCTCGGGGTCTTTTCGGTGACTCGAGAGGAGCTCAATTCGGTGGCTGACGGCATAAGCAGTTCACTCGTCGGCGGTCTTTTTACCGCTGCGGACGGAATGAAAAGCAGCGAGGCAAGTGGCGGAAATCAGCCGGCGGGCATTAGAGCGAAGGATGGCCGTCTGTGGTTCCCGATGATCAAGGACGTCGTCATCATCGATCCGCGGGAACTAAATTACGAGCCGCCCAAAGTGTTGATCGAATCTGTCAGTACACAGGTCGGCGATTCGATCCCATCTCTTAGCGAGGGTTCTGCGCTTAAAGATCGAATACAACTCGGAAGCGGAGCTAGCAATCTTGAGATCAAATTCACCGGTATTGAGTTCACTCACCCTGACCGTATAAGGTTCTTCTACAAACTCGAAGGACTCGACCAGCATTGGGTTGATGCGGCGGGCAGGCGAACTGCCACTTATCCGTATCTTCCGAGTGGATCCTACGTATTCCGTGTTAAAGCAATTAGTACAACCGGTGTTTGGAGCGAAGAAACAGCATCGGTCGAGATAAATGTTGCTAAACGGTTTTGGGAGACCGGGCTGTTCTTGCTTATGTGCGCAGCGGCGATACTGCTGACGGTCTACTTCGGCCACAAGATCCGTGTCGCTCGTCTTGAGGCCCGCCAGCGGCAACAAGAGGACTTTACGCGGAGCCTTATCAGATCTCACGAGTCTGAAAGGCTGCGGCTTGCGGGCGAGCTTCATGACGGGATCGGCCAAAGCCTCCTCATTATGCGAAATTGGGCGGAGTTCGGTCTGAAGCACGACTCGTTGGATAACGAGGCTAGAAATCATTTCGAGCAAATCTCCGAGGTCGCGTCGAACACTTTGGCGGAAACACGGGCGATCGTGGGCAATCTTTCACCTCAGAATCTCGAACGATTCGGATTGAGCGAGGCGGTAAGAAGTATCGTCTATCAGATCGAGCGATCATCGGGAATCAAGTTTGAAACGCGAATCGACGACGTGGACGACCTGCTCTCGAATGAGTCCCAATTGGCAGCCTATCGGAGTCTTCAGGAGTGTTTGAACAATGTGGTCAAGCATTCGGGGAGTCCGACGGCCACCGTCGAAATGCGCCGAGCCGCATCCGGCGTGGAGGTTCGTGTCGAAGACGTAGGGAGAGGTTTCGATAGCGAGTACATTTTTGACGAAGATTCAAGCGGTGCGGGGTTTGGGCTAAGGAACATTGGACAGCGAATTCGTCTTCTCGGCGGCTCTATCAGTATCGAGTCGGATCCCGAGAAGTTAACACGTGTAGTTATCTGGATACCAAAGGATGGGACGTAAGAATATCAAAGTTGTCATCGCGGACGATCATCCGATCTTTCGGAGCGGCCTGGTATCTGTTTTCAGCCAGCAGTCCGACATCGAGATAGTTGGTGCGGCGGCGAATGGCCATGAGGCTCTCAGCCTGATCAAATCATCTGAAGCGGACGTTGCGATCCTCGACGTCGATATGCCCGAGCTCGATGGAATTGAGACCGCCCGGCAATTAAAGGAAGCGTTTCCGAGCGTCGCGGTGGTTTTTCTCACGATGCATCGGGATACGACGATCCTCCGTTCAATGAAGACTCTCAATGCCAAGGGTTATGTCCTCAAGGATTCCGCCCTTAATGACATCGTAGACTGCGTCAGACGGGTCTCAAAGGGCAAAACATTTATTGGAACAGGTTTGGATGAACTGGTCTTGGAAGCGGTGGATTCGCTCTCACTGCGGAGTGTTCCACAACTCGCGAGGCTTACCCAAACGGAATTGCAAATAATGCGTCTCGTCGGGGAATACAAGACAAGCAAAGAGATCGCACAAGAATTATTTGTAAGTATCAAAACGATCGAGACCCACCGCTACAACATTTGTCTGAAACTCGGAATTTCGGGTCCGCACGCCTTGCTCGCGTTCGCGGTCGAACACCAAAGGCACCTCGAAAACCTCGCCGGATAAGTACTTCTACCTAGAATATTCGGGGACTATCCGTATTCAATACAGGGCAGGAATCTCCTAAACTTCTATTTCACTCAATGACACGAGGTCCGCTTATTGCGGTGCATCTGCCGAATTTGGAGGAATATGAAGTTTCGCGTTCTCGCTCTGGCAACCCTGTTTGTCTGCCTCTGTACTGCAGACCATTTCGCGCAGGATCTCTACAAACCTCGGAACGTGAAAGCGGCCTATGCAGCTGGCCTACGGTCTAAGGACGGAAAGCCGACCGCTAAGTATTTTCAGAATAGTTCGGCCCACAACATCAAGATCTCGGTGAATCCGCCGAGCAGGTACGTCTCTGGCTCCCAAGAAATTGTTTACAAGAACAATAGTCCGTTGACGCTTGACCGGCTCATAGTTCGTCTTGAAATGAATGCACACGCGCCGGAATCTGCTCGTGAGAGGAACGTTGATACGAAACAACTCACTTCGGATGTGGTGATCACCGAATTCGCCGAGAACGGGGTGGTTCGACCATGGAAACCGCTTCTCGATATCAAAGGAATGTCGCTGAACGCCATTGGCCTCGAGAAGCCGATACCACCGGGCGGAGCGACGACGCTTTCCTTCAAGTGGGTCTACGAACTCGCTGAAAAACCCGATCGTGATGGGGCGATCGATCCGACGACCTTCTATATTGCCTATTTCTATCCGCGGGTGGCAGTTCTAAGTAATGTTGACCGTTGGGACACCGATCAGCATTTGCTGGGCGGACACGAGTTTTTTGGCGATTTCAACGACTACAACGTAGAGGTGAACGTACCGAAGAATTTCATAGTTTGGGGGACTGGAACCCTCATCAATATCGATGAGGTCCTTCAGCCAAAACATGCCGAACGCCTAAAGCGGTCGTTCACAAGTGACGCGGTGATCAATGTCGCATCGCTCGCCGAGGTCAGGGCAGGAACGGTTACTGCTCAAACACCCACCGTCACGTGGAAATGGCGATCCGAGAATGTCCCGGACGTGGTTTACGGACTCAGCGATCACTACATCTGGGATGCAAGCAGTATCGTGGTCGATAAGAAGTCCGGCCGTCGAGCCAGCACTCAGGCTGCCTATGACGAGACATCGAAGAACTTCACCGAAATGGTGACATACATCAAATCGGCTCTCGACTTTGCGTCGAACGACTGGCCAGGAATTCCTTATCCGTACCCAAAGATGACCATCTTCCGCGGCACAGCCGACATGGAAGCCCCGATGATGGCCAATGACAGTTCCCAAGAGGACCCTAAGTTTCAGCATTTTATCGCCGCACACGAGATCCTGCATACCTACTTTCCGTTCTTTATGGGCATCAACGAACGCCGCTATTCCTTTATGGAAGAAGGATGGACGACCGCCTTCGAGTACGGTTTTAATCAAAAGCGCTTCGGTCAGCCTTTTACGGACGATCTATTCAAAAAGATCCGCGTTGCCAACTGGGTAAATAACGCCGACCCTTCTGCCGATCTTCCAATAATGACGCCCGAGCATGCAGTCTCCGGATTGGTCCAAACCTATGGAGATAACAAATACGGTAAGGCGGCCCTTGGTTATCTTGCCCTCAAGGAACTGCTCGGGGATACCGACTTTCGGAAAGGCCTGCACGGATTCATGAATGACTGGAACGGTAAGCATCCGATGCCGTGGGATATGTTCTACAGCTTCAACACACACACTGAGAAGGATCTGAATTGGTTCTGGAACGCCTGGTTCTTCTCGCACGGGTATATCGACCATGCGATCGTCGATGTCAGGGCAGAGCAAGGCGGCACAATAGTGATGCTGAAGAATATTGGCGGCTACCCTGCACCAGCGAATATGGTCGTGACGTTTACAGATGGATCATCAGAAACGATCCGCCAAGGTCCGGATATTTGGAGGAAAAACACTAAGGAAGTCGAAACTAGGATAAACGTGCCGAAGTCGGTACGCTCGATCGTTCTCGACGGCGGAATATTCATGGACGCGAACGCGGCCGATAACAAGTGGCCAAGGTGATCGGCAACGGCCATGGGCAATGAATTTGGAGGAAAAATGATGGCAATTAATGGAAAGGCTTTGGGGATCTTCGCACTTACCGCGATATTTGCGGTTTCGGGATTTGCGCAGGCTGACGCTCTCAAGGATCTTGTGGACACACGGGCCGCAGCGGGCGAGACGGAACTCGAGAATCGCGGGTATGAACATCACCATACTGCAAAGACCGATGCGGGGAGCTGGAGTTATTGGTGGAACTCAAGCAAGAAGAAGTGCGTGATGGTTCTAACCGCCGATGGTCGTTACTCCAAGATCAAGGACGCCGAAAATGAAGACTGCGGAAAGAAATCCGGGATGAGCACAGGGACTAAGATCGCCATTGCTCTCGCGGCGGCGGCGGCGGTCGGTGGTACGGCCGCAATCATTCACAAGGCCCATGATCACGACGACGAGAAGCATTGGGACGATAACAATCACGAGGCAGAATACGAGCGCGGCTACCGTGACGGCCTGTACAGCACCACATATCACAACTGGAACAGCACAAAAGAATATTCTTCGGGCTATTCAGCCGGGGCCAGACAGCGAAACAACAATACTAACTATCGCTCCGGGTGGGGCGGTTATCATCCGCACGTGTACGTTAACGACCTTCAAGGTGATCGAGCCTCAGGAGCGGAGAACGCAATGCGAACTCGTGGTTTTCAGAATCGCAACACTTACAAGGTCGGAGACGCCAGCTACCAGGTTTGGTGGAATGGCAACACCCGCCAGTGTGTACAGGTTATCGTCTCTGACGGGCGTTATGAGAATGTCAGAGACATCGGATCTTCGCCATATTGTCGATAGATCCTTGGACGGCTATCGCCGATCAGCGGGGTGCGATAGCTGTCATTTTACCCAATTGGTGGGTCACAGATGAACAACAAGTTCGTAGCGTCGATCGTCGTATGCACGATCTATTTACTACTGATAATCGTTGGTCAAAAGCTACAGGTCGGCGCGGGCAATATCAGCCTGAACGACCTTGCCAGTAAGCAGATACTAATCGCTCCGGTTGTTGGACTGATCTTTCTCACAGTTGTCACCCTGGTCTCCGGATGGAGCCGAGAGATCGGGATCGTGCCGCCGCGAACCTTAAAGAGTGTGTCTCTTGCCTGGCTTCCGGCCCTTTTTATAGTTTGCTTCTTCCTTTTGGGAGCGGTGATCGGGTTTCCACCGGAGCAAACACTGCTGTTCATCGGGGTCAACACTCTTCTTGTCGGAATAACTGAAGAGATGGGATTCCGGGGGATCTTATTGAACGGGGCCGCATCAAGATTCCGGTTGCCTGCAGCAATTGCATTCGCTTCGGTCGCATTCGGTGCTGTTCACGCTCTGAACGGGTTTATCACGGAGGAGTTTCTTTTTTCAGCGGCACAGGCGGTTTCGGCTGCAATGGGAGCTGTGTTATTTACCGCACTATTGCTTCGTTCCGGCTCGATCATTCCGGGGATGATCGTCCATTGGTTATGGGATTTTGGCATCTTTGTTTTCACTGCGGGCCGGCCCGAGGACGCGAATGTAACTCCGGCATCAAGTGCTTTGCTTCTAATGGGCCCGCTTTTGTTCGATCTTCCGGGATTCCTTTATGGACTCTGGCTGCTGCGAGGGATCGGTAAAAGAACCAAGGAAGAAATGGTCGGGTGATGGCAACATTTCTCGGAGAATTTTAGAACTTTCAAGAGGATACTATGAAATTACGATTATTACTTTTGCTTTCCATCCTTGTTATCGGGATCGGCGAAGTTAAGGCCCAGGACACTCCGTCAGAACTGCGAACTCTAGTTGGGGCTCGGGCATCGAGCGGGGAAGCCACGCTTCAACGCTTGGGCTACAAGTTCGTTAAGACGACCGAGGGTGACGACCGGAAATGGTCAAACTGGTGGAAGTCTTCTTCGCGTACCTGCGTAACGGTAGCGACGGTCGAGGGGCGTTACGATTCGATCGTCACTGCTCCTGCCGCTGACTGCGAAAAGGGCGAAGATCCAGGTTCGGCCTCTGGAGGCGGCTCCGACGAGTTCGAGGACCTGGTCGGCGCACGTGCGTCGAGCGGCGAATCCGAACTCAAAAGTCGCGGTTTCAAGTTTGTCAAAGCCGTAAAGCAGGACGACCGATCATATTCGAATTGGTGGAAAGCATCCAGCAAGATCTGCTTGACGGTTGCTACGGTTGACGGCCGTTACGATTCGATCGTGAAGGGGCCTGAGGCTGATTGCAGAGCGGGCGGAGGGGCTTCGGCCGGCGGTTCCGAGCAGGTTGACCTTCGTGATCTGGTCGGTTCGAGGGCTGCCGGGGCGGAGACCGAAATGCAGTCCCGGGGATTCCGCAACGTGAAGGGCAGAAAGGCCGGTTCGACGAGCTATACATACTGGAAGAACGACGACACGGGCCAGTGTGTTCAGGTTGCGGTTCGAAATGGCCGCGTCAGTTCCATTCTTCGCAACAACGCGAATAACTGTAAATGACCTGATTGCGGGCTCGTGCTATATGTCCGGGCCCGCATACGAAGTCCCATGAATAGAGGCCTATATGTATAAACGGTTTGTCATATCTTTCATCGTTCTGGTCGTTTACCTCGCGATCATTATGGGCGGCGCAAAATTAGAAGTTGGCGACGGCACCATGGGGCAGGGGGAGATGATCAGCCGACATATCTCGACCAGCTTGGTTGTCGGACTTGTTTTCTTGCTTGCGGTAGTTGGCGTCTTTGGTTGGGCCCGTGATTCAGGGCTGAAGCCTGTTCGAAGCACGAAAAGCCTCGTGGTCCTATGGCTTCCCGCACTTTTGATTCTTGGCTTCTTTTCTGTTGGCTTGTTCCTCGGCTATCCGCCGCTCAAGGTGTTGATCTTCGTTGGGATAAACACGCTGATGGTCGGAATCTCGGAAGAGCTCGCGTTCCGAGGCATCTTCTTTAGCGGAGCCAGATCAGCGATGCGGCCTTGGCCCGCGATCGCTATTACTTCGGCGATTTTTGGCGCGGTGCATGTGCTGAATGGGATCACTACCGGCGACTGGGGAGCGGCCACTACGCAAGCTGTCGCGGCCGCGATGTCAGGAGTTTTGTTCATCGCCATTCTGATCAGAACAGGCTCGATCATTCCGGCAATGATCGTTCACTGGCTGTGGGATTTTGGCGTCTTTACGATCAGCACCCGGCATGGACATCCTGCCGCTCCGGTGGAGCCGACAGAACCTGGTCTTTTTCTTCTTTTTGCGCCAGTGCTGTTCGTTTTACCGAATTTTCTTGTCGGGCTTTGGTTTCTTCGCGGAGTTGGGGAGAGATCCAGCGAGGAATTACTGGACTAACGGTGAGAGCCCTGTAGTTCGATCTCGGAGAACTCGCCATGCACCGATTTCCGGCACATTTGAACAAGATTATGAAACACGATTATACCTTTACCGCGGTGTTGACTCTTGCATTCCTATCAGCTGCATGCGGTTCGCCGGCTACGATTAACAACGGCACGAACTCACCGAAGGCGGTCTCGGCTAACAGCGGCCGCGTGTCGGAATCCTTGATTACGACAAACTCAAATTCGGTGGCTGCTCAAAAGCCGTTTACCAAGACGTTTGAGCTCCACGGGATCAAGTTTGTCGTCGAGAGTCCCAATACGACGTCCGGAAATACCGTAAAGGTAACGCCCGCCGGCCTTGAAATATCGAATGATGTCCAGATGAAGGCTGTAAGCGGAGAGGTTTACGGTGCTGAGGTTGGCGACCTGAATGTCGATCAATCGCCCGAGATTTACATCTACGTACGCGACTTAGACGGAAAGAAAAAGACAAGCTTGATCGCATACTCAGCGAACAAGAAAAAATCGCTTAGCGAGATCAACCTACCGGCTGACGACCCGAACTCAAAAGAGCTAGTTGGGTTCAATGGCGGTGATGAATTTGCCGTCGTTGAGAGCTCGCTCGTGCGGAGGTTCTCGGTCTATGACGGTGCCACTAGCGAGGCTAATAAGACCGGGAAGACCCGTCAGATCCAGTATAAGTTGCGGGCTGGCGAAGCTTCCTGGCAGCTTGTTGTCGATAAGGTGACCGAGTTCTAGAGCGTGTTAGGGAGCGGACGCGAAGCAGTTCGAACTGTTAAGACTTGGAGCCCGGAAGCCGAGAAACGGCTCGATCCGGTGAGATCAATGGAGACGAATTTATGACATTTAGAAACTTATCAGTAGTACTTTTGGTCAGCACGATGTTGGCTATATCAACCTATGCACAAGACACGCCGTCAGATGTGAGAGATCTGATCGACGCACGAGCCTCGAGTGGCGAGACGCAGCTTCGCAACCGCGGATACCGAAAAGTGAAAAGCTCAAAGAGCGACGATCGTTCGTATTCGAACTGGTGGCGGTCTTCATCGCGGACCTGCGTCATCGTCTCGACCTACGACGGACGGTTCGAGTCGATAGGCACTGCACCGGCTGAAGACTGTAATCAGAACTTGCAATCCGGCGGAAACTGGGGTGGCGGAAGCTGGGGTGGCGGACAGGTAAATCCGCCGTCATGGGCTCGCGGTACGTGGTATGGAAGCGGCCCCGGCGGTGAGCAGATCACGCTGACCATAAGCAACAACGGAAGTGTGACTGCAAGTATCAATGGCGGTATAAGCAATGGAACGTTTTCCTCTGGAAATCTACTAAACATCGGCGGCGCGACCGCGCGCGTTACCCGACAGGGCAACGGCATCCTAACGACCCGAACCGACAACGGTGAACGGATCGCCTATACCAGATCAGGTTGGGGCGGCGACAATGCAGGAAACACCGGCGGTGGACAGATAAACCCGCCGAGTTGGGCACGCGGGACATTCTTCGGACGCGGCCCTCGGGGCGAAGATATCCGTCTGATCATAAATTCCGGTGGATCGGTTGAGGTCTACATCAATGGCCAGGCGTCCAACGGTACCTTTACCCGCGGAAACTACCTGAATCTCAATGGCGCAACCGCAAGCGTCACCCGGCAGGGCAACGGAATCCTTACGACCCGGACGGACACCGGCGAACGAATCTCCTATACCCGCGATCAGTGGGGCGGCAACAACAATCAAAGCGGAAACTGGGGCGGAAATAGTGGAAACGGTGTTGATGTAAGTGACCTTGTCGGCGCACGAGCGTCTTCAGGCCAATCCGAACTTCGCTCCCGCGGATTCCGAAACGTTGACACGTTCAAGACCGGAAACACCAGTTACACCATCTGGTGGAGACGCTCAAGCGGCCAGTGTATTCAAGTTGCTACCGCCGATGGACGATTTGATTCCGTGAGCGACATCGGTTCGCATCCGAAGTGTAATTAACAATTATGGGGCTTCTTCGAAGCATCGAAGCGGCCCCGATTTACGCGCAAAGAGTGGACGCTGCCCAGGCACGCTGTCTTCCGATCTGTTATCACGCAGAGTGGCCGATCAAACATAAACGAGGGATCGCTATGATTTCTGAAACTACTACATACTTGAGAAAGTGCATCGTACTCTTAATTCTCGCGGCATTTCTTTCGACCGGCGTTTCAGCTCAGTCTCGACTTTCAACGGACGAAAAACGGCTGACGAGAAACATAAAGGTTTCGACGATAAAGCGCATTACGACCGAACTCGCGTCTGACCGATTCGAAGGCCGCGGAACGCTCCAACGGGGCGGCGATATGTCCGCCAGCTGGATCGCAAGCCAGATGAAGGCCATGGGCCTGAAGCCGCTCGGCGATAACGGCACATATCTTCAATCGATGCCGTTTGTTGAAACAGTGTTTACCGACGAGACCGAGGTAAGCCTTAATGGCCAGAAATTGGTCTACGGAACGGACTGGAGCGCTCCTCTTCTCCTCGCGGATATGAGCGGCGAGAGCCAACTTATTTTTGTCGGCCACGGGTACGTCTCAGATGAGCTCGGCCGAAATGACCTTAAGGATGCAAATCTAAAGGGTAAGATCGTTGTGCTTATAGACGGTCCGCCGCGAAACTACACAGCAGAAAAATGGAAAGAGATAACGGATAAATCCTCTGCGGTTCCACTTTTGCTCCAGCGTGGGGCCGTCGGAGTGCTTCTCGTGGGCAATGGGCGCGAGCTCTACAAACACGACTTTATTGTTGACCAAACCGCTCGCCGCAATATCGCAACTCCTGAGAAAGCAAAAGAACGGTTTCCTTTGTCGGTGATGTTCCTTGGCGATGCGGCCGGAGCGAAGCTCTTTGCAGGTTCGGGGATGACGATCGGTGAAGCGATGGATGACGCATCAGACCTTGAGTTTCAACCGATGGAACTGAAGCCGAACCTGAAAGTGCATCTGCGGTCAAAGCAGACAGAGGCTAATTCTCACAACGTTGTGGGATTCATCGAAGGCTCTGATCCCGTCCTCAAGAGCGAAGCCGTGGTCTTCACAGCTCACTATGACGGATTCGGGCTGCTAAACGGCAAGATCTATAACGGAGCAGCAGACAACGCGATCGGCAACGGCGAGATGTTGGCCGTCGCAGAGGCATTCTCTAAGATGAAGGTCAAACCAAAACGCTCACTGGTATTCGTGTCGACAACTTCGGAGGAATATGGGCTTCTGGGCGGATACTACTTCGCTAAAAATCCAAAGTGGGAAATTACGAAGATCGCCGCAAACCTGAACCTGGACGGCATCGGCACCGAGATAATGGGTCCAATTAAGAACATGGTTGGGTTTGGTGCTGATTACTCCACGCTTGGGGCCATATTCAATGAGGTCGCCCGCTCATACAACATCACCCCGATGGAAGATCCGATTCCCGAACAAGGTGTATTCGGCCGATCCGATCATTATCCCTTTGTAACGCGCGGTATACCCGCATTGATGCTCGTAGGTTCGCCCGAAGCGACAAAGGAAGGATTTGTTCGCCGATTCAACGAGTTCGAGGAAACCAAATACCACCAACCGACCGATGACGTTTACAAAGATTGGTATTGGCCCGGAGCTAAGACCGTTGCGGACATGATGGGCATACTGGGGTATCGCGTCGCGCAGGCCACTGCCCCTCCGACGTGGATTACCGGAAACAAGTACTCAGGTCTGAAGCGCGGTGACTCGCTCCCTGAAGATAACTAGATCCTCCCACGGCCATTGTGGCCAGGGCGGGTGGTTTCGCGCTAACGAAGTCAAACCGTAAATCGGTTGTTTCCAAAGCTAAGAGATCGGATCGTCATTCGGTAAATTGCAGCCGTCAATAATGAGGTTATCAGCAAGATCACAACGGCTTTTGACAACGACTTGGTTACTACCGGTCGGGTTGATATTAGGGGGCCTTTCAGGAATCTGGCATCGGCTGATGAAAAATTGGAGCCGGGCGCGTCGGACAGAACTGCGGCCCGAGAGCTTGTATGAGCAACTTAGGGCTTTGCTTGCAGGCAAGAAGTGGGAGTAGAACCTCTCGGCAAATTTGAGAGCATATTGGAAGCGGAGCTGCCATTTTCAGACGTTGCTGGCCGGTTCGCAGGGCCGCTTGAATTGGAAAAAAAAAGGAGCTTAGAGCAGAGATGAAATTCATAAGACCATTCCTTGGGTGTACCTTGATCATGTTCGTCGGACTCTGTTTTTTCGTCACTAGTGCTGCAGCCCAGAAAAAGGACGCAAAAGAGCGTGCCGAGGCCGCAAAGACCGCTGGCGATGCGACCAAGGTACTCAACGAATTAATGACGATACCCGCCAAGTCGATACCACAAAGCCTTTTGAAGAAAGCTAAGGCAATCGCCGTCTTCCCCGGGGTTATCAAAGCGGCCTTCATAGTCGGCGGACGAGGTGGAAAGGGATTGATCTCCCGTCGGGTGAAGGGCGGTTGGAGCGCTCCCGCACTGTTCAAGCTCGGTGGCGGGAGTGTTGGGTTTCAGATCGGCGGGTCATCCACGGACGTCGTGATGCTATTCATGACGGACGACAGTCTGAAGAATTTGCTCGAGGATAGATTTGAGATCGGCGGTGAAGCCGCGGCCGCAGCGGGCCCAGTAGGCCGCACGGTTCGGGCGACAACGGACGCGCAGTTACAGGCCGAGATCCTTTCGTACTCGCGAAGTAAAGGAGTATTCGCGGGAGTCTCGATCTCTGGCGCAGTGATCAGTCCGGACAACGATGCAAATCAAATTCTTTATTCGTTAGACGCCACGGAACTTCTGACTGGAGAAAACAAAGTTGCGTTCAATTCGATTCCAGCCGAGACGGCCGGGTTCCATAAAGCTATTACCCGGCATGCAAAGACGGTGCGCTGAATGAGACGAGCGCGAGCAGGAGACTGGAAACCTGAAGAGTTTTCAAACGCGGTTAGGTGCCTGCTCCGATTTTAGAGCGGTCGCAGTCGGGCGGGTAATGCGGGGACTCTTCGGCAGTGTCAAACCGACGGACCGCCGGCGATCATCGTTTCGATTTTGCCGAACACCGATAGGGTGACAGCGGCATGACCTGGAAGAAACTTTAGCGTGAGTGCTGGAGACCTCTAACCGCTCGGCCTTTGTTGTTCGGCTCCCGTTTGTCCTTTAGAGACGCCAATGCAGAATACATCGTGGGTCAAAGTCGTCGGAAATGACCGCCCTGGCCGAATAGGTACGTCCGCGAAGATGAGAGAGCCCTTGCACGTTCTTCTTGCTACTGACCACGGCAAAGGCGGAATAATTAGGCCAATCCAAAAGGGTAACGGACGGGAGCTCTTGAGGTGGTAATCGCATAATTGGTTTTGAACATGTCGTCCAACAGAGCGCCTTCAAATGCGGGTCACGATGCCGCGGCCGGCAAAAACTGTCTCAACTGCGAAACGGCCATCGACGGGGAGTTCTGTAAGGTTTGCGGTCAAGCGTCTTCTGCCGAACGATACTCTTTAAGTTCGTTAGCTCAAGAGGTCTATATTCAGCTTCGAAAGATCGAGGCGGCAAAAACTGCCCGGACTGTTTGGGCGTTAACGGTTTCTCCCGGACAGTTCGTTCGTGATTATCTTGCCGGCAAAAGGGTCGCGTACATCAATCCTGTTAGGTATTTCTTCTACGCTTTCTTCATTGAAGTAACGGTAAAACTCGCGGCTGTTTCAGTTGTGCCTGAAAATCCCCTCGTTGTGCAGGCTCAGGGAGGAATAACGATCGAACTCATGAACTTCGGACTGACGATCGTCTGGGGTCTACTTTGGTCCGTGCTCTATTACAAAGCAGACTTAAACTTGATCGAATATGTAATTTCCGCGATATTTTTTGTTGCCCAAACATTTATACTTTCCGCAGCGCTGTTGCTAGTCATGCTCCCGTTTGCGGTTGCCCTGCCTTCTCCTGCCGTTATACACGCCTCGATCGACCTCGCGGTCTATTTCGCCTATTCGTGCATCTTTGCCTACACCCTATTCAACGTCCGCTGGCCCATACTAATCCTCAAACAGATCTTGGTGGCGGTAATTTTTGTCGCGATCATCTGGATACTCTTTTCGAAGGGATACTACCGCGCTTCGAAGCCAGTTTCCGGACCCCTGACTGAACAGGCCGGTCCGCGAACGCTACCGCCCGTTCGCTAGTGGCAATTTGTCCGCCGGACGCTTCTGTCGCAGCCTCGCGTCAGCCGTATTAGCATGGTCAGGAAACGACCTCCGCACATGCTTTATTTGTTGGCGGCCCCCGCGTCGCCAACATCCCACCCAACTCGCTAACGGACATGAAGAGGCTAAATCTCTTTTGCAGATTACAGAGTGTGGGTAAGCGGTTACCACGTTTGGGATAGAAGGATGTTCAACGAGGGCTCACAGAAAGTATGGAATGATTTTGAACTCGCTTCCTGGTGGTCGCAGAAACAATGAGCAAAGCACATTTTTCGAAACACCATACGCTCCCCTGGACTCCAACATGCCAAAAGTTGGCCGTTGCTGCACCCTATGCATTTATCGATGTGAGAAACCGACTGCTGATCTGGTCGCCCGTTGAATGATCGGACTTATGATGCGACAAAAATTCCGACTCTGCTAGTTCAATCCATCCCTCGGTTTCGCTCAGTAGATATTTCTTGATTTTATTCCATAGGGTTAATACTTGTTCATGCGGTACCCATCGACCATGTGGTACAGGTAAAATCACCGGGTTCGTATGGTGCATCCGAACGGAAATCTCTCCGTGACCATTAGAATCTGCGTGCTTGGTACCGTCTCAGTGATATGCGAGCGAGTCAGGGCTCGAAGCATTGTAGCTTCGCAGGACCCTCAGTCGTCGAAACCGCTGTATTTGAACCGAACTTCGCGCTTCGCGGGAAAATGCGGTGCAATCCGGGCAAAATCCAAGCACACGCACGCATATAACAACCAAATCCTCTCGCCATATGCTTGTGCCTGTCGCTCTCGTTAAAACGCGTAAACAACGTGAAAAACGCTCATATCTATCCCACGGTCACTCGCCTTTTCAATCACCTTTTGACATGATCTTTCAGGTTATCGCAAATCGCCAGAAGATTCCTTGAGTCGCAGAGAGATCAATAAAACAAGGTGTTCGATAATACACAAGATAGGTCATGATAATCGAGGAATATAAAGGTACGCCGGCTTTCAACCATTGGGTCCTAGGTTCGAGTCCTGGTCGGATCACCATTTTGATTTTCCGTCCATTAATGGTGTCCTTTTGGGGACACCATTTGTTGTTTTCACCCGCGTTGAGCTAACTTATGCAAATCGCCAAGAATGTTCAGACGTGTTGCGATCATGGATGCTGAGATGTGTTTGATGACTCTCAAAGGCGATTACTGCGATGATCTAGGTTAATTTCACAATTTATGCGCATTTTGGGCCAACAAAAATATTGGTTTCGTATACCGAACCTATAATCCTGTTTGCTGTTCGTTAACTGGATCTTTTACTGTTCCATAGGTTTGAATTTGTAACGGTCTCGAGTCGTATGCTGGCAAATTCCCGTGAAATCTGACGTCAATCGATGTCGGGCAATACCAAATAGTGAAATATCAGTTCCTTTAGTGATTTTACACGTGGGTTGGAAACGCCATTGCCGGATCGTGCGACAATCAATTTGTCGTCGTATCGGTTGGGACCGCAATCGAGATTCGCGTTTGGGTCGCCTGAATCGAGTTTGTGTTTTTCGGTGCTGGATCAGTATGTTTGTGATTTCGTGACGATCAATTTGTCGAATGATCACTACTGAGTTTCTTAGCAAGTGATTTCACAACTTGAATCGAACCGAGTAACGTCCGAGCTTTCGGTGTCTCTCATATTGCTGTTTCGAGGATTCGAATTGCTTTCTGCGTCCTCGATTTCAAGGCGTATTGGCTACTTATGCAAGTATCGAAACCTAAACTGTCAGTCGTGATCGCATCGTGTGTTGGCGCACCATATATCGATAGATGCCTTAGATCGCTTGAGAAACAGATAGCGACAGACGACATCGAGTGCATACTTATCGATCGGGCGGGAGCAGACCTGGCTGACCGGATCGAATCAGAATACAGGTGGTTGAAGGTGTTTCGCAGGCCGCCCGGCGAAAGCGTCCCTGACCTGAGACGATATGGTATCTCTCAAGCCCAAGCCAACTTTGTTGCGATCATAGAAGAGCATTGTGTTGCGCAAGAGGACTGGATCGAGACCATAATGAAGTCGATCGAGGGGAATCCGGCTGCGATCGGCGGAATCGTTGCAGACGCAGATTACGAAAGGCTGACAGATTGGGCCGTTTATTTTACTGAGTACAATTCGTATATGCCTCCCGGCATAAGTGGTGAAACGAATGACGTTTGTGTTGCGAACTGCGTTTACCGTCGGGACCTTCTCTTGAAGTATCTTCCGACAACAGGAAGCGGGTACTGGGAAGCTAGTTTGAATAAGACACTTCTCGATTCGGGCGAGCGGTTTCTTACCGAACCCCGTCTAGTTGTGTCACGTACAGTGCCTTCTGGACTTTCGTATTACCTTCACCAACGATATTTATTCAGCAGGGCGTTTGCCGGAGTTCGTCGTGATCATGTGTCGCTTTTGTTCAAGCTGTTTTATGTCTTCCTGGCACCTATTCTCATGCCGCTTCTTTGGGCACGCATAGCTTCGCGTGTGCTCGCGAGTAAACGCAACGTGGGTAAGTTTGTCGCGATAACGCCTTTAATGGTGCCAATAATGGCGACCTATGTTTTCGGTGAGTGCGTTGGTTTTTTATTGGGTCCTGGTGATAGTTTGAAAAAGATCGAGTAAAAAAGTGAAATCTCAATTGCAAGAAGTTAAACCATCCGGGCCAGTACTGTCTATTGTTGTGGCAATAATCGAGGGCGGTCGACATGCAACTGAATCCTGCCTTGAAGTTCTGAGCAGGGACGCGGAGGATCTCGAGATCGAGTGTATTGTCCCTTACGACGCGAGACTCGAAGATGTGAGCGAACTAGCCGCGAAATTCCCATTTGTCAATTTTGTTGATTCGCGCGATCACGTTGACGCAACGGAATACGGTTCAAATAGTCGCGAACATCACGATATTCTACGAGCGATCGGGCTTCGGCTTGCGACAGCTCCAATAGTTGCACTAATCGAGGATCATGCTGCACCGGCGGCCGGTTGGTGTAACGCTGTAATTGTCGCGCATCGCGACTCCAAAGCATCCGCGATAGGTGGCGCCGTAGAAAATGGCGTCGATCGCCTCCTCAACTGGGCAGTATATTATTGCGACTTCGGACGATATGAAAATCCAGTTCCATTGGACGCGGTTGAATTCGTAAGCGATAGTAACGTGTCATATAAACGTGATGCACTCATGGCCGTTAGAGAGCAATGGCACAGTGCTTTTCACGAAACATCTGTGAATTGGGAGATACGGCGCCAGGGCGGCGAGTTGAGGCTTGATCCGAATATGGTGGTGTTTCAAAAGAGAAGCAACCTGCGTTTCGTTCCAGCTTTGAAAGAACGAATCGTTTGGGGGCGTTCATTTGCTGGGACGCGGGCTAGCGAAATTTCTAGTCTAAAACGGATGGTATTCACCTGCCTTACCTTTGCATTGCCTTTCGTTCTCACTTCAAGAATCGTATTTAGAGGAATTCAGAAAAATCGACATACAAAGAAGATCGTGTTTTCTTTGCCTTTGATCTTTGTCCTACAGATCTTCTGGTCGATCGGAGAATTCGTCGGGTACGTAACTGGTCGTGCAGACACCGGTCGCAGCAGGCCCCGATCGCTTGATGTAAATAGCCGTATGAACGATTAGGTCGATAGGATTTTGTCAAGATCACTCTTCGGAAATTTCCTTTCTCTTGCTGGGGCAGAGGCATTCACTAAGGTGATCACCTTTGTCGCATTCGCCTATCTTGCACGTATATTTGGACCTGTTGGATTCGGATATATCGAATGGGCAGGTACGGTACTTATGTGCACCAGTCTTATTGTCGATCAGGGCTTTAGCGCTTACGGTGCCCGAGAGATCGCCAAATTTCCCGACCAGACACCTCGGCTGGTGAGGGAGATCGTAACGGCCCGTGTTCTTCTTGCAGGATTAGGATATTCGATAATCGTTATCTTCGCGTTGTTCTTTGTACGCGACGAAAGCACAAAGAATCTGCTTTTGGTTTATGGGCTTAGTCTTTGGACCTTGCCATTTCTACTTCAGTGGGTATTTCAGGGCCAGGATCGAATGGGAATCGTAGCCGTAACGCAACTTGTCCGTCAATCGATCTTTGTCACTGCCGTGTTTTTACTCGTGAGCGAAGTGAACGATCTGGTGTGGGTTGGAATTGCTGAGCTCGTAGGCGTTGGTTCAGCTGCAATGGTGAGCATTTATTCGTATATCAGGTACTCAACGAAGAGTGTGAAACTTCGGCCGGCCTTTTCAATGAGACTCTTCCGCGAAGGTACTCCGATCGGTTTAAGTCAGTTATTTTGGGTCGTGAAAATGTGGGGAGCCACCTTCATTATTGGCTTGGTCGCGACAGCTGAGGATACGGGATATTTTGCAGCAGCAATGAGGATATACATCGCCCTACACACCTTCGTATGGCTTTACTTCTTCAATATGCTTCCGTCTTTGTCACGTGCATGGGAGCTCGGGCCCGTTCAAATGGCAGCAATGCTACGAAAGTCGATCAAGATTGTCGCGCTCTTAAGTCTATTGGTAGGTGTAATTTGGATCGCGACCGCACCGTTTGTAATGACAACTGTGTACGGTCCAGACTTTTCGCCGGGGGCAGAAGCACTCAGCTGGCTAGGAGGCGCGTGCATCGCTGCGGCGTATAGCGGGCATTTCAGGTACGGATTAATTGCCGCAGGTTATCAGAGTAGAGAAATGCTCGCAATGGGTCTTGGTACCTTAATCGCCTTAATACTCATCCCTATCGGTTATTTTTATGCGGGAATCAGCGGGTCTGCGGCAGCGCTGTTTTTTGTTGAGTGTATCGTGTTATTCCTTTCGTGGCTGATTGCCAAACGAACGATCTTAAGACGGTTAGGGAATAGCTTAAGTAGTACCAAGACTTCGCTTAAAAGTGCTTTGGGCATCGTATATTGAAAGACGTGAAATCCATTACATCGGCCTCGAGTCATAACCTGTTTCATAGGCTTCTCCGAATCGCATGTTGGACGGCCGCATTGGGTAGCCTTGTATTTGCTTTTTTATCGCCGCAGTATCGAGACGGCGAAGGATTTTTCAGAGGGAATGTGTGTTTCCCGATTGCCCTTGCAATTGCCCTCTTCTTGGTAGGATATGGATCATCGAAATCATGGAAGGAGACCGCCTTCTGGCTGGCATTAATACTAGTTGGGCAGGCAGCTGCAGTGCAATTAATCGATGCGGGTCAGGTGATCAGGTACCCACATTATCGGCCTTTCATGACATTGATTTCAGCTTCGCCGTGGTTCGTATCGGTGATTGCTCTTCAGGCGATTTTCGTATTGATCGGATTACGCGGTCGATTCAATAAAATCAAATCGTGGGTCTCCGGCAATTTTAATTCTTGGCAGTTTGCCGGATTAGTCTTTTGTTTCTTCGTCACAAGTGCCACGGTATCGCGAGACACCGGCCTTTATATTCAAGAAATCCCACTTGCTGGGTTCATTCAGTTTATAAATTTGATCAATATCGTGATTGCGGTATGGGCGATTCCTGAACCCGTCGTACTTCTTTGGCGCACTCGAATGGAGCGATTGTCAAGATCAGCCTCGCGCGGCAAGTGGAAATTTGATCCCGTCGCTATCGCAGCCGCAATTTTTGCAGCCATATTGGCTGGCGTTTTGAGCTTTTTTGTCTACGAACGTCATCCACACCTAGGTGATGAAGTAGCATATCTGTACCAAGCGCGCTATTTGGCATCGGGTATGCTTTCTATGCCTGTCCCTGTACCGCTGGAGGCGTTCAACTTGGATCTGTTCGATTTCGACACCCAGAGATGGTATGCGACTCCGCCGGTTGGCTGGCCTTTGGTGCTTTCATTCGGTGTGATTCTGAACGCAGACTGGGTGGTTAATCCGGTTTTATCAGGTATGTGCGTTTTGCTTACGTTTTTGCTGGTACATGAATTGTATGACCGACAAACGGCGAGATTGACTGTGTCGCTCTTGGCTCTATCACCATGGCACGCATTTGTTGGGATGAGCTATATGACTCACATGTCGGCATTGGCTTTTGCGCTACTTGCTGCAGTTGCAGTCGTTTGGTCGGGGAAAAATCGCAGTACGTTCTTGGCGTTGGTAGGCGGAATGGCGACCGGTATGGTTGGGATGATTCGTCCCCTAGAAGGGGCGATAATGGGTTTTTTACTTGGACTATGGGTAATCGGTATTGGTCGCAAGCGCTTGAAATTAACAGGAATTCTTGCCTGGATACTAGGTATCAGTTTTATTGCAGTAGCGATTTTTTATTACAATCATCTGCTGACCGGAGACCCAACAAAATTTCCAATAATGGTTTGGGCCGACAAGTACATGGGTGTGAACAGCAATGCATTCGGTTTTGGGCCTGAACGCGGAAGCGGGTGGCCAATCGATCCTTATCCAGGACATAGTCCGCTTGACGCAATAATCAACTCTAACCTGAACATTACTGCGATCAACGCCGAACTTTTCGGTTGGAGTACTGGCTCACTGATCTTAATATTGCTGTTCTGCTTTTGGCTAAAATTTCGCGGAGCAGATTGGCAGATGGCGATTATGCTTGCAGCGGTTTACATAACGCATTTCTTTTATTGGTTCAGCGGCGGTCCTGATTTCGCCGCACGGTACTGGTTTCTGATGGTTGTTCCCTGTGTGGTTCTTTCAGTGAGGGGGGTACAGGAGTTGAGCGCGAGGCTCGATCGCAACCAGCGTACGGCGGGGATCTTGAATCTTAGGGCACTCGCGGCTGCGATTTTCTTGAGCCTGATATCGATTATTGGCTTTACTGCGTGGCGGTCGATCGACAAGTATCACCATTATCTTAAAATGCGTCCGGATGTGCGTCACCTCGCCAGTGAATACAGATTTGGCAAGAGCTTGATTCTCATCCGCGGTGAGCAGTTCCCTGATTTTGCATCTGCGGCCATATATAACCCAATTGATCTACAAGCAGAGGTTCCGATCTATGCGTGGGATGAAAATCCGAATTTACGTCTCAGAATTCTGCAGGCTTTTAGAGATCGACCCGTATGGATCGTGAATGGGCCTTCACTGACAAATGGGGGTTTCCAAGTCGTTGAAGGGCCATTGTCGGTTGACGTAGTTTTGCAGCGAAAGTAGCCGACTCAAGTTGTCTTAATTCAAGTATTACAATGAATCGATGAAATCAGTCGCAGGAGAATTCATTATAGATCGGCTGCGAACCGATACCAAAAACTCGCAATTTCGTAGACTGACCTACTTATTATTGCTTCTTATCCTTTGCATCGCGATTGTTGGGATAGCCTTACCAGCCGGCTTGGGCTGGGACTTTGCAAACTTCTATGATACCGGACGGCGTGCGGCATCTTGGCAAATATCTGATTTGTACAAGCCGGAAAGTCTTATCGATGGTGAGATGCCTCAGGGCAAGCTTTCATTCTGGGGTGCGCCGATTTCTGCCTTGTTTTATATGCCCTTAGGCCTTTTTTCGGCAGAATTGGCCTTGGTTCTCTTTAAGATTCAGAACACGCTCGCATGTTTTGCCGCATTATACCTGACTTATTTGCAGAATCGTCGATACCTTGGGTCCAAAATAACGACAGATTGGCGCTTTGCAGCCTTGTTTGCAGGAATAGTGTTGATATTTCAGCCGATTTGGTCAATTTACCGAATTGGTGGGCAAACGACCCCTACGGTCTTCCTACTGTTTTCGATCGCCTTGCATTATTACATGCGAGAGAAATTTCGACTTTCGTCAATATGTATCGCTTTGGCATTATTGATTAAACCGGGATTTGTATTTGTTCTTTTGCCACTCGGCCTAGTTTCCGGTTGGAAATTTCTTAGGGAAATCCTGCTTATTTTTACGGTAATCGGACTGTTTTCGTTCTTTCTCTTGGGTTGGAACGTGCACTATGAGTTCCTGAAAGTCATGATGCTCGGCTCAGTCAAAGCGTTTTCTTGGCAGTATAACAGTTCACTCTACGTAATGGTTGAGAATTTACGATTTTTGCCCGTTGACCAGGTCAATCCTGAAATAATCGGAGCGCTTCTATTGCTCGTTAAACTTTCGGTGGTTGTTTTATTCGGCCTCTTGTTTTGGACGAGTCGAACTGAACACTGGACAACGGCATCCCGAAGTCGATTCAATTTCTTGATGTCCATTACATTTTGTCTTATGATTTCGCAAACGGTTTGGGAGCACTATCTAATTATTCTCTTTCCGCTTCTCGCCTATATAGTCGCAAATCACACTAGCTTCAGTTTAGGCGCGCGGATACTAGTTGCGATCGCTATCGTAATGTCATTTGGCCAGAACATCGTTTTTGTGAATTTTCTCGAAGCCCAAGTCAGTTTCGATACGATTCCGGAGTTGGTCTTAATTGGGCTATTGAAGAGTTGTCCTTTGTGGCTTATATTCACTTTCTTACTAAAATACCGAGTCGAATTCTTCCGGAGTTTTGTTCATCCAAAATAGTCGTAACTGACAAAAAGGAGTTAAATTGGCTGTGAAAACACGTGAGACGGAAATTCACTTTCGCGAAAGCCGGAGTCAACTCAAGAACATCGTAAAAGTGGTGCTTTTTTCTGGTGGAAGAGGATCGCGGGTATTGTCCAAGGAGTTGATCAATCACCCGCAAGTTAGACTCACACTTGCCGTGAATGGATACGATGACGGAGCGTCTACTGGCGAGATTCGAAGGTATTTAGGAGATTGTCTTGGACCTTCAGACTTTCGCAAAAATGCCTCACGAATGGCTCGCGAGCTTAGGTCGTGCCAAACTGAGCTAATTGACATCCTCGATTTCCGACTGCCGGTTGGTTGTTCGAATAGTGAGGGTTTAGCGACAGTGCAAATGTTATCGGGGCGCAACTTTGAACCCACTACTGACTGGCAAACGAAACTCCTGGAATACTCTGCCAAACTTGAATCTGGAAGACAGTCGCTTTTATTCACCAAGTTGGCTCGATTCGAAAAAGAACTCGGACGGGGAAGTCGTGTCTTTTCTTTTTCGGACTGCGCTCTCGGGAACATCGTCTTCGCTGGGTCTTTCCTAGAAATGGGCCGAAGTTTTAACGATGCAATCGATGATTATTGTTCATTGTTGGGTTTGCCTCTAGGGCTAATTGAAAACGTCACCAGTGGCGAAAACGCATGTCTGGTTGCCTTAAATCGAGATAACAAGCTTCTCGCAACCGAGGCCGACATAGTAAGTTCCGCCAAGCGCAATTTCATCAAGGATATATTCCTGTTCGATCGAGTCTTGACTTCGGAAGAAGAAGCATGGGCGGCGACCGCTACAAATGAAGAAATCCGGAGATTAATTACACAACGCACAAAGGTTCCGTCCGTCAACCCGCGTCTCATTGATCGGGTTTCAGAGGCGGATTTAATAATTTACTCGCCGGGCACGCAGCACTCAAGTCTTTTTCCATCATACTTGACTCCTGGTTTGGGCGAAGCAATCGCAAATAACCTGACGGCAGTAAAGCTTCTAATTACCAATTTGCAGGAAGACGCCGAAATTCCCGACAGTAGTGCTGTCGATATTATAGAAAGGGCCGTCTTTTATCTTAAGGCTCGGAACACTAGACCGATCCCCACTCCTTGCTTGATTACACATTACCTTCTAAACGACCATCGCCAAACGAAAGAAGAAAAACCTTATGTACCGCTTGGACGACTGGAAAGTCTCGAAGACCCGCGACTGGTTCGTATCGGCAATTATGAAGAGGGCACGACAGGCACGCACGATGCTGCGAAGATCGTGTTGCCGTTTATCAAGTCGATCCTAAACCGTGAAGAGAGCCAGAATATCGCGGTCTGGTTGCTTGAATGTGATTCACTAGACAAGATCGCCCAGACCTTACTTGAAGCGGTTCGTGGGGGCTTAGACGGGCTACCGTTTTCGACCACCTTTTTTTATTCCTTCACGGAATCATTAGACAGTACATTTACCAGCCTGCTACCGTTTGATGTCCGTAATGTAAAGACTGACGGAAAGTCGGAAACAGACGCGTTTCGGAAGTCATTGATAGAGAACGAATTCGATTATGTCCTTCTGTTTGATTCCTCAGGGATGTACAAGGGGGAAGAGGTCGTAAATTTGATCTCATCGCTTACAAATCCAAGGTTCGATGCCGTATGGGGAAGCCGTCGATTATCCGTCAAAGATATCGTCGAATCATACAAGTTCCGGTATCGGGACAAGTTTCTGCTTGGAACTGTCAGTTTTGTAGGTAGCCATTTGCTCAGTTTGGCGTATTTATTTCGTTATGGGCGTTATATGTCAGACACGCTTTCAGCGGTCAGGGTCGTTAGAGCCTCTTATCTGCTTGATGAGAAACTCGAAATTGACGCGCCGAACTTCAACCAGAAGTTGCTTTGCTCGCTTTTGGAGGACAGAGCTGAATTATTGGAAACGCCGGTACGGTTTTTCCCGCTCTCACCGGATAAAGTGAAGCGAACGACTGTCTTGGACGGTCTCCTGTCCCTAATTACTGTCTTTACGAGCGTTTTCAGGTTTAAGCGCAGTGCACTGAGAACGGAAGAATTGCTTGGATCGGTTTTTCCGAGTCGGAGATACCCTGCGGCAGCGGAACGATTGATCGCAAAAAGAAAGAGCCAACCGAAGGAGATTATTTGATAGTGAAAGATAGCTCGTAAGAGATTAGGTTGAGGGCGTATACAAGATCGAATTATCTTGAGCTATGGAATTCGAATTAGTCATATTCGATCTAGATGGTGTTTTGGTAGATTCGTCGTCATGCCACGCACATGCTTTCAATGACCTGTGGTCACTCCTAGAATTGACAGGACCTAGTTACGAATCCATTGCAGGTCGCAGCACAATAGAGGTGATAGAGCAAGCGACGATCGAAAAAGAACCTAAACCGGAGCAAATTGCGGAATGGGTTGCATTCAAACAGCAGCGAGCCCGCGAATACATGGTGAACAGGGAAATCGCCTTTGAGGATAGCGAGAAATGCATAAGGTTCCTGCATGAAATAGGTCAACGACTTGCGCTTGGTACTGGTGCGTCCCGTGAGACCGCACAGATGGTGCTCCGACGGTTTGGATGGGAGACGGCGTTTTCGACCATTGTCACTGGTGAAGATGTAGTTAACGGTAAACCCGCACCGGAAATATTTCTAAAGATAATGGATCGCATGAATATTTTACCGATTCGCACGCTAATAGTTGAAGACAGCAGATCAGGGCTTTCAGCCGCGCTCGCATCAAACGCATTTTCAGCAATTGTTAGAAGCGGGATACAGATCCAGAACGAACGATTTATTGGCAGTTTCCCCGACATTGAATCAATGCTTAGATCTATAAAAGAGGTACTCTAATGGGTCGAGTGTTGATCATTCCAGCTGCGGGGTTAGGCTCGCGTCTCCAATCTGATGTGCCTAAAGTGCTATTTCCCGTAAATGGTCGGCCGATGATTGATTACCTAATCGACCTCTATGCGCCGTTTGTCGATCGCATTGTGTTGGTGATAAATCCGAGTCATTCCGCAATTATCGACGCTTATTGCGAAATGTATGACCGTCCTTTTGATATCGCCATACAAGTGTCACCGACAGGTATGCTCGATGCTATCTTGATGGCACGGAATTGTGTGGAGAAAAATTTGCATCATGATCGAGATCAAGTTTGGATAACATGGTGCGATCAGATTGCTGTGAACCCAAATACGGTGAAAAAATTGGCCGTACTTGCCGAAAGATGCGATGGCGTTATAATGCCCACGGTCATTAGGAGTCAGCCGTACATTCATTGGGTTCGTAATCAGAGTAGTATGATAATTGATTTGCTTCAGCAACGCGAAGGCGATGAAATGCCGAAGATTGGTGAAGGAGATGTCGGATTGTTTGCCATGACACGGCGAACGTACCTTGAACTACTCCCGGAATTTGCGGCTAGATCGGGAGTTGGAAAAAAGACAAGTGAGAGTAACTTTTTGCCGTTTGTCCCATGGGTAGCGAGTAGGGTCGAGGTTGTGACTTTCCCAGTTCAGAACGAGATTGAGTCTATTGGTATAAATACGCGGGACGAGCTTTCTCTGGTTGAAGACTATTTGAATGGAATTACCCAAACTATCGATCATCGTTCCAGCCTATAACGAAGAGAGATTCATTCGGCAATTACTTGAAAAGGTAATTGCTGTTGATTTGTCGCAGTTCAATTTGGACAAGGAGGTTATTGTTGTCGATGACTGTTCTAAAGACGGCACGGGAGAAATTATCGGAGCGTTTCCGGGAGTTCGTTTGATTAAGCATAAACGCAACACCGGAAAGGGGGGGGCAGTCAGAACCGGCATTAATGCAGCTACTGGTCTTTATTTGATAATTCAAGATGCCGATCTTGAATACGATCCTGCCGATTATCAGAAAATGGTCGCCGCATTGCTGAGAAATCAAACGGCTGCAGTTTATGGGAGCCGGTACTACAAATATCCTGGATACAGTCGCATAGTTAATTTGCTGACCGGTAAACACAAGCGCCAGTCGTGGCTGGCCTATCTCGGTGGACAAAGCTTGAGTTTCGCTGCTTGTATTTGCACCGGACACTACTTGAGCGATACGGTGACGGCACTCAAGCTATTTAGGCGCGAGGTTATCGTGTCTCTGGATTTGCAATCTAACGGTTTCGAACTCGATCACGAAATAACCGCTAAGGTTTTTGCACTTGGCGGGCAGATTGAGGAAATCCCGATTAGCTATTTTCCGCGGAGCAAGCGTGACGGTAAGAAAATCGGCCTCAAGGACTGGTTTATTGCTATCAAGACTTTTTATCGTTATCGCAATGGATAGGTACCACAAATTCAAAGTCATTTGCTGGTATAACACAGATCTGAATTTAACGACGCTATGACCGACAAAGAGTCGAATCTGCAAGGCGATAATGAGCACGTTCGCGCAATTCTGCATGACCGAACCTTGACAATTCGATTGTTCTTGGTCTGCTGGATCGTTTTTTCGCTTCACTTCGCTACGAATACTGTTCGAGAAATATATCCGGCGTTGAGTCTTGGTGACAGTTTGAGCTTCGATGTTTCAGAGTATGCGGGGCTTCATCCGGACATCTTTGAAATGCCCGGACGGGGAACTTTCATTAACAATAATCCCGGAGCATCGATCTTGGGTTCGATACCGTACGTATTGTTTAGACCGCTAACGGATCTGATAGTCGAACGAGTTGAAAGAACTCGAAGGGCTAATCCGGAGTCACAGCCGATCAAATTCGATACGATCTACCCGCTCTCGCAAGAGTTCCTCAGAAAATCCAGAGAAAAGGGCTTAGATGTGAAATTTGGGCTAGCCGCCGGAATCATGCAAGTCTTTGCGATGGCACCGTTGTCTGCGTTAGGCGCGGTCGTTATGTTCTGGGTTTTATTTTCCGTATCGAACAATCGAAGAGCGTCGCTTTTGTTTGCGTTTCTTTATGCGTTCGCAACTCCTGTGCTTTTCCGGACAGCTCAGTTGAACCAGAATATGCTTGTTGCAAATTTTGCCTTATTTGCATTCGCATTGCTTTGGCGGCCGTGGAGTACGAAGGCGTCCGCAAACCGACCGTTTTACTTCCTTGCGGGGCTTTGCAGCGGATGGACAGTTGTGCTCGACTACAGTGGCCTGGTTGTCGTTTTAGCAATGAGCGCGTATGCGTTTTCAAAATGGCTCGCAGTTCGAAGCGAAGACCGAACGGTTCAAGATCTGCTACGGTTTGCCGCGGGTGTCGGAATTTGCGCGGTTCTGATGATGGTGTATCAATGGGTGTGCTTTGGAAATCCGATCCTTCCTGCCCAAAGCTATATGCCGCCTGCGAATTTTACCGAACTCGGTTATCGAGGATTCTCCTTCCCGCAGATCGATCTTTTCTTTGAAACCATGTTCGGATTTCGTTACGGGTTGTTTACGTCCGCGCCGATACTGATCTTGGCATTTCTATTCCCGGTTTGGCTGCGGAAATCGACCCGTTTTCTTGAAAATCAAGAAATTGTGTTCATTTGCGCGTTTACAATGTTGTTCTTTACGTTTTGTGCTGCCAATCAATACGGGCGCATGCAGTTCAATACGGGTGTTCGCCACATTGTTCCCGTGGTACCGTTTGTTTTCCTATTGACTGCGAACGTACTTTTTGTTTTGCCTCGAATCGTCTCGGCTTTGATTGGAATAGTGGCGACATATTGGTCGTGGTGCCTCGCTATGTACCGCGATGTTGAGCAGGGACTTGGCGTATTCGAATCGGTTAGACACGTAACTCTCGAAGGCTTCCGTTTTCCATGGCTAACGACGCTGGAAAAAATGGGCTTTGTCCAAGATGCTTCGGCGATTCCGTTGCTCTTTCTTTGTGGTGTAATGATTTGGGCGATTTTGTCGGTCGGCCATGGTCGGTCGAAACAAGAATTTAGTTAATTAAATGTCAAGGTTTTCGAGTATTACGCGTTTGGCGATCGTAATTGTGGGCGTAGGTACATTGTGTACAGCCGCTTTCGTCGCAAGCGACGGCTTTATCAAGTACTTACTTGGAATCGAGACAAAGGACCTCGGGTGGGGCCCAACACTGTTTCGCGTACTTTTGGCGTTTCACGGGATATTATTGGTTTGTGTAGGTATCGGGTGGAGTCGACTAACAAGACTGAGCAATGTTGAGACTTCCGAGTTTTCTGCGAAATGCGATTCCCGGATTTCGGTTTCGACTTGGACGATTCTGATTATTCTCAGTGTGATAGGTCTTATTTTGCGGCTTTGGAACCTCAATTCTGACCTTTGGATCGATGAGGTCTTTACGCTTATCGATATCGTTCGGTTGCCGTTTGGCGAAATTGTGACTAGTTTTGCAAGCCAGAATCAACACATGTTGTTCTCCATACTGGCCTGGGGATCGACGCTGTTGTTCGGCGAAAGTCCGTGGTCGTTTCGTTTACCTTCGGTTTTGTTCGGAGTCGGAAGTATTTGGGCTTTGTTTTTTCTTTGCCATCGACTTCTGGGTATTCGAGAAGCACTTTTCGCAAGTGCGTTAATGACGTTTTCTTATCACCACATTTGGTTTTCGCAAAACGCTCGCGGTTACATGGGGCTTCTATTCTTCACACTTTTGGCAACGTGGTTTTGGTTCGAAGCTCTGGAGAAAAGCGAATGGAGTTGGTGGTTGGCGTACGCCATGGCGATCGTTCTCGGAATGTGGATTCATATGACCATGGCGTTTGTGGTAGCCGCGCACGGGCTTCAGTATCTGCTTGCATTGTTGTTTCCACGGCTGGTGGGAAATGATTCCCTAATTGAGAGACGGGCCGGGATAAGGCCGATCGCGGCATGGTTTTTAAGCGTATCTTGTACGCTGCAGCTGTACGCCCTTTCGCTGCCGGAGTTTTTGAGCGTCGGGCTCCACGAAGAATCGAAAAATTCCGAATGGACGAACCCGATCTGGGTCGTAACCGAGAGTATTCAAGGTCTGAGCATTGGTTTTGCGGGAGTTTCGGTGGTGATCTTAGGCGGAGCATTCGTAGCGTTTGGCTGGTTGGCCCTTCTACGCAAAAACGCTCGACTGGCGATTCTAACGATCTTACCTGCAATATTGGCCGGGGTGACAATGCTTGCACTTGGACACAATCTCTGGCCACGATTCTTTTTCTTCTCGATGGGTTTCGGAATAATGATCGTTGTTCACGGTGCAATGTTGCTGCCGGAAGCGATCTCCGAAAGAGTGCAAATTCTTCGTAATCACCCCAAATTAGCTCATTCGGCAGGAGTCGCGTTAGTTTCATTATTGATAATTGCATCTTTGGTCACGATTCCCCGAAATTATGCATTGCCAAAGCAGGATTTTTCAGGTGCCAGGGATTATGTAGAGTCTCAACGGCTGCCAGGCGAAAATGTTGTTGCGGTAGGTCTTGCTGACGTAATGTATCCAAAGTACTTTGCTCCGGGATGGGCTGCCGTCAAGACAGGGGATGAACTCGAGATGATCGACCGGAGCGATCAAAAAATTTGGCTTGTTTACACTATTCCGATCGAGATCAAAGCATTTCGTCCTGACCTTTGGACAGTCATTCAACGAGATTACGATGTAGTAAAGGTCTTCCCTGGTACTCTCAACGGCGGAGAGATTTATGTTTGCCGTAAACGTGATGTGAACCCAAGCGAAAACGGAACTAGCAAACAATTATGACAATCCGACCGAGACAGAAGTTTAGTAGCAAGAAGCGATTCAGCAAACAGACATCGGCATCGTCAAAATGATCAATATAGGCCAAATAAAGAATTTCACCGTGGTGATTCCGGCATTTAATGAAGGACTGGCCGTGCGGGAGAGTGTTCTCGAACTTCGTGAGCTCTTCGCCGGTTCCAATGTCACGCCTGAGATCATCGTCGTCGATGACGGCTCGAAAGACAATACTGCACATGAAGCCAAAGCAGCCGGCGCACGTGTAATTCAACATCGGAGCAATCGTGGATACGGAGCATCGTTGAAAACGGGGATTATTGCTGCCTCTAACGACATTATCGCGATCACCGATGCCGATGGGACGTACCCGGCTAAGTACTTGCCGGACATGCTGCTTGAACTGGAACACAACGATATGGTTGTTGGTTCTCGAACCGGGACCGATGTAAACATTCCGCTTATCCGACGGCCTGCGAAATGGGTTCTTCGGGTTCTGGCAAATTACGTGTCTAATACAAAGATCCCCGACCTGAACAGTGGATTGCGTATTTTTCGGCGCGATGTAGCTATGCAGTATTTTCCGATTTTGTCGGATCAGTTCAGCTTTACGACCACAATAACCCTTGCTTTACTTTGTGATAAGTATGCGGTCACGTACATGCCGATCGATTATCGGAAGCGCCAAGGAAAATCTAAGATCGTACCCTGGGATGCTGGAAGTTTCGCGATCTTGATCTTGCGCGTTGCGATGCTCTTCAGGCCGCTTCGCGTTTTCGTTCCAATTGCGGTTTTATGCGTTGCCTACGGTGTCGTTAAAACCACCGTGGATATGCTGAATGACCCGAACATTTCGGCTTCCGCAATTCTCGCGTTTGTGAGCGCTTTAATAATGATCTTCACCGGCATGCTCGGCGACGCTGTGGCGACCAGACTCGGCAGATTTAACCAATATTCGGCGATGGGTGTGAGGCCCAAAGAATATGTTGAGGTTCAGGAGGACATTTTTGCAGATCCAAACGATTTAACAACCGATTTGCAGAATTGAGAAAGTTTCACGTAAAAGATGTTGTTATTGCAGTTATATCTTTTTTTCGGACTGGTGCTTCACAAAGTAATTTGGGAGGCGCTCAGGCACAAGTCAATCTCTAAGCCGTCGGAATCCGGCTCCGCAATCCTCACGCTTATCAAGATCGTCAAGGTCGGCGTTCTGATTGGAATTCTTGTTCAAATTTGGCTGCCCGACATATTACCTATCGCGACTGAGTCTTTTAATATTCGATCGACTGGTACCGTCATTTATACAGTCGGACTGGCAACGGCGATAATCGGACGATTTCAACTAGGGGACAATTGGGCGAACATTGAATCAGGACAGGTTCTTCAGGATCAGAATGTCGTCGCTAGCGGTATCTACTCTTATATTCGCCACCCTATTTATGTTGGTGATCTTTTGCTACTGACAGGTTTGGAGCTTGCCTTGAATTCGTGGATGGTTCTAGGTGTGCTGATATTGACCCCTGTTGTTTTGTTCAAAGCGATGAAAGAAGAGCGGATGCTTGCCGAAAAACTGACCGGCTACGATATCTATTGTCAAAGATCAAAGCGGTTTATCCCGTTCGTATTTTGAAATGGCAAGAACTCGGATCGCGATTTTAGGTGCGGGACCGGCAGGCCTGGGTGCCGCGTGGCAACTTGCGCGTCAAAATAAAGCAGACGTCACGGTACTGGAGCAGCACCCTGTTGTCGGCGGAAATGCAGGAGGCTTCGAGCTTGACGGCATTCGAGTTGATTACGGGAGCCATCGTCTGCATCCCGCTACCGACCCTAGAATTCTCAAAGATCTTCAAGAATTGATGGGAGACGATCTTCTCGATCGGCCTCGGCACGGACGAATTCGCCTGAAGGGTCGTTGGATTCATTTTCCTCTCAAGCCTCAAGATCTGGCTCTTCGTCTTCCGGTTTCGTTCAGCTCTGGAGTTGCGTTCGATTCCCTCAAGAAGCTTATAAGGCGTACCGACAATCAAAATGGGCACGAGACTTTCACCACTATTCTCGAAAAGGGCCTCGGTTCAACGATATGCCGAGACTTCTATTTCCCATACGCAAGAAAGATCTGGGGCGTGCCGCCTGAAGAACTCTCGGCAATTCAGGCGAAACGACGGGTCGCGGCTGGTTCGTTGGGCAAAATGGCGAAGAAGATAATGTCAATTGTGCCAGGATTCAAGAAACCGGGAGGTGGGCGGTTTTTTTATCCTCGTGGCGGATTTGGTCAGATCACTGAAGCTATAGGAATTGCGGCTCAGAACCAGGGTGTGGAAATCAAGTTCGGATGTAAAGTCAACCAGATCGAGATGGGCAGACGGCATCGTGTATCATTTCTTCGAAACAACGCACAAGAAACAATAGAAGTGGACCATGTTTGGTCCACTATCCCGGTCACGGTTCTTTCAAATGTGGTCAGCCCGTCAGCACCTATTGAGGTCGTTGAAGCGAGCAGGGAAATATCATATCGGGCAATGGTCTTGATTTACTTGGTGTTGGAGCAGGCTCAATGGACGCCGTATGACGCCCATTATTTCCCGGAGTCCGACATTAAATTGACAAGACTTTCGGAGCCGAAGAATTATTCTGGAACAATCGAACCGAAAGATCGAACTGTGCTGTGCGGGGAACTACCATGTACGATCGGCGACGAAATTTGGGCTGCCTCGGACGAAAAGCTGGGCGATGTAGTTAAAGACTCGTTGGCTCTTTGCGGTTTATCGATCGAATCGCGTGTTCTAAAAGTAGTTACGAAACGATTACCGTTCGCCTATCCGATCTACCGTGAAGGGTATGAAAAACACTTCCAAAGGCAGGATGAGTGGGCCTCGGGTTTAGATCGGGTATTGACGTTTGGCCGACAAGGACTGTTCGCTCATGACAATACCCATCACGCACTCGCAATGGCGTATGGAGCAGTTGACTGTCTCAGCGTCGACGGCGTATTCGACATGAACAAGTGGTCCGATTACAGAGAGGCATTTGCAAAACATGTAGTTGAAGACTGATTGGAGATTGCCATTCCTAATGTTGTACTTGAACAATAGCGCAAACCTGCCCTGGTTTTGCGTTCGAGTCAGATTGTCCGGTTGCATATGCCTTTCAGTCGGTCATAAATATGCATGGAGTCGTGCCCTGATTTGTAAGGAATGATTCCTAACACAGTTCTGCGGCTGTTTATAATCCTTTGGATTTCGGATCGAATGAACCGATTTACGCATGGGATCGCGACGTAGAAACACGAAGAGAGTTGATCGCGGCATTTGGAGACAGGAAGATCTGGTTAGTCAAGGGGCCATCGCTGACCAAAAAAGGCTTTGAAGTCGCTGCGGGGCCGCTTGAGCCGAGTGAAGTACGTTAATACAAGTATTCGAGTGAAAAAAGACCTTACCGGACAAAATCAATCGTACTTGAAGAACTATCGCGATTTACGTGTTGTAGTTCTTGGTGCCACGGGATTTATCGGCCGATGGGTCGCCAGGAAACTCTCCATTGCCGGTGCAAAGCTCTGCTTGCCGACGCGTGACCCTCTCAGGGCAAAGAAAATATTCACGAATTACGGTGTTTACGGCAAAATTTGGCAGTTCGAGGTGTCAAATAAGCAAACATTGCAGGCAGTTTATGAAGAGTTTAATCCAAGCCTAACGTTTAATTTAACAGGCTATGGGGTCGACCGCACGCAGCAAAACGAGCAATTGGCGGACGAAGTGAACGTGAAATTCGTTGCATTTCTTTGTGATCTGGTAGAGATGCATCGGGACCTCAATTGGTATGGTCAAGACCTTATCAATACCGGGACGGCTTTAGAGTATGGAAGGACTGGTGGTGATCTCTCTGAGGATTCGAAGACCGATCCAACAACGGTGTACGGTCGATCAAAATTAGCTGGGACGCTTGAATTCGCCCACAAATGCAGGTTACTTGGCTTGAAAGGAGCAACTGCCAGGCTTTTTTCGGTCTACGGACCTGGGGAGGCGACGAACCGCCTATTACCTACACTTTCTATTGCTTCACGGACAGTAGACCCGGTCTTATTGACTGAAGGAAAACAGATGCGAGATTTTGTTTATGTTGAGGATGTTGCTGGCAGCCTTTTGAGACTCGGTTTGGTCGAGTTCCCAACTGTTGGGATTGTTAACGTTGCAACCGGCAAAAATACGACTGTTAGGGAATTTATTGAAACTGCGGCTAATGAGCTTGGTCTGAAGCACGAAAGGTTATTATTTGGGGCAATTCCGACAAGAGACGAGGAGATGATTCATGAGCCAGTTAATAACGAATACCTAAGAAACCTTACAGGTTACGTTCCAAACACGACTATAAGAGATGGTATTCGGAAAACTCTTTCTTTTGAACCTTTACTTCGAAACACAAATTCCGTGAGTCGTTGCGGATAACGTGGAGGCATTCATGCATGTTGTCTTGGCCGATCTTGGCCACAATCAGGTGACGATTTCGTCGGACGTTTTTCCATTAGGGATTGCCAATCTTGCAGCTTATGCTCAAGAAAAAGTGCGATCGTCCGAGGATATTCGCTACACGATCGTTCGGGAACCTCAAGCCCTTAAGGATATTCTCGACGACGGTGAGCCAGACATCTTGGGATTGAGCAGCTATGCGTGGAATCACGAACTCGCATATTTCTTTGCAAAATATGCGAAAGCTCGAAATCCGAAAATCGTCACACTGATGGGAGGGCCGAACTTCCCGCTGACGGTAGCTGAGCAGGAGTCATATTTGCGCACACTTCCAGCAATTGACATTGCAGTTCGAGGGCCGACTTATGAGGGTGAAAGATCATTTACAAATGTTATTCAACGTTTTGTCGATACTCGTAAGGACCTCAAGGAACTTCAGTCAGCGGCTGTCCCTGGAAATCTTTGGATAGACAAGAGAACGGGAGATTTTGTTCATGGTGGTGAGGTAGATCGCATTCTTGATCTAGACGATATTCCGTCGCCGTATTTGAAGGGGCTTCTGGATCCCTTTTTTGATACCGGTTATTTTCCGATGATGCAGATCTCTCGCGGCTGTCCGTTCAGCTGTCAGTTCTGCAATTCGAGTGTTTTGTCGAACAGCAAGATTCATAGCCATTCGTTGGAAAACGTAAAGGCCGATCTACTCTATATTGCTGAGCGTATCAAACCCGAGATCTGTCTTTGTTTCGCGGATGATAATTTCGGAATGTACGGGCTCGATGAAGAGGTCGCTGACTACATTGCGTTTCTGCAGCAGAAGTTTCGATGGCCACAATATATTCGGACGACGACGGGTAAGAACAAGCATGAACGAATTATTCGAGTTATGCGGAAAACCGGTGGCATACTTCCGATGACTTCCGCGGTTCAATCAACGAATCCCGAGGTCTTGTCGAATATCAAGCGATCGAATATCAAGCTTGAGGCTTATTCAGAGATACAAAAGGAATTGATGGCGCAAGGCATGCAGTCATACGGCGAATTGATCTTGTGCATGCCGGGCGAGACGAAGGCATCTTTCATGAAGTCAGTTGAAGGACTGCTTGATTCTGGGGTCAAGCGGATTTCCGCTCATCAGTTGATGCTGCTTCACGGCGCCCCGTTGAACGATCCCGAAAGTCGGGAAAAGTGGCAGTTCAACACCAAATTTCGTGTCGTTGCCCGAAATATAGGCCGATATGCCGACGAACCGATTGTTGAAATTGAAGAGATCGTCGTCGAAACGCCAACGTTCAGTTTCGAGGAATATTTGGAATCACGAGTATTTCACTTGTTGCTTACGATCTTCTACTACGAAGGCAACTATGAGGAACTATTTGAGTTTGCGAAGCAGCGTGGAATTAAGCCATTCGATTTGGTAGTCAAAATGGCCGAACTAACAAGCCTTGCACCCGCGGGTTTTCAACAGATAATTGACGACTTTATTCGCGAAAGCAAAGAAGAGTTGTTTGATACCAAAGATGAGTGTTTGGCCTGGTCAAAGACAAACTTCCAGGAATTAGCCGACGGGGTGAAAGGCGGAAATCTCTTGAGCAAGTACTCAATGATCGGTCGATTTTACGTGTTCCACGAAGGCCTGGAATTCTTGAGCGCGGTCATGGGCGAAATGTTGGAACGTGACCGAACTGACGAAGATTCAGAGATCCTCAAAACGCTGATCGATTATTTGGGATCGGTTCTTTTGCACGCTCCCTTTGCTAAGACAATCAGTGAGGTTCCAAAATGGCGCACGTCTTACGATGTGGAAACTTGGCGGTCTGATCAGTATTCTCGTCCTTTAAGCGCCTATCGGTTCGAGAGTTCACGTATATTCACGGCAGTGGTTTCCGATGAAGCCAGTTCAAAAATCATGTCGCGAGTCGCGACATTCGGTGAACACCCTTCAGGACTTGGCAAATTTACACGCACTATGTTTGCTCAAGATCTGAGGCGAAAGGTGATTGAGGCGAATGGGGCGGGCGGCAAAGGGGAGTTGGTTCAGTGAACGCGACTGCAAAAAATACCGCTCCGGACGTTTCTTTCGTTGTTCCATGTTACAACGAGGAGGATATCATTGGCTACACACTCGATCGGCTTCGAAAGGCCTTCGATAACGCCGGGTACACTCTGGAACTGGTAGTTGTCGACAACGGGTCGTCAGACCGAACAGGAGAGATCATCGCTGAGTTTGCATCCCGTCTCGACCACGTTATTTGCCACAGGGTCGAAGTGAACGAAGGTTACGGTTGGGGCGTATTGAATGGTCTACCATTGTGCTCAGCGCCGTGGGTTGGAATAATTCCGGCTGACGGGCAGGTTGACGCCGAAGATGTAGTTCGTCTATACCAGGCAGTTTTGACAACCGATGGAAAAGTTATCGGAAAGGTTCGCCGTCGCTTTCGTATGGACGGTCTTTATCGAAAGGTAGTTTCGGTCACCTACAATGCGTTCGTACGGTTGCTTTGGCCGTCGCTGCAGTCGATCGACATTAACGGAAGTCCAAAACTTCTTAGAAAAACCGAGATTGAACGAATGGGATTGATTTCAAAGGGTTGGCTACTCGATCCTGAGATCATGATCAAGGCTCACCATATGGGATTGCGAGTGATGGAGTTCAACGTTTTTTCTCGAATGCGTGGAAACGGGGTGTCGCACGTGAAGGTCACAACCTGTTGGGAGTTTTTGAGCAGTTTGTTGACCTTTCGCTTTTCGGCAAAATGGAGAAGTGATATGAAAAGGGCAGCTCGGATGGGTTCAGAAGCGATAAGCTTTGAAAATTCGAATAGACCGGCCCAAGATGATGACAGTCTCACTGAGCGGGTAATTTAGTCAACGTTGCTAATGTTCGATACGAAGAAAAAGTCAATTAAAAAGCGAACTCGCTGCAGGGCTTGCAGTGGTGCCAGTTTGAATAAATTCCTTGATCTGGGAAATTCACCTTTGGCGAATTCATTCCTAAGTTCAGAATCCGAATTTGCGAATGAAGCATTTTTTCCTTTAGCCGTTTATTTTTGCAACGAATGTTCTCTCGTACAACTCACGGATGTGGTCGATCCGGACGTATTGTTCAGTAATTACCTTTACGTTACCGGGACGTCCGACACAATCCTTTCGCACAACCGAGAATACGCTGACGCCGTCATCGACCTTATGAAGCTCGGTTCAAGGGACCTTGTTCTCGAAGTAGCGAGCAACAATGGCAACCTACTGTCGTGTTTTAAGGAAAAAGGGATCAGAACGCTTGGGGTCGAGCCTGCAAAAAACATCGCGGAGATCGCGAATCGGGCGGGAATTGAAACGATCGTAGCTTTTTTCAACTCAACGACTGCAAGCCAAATCTCAGATATTCACGGAAAAGCGCAGGCGATCGTGGCAAATAACGTTCTGGCTCATGTCGATGACCCAATGGATTTTTTGAGCGGCTGCAAGTCGCTCATTGATGATGAAGGCCTTGTCGTTATTGAGGTGCCGTACCTGGAGGAATTTGTCGAATTTATTGAATTTGACACTGTATATCACGAACATCTGTGTTATTTTTCAATCACATCGTTAATGCGTCTTTTTGAATCCGTTGGACTTTCCATCGTCCGCGTTGATCGAGTTGCAGTTCACGGTGGTTCTATTAGGGTCTATGCCGGAAAAATAGATAAGTATCCCGACCACAGCCTTGATGCGGTTGCGTTTTTCCGTCGAGAACAAGAGTTGGGATTGAATTCGCCTGAAACATTTGTGAGCTTTGCAAACAAAGTGGGCGTCTTGAGGGAAAGACTTCGTGCATTGTTGATCTCGTTGAAAGACCAAGGTAAGACGATCGCCGGATATGGCGCGCCTGCCAAAGGCAATACGTTGCTTAACTATTGTAGTATCGGATCCGAGATTTTAGATTTCGTGGTCGACAAGAACCCATTGAAGGTAGGTCTTTACACACCTGGAACGCATTTGCATGTAAAGCCCGTATCGGCCGTGTTCGAGTCACAGCCGGATTATTTGCTTATCCTCGCGTGGAACTTTGCAGACGAGATTATGGAGCAACTCGTCGAGTACAGAAGTATTGGCGGACGGTTCATAATTCCAGTTCCGGAGCCCAGGATAATCGAGGTATGAAAGTTGTAATTTTGGCTGGTGGCCTTGGAACGCGGCTTTCAGAAGAGACTTCGCTTCGGCCGAAACCGATGGTGGAGATCGGCGGAAGACCGTTGCTTTGGCATATCATGCAGATCTACGCCGGACACGGTTTCAAGGAGTTCCTGATTGCTTGCGGATATAAAGGGGAGCAGATCAAAGAGTATTTTCACAGCTACGTTGTCAGCTCCAACGACTATTTTATCAATCTTGAAAACGGGAACTGCGACATAGTGGGTCGTAAAGGGCTCGATTGGCGTGTTGGAATGATCGATACGGGATTGCATACGATGACCGGTGGGAGAATCCTTCGCCTTCGCGAGTGGTTGATGGACGGGACATTTATGGTCACCTATGGCGACGGTGTCGGTAATATTGACATCAAACGGCTGCTCGAGTTTCACCGGGCTAATGGGAAACTCGCAACCGTTACAGCTGTGCGGCCACCGGCCCGATTCGGTTCTCTGAATATTGAAAACGACCTGGTGACCGAGTTTTCTGAAAAACCTCAAACTGCGGAGGGATGGATCAACGGTGGTTTTTTTGTCTTTGAACCGATGATCTTCGACTACTTTACAGGAGATGATTCCGTGCTGGAGCGTGAAGCGCTTGAACGTCTTGCATCGGAAGGCCAATTGGTCGCGTTTCGTCACGATGGATTTTGGCAGCCGATGGACACTCTGCGTGAAAAGCAGCAGCTTGAGTCGCTTTGGCAGGACGGCAATGCACCATGGGCAACGTGGAACAAAGATGGGAACTAGGTTGATCGTTTGAAATGTAATAATGGGGTTTTGGAGCAAAAGAAAGGTATTTGTAACAGGCGCCACCGGACTTCTTGGTTCGTGGATGGTAGATTCTTTGCTCGAGCTCGGAGCATCGGTTACGTGTTTGATCCGGGACTGGGTCCCGGGAAGCCGCTTAATATCGTCGGGGACGGTGAGCCGAGCTCAGATCGTTCACGGACACCTCGAGGACTACGATATCTTGGTCCGGATCTTGAATGAGTACGAGATTGACACAGTTTTTCACCTCGCGGCACAGACAATTGTTGGCACGGCTTCGCGATCTGCGATCTCAACATTCGACTCGAACATCCGCGGAACGTGGAACCTGCTGGAAGCTTGCCGAGTATGTCCGACTTTGATCGAACGCATAATATTTGCGTCGAGCGATAAGGCGTATGGCGCCCATGACAACTTGCCGTATACGGAAGATATGGCACTTCAAGGGCGTTTCCCTTATGACGTCTCGAAATCGTGTGCGGATCTGATAGCCCAATCGTTCTATCACAGTTATGGAATGCCGATCGCAATTACGAGATGCGTGAATTTGTTTGGAGGCGGGGATCTAAGTTTCAACAGGCTGGTTCCGGGAACAATCATGTCTGCACTCCGTAATGAGCGGCCCGTAATTCGAAGTAATGGTCAATTTGTCCGCGACTATTTCTATGTCATGAACGCGGTCGAGGGCTACTTGAAACTCGCTGAAATGATGCCAAGTGATCTCGTGAACGGCCAAGCGTTTAATTTCGGTTACGGTGAGCCATTAACGGTTGTTGAGTTGGTTGATGAGATTCTGACGATTATGGAGAAAAGCTCGCTAGAGCCGATCATAATGAATGAGGCTAGTAACGAGATCGTAAACCAATACCTCGACTGTACAAAGGCTCAAAAACTGCTTGGTTGGCAACCTCGATTCAACAGAGTCGACGGTTTGAGGGAAACGGTCGCATGGTACGAAGAGTACATATTCGGACGAGATCGGGGTCACCAAAATGTTGTTGAGAATTTAATATCGGGTCGCGGAATTTAACGACCTTGTGAAGAAGTGAAGAAAAGAACATGTCAAAAGTCTTCGAAATAGGTTTGTTTTACCTTCGACCGGTCGTTTTCATTTTTGTTGTGATCTCCTTTGGAACGACCGCGTTGATGCTGGATCTCTCCGGACCGATCAGTGTTCAAGACGTTGAAGCCTCGAGCCTGGGATCTGATCCACGACCTGACCTCGACGAAATCGGGCGAATGCCCGAGAACTCGAATCGGCAGAACCTGACCCGTTTCGTCGGTGCCGTGAATGGCGAAGCGTTCGAACTTGTCAATGGGCCAGACGGCCCATCAAAGGTTGCGATCCCCTCATCACGAAAGGTCTTTAAGGCCTTCGGATTGACATCAGATGGTCGAAGGCTTCTTTACACTCCGCTTAAGAACAACATTCCTTCCGGCGAACTTTTGATCGAGGACCTTTCAACGGGGGATCTGAGAAAGATCTCCGATCGTGTCGTGATCGAGGCATCACTTTCACCGACTGATGACAATAAGGTGGCATTCACCTTCGCGGAAGGCGGCACGTTCGGATTGGCAGTATCTGATGTTGCTGCGAACGATTCCCGTGTTCTTGTCGCGAGAGACGTTTTTGCTGAGATACTTCAGTGGAGCGATTTGGGCGACGGCGTTCATTTTTTTCAATCATCGCGATCAGATACTAGCATCGATCTCTCCAAGCAGTTTGAATCCGAAGAATTGTTCGAAGGTAATGTATTGTGGGCCCGGAAAAAAAGAGCTTCGACTTCGTCCAATCAAAGTTTAGAAATCACGAAGAAATTTGCAAGCATTTCTGAGTCCGGTCAACAGGGGCGCAGTAGCCATCTGCCTGCCGGTTTCCCGATGTTAGGGTTGAACGAGGCGTATTCCGCCACAACCGGCGCGAGGTTGCGGAAGTCGAACAAGGCGGATGACTTGCCGTTATCCTTTAAGGTGCTTTCGCCGGACGGACGCTACGAAATATTGGGACGGAATTTGCTTGGATCGGATTTGCTGGTGATGCGAAGTGCAACTTCCGGCAAAACGGTAGATCTCGGCAAGGCTCAGTTCAAGGGGTTGTCAAACGATGGTGTGATAATTAAGAAATTTGATCGGGATCAAACCGTCTTGAAATTTGTAGAATGGTCCGGAGCCGAGTTGATCTTAGGAACAACGGTCGTCAATTTCAATTTACCGATTTCAAACTCAGTAATGACTCAGGGCGGAATGGGCTACGGTTCTCCGGGAAACTGCAACATAACTGCTCATTCCGGACACCTTGAGTATGCTTATGACTTTCAAAAGCAGGTAGTTGGAACCCATGCGATGGCAACAGCCGATGGTCTCGTAGTTTTCACTGAATCATCAGTGACCTGTAATTCGGTGCAAACAACATGTCCGGCTTACTCGGGCTCAGGTTGTCCAGGGTCGTTTCTGGGTAATGTGGTCGTTATCCAACATGCAGATGGAACGTACTCGAAATACGCTCACCTCGAAACCAATTCGCTGCAGGCAGTGGTCGGTACCGCCGTTGATCAGGGATTGTATATTGGACGGCAGGGCCACACTGGCTCGACAAGCGGTTCGTTTAACAGTTGCGGCGACCATCTTCATTTTCAGCGACAGATTTCGCCCGATATATATGGCCAGTCGATACCGGTTGATTTCAGCGACGTAGCGTCCGAGCCGCTGTCGTGCGGAACTACCTACACGTCGGGAAGTGTTGAAATTTCGCATTCTGTAACTCCTTCCTCCCAGACCTTTCCGGTCGGCGGGGGAAATGGCAGCATCACAGTAACGTCGACAGGCGGCACATGGTCCGCTACTAGCAACAGCAGTTGGATTACTTTGATCGATCCGGGCAGTGGAACGGGAAACGATACCGTTTTATACACGATTGCGGACAATTCCTCAGGCGGTCCGCGCACTGGAACACTTACCGTGGGCGGCCACATATTCACAGTTGACCAGGCCGGTGCTCAGCCGTTGAATTTGCCTCCATCGGTCGATGCTGGCCCCGATTTGACCGGTGCAATCACAGATCCGGTGAATCTCGTTGGTTCTGCTACCGACGATGGATTACCAAATCCCCCATCTGCTTTAACAGTCGTTTGGAGCGTCGTAGATGGGCCAGGAGCGGTCGTTTTTCAGGATTCGAGCTCCATCAACACGACGGCGAATTTCGGTCTTGCGGGATTTTATACGCTGCGTCTTACGGTTGATGACGGCGAACTCGTCGCGAGCGACGACGTTCGAGTTCTTATCAATTCGGTCGGTGGCGGTGGGCATATAGTTGGGACCCGTAGTAACTCTCCAGCAAGCGTCGATCTCACGAATGAAGGAACTTCCGATTGGGCACATTGGGGACTCGATACCGCTACGAGCTTCAATCACATGGGCGGTGTTGGGCAGCAAATAAGCGATTATTCATTAATTGGAAACACGAGTGCGTTGCGATTTGTAGGTAATCCAACTTCATTTTCATGGAATAACGGTTTGCCAACCAGTTTGGCTTCCACGAACACGGGAGTATTTACCTACGATGTTGGCAGTGGTTTCGAAGTGAACCTGCCTGCGGACACAACGGAACGCACACTGAGGCTTTATGTTGGTCTTTGGCGTGCAGGTGGCCGCCTTGAAGCGGCGATCAGTGACGGCAGTGCGTCGCCGTTTCTTGACACTTCATTTGTCGATACAACAGGGAATAGCTTGGGCTATTACACGCTCAATTATAAGGCTGCCTCAACCGGGCAGACTCTGGTCATCAGATGGACCGTGGACAGTTCGTATCATTCGATTGGGAATATTAGTTTACAAGCGGCCTCCCTTTCTCTGACACCGGTACCGGTGAATCAGGCGCCGGTGGTGAATGCGGGAAGCGACATGACGGTGACGCTGCCTGGTACGGCGAACATGGGAGGGACAGCGAGTGACGACGGGCTGCCTAACCCGCCTGCGTCGGTAACGACCACATGGGCGACGGTCAGCGGGCCAGGGACGGTGACGTTCGGTGATGTCAATGCATTGAACACAACGGCGAGTTTCAGTCAGGCAGGGACGTATGTTGTGAGGCTGACGGGAGACGATGGTTCGCTGACGGCGACGGACGAAGTGACGGTGACGGTCAATGCAGCAGGTGGAAGCGGCTCACTATCGGTGACGAGTGCTGTGACCCCGACGGGTGCGGTGGATCTGTCGGCGGAGGGGACGGCTGACTGGGCACATTGGGGGTTGACGTCGGCGGGCAGTTTCAACCGCAAAAGCGGGGTTACGCAGCAAATAAGCAACTATACGCGAGTGGGGACAGGGACGATACAGCAATTCGGGAGGAACCCGACGCTTTACAACTGGACGGGCGGGACACCGACCGGGAGTGCGACGAATGTAGCTACGGGACTATGGGTGATCGGGCAGAATAACGGATATCAGGTAACGGTGCCGGCGGACACGGCAGTGCGGACGCTGAAGATGTATGTCGGGCTGTGGGCGGCGGGAGGTCGATTCGAGGCAAGTCTGAGCGACGGAGCGCACCGGTATATGTGGACACATCGTTATCGAATTCGACGGCGACGAGCAACCGGGTATATACGCTGAACTATCAGGCGGCAGCGAGCGGGCAGACACTGACGGTGAGGTGGGTGGCGAACACGACGTACAATGCGTGGAGCAATGTGACCCTGCAGGCCGCAACACTATCGGGCGGCACTGCTCCAACCCCAACTCCGACCCCGACTCCAACACCGGTACCGGTGAATCAGGCGCCGGTGGTGAATGCGGGAAGCGACATGACGGTGACGCTGCCTGGTACGGCGAACATGGGAGGGACAGCGAGTGACGACGGGCTGCCTAACCCGCCTGCGTCGGTAACGACCACATGGAGCGACGGTCAGCGGGCCAGGGACGGTGACGTTCGGTGATGTCAATGCATTGAACACAACGGCGAGTTTCAGTCAGGCAGGGACGTATGTTGTGAGGCTGACGGGAGACGATGGTTCGCTGACGGCGACGGACGAAGTGACGGTGACGGTCAATGCAGCAGGTGGAAGCGGCTCACTATCGGTGACGAGTGCTGTGACCCCGACGGGTGCGGTGGATCTGTCGGCGGAGGGGACGGCTGACTGGGCACATTGGGGGTTGACGTCGGCGGGCAGTTTCAACCGCAAAAGCGGGGTTACGCAGCAAATAAGCAACTATACGCGAGTGGGGACAGGGACGATACAGCAATTCGGAGGGACCCGACGCTTTACAACTGGACGGGCGGGACACCGACCGGGAGTGCGACGAATGTAGCTACGGGACTATGGGTGATCGGGCAGAATAACGGATATCAGGTAACGGTGCCGGCGGACACGGCAGTGCGGACGCTGAAGATGTATGTCGGGCTGTGGGCGGCGGGAGGTCGATTCGAGGCAAGTCTGAGCGACGGGAGTGCACCGGTATATGTGGACACATCGTTATCGAATTCGACGGCGACGAGCAACCGGGTATATACGCTGAACTATCAGGCGGCAGCGAGCGGGCAGACACTGACGGTGAGGTGGGTGGCGAACACGACGTACAATGCGTGGAGCAATGTGACCCTGCAGGCCGCAACACTATCGGGCGGCACTGCTCCAACCCCAACTCCGACCCCGACTCCAACACCGGTACCGGTGAATCAGGCGCCGGTGGTGAATGCGGGAAGCGACATGACGGTGACGCTGCCTGGTACGGCGAACATGGTAGGGACAGCGAGTGACGACGGGCTGCCTAACCCGCCTGCGTCGGTAACGACCACATGGAAGACGGTCAGCGGGCCAGGGACGGTGACGTTCGGTGATGTCAATGCATTGAACACAACGGCGAGTTTCAGTCAGGCAGGGACGTATGTTGTGAGGCTGACGGGAGACGATGGTTCGCTGACGGCGACGGACGAAGTGACGGTGACGGTCAATGCAGCAGGTGGAAGCGGCTCACTATCGGTGACGAGTGCTGTGACCCCGACGGGTGCGGTGGATCTGTCGGCGGAGGGGACGGCTGACTGGGCACATTGGGGGTTGACGTCGGCGGGCAGTTTCAACCGCAAAAGCGGGGTTACGCAGCAAATAAGCAACTATACGCGAGTGGGGACAGGGACGATACAGCAATTCGGAGGGAACCCGACGCTTTACAACTGGACGGGCGGGACACCGACCGGGAGTGCGACGAATGTAGCTACGGGACTATGGGTGATCGGGCAGAATAACGGATATCAGGTAACGGTGCCGGCGGACACGGCAGTGCGGACGCTGAAGATGTATGTCGGGCTGTGGGCGGCGGGAGGTCGATTCGAGGCAAGTCTGAGCGACGGGAGTGCACCGGTATATGTGGACACATCGTTATCGAATTCGACGGCGACGAGCAACCGGGTATATACGCTGAACTATCAGGCGGCAGCGAGCGGGCAGACACTGACGGTGAGGTGGGTGGCGAACACGACGTACAATGCGTGGAGCAATGTGACCCTGCAGGCCGCAACACTATCGGGCGGCACTGCTCCAACCCCAACTCCGACCCCGACTCCAACACCGGTACCGGTGAATCAGGCGCCGGTGGTGAATGCGGGAAGCGACATGACGGTGACGCTGCCTGGTACGGCGAACATGGGAGGGACAGCGAGTGACGACGGGCTGCCTAACCCGCCTGCGTCGGTAACGACCACATGGAGCACGGTCAGCGGGCCAGGGACGGTGACGTTCGGTGATGTCAATGCATTGAACACAACGGCGAGTTTCAGTCAGGCAGGGACGTATGTTGTGAGGCTGACGGGAGACGATGGTTCGCTGACGGCGACGGACGAAGTGACGGTGACGGTCAATGCAGCAGGTGGAAGCGGCTCACTATCGGTGACGAGTGCTGTGACCCCGACGGGTGCGGTGGATCTGTCGGCGGAGGGGACGGCTGACTGGGCACATTGGGGGTTGACGTCGGCGGGCAGTTTCAACCGCAAAAGCGGGGTTACGCAGCAAATAAGCAACTATACGCGAGTGGGGACAGGGACGATACAGCAATTCGGAGGGAACCCGACGCTTTACAACTGGACGGGCGGGACACCGACCGGGAGTGCGACGAATGTAGCTACGGGACTATGGGTGATCGGGCAGAATAACGGATATCAGGTAACGGTGCCGGCGGACACGGCAGTGCGGACGCTGAAGATGTATGTCGGGCTGTGGGCGGCGGGAGGTCGATTCGAGGCAAGTCTGAGCGACGGGAGTGCACCGGTATATGTGGACACATCGTTATCGAATTCGACGGCGACGAGCAACCGGGTATATACGCTGAACTATCAGGCGGCAGCGAGCGGGCAGACACTGACGGTGAGGTGGGTGGCGAACACGACGTACAATGCGTGGAGCAATGTGACCCTGCAGGCCGCAACACTATCGGGCGGCACTGCTCCGACTCCAACTCCAATGGTGCCCCTTTGGGTGGATCGTTTCAGGTAAGTACGATCACTGCGATTAATCAGTTCGTCGCAAAAGCCACAGTCGATAGCAACGGCAATTTCGTGATAGTTTGGGAAAGTGAAGGGATGGATGGTAGTTCGTATGGTATCTCGTGTCGTCGTTACAGTTCTAACGGGACACCACTGAGCGGTGAATGTCGGGTGAATTCCACTGCTGCAGTTAGTCAATTCGATCCCTTTGTGGCAACTGGGACAGACGGTAGATTTATTGTGACCTGGACGAGCGATCTACTAGACGGAAGCGGTAGTGGCGTCTACGCCCAGCGTTTTGAAGCCACCGGAACGCCGCAGGGTGGGGAATTTAGGGTCAACACGTTCACGTCCGATAATCAGGGGAGATCTCGTGTTTGGGTCGACTCATTTGGCAATTTTATTGTTGCCTGGGAGAGTCGCGGACAGGACGCAAGTGGATACGGTGTCTACGCTCAACGGTTTGACACAAATGGAGCTCCCGTGGGTAGTGAATTTCGAATTAACAGCACGGTAACTGGCGATCAGCTTTGGGCTGCTTTGGGCGGAGATGCGTCAGGCAACTTTACGGCTGTATGGAGTAGTAGCCAAGATGGCAGCGGATTCGGGATTTGCGGCCAGCGGTATGATTCAAGCGGTTACCCGGTCGGTTCCGAATTCCGGGTCAACACCTTTGTGCTTAATGACCAGCTTTACCCTTCCATTGCAGTTGATCCGACCGGACGATTTCTCGTTGTTTGGCAAAGCGACGGTCCGGACGGTGACGGTGCGGGTATTTTCGGCCAACGCTTTGGTGCGACCGGAAGTCCGCAAGGTAGCGAGTTTCAAATAAATTCCTACAGTGTGGGTGCCCAAGGCGGTCCGTGGGTCGCGGCTGGCGCTTCTGGCGGTTACGTCGTTGTTTGGAGTAGTTACGCACAGTTTAGATCGGATTGGGCTGTATTCGGTAGACGATTCGACATTGCAGGGGTGCCGCTGCCGGCTCCATAGTTTTTGCGGCGAATCAATTCTAAACTATTTGAATCCATTAAGTTCTCGAAGAATTTATGTCAAAACGAGGTTCGACACTCGTTCCGTCGAGTAATGCTGTTTTGAGTTTCGAGCGAGTGTCGCTGCCGCGTCTGGTTTCGATAAGCATGCGCCCACATCAGTGGGTCAAGAACCTTTTCGTATTTGCCCCGGTATTGTTCGGAGGCAAACTCACCGATATTGCTGCACTTGGTTCGGCGTCTCTTGCGTTTTGCACATTTTGTTTGCTGTCAAGCTCGCTGTATATGGTGAACGACTGTGTTGACGCTCGCGAAGACCGCTCTCATCCTGAGAAACGCAACCGACCAATAAGTTCTGGATCTCTTACGGTTACGGCCGCCTTGGTAGCTTCTCTTTTCCTTGTGGCCACCGGAATGTTGTTGGCGTTATTTGTTGGCGGGAGTTTTGCGATAATCGCGGCGGCCTATTACGTTCTTATATTGGCATATTGTGTTTTGCTGAAGCGAATCGCCATTCTTGACTGCATCGTGATCGCATCGGGGTTCGTACTAAGGGTCGTCGGAGGTGCAGTTGCGATCAATGTTATGCCAACACATTGGCTGATCGTTTGTGCTTTTTTGCTTGCTCTTTTCCTAGCATTCTCAAAACGCCGCCAAGAACTGCTAATTTTGTCCGCGAGTGCTACTCAACATCGCAGCGTATTGGGCAGGTACTCGATCGCATACCTCGAGCAGGTGAATGTCATCTTGATTGGTGCATCGATAGTGTCTTATGCACTCTACACGGTCGCCCAAGAAACGGTCGAAAGGTTTGGAACCGACACATTGATCTATGGTACGGTCTTTGTCATTTACGGGATGTTTCGGTATCTTTTGTTGATCAACGACCCGAAAAAAGGCGGGAATCCGAGCACTGTACTGGTAAGTGACAAGCCGTTACTTGCTGCGCTTCTCGCCTGGGGCATGTATAACTCCGCAATTATTTATCGCATGCATTTTGCGACCATCTACACGTCACTTTTCGGTTAGGAAATTGAAGAAGTCAATGATCTGAACAGTCGGATTGTTCCTCTTGCCGGAGTTCATTGTTTTGTCGACAAATTTGAATTTAATCGGCGCTTGAGATCTGAGATCACCGAATTCGACACGGTGCAATTGGCATTAGGCTTGTTTCGATTCGCACAATGTTCTTTTGCCAGCTCGATACAAGTTGGAAAAACTGCTTGACTTTTTTTGCCGGAGAGAGTTCTACTTAGAATGTAGCTATTCAGCCCTCCCAAGACCAGGCTTCGAATTTCATCCCACAACAATTCCAGATTTCGGTCAAAATCCGGTTGGCTTTTTTTGAACATGAATCGTATGAACGCGCACAAAGAGACTTGCTATGCGTCCGGCACCTGGTTACTTCAGGGCAGGAGAACATGTACGTTATTTTTGGTCGGCCTGCTGTCGATTTTCGTACAAGCCAGTAATTGTCGTAGCACCGTTCCACAAGAGGTATTAATGGACGAGTCATCTCCGACTGTTGTTTTTGACGGGTTACGTCAGTATTCACGAATGTATGTCCACGTGCCGCTAAATGTTATCGCCCGCGATGATGTGGGAATCAGTCGTGTGGAGCTGTATGTTGACGGTGCGCTGTTCGCCACCCGTGATTTCGTGCCGAGTCAGCGTAACGCGCTCGCGAAGTTCAATTGGAATGCTGTGCCTGTCGGCAAGCGGCTGCTTCAGGCAAAGGCCGTGGATGCCGCAGGCAACGCGCATACGACCGCGATTGCCGTGATGGCCAGAAAGGTCGAGCAACCGCTCGATAACACGATAGTGATTATTCCAGAGGTTCGGCATCAGACAATGCAAGGTTGGGAAGCAACGGACCAAGCCGGACAGTTTGAATCTGCCGCGTGGCAAAACTACAAAGATGTATTGTTTGATCAAGCCGTCAACGACCTTGGAATAAACCGTGTTCGTTTGGAGGTCTTTAGCGGAATGGAAAATCCGACGGACTACTTCACTCAATGGCAGAATAATCAAATCCCCGCTTCTCAGTACTTCGGTAGGCGATATGAGATCATCAACGATAATTCGAATCCAGCATCGACTAATGTAAATGGCTTCAAATGGTCGGCCCTCGACCATTCGATGACTAACATTGTTTTGCCACTGCGGCAGAGGCTTCAGGCGCGGTGAAACGTTATGGATCAATGTAAACTACGTCGATTTCGGTTCATCTCCATTCGAACATAAGGCTGATCCCGCAGAATATGCTGAGTTCGTTCTCGCTGCGTACCAACATTTGCAGAGTACATATGGGCTGACACCGGACTCGTGGGAAATAGTCCTGGAACCGGACACGCCGGCTGCAAGCTGGTCCGCGGATCAGGTGGCAATGGCAATTAAGGCAGCGGGCGAACGGCTCGTTGCAAGCGGATTCACACCGAATTTTGTTGCGCCGTCGACTACGAGCGCGTCGACCGCGCCAGGCTATATTGATCAGATCGCAGCAACGCCGGGTTCGATGCAGTATGTTAAAGAGTTTTCCTACCACCGCTATGCCGGCGTCAGCCAGTCAGTATTACAGAGTATCGCAGACCGTGCAATCCTATTTGGAAAACGGACTTCGATGCTTGAGTGGATCGGTGCCGACCAGCACACTCTGCACGACGACATCAAATTCGGCAGAATATCGGCATGGCAACAGTACACTCTTGCCTTTATCGAGGCAGGACAAGGCGATAATGGTGCCCAATACTATCAGATACACGATCAAAATCCTGCGAACCCTTCGATTTCACTAGGAACACGGTCAAAATATCTCCGTCATTATTTCCGCTTTGTCCGGGCCGGGGCACAGAGAATCGAGGCGATAAGCGGAAATGGCAATTTCGATCCAGTGGCATTTATTAACACGGATGGAAAATTCGTAGTTGTCGTGAAGGCTCAAGTTGGAGGGACTTTTCGAGTTCGAAATTTGCCGAACGGAGTTTACGGGATCAAATATTCAACCGGATCGACGTACGACGTAGGTTTAGCTGATGTGAGTTTAGCCATCGGGCAGGTCTTAACAACAACGATTCCGGCATCGGGGGTAATGACGATTTACCGGAAGTAATTCAACTGCGTCACTTGCTTCCCGCATCTAGAGTAACATCCGCTCGTTCTTCAGTCGATAAAGAAACCCCTGTTGCATCGCTTGCAAGCATTCTATAGCGAATTACAGGATCCATTAAATGCCGCTTCCGCAAAGTCACGCACAGGCGATACCGAGATCATGTGCCAAATTTTAAATGTTGTTTTTGTAAGAAGTTGAGATAGTCGTATTTCCTCACTTTACAGCACAGATCCGGTTCCGCTAACTATTCGAATTGGGAATAGATTTCGAAGGCCATTTAACAATCGATTGAACCGAATCGATTCGACTCGGTCAGCTAATTTCCATTGTCGGTCCAATTTGTGTAGGAGGCGCTTAGTTTTTCAATGTAGGTTTAATTCTAATCGTCTACACGTTGAAAAACACGAATTTCGTATATCGGTTCCTGAGCATCATGGTAAACCAATCTGAATTCACTAATCAGGCTGTATTCGTTATTCTGAAATGCCGGGCCGTCTTTCTCCCAGCGCTTATTAAATACCAAATAATCGGCTTTTTGCATCTTCGCATAATTAATTATCGCCGGAATATCCGCATCAGGAATGTAAAGGTGTTTTGCCTCTGCGTAGAACGCAACCGTTATGTTTGACGACAGTACTAAAGGGCGACTTCCATTCGACCGATTCTTGATCCAAACACCGGCTTCTTTTTCTTCAAAAGGAACGTCTTCAATTCCATTCGCTTTCACGGTGGCAACGAATCTTGGAGAAAGAACGGCTACCAGAATCATCAATGTAACTGCTTGAAGATGTTGTGGCTTTAACTTGGTTATGGTCTGGAAATGGGGCTTCGAAGATTCGATCGCCCAATTGCTGAATTCGACGATACCGTTTGCAGCCCATGCAATCAGGATCGGTATCAATGGAAAGAGATATCTGGTTTCGATTACGGATAGTGCGTATCCGATAACCGAACAGGCGACGATCGAGAACAGGTAAAGCTCATTTGCAGAACGTTCTCGCGACCATGGTTTATCAAAAAAACCGATAATCGCAAACAATATCAAAGGGAACGGCAATAGTTCAGGAAAATAAGTTTTCAGCTGAAATTTGATCAAACTCAGTGCCCGTTCGCTTAATGTAATCATGTCTAATACTGGTTGAGAATATTCGGGCGGCTTTGCGATTGCTGGAACGCTTTGAGGCGGCACATTACTACTCGTTCTGTAGTCATCGCCCCAAATTATATCTTTCATAGTCGAACGACCGTCGGGCGACAAATGGCCAAGTTCGCCCTCAAAATGAAATGCAGGACTATTTACAGCGGTCTTCTTACTGATTGTCCACTCCCCGGTTTTACTTTGTATAAACACAACATATGGCACGAAGAGCAATGCAAATCCAAAAAGTATCATTAGATAGGACGCAAGCAGTTGACGAATATTCAGAACCGATCCGAATATCGCCAAACAGATCAAAAGCAAAAGCATCAAAAAAAGAAATCCGATCGCCTCGGGCTTAGTAAGATACGAGGCGCCGAGAATTAGGCCAGTTATAAAGAATGTGGCTAGTTTGCCGCTTTTAAGGGCGTACCAACCAAATAGGACGAACGTCAGAAATATGAACGTGTAAAGCGATTCCACCATCACTACGCCTGACGATTTGATCAATAATGGATGCAGAACCATCAAGAACGTGCCGATATAGGCCTGATAATTACCGTAGAGATCACGGATCAGAAGATATGCGGGAATTACCAAGAGTGTCCCCGCCAAAAGCGATACAAAACGGCCCCCTAATTCTCGATCATCAAAAACGGTAATGAAGATCCCAGTAAGGATCGAGTACAACGGTGACCAATATGCACTGATGCCGCCACCGAAATCGCCGGACATAAACCTTTCACCAAGAAGCGTGTAATAGGAACCATCCGGGTTTACAACCGCATCACGAGGTAAGAAAATCAGTCGGATCACGAATGCCGTAACAACGCTCGCGGCAACAAAGATGTTCTCACCAGCGCTCCCAATCAATTTCGTGTTGAAGTTTTGTGGAAAATTCAATTTACGCATCTGCAATTTGCTAAGCGCCGAGATCTGTCTCCGATGGAGATCTATGGAACAGCGGTAACTTGTAATAGAGCCAACATAATACAAAAACCGATCCACTATAAAAGAAATAAAGAAACTGAAACGGTATCGCTGCGATCGCGAAAAATATACCTCTTTTCGCTATGAAAAATCTAAAGATCCTCCGGTTCAAAAATACGACAAACCCCAGAAGTCCAAACGGTACAAGCAATGCGATCGGTTTCCACAAAACAAGCGGTAACATGATCAGTGATAGTCCGGTAAGGACGGCACTAAGTCGGTCTGTTGACTTTAAGTTCATGTCATTTATCATGCCTTTTTCTGCGATTATCAATTTCGACCACGGTAGGGCACGAGCGAAAATCTCCGTCCTTAGGTGAGAACCAAGATCCCATCTTTTCAAGTGCTTAGCCTGGATCTCTCGGTCAAGCAAAATATTCAATCCGTCCCTTTTTAGACGAAAACCGAGATCAATATCTTCGATCGAGGGAATCGAAAACTTATTTTGATCAAAGCCGCCGAAATCCAAAAATACGTCCTTTCGAATCGCACCTAGACCTGACCAAAAGGTTGAGGCCGCGCTATTCGAGGTTTGATGAACAAAATGGTGTTGCAGGTTTTTGTACTGCGAAAGAAAATTCGGTTCTGCTGGAGCATCATCGTAGGAGCCGAAGAGGGCCGAGATCTCAGGTTGTGTTTCAAAGCGTTTCGCTACGCGTGCAAGTGTATCGATATTTAGCACTACGTCAGCGTCAACGAACATAAGGATCTCCCCTCGGGCTGATTCGGCTGCAAGATTCCGGGCGGCTGCCGGACCAGACTGTTTTGGCATAGAAAGAACCAAGACATCTTTTTGACGGGCGATCTCAGCGCTTTTATCGGTGGAGGCGTCATCCACAACTAGAATCTCAAACGACTGGAAGCTCGACCTAAACACAGCATCCAGGCATTCTTCTAAAAATCGTCCACCGTTATAAACTGGGATGATGACAGAGATGTAGGGAGACTTTAACGCCATAGTCGATCGGACGGAGCGGCAATCATACCGTGAGCCTATTCATTTATCACGCTGCCCTGAATTTGTAAGATCACCCAAGCCACAAGATCCTCAAAAGTAAAGTCGGTTATTCGTTCGCGAGTCCTGCAGCGTCCGTTATCATTCTGTCCCGTTTTGAACCGATGACGGCCCGGGTCAGTTGGATCGGTTGGAACACGATACTCGACCAGAGAAAAACCTCATTTGTGCAGTAACATTTTTTTGCCCGAATCTGTTCACGTAGTCGCTGAGCCTCTTCAGAGTCCCAGATCTCAAAAAATGACTTGTTCCTTAAATTTCCGAGCGGGAAGTGCTGTTCGCAAACACTGACATCGCCATTTGCATAAACCACACCGGTCAGCACGCCGGCTTTACATGGAATATATTGAGATTCAGATTCAATTGTCTTGACCTTAGCCCATTGCAAGAGTGGTTCTACCGTTGACCCAAAACGGGTTTCTTCGCGGTCTTTCCATACTTCAGCCACGTGCCGATAAAGCTCCTTATACTTCTGAAGCTGTGGGCCCTGAAGCGAAGGATTCTTTCGATCGCCACGTATTATAGCGAGATTGTGATGCTCGATCTTAGGACAATTATCATGCAGGTATTCGGTTAGATCCCATATTTCATCCATATTTTCGCTCATAGCGACGGTATTAGAATGAATACGAAAACGCGAATCAACGCTATTCAACCCGGCCAGCATTTCGTAGGTTTCCATCGCTTTCTTGAATGACTGGGCGTTTCCACGAAACCGGTTATGATATTCCGGCATGCCGTCCAACGAAATTTCGCAGACAAATAGCTCCAATGTCTTACTCTTCATTAACTGCCGTAGAGCCTTCTCAGTACGATCCGTAAAGTAACCGTTAGTGGGTACATAAATGTTCTTTACATTATTGTTCTTAATGAAAAGCTCGCAGATCTCGGCGAAATCCGGTCTGATGAATGGTTCTCCGCCAGAGAGGTTCAAATTCTCGAATGAACCAAGCTCAAGCGACAAACTTTCAAATTCCTCGAACGTAAGATCGTTGCGTTGGTTCAGTTCTTTCCAATAGAAGCAGTGCTCGCAAGTTAGATTACAGATCGAATTGATAAAAATTATCATGAACGGCGGTGTCTGTCTGCGAGAGTGTGTCGCCGCCTTGAGCGATAATTTAGTGTGACGAGCTATTCTGGAAGTTAACTTCATATTTGTACGTTCCTTACGGTACGGTCGTATTCTTATACGCTCTTGGCTGCAGATCGTACACTGCGCAAGCAGCGACGAAGCAAAATGTAACGATCGAATGCGGCAGTCGACAACATCTCAAAAACTCGGAGGTTGCCTAAATAGTAAGCATCAAGTCGATTCATCGTATACAAATCGTCATTAGAGCCGTATTTTCCAAGTTTTGTTGAACACGCCCCGTCAAAATTGGCGGCAGCCAGACCCCTCGTTGCCGAATTGAATCTGCCATACGGATACGCAAACGAATGGACTTTACGGCCAATCGAATCTTCGAGCCTTGCCTTCGACCCAAGAATTTCTATTTTCGCGGCCTCTGGACTTTGCTTGGTTAGATCTGAGTGGTTTTTCCCATGTGCCCCGAACTCGATCCCGTTTTCATCTAATTCCCGGATTTCCTGCCAAGAGAGTAACGGACTGCGGGGCAGATCAGACGGGTTTCCAGGCCAGTCATTGTACCCGCCGCAGAAATCAGTAACGACGAACACTGTAGCCTTGAAGTTGACGTCGCTTAGGATCGGTAGTGCGTGATTATAGAAGTTCTGAAATCCGTCATCAAAGGTCAGTACGATCGGGTTCGGCGGCAACTGTCCGTCATTATCGACAATTGAGAGAAGGTCTCTCAAAGTGAGAGCGCTGTACCCATTTTCAAATAGGAATCTCATTTGACGAGCGAAAATTGCGGGAGATGTCGATATGACCGAACCGCTATCATCAATCGAATGATAGGTTATGATTGGGATAGAGAACTTTTGCATACACTCTCGTGTTTCAATGCCGACTTCGCAATTTATAATAATTCCCCAAACTTCATTACTCGGCCCACACCCTCTATGCAGCGTGCTACGGAACCGTAATGGTTCCTAAATGTCCGATCATTGATCCGAGCCCGTAATATTTCGATTTTTGATCGAGTCTATCAGCCGAAAATACCGATTTAAATGCGGCTCTTCATTCCATTCTTTCAAATACGCGCGATACCCATTGTTTCCCATTTCCGCGCGGAGATTCGGATCCGCAACCAGTTTGTTCATTGCATCGAGAAGTTCTTCCTCAGTACGATATATGAAACCACCGTTGCTGTCCTCGACAACCTCGGGCAAGGCTCCAAGGTCGTTTACGATCACTGGCGTTTGATATGAGAACGCTTCGATAATAATGATTCCAAAGGTTTCGTAGCAAATTGAGGGCACGATTACCGCGACAGCCGATTTGTAATTGTCAGCTAGTTGATCTTGAGTGAGCCGGCCAAGGAATTCTATGTTGGGACAACCTTTTGCGCTAAGTTCAAGATCGGGCCTGTACGCTCCATCACCGGCAATCTTCAGGTTAAATTCAGGCCGACTACGAAAAACCTCGATCAAATTCTGAACGCCTTTAATATATTCTAGACGCCCTACAAAAAGAAAATATGGCTTTGTTCCGTTTTTCGATGTCGGAATATCGGCTCGGTCCTTGTCTCTCGGCAAAAAGTACGGATGATGCTCAATCGGTACGTCCAAACCCATGTCCAGATGTTTTTGAAGTGTAAATCGGCTTGGCGAAAGGAAACAGTCTATATGCTCGAGCATTTTCGCCATCAGACCCGTACTTCGCCAAAGCTGAGGCGGACGTTTGCCCCGAAGCTGGCAGCTCAGACAACTGGGTTTGGTGCATACTTCGCGGTTATTCTTCCAAAGGACATGCATCGGACATACAAGCCAATGTTCGTGCATGGTGTACAACTTGATCGCTGAACCGTAGCTCAATGCCTTTATACCTATCAGCGACATATTGTTGTAATGGATCACGTCATAGTTGTTACCTTCAAGCGCTTCTTTGAGCTTGCCCTTGAAAAACGGCACTCCTGTTTGGTGAGTGGTAAGCGGAGACAAAAACCCCACGCTGCTCTTCAGTGGATAGAGAGTTATCCGCCTATGGTTCGGAAATGTGGATGTCGGCGGGGTGCCGTTCATGAACAAAAATGAGTCTTCACAATAAAATACATCTACCGTGTGTCCCCGGCGTGCGAGTTCATTTGACAGTCGGTAAACGTGCATTCCATCACCGCCGAAATTGAAAGGCGGATAGAAAGTCGAAACCATGCAAAATTTGAGCGAAGACTCCATCATGGTCTGATCATCGGGGGCCGAGCGAGTTGAAAATCCCTAATGTCTCATCGGCGGCCTTTTTCCAACAATACTCCTTTGACCGTTCCATCCCGGAACGTATCATTTCTGCCCGGACGGATTCATTCGAAAGAACGTCGCCAATAACATCTGCCATTCCAGCAGCACTGGTCGGATCAAAGAACCGACCGGCACCTGCGACAATTTCAGGCAAAGAGCCATATGTGCTAGCAGCTATTGGAGTTCCGCATGCCATTGCCTCTATCGCTGGCAGGCCGAATCCTTCCTCCAAAGATGGAAAAACAAGCAGGGTCGCAGAATTGTAAAGGCAGACGAGATCCTCATCTGTTATGAATCCGGTAAACAAAACACTGCCCTGCAGTTCGAGATCGTCGATCTGCTTCTTTAGGGTCGGATAGGCAGAATAGAATGGATCGTCAGTGTAGTCGCCAACCAAAACGAGCTTTATATCGTGGTTCGAATCCCGGTCGAGTATTAGTTTGAACGCATCGATCAGGGTGCCTAAGTTTTTATGAGGGCTAATGCCTCCAACGTACAGCAAGAACCGTTGTTCGGGAGTCAGGCCATGTTTCGAAAGGGTAGAAAAGAACATTCGATCCTGCGGTATTTTTTGGAATACTGAACTTGCCGCCTCCGGGATAACTCGGATCTTTGATTCGTTGATCCTAAAGTAATCCGCGATTTCATTTTTAGAATGTTCTGAAACTGTTGCGATGACATTTGCCTGTTTTATCGCGAGATTCTGTTTCAATTTCCAAAAGTACTTTGATCTGCGGTCAGGGAAGACAAGTTCCGGATGATGATCAGCAATTACATCGTGAATCGTAAGGACGATCTTTGTCCTGTTGAGAATCGGGAAATAGGAGTAAACGGCCGGAAAAAAGAAAACATCTACGCGGTGTCTGAGCACCTCGCGGGTCATCGACCAAATATCCTGTAACGATCTCCGACCGCCCGCAGAGGCCGCTTCGATCTGAGCCTGTTGCGTTTTTGCTACGATCTTTTCAACGCCCGATGGTATGTCATACGCATCAGACATTTCGCTATCAACAAAAAATACGTAATCATTCGACTTATCGAGTTCGAGCAGCGCGAAGAAGAGTTCACGGGTGAAACGGCCAAAACCTCTTCGATTTCCCCAGCAAGATGCGTCTACTCCGATTCTCATAGGTTCTCAAACAACTATCTGTAGCACCCGGAGCTGGTTTCCAGTCAATACGATTCCAATCAACATTCCGGCCACGGTTGATCGCTTTTCGCCAACGGGTCGCGAGAGATTCGGTGATAATCAACCTCCACAGGTCTGATTAGCCAACTGAGCACATATCAAAATAAAATCTGGGCTGTTCTAGCGAAATGAGATGACCCAGTTGTATATGTGGCCGATTACAAGACCGCAAATGTAGCCAATTACAAATGCATAAGCGGCACCGATCAAGCTGCCAACAAATGTGACCGAGTACCCGAAGAAAAACTGATCCAGAAGTCCCATATGCGGGCCAACGACCTCACCGCCTTTTAGAACTAACCAATTAGTGGCCAGAAAAATAACGAGTGCGCTTATAACCGCCAGGACGAAACCCAGAATGTGGCTATTCAGCCGAATTACAGCATTTCGAATTATCTCCTCTTCTGCTATTTCGTCATTCAATTCGGAGTATATATCTACCTGCGGGGACACTTCGATTTGATCATCTTTAGACATAGTTCTATGAAATCTTGGTTGGGATCAAAGGCTGAGTCGACGCCAATTTCGAATGATCGGATTCACCGTTATCCTTAATTTCCTCGTGATACTCATGCTCTTCGTTTACTCCCCAAACGTCATAATTTGCCCCTAAAATATTTTTTACAGAAAGCATAGCGGTTAGCATGGAATGATCCTGATTATTGTACTTGTGCATTCCGTTTCGTCCAACGAGGTATAGGTTCGGAAGTCCTGCCAAAAACTCCCGAATTGTGTTCACGGCCTGAACATACACGCCGTCGTACACAGGGTACGCTTTTGGCATTCGAACTACCGCCCCATCTTCAACATCGGCGGTATCGATAAGCCCCAGCAAGCCAAGTTCTTTGGTGCCGAGGGCGATAAGTTCATCGTCAGGCATCGTCCATAGTCCGTCGCCCTCGAAACAGAAGTATTCAAGACCTAAACAGGTCTTGCTTGGGTCGGGAACCATACTTGGACTCCAGTTCTTGAAGTTTTGTATCCTTCCGACCTTCACTTCCGAGTCGTGGATGTAGATCCAGTTGTCCTGAAAAAGATCAGCCTTGTTGATGATAAGTGAAACGGTCAAAAAGTCACGATAACCTAACTTGTCGGCAGCATCAAGGACTATCTTTGTCGGGGGCGGGTCTAGTTTCCTAACCAGTTCTTGGATCGGCATGCTGCTGATGAAATGCGTGCCTTCTACCGACTCTTTATTTTCGTTATTCTTTATCTCTACTGATCGAACCCTTCCGGGTGTCCACATGATTTTCTCGACACTCGAATTCATCTTAAGTTCGCTGCCACGCTCTTGAATATCCGCCGCGACGATTTCCCACATCATTCCGGGTCCCTTTTCGGGGTAATCAAATGCGTCGATCAAAGTCTTGATCACATCGCCTTTCTGCTTAACCTGGCTTGCCAACAGTGCATTTTTTATCGTTGCAAAAAGCGACAGGCCCTTGATTCGCTGAGCCGCCCAGTCCGCCGAGATCTCATTACACGGCATTCCCCACACCTTTTCGGTGTAGGTTTTGAAAAAGGTATTATACAGCCGATATCCAAACCGATTACAGATCCAGTCCTCAAATGATCGTTCGGGCTTTATTGGGAACGTCTGCGCTTTCAGATAGCTGAAGACCATCAAAAAACAATTCCATATTCCTAAACCGAATAGAGCATTAGTTGCTTTTAACGGATAATGAAAGAACTTTTTATTATAATAAATGCGCGATAGTCTTGATCGACGCAAAAAACGCTCCTTGCCGAGAACCTCACGCCACATTTCATCGACAGCCTTAACCTTCGTAAAAAAACGATGGCCCCCAATGTCGAAAAGGTAGCCTTTATAATTGACAGTACGTGAAATCCCGCCGACAACGTCGTCCTTTTCCAAAACTACGGACTCAACACCTTCCTTACAAAGTTGATAGGCAGCTGTGAGACCTGCAGGGCCGGCACCAATAATTACTATCTTCTTATTATTATGATTGCTATCCATTCAATCTAGCTGGGGTCTCTTAGGGGTGATCGAGATAATCGTTTACAGCAGACATTTTTGCCTTCAATTTCAAGAAGTAGAGGTACGTCATCACAGCAGAGTTTCGTACGGAGGCAATCAACCATCCGATCGCAAATCCAACAATGAATCCGTAGCCTAAGCCGACGATACTACCTATCGGTGTTACGTCGTAGCCGATGAAAAAATTTCCGAGAAGGCCTAGATAGGTTCCTATTTGCTCCCCCCCCTTCAAAACCAAAATGTTGGTCGCCAAAAAGATCATGAGGCCAAATAGTGAGCCGAGTGCTACTCCTAAAGCCGTTGCATCAATTTTGGCCAAGGATTGAACGATCAAGTCCTCCGTTCGGTGCGATTTCATATTCACATCTGGCATAGTTTTCCTCTTTTTGCGGCCTAAGCGCCTAATTCGCTACTTATTGATATGTCCATACAAGCTCGAAGAAACGGATGTTCACCAATTGATTTTGATCTCTGAGCATCTATTGATAATACTCGCGTTCAAAATCGGCCGTCGCGGATAATTACGTCCGGATCTCCATAACACGGATACCCCAAACAACAATACTTGACGAGAACACGGTCAATTCATCATGAATTCCAGTTGTAATAACCTTTTTCTCCCACCTCAAACGATTGAGTTCCTCTTTCGAGTTCCACCGCACTTACTGAAAAATCATCGGCATGGGCGTTTCCAGAAAAGGGCAGTGCAGCCGAATGAGCCAAAACCGTCTTCAGTCCGCATATTTCCGTTATTCAACTAATGACGTCAAAAAAAACAAATTTTGCGATATTTTGTGAGAAGCCATACGCTTCATTAGAAGTTTGCTTACATTCAATTATCCAAACGACGGTCACGACTTTCAATGCACCGTGCCAATATCACGAAAGACGGCGTTCTCGACATCGATAACTACTCATCGCCATCAAGACCGATTTGCAGATCACTCGGAACACTATTTCCCTTGATCACAAGTAAATATGGATTAATTGCATCAGCTATATTACTTCATCGTTTTCGATAGAGAGCCCAGAAGAGATCTTCTGATGGGTATGGAAAAGAAATCCGATCAGGCATCAACCGCAGCAACTGAAGATCACCGAGGCGATACTTTAAGAGCGATTTAGCGTGAGTCCCACTTATCGACTTTAGGGTTCGGCCTGAATACACTTCGTCGAATCCCTCATTTCCCAGAAAGTCCTTCAACGATCGTCGCGAAAACCAATGAAGAACACTTGGCGGTGAATATTCGTGCCAGTGTTTTCCAAGGACCTTTGCAGTGATCGAATCTCGATCCCAAGTCTCGATCAATAGATGGCCATTTCGGTCGAGTATGCGTTTTGCATTCTTGAATGCGGTTTTTGGGTCGTGAAAATGGGCCACAACTTGGATCATCGTAATCAGATCGAATCTTTCCACGGAATCAAATGATTCGAGGTCTCCGGTCTGAATATCAAGACCGTACTCTGCTTTCCCCGAAGCGGCCATCGTGGCATTTGGCTCGAGTCCGATTCCTCGCCAGCCCTCCTCGATGAATCCCTGCAAAATAGAACCATTGGCCGCCCCGATATCGAGTAACCGGCCGGTTTTTAAGAATGTTTTCAGTTTTCTCGCATAACCTCGCCCTCGACGTACCAATCGAATGCTTTCGGCTGCATAGTCAGGGTATCCGGCGCCCCCGCCAGTAAAATACTCGTCCCCATAAACATCCATAATGTTTGAGGATCCCGATATGTATGGAGAAAATCGATGGCCGCAGATTTCGCAGTCGAGAATCGGGTAGTCTGCAACAACAAATCGAATGGTCGAAATTGAATCGCAAAGCGGACAATGAAATCTACTCATGAATTGCGTTTGAACCATACAGCGTGTTCAGACCTACCCAAAATCGAATAACGAGCATTTATCAATTCAAAGGCCCCCGGAGCATTGTTTCGGATCATTGACTCGCACCCCGGATCAATTACAAGGAACCAAGGCGTGCTCCTTTCCAGCTCGCTTTCAAAAATGAGCCATTGCTTGGCGACAAAAAACTCAGGCATCCATCCATTCGAACTGAAGGAAACCGGCACATCAAAGAGATAGTAATAAAGAGGATCACCACAAACAAAAAGCTGATCAGGCTCACCGGAAGAGAGTACAGATAAATAAGGATCCTCGAGAATTCGCGCATAATTTCGAATGTTGTCGCCCCTTCGCTCAAATATCTGAGACGGACTGACTAAACTTACGCTCGTTTCACGATTCTTCAAACGCTCCGCGTAAAAGATTGCGAGAAATCCAGTGATCAGACTGAGTCCGAACAAAAATGATAGAGGCCGTAATGAGCCGGCCGTAAGGAACGATGAAAGGAACTCAAGAAGTTCGTCGACACCCTTTAGAGCTAGGATACCTAAAGGAATAAAAAACAGTATGAAGTGATATGCCCACCATGAAGTCGCCTGCAGGAGTACCAGCCCTAGCCCGACAAAAAGCCAGGACATCAAGCACAACGAGATGATCCATTCGGATCGCTCAACGTCCGACGGCCAATCGCCGCGGCGGAATCTCTGAATAGATCTTGACAAAGCCAGCAAGAAAAAGAGCACGGTCAAGAGAATCAATGGCAGGAACGCGATTCCGAACCAACGCACGCTCGATTTCAGTGTAGGCAAGCGATCCCATCCGCCATGAAGGCTGATCGCCTCGGACGGATACTTGAATGTCGCATAAACAAACTCGTCTAATGCGCTATTGAAATAAAAATATATAACGATCGCAACGATCGGTGTGATAATCGCAATTGCCGATATAGTCAGACCTGCGTATGATCTCCCACGCACTTCCTTCTTCTTCTGCACAGTTCTGATCCAAAAGAAACAAAGCAAGATCGAGATTCCTGCAATCGGCAAATAAGCAAGCTTTAGGAAAATCACAGATGCGATCGATAAACCGCTAACTGCGCAAACCAAATGCCACCAACGGGTGTTTGTGGTTTCTCGGAAACGAATTAGCAACGCGAATGAAAGGAATAACGGCAGACCGACAAGGCCCTCGACCTGAGTCAACTGCTGGCTTCCTGCAACAACGTAGTAGTACCCGACGGTGAAAAGCGGAGCGAAACTCACCAGCCATGAAGCTCTGAAATAATCATTCAAAAGTACAGATAAGAGTATGGAGAACAGTAGCCAGTTGATGAGTTCGAAAAGATGTATGCCGATCTCGTTGAAACCGAATAAGAAACCGCCAACGAGATAAAAAAGAAAGATTCCAGGCTGTTTGACGTCCCAGACGTCCCGGTAGAGTACTGCACCATCGAGAATCTGCGATGCATACACCGTGAACAAAGCCTGGTCGCCCGTGTACGTCTCCGAGAGCCGCAAAACTCCCAAGACGGCTACAGTGGATATCGATAGGACCAAAAAAAGTAACTGAAGCTTTTTAACCTGCATTGCCCGATCGAATATCACCTTCGGTGAAGATGACCTGCGCTATCTTAGCGGGACTCGTGATGCCCCATTTATCCTTGAGCGGTTGAGGCAAAGAGTTCATTGCCTGACACGTTTTCCCGCACCGGAAGCGTTTGCTGCTCAAGCGTGCCTACAAAGTCGGCCATCGAGACTATATCGAAGTGGCGGGAAAGTGCCCCTATCGTCTCGCTTACAAGCTCGATCTTGTTTTCGATGCTAAGTCTCATCCCCGGGAAAAATGACAGCTCAGGCGCGTCGTCGGCGGTCATGAAATCGAGAGGATGCAACAATATAGATGGTTGAATGCCTTTTGCTTTGCAGAGGCGTATCGCGGTTTTCCAATACGCCAAAGCAACCGATTTAGAGAAAGTTGAAAGGTATATTATATAACTCAAATGAATCGGCGTCTTAGCGATCGGTAGCGTCGTTACCGGAATTTCGATGATCGACCGTTGGTTCACGATCAGCCGGTACGGTTTTAGAGGAGCAAAGCCATCTGAAAACTTGCCGAAAAGGAGTTTTCGCTTTTCCTTTTCCTTTTCGGACATTTCGACAGCATTGAAAAAGTAATATGCCCGAGCCAACGGAGCTATGAACGTTGGAAAAGTCGAGCAATCGTAGTCGTAACCACGCTCAGTTAGCACCTCTAACACGGTAGGCGAGAGACTAAAGCCCGGGCCCCGGAAGCCTTTTGGCATTTCACCTGTGGCTTCAGCTATTGCAGCCTCGGAGCGAATAAACTCCTCGTCAAGCTCATCGCGGGAATAGAGATGGAGCCACGGTTCGTGATTGAACGAGTGGTTTCCGACTTCGTGGCCGGCCTTTGGGATCTGTGACAGTACTTCGTGGTTCTTTTCAAGGGCTGCGTCCTGTCCAACAATGAAGAAAGTTATACTAAGATCGCGTTCCTTCAGAAATCTCAGAACCCGCGGTACAACGATATCCAGGTACGAGGGGAAACTTTCCCAACCACTATCGCCATGCGTCTTCATGTAGGACCATTTGTTATCAAGGTCCAACGAAAGGCTCGCGATGGGTTTGTTGGTTGGTTTTGACATAATGCGTTTGTCTAGTTCAAAGATCTTGATAATAAGTTCAAATGTACTCCGCCATTGAAAAGTCCTCTGCGAGTTGAATGGTTTCGTTTACGTTTAAGGTACCATTCGTGATGTGCGACGAATTAAGCACGAACACATTTGGGATCGATACCGATGTATTCGGGATCCCGGCCGAATAATTTAACACCGGTAGAGGGAATACCTCTCGGACCCTCGAGATCCTAAGATCGACAACATCCTCTCGTCTGAAATTCGCATACATTGCCGCAAAACCAGTCAGAAAGTTCTCAACTACTTTATCATCAGCAACATCGAATATTGGATCGTCAGATTCCACGTACTTCGGCAGATAGACTAGCGAGTTACCGCCAAATTCGCTTTTGTCTACCAATGCCGACATTTCTATTATTCCCGTGAATGGCGTGTCATCGGTGATGTTCGTTACGTAGAAATCCGAGATCGGTTGTTTCAGCAGCACTGAGACGCAGATGATTCCCTGATATCGTATCGCCTCATAAGCCAAACGCTCTTCGGCGGTCAATTGCGGCAACAATTTCGCTGCAACCTTTGGTGGACACGTAAGCACGGCCTTATCGAAGTCCTGGAATGTTCCTTTACATTCAATGCGGACGCCGTCGCTCTGGGTCGCTTCAACGGCCTCGACCTTGCTGTTTAAGACCATCTTAACACCCAACTGAACCAGTTCTTCGCCAAAGCGTTTGAGGACCCTCGCATAACCGCCCCGGACGTACCCGAACATCTCTTTCTTGAGACCTGAATTCCTGGCGGCATACATGCGTTGAATGGTCGCCCAAATAAAGGCCGCAGAGGTTTGTTTATACGCATCCCCAAGCTTTGCACGCAGCAGCGGAAGCCACATTTTCTCGAAGGTTTTTCTGCCCGAAAGACCAGTAAGCCAATCTTCAACCGGAATCCTCTCAAGAGTTCGCCAGTTCTTCAACCTTGAAGCATAGAAGATAGTGGCGCCAAGACGAAGTTTGCTCAGGATGTCGAGAGGCGGGAAGCGGAGGAATTCTAAAGTGTTCGACATCGAGTGCAGCTTTCCGTCGGTATAGAATCCAGTCTTCGTTTCAACCCAACGGAATTCTTCGCCCAGACCGAGTTCTTCGACGATTCGACGTGTGTACTGGTCGGACAACAGCGTTACGTGGTAATGCTTGTCCCAGGTAACGCCGCCGATCTGCCATGCTGAAGCAAGCCCACCGATCTCGGATGCGGATTCAAAGATCGTTACAGTGTTGCCTCGCTGTGCACAACGGAGAGCAATCGTCAGACCGAGAAATCCGCCGCCTACAATTGCTATGTTCTGGCCCATTAGAGATCGACTTGATCTTTCAAATGTCATCTGCGGAAGACACACTCGTCCCGTGGATCATGTATTTCAAACCGCACTCGCAGGCGTATTCTGGCAGTTCGGGTCCAGGGAATCGATGGAAGAGTAGACCGCATTTGCAAACAGCTCCGATCGAACGAGCTGGGCTGCCGATCACCAAATGAAAATCAGGAACGTTCTTTGTGACTACCGAGCCCATACCGACCATCGACCAACGACCGATCTCAAGATCGTTCCCGATAATACAACCCGCCCCGATCGTTGCACCTTCACGAACAATGGTCGGGAGCGTGTGTTCATCGGGTTCACTAGGCCGAAGTGATTTCAAATCCGGAAAGGTAGCTCTGGGAAAACGGTCGTTTGTAAATGTCGTTGAGGCCGATATCATCACGCCATCCTCGATGGTAACGGCGGCACAGATATAAACCATCGCGTTAATTTTTACGCGATTACCAATTTGAACGTCATATGCGATGTACGACTTTTCACCAACGATACACTCGTCGCCGATCCTTGCACCGTGTCGGATGTGCACATTGTCCCAAATGCTTGAACCTTCGCCAAGTACGACGTCTTCTTCGATTATCGCTGTCGGGTGTATCCTAACCATAATCTGAATCACCGGCTGAGGATCAAATAACGACCGCGGCAAGTGACTGAATTGAATCGTTGGCTGTGACGGCCGAGAGTACCGTTACCCAGCCGGCAACCTTACTCTTTCCACCACTTCCAACAGCCCCACTTTTCTCGGTCACGGACTGCCAATGATTTGCGGATAATGACCTGTAAGCCGCATCGATCACTTTAACCGATGCGAGGGCAGCGTCCTGATCGATCAGTAGTTCCTCTTTTTCTTTGATCGCGTTCCGGAAATTCTCGATCTTAGACCTGAATGCCTGCACTTTGTCATAGCCCTTACCAAAAACGATCCAGTCAGGCGATGAATTAAGCCGATATTTTGATTCGCGCCAACCGATGTGGATTGTGCCATTTGTGCCGTAGATGCTTATAAAATAAGGTAATTCTTTACTTATCCCCCAAGTAAGATCAACAGTTGCAACGATCCCGTTTTCTGTTTTTGCCATTAGGCGGACGTTTTCGTCAACAGATAGGCCTTGAGTGCCGCCGGATTCGACTGCTAGAACTTCGGTGACCGGTCCAAGGAAATAGCGAATAATATCGACCGAGTGGGTGCCGTTGTCCATTAAGACCCCGCCGCCAGAGATCGATTTATCAGCGTTCCATCTTTTCGACATGTCCACTTTGGCAGTAAAGGAATTGTCGAATTGAACAATATCGCCGAGAATGCCCGAGGCAACTAATGACTTGGCCTTTATCACATCTTCGACGTAGCGGAACTTCGAAGCCATTGTAAAGACCGTCCCGCATCGATCAGCGGTTGCGATCATGCGTTCCGCATCAGCGATAGTCAGACACAATGGCTTTTCACATAGCACATGGACGCCACGCTCCATAAAATATTCAGCGATCTCCGGGTGGGATACTGGCGGAGTTGCTATGATCACTGCATCGATCTCAGCTTTTTCAGCGAGTTCTTTGTAATCGCCAAATGACAATGCTCCGAATGGTTCAGCAAAAGCATCGGCCGATTCTTTGCGAAGGTCTGCAACCGCGACTAACGAACAGCATTCGCTTGCCACGAACGCCTGAGAATAGGTTTGGGCAATGCCGCCAGTACCTATAAGTCCGAATCGTAATTTACTCATATCTAGTTCTTGTTAAGGTCTCAGCAAACCAAATAAACGCGTTTTCACGAAAAAGTGATGTTCAAACCAAACAGCCGCGCCGAAACGACGACCCAGGTGTAACTCTTCGCAGGTCGACGTGTGTGAAAAATAGGCGATCAGCCAAAATCTTGTCAGATGGCCGCGAATTGGTTAATTGAGACACCGATTTCCAGCACAAACCACACATTCACCCCTTCCTTGAGACACACTTTCGATTCTGACCGAGGCAACGGCCTCTCTGATCGAGTCGGCTAGGAAATGAACATGTTCCTCATTGTATCTTTCGTTAATCGGGAGCACGAGTACGTCGTGCAGGCCCTTGAAAGTTCCGGGAAACTTGTCATCCGAATAATCCACCGCTTCCGGCCTCGCCAGATTGAACGGGTAATGACTATCCCCAAAGGTATTTTGGTCTCGAAATACCTGACACTTGAAGGCGGGCTTAACAACGTATCTCGGAGCCGAAGCCACGTCGTATGCCTTCAGAGCCTTTGCGAGTCCGACAGAACCATCTTGGATCTTTGTGTCGTCGACGCGAAGGCAGTACTTCCAATAAGTCATTGTCGAATCCGACGCAGGTTTGTAACTCTCAATTCCGTCGATGTCGTCAATGAGCGCGTCCAACAGCGAAGCCATCTCCTGGCGTTGCTTAACCGAATTATCGAGCTTCTTGAGTTGTTCAAAAGCAAGAGCAGCTTGAAGTTCCGTCATTCGGTAGTTGAGAGCGATAAAATAATGGTCCGGGTTGTCGTCACCGTAACCCCAGGCTTTGTTGATAAAGAGGAACATACGGCGAGCTATCTCGTCGTCATCAGTGACCACCATCCCACCTTCGCCCGTGGTCATTTGCTTGCCCTGTTGAAATGAAAATGCACCGACTTTACCGATAGTGCCTGCCTTTCGTCCGTTCACTGTTGCAAGGAAACTCTGTGCTGCGTCCTCGATTACCGAGATGCCGCGAGAATCGGCGAGTTCCATGATCTCTTTCATCCGGCACGGATTACCAAAGAGATGTGTAACTATTATCGCTTTTGTCCTCTCGCTCAATGCAGACTCGATCGTCTGCGCGGTCACGTTTAAGGTCTTTGGGCATACATCTGCAAAAACGGGAACCGCTCCTTGAAAAATTATCGGAGTCAAAGCTCCCATATCGGTGATCGAAGTCGTGACTATTTCGTCACCCGGATTTGGGTTGATCGCGGCGATCGCTGTGTGGACAGCCGCCGAACCCGAATTACAGGCAAAGGCATGTTTCACACCCATTTTTTCGGCAAAGGCTCTTTCAAGCATTCGGCCGAATTTTCCTTTTGTAGTGATCAACACCCCTGAATCAATGACCTCTTTGAGAGCAGCGAGTTCTTCGCTTCCAAAGCTTCTGCCTGTGGCATCTTGATCCGATGGGAGTTTAACGACGGCTTCAGATTGTGATGATGTTGACATTAACGTTCTATGTTTCTTTCCCTTTCTTTAGATTCGGTTTTTACCGTGTCTCTTGGCAAAGAAGGTTTAATTTGATGCGTTTTCCCAAAGAATCTCAACCTTCCCAGCCGTGATAAAAGTCTCAGATGACCGAAGATCGTCTTCGCCGTTTTCATCTTCGATGCCCCGAAAAGTCGTACTTCGAGAGTCGCCGGGTACTCAACGATCTTTCCCCCCGCCAAATCGAGTTTACCCAACATTTCCGCGACACCGAGAAAACCGCCCTCCTGCATATCAAGTTGGATCACCGAGTCTCGCCGATACACACGAAAGCAACTGGTATAAGTGAACAATTTGGTGTTCAAAGTTCTGCGATAAAGGAACGAGGCTCCTTTTGATAGAAAGAGCCTCCAACCCGGGACGTTTCTCACCTCGCCTTCCCGATGGTATGGCGATGCCGTGACCATATCTGTACTCGAATCCAAGAGTGGTAGCATATCCACAAGATGTAGCGGATCATATGTGCAATCACAGTCCATAGAACACACAATCTCAGTTTCCGAGGATTTCAGTCCAGTAAATATTGCGGCTGCCACGCCCATATTTGTATCATGTCGAACGAATTGTACATTTTTCTTCGTTCCAAAAAGTTCATTTAGTTTTTCCAACGTCGCATCGGTGCTCCCATCATCGACAAATAGGAATTGGGAACGATAACCGGCGTCCAACAGTTTCATCTCGACTCCTCGGAGAGTATTAGCAAGATAGGGAAGCGCCTCACATTCGTTGTAGCAGGGAATTACGATCGATACAGGTAAGTGAGAGTCAGATGACGGGTGCGGATCACGAATTTCGAACTTCTCGTCACTTGTGTACCGGATCGATTCGGGCAAGACAGGTTGATCGTTGATACCAAGATAGGCGGCAACACTGGAAAACTGATACCGTCGTAAATTCTCACGGATCACCCAACCCATTTTATCGAGCTTTCGGTAATGACGAATGCGATTTAGATAGGTAGCAGCCGAGATTCGCGGTTGCTCAGGATCAAGCTCCCAAACGTGGAAATAAAAGACGAACGGTTGTTTGAAACTTCGATCCCAATTCGTTATCGCGTGCTTTAGAAGTGAAAACGGGATTTGTCGAATGTAATTACCGCCCGATATCGGCAAAAGTCCGATACCCAGGTCAACAGTCGAATACGGAAACTCCCATATAGACTGTTCGGCGGTCTTCACTTCACGCGCAAACCTATCGACTCGATCGTCACGTCTTGAAGGCATGAACGAAGCATCATAAACGAAACCCTCGCTCGCAAGCTCATCGAGCACCCATTTGTCCCTTCCGAATTCAAGTTTCTCTGCCGATCTATATCCAATTACCTTTTGACCTGACGCAAGCTCGAGGGCGTGGTTAGTTCGACGAAGGTCTTCGCGAAACTCATCGGGTGTTAAATTCTTTAGACTCCTATGATAGTAGCCACGAGATGCGATCTCATGCCCTCTCGATGCGATCTCATGAACCAGGCCCGGGTTTTGTTCGGCTATCCATCCAAGGACAAAGAATGTCGCTTTCGTATCGAACTGATCTAAGAGATCAAGGGCCTTTAACGTATTGTTCTCATAACGCGTTGCAAAATTGGCCCAGTTACGTTCCTGGATCAATTTCTCGAAAGCTCCAACTTGAAAATAATCCTCAACCAGGACCGTTAATAAGTGGCACTTTGGATGGGCAGGAGACCTCATTATCGTAGATATGACGTTACCGGCGTCTCATTTTTGCGGAAGCTCTTCCTCTCCAGTTGTTTTTGAAGAATTCAGCAATTCTCTTGGCGGCAAGACCGTCGCCGAAGGGGTTTGGAATTGAGCTCAACGACCGAATCCACGTATCATCGTCATAATTCTCTTGAAGTAGACGCTCGAGTTCTTTCGGGTCACCGCCAACAAGTCTGGCGACTCCAGCCGTTACGGCTTCTGGTCGTTCTGTGTTTTGACGGAGGACCAAAAGCGGCTTACCGAGACTCGGGGCTTCCTCTTGAACGCCGCCCGAGTCAGACACGATAAGCCATGAGTTCAACATTGCCGCTACAAAATCAGAGTAGCCCAGCGGTTCGAGCAAGACAACCCTTTCAGCGTCGCCAAGAATCGATTCAGTCACAGACCTAACATTCGGATTTGGATGAACGGGGAACAGAAGGCATACATCGTCGTGTTTTTTCACGAATTCCTTAAGCACTCGTAGATTTGCAGACATCGCCGCACCAAAACTCTCGCGTCGATGGGTCGTGAGCAATATTCGCTTCAGGCCACGGGTCGCTTCTAGAACGGAGGCGAACCGTTCACCTGGCCTAAGATTCTCAACGACCGAATTTAGGGAATCAACAACCGGGTTGCCCGTTACAATGACCGAATCCGGATCGACTCCTTCGGAAATGAGTGTACAGCGATTTTGCTCTGTTGCAGCGAAATGAAATGTTGCAAGCACGGATATCAATCGCCGATTCATTTCCTCCGGAAATGGGCTATTACGATCGCTGGAACGAAGACCAGCTTCTACGTGGCCGATCGCAATGTTTCTATTGAACGCGGCAATTGCGCCGGCAAGAGCGGTGGTGGTATCGCCTTGGACGACGATCACATCGGGTGATTCGGCTTGCAGCAATTTGTCTAACCGTTCGATCACACGAAAGCAGACATCATTTAGGCTCTGTTTCTCGCGCATAACGCGGAGGTCATGATCAACCACAACCCCAAAAAGATCCAAGAATGGCTGAATTAAATGCCCGTGCTGGCTTGACGAAACGACAACAGTTTCGATGGACTGCTTCTCCAGTTCTTTGATGACCGGCGCAAGCTTGATCGCCTCGGGCCGGGTCCCAAAAAGTACCAATATCTTCGGTTGATGAACAATCATGCGAATTTGCAACTTCTAACATGTAACATCAGTAAAGGGAATGCGACAAATCCCGGAAGGTTTGATGCGGTGTAAACCACAAAACCGAGGATAAGAGCCAACACGTCCAATCAATCGCGGTCTTCAGAATTACGTATGCAGGCATAAATTGGTTTGAGGACGACATTCGACACCTCTTTTTTTGGGTTTTTCCGAATTGTGGTCCAAAAGCAGCACCAAAACTGACGTTATTTGGTTTGCTCCATCGGCGAGAAAAACGGTCAATTTGACTTAATCGTTCAAAAAGATGAAAATTCTCTTACCCCAAGCCCTGAAACCCCCACAGTTTCTGGAACAGCCAACCGATTGCATTTTTATGTTAAATAGCGTTAACACTTGTTAAACGTAACTTTGCAAACAACGGGTTGTCTAATACAAGCCCAAATAACCCCCACTCGAGTAAAACAACTCATGCCGGCGTATCGGTCAAATTGATCGAAAAACCACTGCTTATAGTTAACGTTTATTTGATCTTCGAAGAATCGAGATTCGATCAATATCGATCATTTATCCCGGTCTTGAAAAGATCGAATGTCAGTTTCCACTAATCGGGCTCCACCAATTAGGGAAATCCGCCCGCAGTATCGTGACTTAATTCGGGCTCAAAGAAAAATGGTAGAGGCTTGAAAAGCCACATTTGCACCTTTTCGATAACTGCAAACTATTGCCGTGTTCTATTTTGATTATTCCCCAGATATTGAAAAGGGGGAATCGTTGAAAGCGAGGAGATTCTGTATGCGTTCACTCAAATCGATCCGATCCAGGGTTTTCGTAATCCTCTTCAATGCATTGATTACTTTGTCGTGTTTCAGCGCTTTTCAAGTTCCAGCAGAAGCTGCGATTCTAAATGTTCCAAGCACACAATTTCCAACGATTCAATCTGCGATCAACGCTGCGAATCGCGGCGACACGATCGTGGTTGAAGCCGGCAGAACCTATACCGAGAATATCGTTTTGAAATATAAATCGACGGGAACCGGGTACATCACTATTCAAAGTTCGGCGTTGGCATCGCTGCCTGCTGCTGGTAATCGGGTCGGACCGTCAAACGCTTCAAATATGCCGAGGATTCAGACGTCCAGTAATAGTCCGGTATTCAGGACCGAGCTCTCCGGATCCAATCCAACTGGCTTCTATAAACTGATCGGTCTCGAGATCACGCGACAGAGCGATTCAGGTCAGGTAAGTAATTTGATTACGTTGGAAAGCCCTGGGCAGAACGCGCTATCGAAGACCCCGCACGATATCATAATCGACCGTTGCTACGTTCACGGAACTGCAACGTCAGCCACCCGACGAGGGGTAGTCCTCAACTCCAAAGACACGAAAATAATAGACAGTTATTTTTCGGAATTTCACGAGACAGGAGCAGATTCGCAGGCGATTGCTGGATGGAACGGACCTGGAGGGTACCTAATTTCTAACAACTATCTGGAAGCGGGATCGGAAAACGTAATGTTCGGTGGTGTGGATCCAGGTATCCCGAATCTCGTGCCGACCGATATAACAATCGAGCACAATTATTTTTTCAAGCCATTATCTTGGCGAGGACGAAACCCGAGCTGGCAGGTCAAAAACCTCTTTGAACTGAAAAACGCACGCCAGGTAATTGTGCAGAATAATGTCTTTGAAAATAGTTGGGCCGAGGCGCAAGATGGCCGCGGAATTCACTTTAGTCTTCGCAACCAAGACGGGTCTGCACCATGGTCCGTCGTAGAGGATGTGGTTTTCAGATACAACATCGTGAAGAATGTTGCTAATGGAATATCGTTCTTAGTCGAAGACTATACGTTTTCAAGCCGGGTTCAGCGGAATATCGAGATCAGTAACAATCTTGTTTTGATCAATGGCGATTCAATGGGGGGTTCGGGCTGGGCATTGTTGCCGAGCAAGGGTGGATCGCAAGTCGGTCAGAATTTCGTTATCGATCACAATACATTCATCCATTTGGGCAGTTCGGCCGGCAATCGGTTTATCGACTTTCAAGGATCTACTTTCTTGAGCGGTCTGACGGTCAATAACAATATTGTTGCCGGTAACGGTGGCGACATCGGTCGCCTCGCTCGTGACGGCACCGCAGGAACTTCAGCGATAGCCGGGGCTGCCGATTCATACACCTTCAACAAGAACGTTCTACAGCGGAGTTCATCTGGGTATCCGGCAACATCGTCCTACGTTTCAAGCGTTTCCGCTTTTGGGTTTCAGAATTTTGCGGGTGGTGATTATTCGTTGAGACCAAACTCGCCCTTTCGAGGGACTGGGACGGATGGCAAAGATATCGGGGCGGACATTCCAGGACTGAACCGCAGGGTTGCATGTGTCCCGACAGGACAAAGAAGCAACTGTGTTGGGGCGAGCGTCCGAAGCGATTTTGATGGCGATGGTCGTTCAGATTTGTCCGTATTTCGACCGTCTGATGCCGTATGGTACATAAATCGGAGCACGGATGGCGATTCTGCGATCAGATTCGGACTTTCGCAAGATAAGATCGCTCCTGCCGACTTTGACGGAGACGGTAAAGTTGACGTCGCGGTATTCCGTCCACAGGAAAAGCTCTGGTACGTACTTATGAGTTCGACGGGTTCTGTCGATGTGCGTTATTTCGGATCCAATGGCGATGTCCCTGTTCCTGCGGATTATGACGGCGACGGCAAGGATGATATTGCGGTCTGGCGACCCTTAAACGGAACTTGGTACGGGCTCAAAAGTTCAGACGGGTCATTTTTTGCGTCACCGTTTGGCCTTTCAGATGATAGAACCGCTGTTGGTGATTATGACGGAGACGCGATGGCAGACCTCGCAGTATATCGCCCTTCGACAGGGACCTGGTACATTCAGCGTTCAACGCAAGGATTTATTGCTCTTCGCTTTGGCCTTTCAGACGACGTGATCGTTCCGGCGGATTTTGACGGTGACGGTGTTACCGATATTTCAGTGTTTAGGCCTTCAAACGGGACATGGTATCGGCTTAATTCATCAAACGGTCAATTTTCTGCGTTTCCATTCGGATGGGCCGATGATTTGCCAGCACCTGGAGATTTCGACGGCGATGGAAAATCAGACGTAGCGGTCTTCCGCCGATCGAATGGGGTTTGGTATCTTCAGAAAAGCAGCGAGGGATTTGCCGCGTACCATTACGGTATGGATGGTGATCAGCCGACATTTGCTGCATTCGTTCGATAGTCGATCTACTGATAATCTCAGGGTACTCGTTGAACGTCTTACCGCTACTTTCCATCTGACTTCGACAATTTTCACTAGACATCTCAGGAACTCATTCAACAATAGTCGTATCTAACCCTCTGTGTTGACGCAGGTCGCATTCAGTGATTTGATAGTCATTCCGCATTGATTAGAACTCGGTGCGGGTATTGGGGTAGAAAGGATGTCAGAACCCAAGCAGGGCAACGTCTCAAAAAAAGCCGAGGATTTCCAAAGCTTCAACAAATACAAATTCGACGGTTACAATTCGTACGTCTCGCGAGAATGGGAGTTGTTTCAGACAAACGGCGATAGGTACGGTGCGTTTTTAGCAGCAACGGCAGATCTAACGGTTCGAAGTGTATTGGATGTCGGTTGCGGCAGCGGCCAAGAAATGCTTCCGTTTATCGATAAGGGGGCGGTCGGTTTCGGACTTGACTATGTTCCCGAAACTGGCCAGGTTGGACGTCGCATGTACAAAGAGCGGAATCGAGACGGTCGGGTTGCATTTGTTCGAGGCAGCGGGGACGCGTTGCCTTTGAAGGACGGATCAGTTGACGTCGTAATCTGTCGCGGTGCGATCATGTTCATGGATAATGAACGTGCACTTTCTGAGTTTAGTCGCGTCTTGTCGAAGGGCGGGCGGCTTTTTTTGATGTTTCAGACACCTGCCTACTACTGGTGGAAATTTAGGAACGGTTTAATTAAGGGGAATCTCCTTTCGTCTGTACACGCCATCCGCGTTCTTTACGCCGGCATGTTCTTTCATATCACAGGCCGCCAACCACAGGGGCGTCTGACTGCGGGCGGTGAAGTCTATGAGACTGCCAAATACGTTGTTTCGACATGTGAGCGCTATGGACTAAGAAAAATTGGTGAGATGCCTGATACGAACCCGCAGACACCATATTTAATTTTCAAGAAAACTTCTGCCGATGCGACGGGTTGAATGTCGAAATCTGAAGCTAAACTGCCAAGGAATATGCGATCTTTAAGTACTCGCTGGTAAGTTTCTGCCAACTCTCACCACTTAACCACCAAAACGCATTCGGAAGGTCGAAACGATAAGGATCTGGAAACGAGACCCCGATTGTAGCGCTATCATTCGTTTCGTATATTCCTTTTTGATAAATAATCGACACGCGGCGAGAATGATAGGCTGATGTAACGATCTGCAGCGTCTGAAACTTTTTCGCCCGCGAATAGTCGATTACCATTCGGGCCTCAATTTCGGTTCCGGTCAAAAAGCCACTTTCAACGATTCCTGGCACGATCTCAATGTCGATCTCCGAGGCCCCACTCTCGACCAAAGCCCACTTTGCCCTTTCGACAAAGTATGGGTTTCGGTTAAGCTCACTGCTCCAGCCACTCTTGACGCCGTCGTTGGTCAAAATTATCCGGTTTGAAACACCCTTTCGATAAAGCCTTGCCGCCTCAAGGGCTCGCTCTCGATAGTCTGCCCCACCTGCCAGAACAACTATTGCGTCAGCTTTTTCGAGAGGTGAGCTTACTACCAACCAACTTCCTAGCAGCCAGGTTGTTATAAGCCAAATGGACGAGATCGAGATCAAAACTGGTATAGGTCGTTTCATCTTTATCCAGTCCAAACTCCGGGCCGAAATCGCCAACAAAGCATAACCTCGCTCTCTCTCATTCACCAACAAATTCCCTGATAATTGGAATCCGAAGTGCGGTTTCCAAATAATCGAACTAGATCGACAATCACGGTATCTTCTGAAATTAGAGAATCTACCGTCGTAAACTCTTCATCCTTGTTCCCGATCACTATCACTTCAGAATGAGAAACTACATCATCGACACTTTCAGCCATCAATCTGGAAATGTGCGGAATCTCGTTTTCGATATAATCTTTATTTGCCCCAATAAGTTTCGCTATCGAGACTTCTCGGTCGAAAAGGCGAACGTCGTACCCTTTACCGATCAGACGCTCTATAACGGCGACGATCGGCGATTCGCGAAGGTCATCGGTGCCAGCCTTGAAAGCAAAGCCGAGGACACCAACTTTCTTTTTGCCTGTGCTGGTAACCATCTCGACAGCTCGTTCGACCTGGAGAAGGTTGCTAGAAAGAGTCGCTTCTAAAACGGGGACAGCGACATCTAGTTCTTTTGCTCTGTATGACAACGCCCTTAGATCTTTAGGCAAACACGAACCACCAAACGCAAAGCCAGGTTTCAGGTAATATGGCGAAAGATTGAGCTTAGTATCTTTGACAAAAACATCCATTACCTCGTGGCTGTCGATCCCTGATGCCTTACATATGTTTCCGATCTCGTTTGCGAATGCTACTTTCAATCCGTGAAAGCAATTGCACGCATATTTGACCATTTCCGCCGCGCCCACTGGTATAACATAGATCGGAGCATCCACGTTTGAATACAACTTTCGGATCTCGTCTCCGGATTCTGAACTATCTGCTCCAATAAGTGTGAACGGAGGCGAATAGAAGTCATGAATCGAGGTGCCTTCACGAAGGAACTCGGGATTGACGCATAGATCGAAATCAGTGCCGGCAACCTTTCCAGACGAACGTTCCAACGCCGGCCTTACAAGTGTCGCAATAGTTCCTGGCAGCATTGTGCTGCGAATGACCACTATATGAAACGCATTCTTCTGTGCAAGAGCTTCGCCGATCTGTTCGCTGACGCGTTCGACAAAGTCGAGTCTTAAGGAGCCGTTAGGATTTGACGGTGTTCCAACGCAGACAAGCGAAATGTCCGTCGAAAGCACCGCTTCTCTAACGGCGGTAGTCGCACGAAGGCTGCCGTTGGCTACAGTCTTGTTGATCAGATCGCTAATTCCGTCTTCGATGATCGGACTCTTTCCAGAGTTAATGATATTAACCTTCGTTTCATTAACGTCGACTCCAATAACTTCGTGCCCATCAGCTGCGAAACATGCAGCCGATACAGCCCCCACATAACCCAGGCCAAAGATGCTTATTCTCATTTTGCTAAAATTAATACTGCCGATATCAAATAGTTACTTTCTTCTTTCTAACAGTCGAACTCGTTCCTTATAAAACGCCTGGTCCGTTAAAACCACAAAATTATCTTCAACAAAATCCTCTAAGGGACGACACGAATTGCCGTATGAGCATTTCTCGTGCGTAATGAGCCATATATGTCGGGCCTCAGGCGGAACTTTTCCGATTATGAACTCTATCTGTGATCGGAAGGCTTCGGCTGTACCTAACTTACCTTCAAGGAAAAAATCGAAATACCCTGAATCGGGAAGAATTTCGTTCTTACCATTATAGTGGGTCTTGATCGCGGGAACATCAAATGCGTCAAAAATCACGACCGGCTGATCGGTCATCTCGTGCTGTTCCAAATATCGTGCGACCCTTATCCAATCCCCGCGTTTCGCATTCTCAGGGTACATCGTAAGTACTGAGTAACTCGAAAAAACCATGAACACAAGTACTGGGAACCAAAGGAGATATTTCGGAATCGAGATATCTATCGCCGTTATTGCAAGCAAAACTATTGGCACAAAGTAAACCGAAGCATGTCTTTGCGCCAGAAGCTCAGGACCGACGAGTAGATTTGCAACGCAAAAGAATACGGCCACCGTAGCAGCGAAAGTCCCGACGGTGACCATGTCTCTGTTGACCTTGGAAAAGCGCCCGACCGCAAAAAAGAGAACCGTAGCGACCAACCAGATCCGTACTATCCATAACCGGATTGTCGAAACTATTGAAGTGCCCGTATCCAGAAAGAGCTCAGTGGGCAGAACGAAAAACAAGAAATGCCGCCAAACCGTCCGCACACCATCAAGCAAGGTCTTATTTTCCTGTGGAATTGAACTGCGCTGTTCAAATTGAAAAAAGACCATTATGAACAGTGGAAGAATAAGCAAGCCTGCTGAGGTGAGAAGGACGAGGTAACGTCGAGCCTCACGGTACCTGCCGGTCGCTATCAACGCAGCGAGGCCGCCCACCAGAAGGAACCCAACGTAATAGTGTAGATAAACCCCGACGATCCCGATTACTGCAAAGCCAACTTGATATTTTGATCGAGATTTTTCATTGTCGCAATCGGTCGAACGTCTTGTCCCAAGGTCTGCGAAGCCCCGGAAATAGGCTTCAAGTAGAAGGCATGTTACAAGAATTACAAATGCATAAACCCGTATTTCGAGACTCGCCCATATGACGAATGGGTGGACGGCAAACAGGAAAGTCGCTATTGCGGCGGCTCTTTCGGTTACGAACCTTTGCACAAGTACTGAGAAACAATAAATAGCAGATAGAGCTGCAATGATGGAAAGTATTCGAGCAAAGAAAACAGATTCATTAATCGATCGCCAAACGCTCAACAAAAGGAAGTACAACGGGGCCTGTTTCTCATTTGCGAAGACGGTATCGATTGTTGCAAGGAGACCCTTGCTGGTCGTAAACAGTGACGATGCTTCGTCCGACCAGACATTCAAAGTATATACATAAGGCAATGCGATCGCCAGATGCACGCATATCCCCGCTATCAATGAGATCGCGATCCAAGGGAAAGTGTCTTCAGAAGTCGTTGATTTCGAAATGAAGCGTGTCCTCGCCATTCGGGATCCGTTTGATGCAAGACAATTCCGCAGCTTTTCTGTACCCACAGGCTCTAGGCTTCCACAGCTTGCTCGCAAATGGACGCGAATTGATCAGCAGCGTGCTGCCAGCCAAATTCTGACCTTACACGTTTGGCGGCCCTTATTCCAAGGGCGACTGCCTCCCTGTCGTTCTTAAGGAGTCGAATGACCGAATTGGCAAAATCGTTGACCGTATCTTTCAATAAAAGTTCGTTACCGTCAGTTAATGGCAAACCCTCGGCGCCGATCGTTGTCGAGACTACCGGCAATCCCATTGCCATCGCTTCATAGATCTTTAATCGCGTTCCGCCCCCAATTCTTATTGGGACAACGTAAACAGCGGCATTTTTCATAAGCGGCCGCACATCAGGTACCCGTCCAGTAACCGTTATGTTCGGATAGCGCCGCGCCAATTCGCGGAGTTCTGGGAATGGGTCGCGACCGACAACAGTCAGTGATACGTCCGGAACCTCGTGTCTGATCGTCGGTAGGATGTCATTAATAAACCAATTGATCGCATCGTGATTCGGTAACCAATCCATCGAACCGGTAAAGACAAGATTCGGCCCTGAGGCTGTATCGTCATTTCTTCGAGCAAAGAACGCCGTATCAACACCGGTTGGTACATCAAAAACGCATTGTAATCCGTATTCGCTTCGAAATACCGCTGCATCTTCGGCCGAAACTGCAATCACTGAATCGAACCTTCGGCATGTATTTCGCTCAAAATCGACCGCTCGCTTCCATTGGGATTCAAGATATGCTTTCTTAATTGGGTTTGTCGCGACATCCGCATGCCGTTTCCAGATCATTGCCTCGACATTGTGCTGGAAAAGAAGCGATGGAATGCTGATCTCTTCGGGCAGGTTTATCGACGACTGCAGGAAGTCGCATATCAAAATGTCGTGTCGATCTTCCTTTAGGACCTCAGAGATCTTTCTCGTCATCGCCTGAGCACGATACTTCGAAATGAAGTACGGAAGCGGCAAAAAAAGATTTGCGACCAATTCGGCATAAAACCGAGCACCGAATTTTGGGGCTACTCGGTGCGGAACAGTGATCACCTCATGCGCATATTCCTCGGCTTTTTCGAGGGCGTCAGGATCGGCAGTGCCGTCATCTAGCGTTAAGTAGGTTATGTGATGGTGGCGCTTTAGCTCCTTAAGCATATGATACGTACGTATCTTTCCGCCCTTGTCGACCGGATGCAACAATTCAGTTTTAAGCCAAAGAATTTTCACGATTTTAACGGGGCTCCGATGCGCGACGGTTTAGTTCTTCCTCTAATTAGGGGCGTTCGCCGTCGATGAAAGTACGCTGCCAGATCTCGAAATTAACGAGCGACCAAAGTCGCTCGTCGTGGTTTTCGCCATTCATATGCCGTTCTGCTATGTTCCTTACCGCATCTGCGTCGAAGATGCCTCTGCCGAGCGATCTCTCTGAAAGGACATATTCATCTACGATTCCGCGGTATTGACCGCGAAACCATTTTCCGATAGGGACCGGGAACCCCATTTTACTTCGTGTTAAGATCTCATCGGGCAGCACGCCTTTCATTGCCTTACGCAAAACGTACTTCGTCTTACTTCCGCGCAGTTTCATGCGCTGCGGCATCGAGGCCGTAAATTCCATTAACTTGTGATCCAAGAAGGGAACCCGGCTTTCGATTGACGCCGCCATCGACATCTGGTCCTGTTTCATCAACAGTTCATGCAGATATGTTTTGGTATCGGTGTACAGCATCCGGTCGAGCATTTCGCCGCCTTCCAAGCTATTAAACAGACGTGACATCTCGGCATACGGGTCAGTCGATCCGTTCAAACGGTCCTTGGTTGTCGCCGACAAAAGATGTCCCTGCATCGATCGCGAAAATACCGCGAAGTTATCGAAATACGCCGATTCGATTGTCGGTTCCACAACAAAGAAGCTCTTCTTCAGCGAATGTCTGATCTTTGAGTCAAGCGGCAGGACTTCAATCGCCGCTGCAAAGTGACTGCGTAGCGCTTCCGGAGCTATCTTATCGAATAGCTTTCCATATTTGATGTTTGTAAGCGTTTTCGCGTATCGACCGTAACCGGCAAGGCTCTCGTCGCTTCCTTCGCCGGTTAAGACCACCTTCACATGCTCGGCCGCGAGTCTCGATACGAAATTCAATGCGATGCTTGATGGGTGTGCGATCGGTTCGTCCTCGTGCCATATCAGTCGCGGAAGTGCTTCAAAAAAGCTGTGCGGGGAGACGATCACCTCGTGATGGTCGGTTCCAAATCGATCTGAAACGAGTCTCGCATACCTGAGTTCGTTAGCTTCTCGTTCCTCGAACGCAACAGAGAAGGTCTTGACGCGCCCATCAACCATCCGTGACATCTCAGCTGCTATCGCACTCGAATCAATGCCGCCCGACAGAAACATCCCGAGCGGAACATCCGCCATCAGCCTCAGCCTCACCGACTCGGTGAACAGCGAGGACCATTCCTCGATCCATTCGCGATCTGAACGCGGGGAAACGGCGTCGCGATCAAACGAAATATCCCAGTACCTGTTTATTTCTACTCTGTCATCGCCGAATGTTAGTGTGTGCCCCGGAAGAAGCCGTTTCACACCGGCGAACATCGTTAGTTCGCCTGAGGTTCCGTGATTTGCTAAATAGTCGGTCAGAGCTCGGTATTCCAGTTCCGGTTTCACGGCTCCGGCTTCGAGCAGGGCTTTGATCTCGGATGCGAAGAAGAAACTGCCGTCATCAGAATTAGCGTAGTAAAGCGGCTTAACTCCTAGGCGGTCGCGTGCGATGAAAAGTTCATTTGATCTCGCGTCCCAGATGGCGAAAGCAAACATCCCGCGAAACTTATCAACACATGATGCTCCGTAAGCCTCGTAGGCCTTTAATATCGTCTCAGTGTCGGATGTGGTCCTGAAAGTGTAACCGCGATCTTTGAGCTCCGGTCTCAGTTCGAGATGGTTATACACCTCACCGTTATAGACGATCACGCACGTACGATCGTCGTTGAACATCGGCTGTTGTCCCGTCTTGAGGTCGACGATCGATAGGCGGCGGTGGCCGAGGCCAACCCTTCCGTCAATAAAAACCCCTTTCTCATCGGGCCCCCGGTGGGTCATCGTATCGCGCATTCGTTCTATCAGACCAGCATTTGCTGTCCGCGCTGAGCGCCGCGAAAATACGATCCCGTTGATTCCACACATATTGGTTCTATAGACCGAACGCTCTAAGAAACCCGGCCAAAATCGTCCTCAAATCGCACGATGTCATCTTCGCCAAGATATTCGCCCCGCTGTACCTCAATGAACACCACCAGTTCATCACCGGGGTTTTCGATACGATGTGCCGAACCCACGTTTATGTCGACTGATTCACCAGCGTTCTTGATGATCTCCTGACCATCAATAGTAACCTTTGCGGTTCCTTGAACAAAAAACCAATGTTCAGATCGCATCGCGTGCTTTTGATAGCTCAATCGCTTTCCGGGAAGTACCTCAATGCGCTTTACCTTAAAGTTCCCGCCCGTATCAATGACCGTGAAACTCCCCCACGGTCGCTGGTCAAAGGGGGGATGATTATCGATCGGCTTGCTGTCGGACATTGTTCCTCCAAGTCACTCACTGTTCAATTCTACATTTATCTCGAACCTCTGAGGTACGTAGACCAATGATAAAGTCCTCAAATCGTATCGTCGGGTTCAAATTTTCCACGTGACCGTTGCTGTAAACTCGATCGTGCCGCTCCCGGCGAAACTGAATACAAGTCTTTTCGATGGTATCTCCTTTCCGTAGACGGGAGATAAGTGAGAGTCTATCAACTGCCATCGGCCCTCGGAATCTAACGACTCACCAATCAACCTGGTTTTGATTCGCACATCGTGCTCGTCTAGGTCATTCCCTGAGAGTGTCACGACTTCGTCTTCGAAATTAACAACAATTCCAGGTGCCAATATGAAATTGATCTCGTAGGTATGTCGGGTTTCGCTTGATACACCGTCAACGATCCTTAACGATCCTCTCGGGCCGATCTCAATTGACCGTTCGTATTTAACTTCGAGGAAGTCAAATCCATCATGGCTCCCTCGGAATCTAACACCGCTATCGTGTTCATGCCATTCGATTAAACGGGCATTTGCCTGAGATTTCCAGGAGAACGGGCCTGCGGTCCGCGATGATGAGAAACCGTCGACCGTGAGGCAGTTGTGAGCCATCGAAGTGCGGTAGCGGTCGCGAGCCTCGAGATCTGAGGTGTATACGAATGTGCCTGAATCGACGAAAACAGACTTTCCAGCAAGCGATGCAACAAAACTCAGCGCATCCGCGTGGGCGTGTCCACCATTCATAAAGCCATGCGGCCCACAAATTATAACGAAATGATCCGCATTCGGCTCCCACGAAGACCGAAATGTATAGAATCCTCCGTTTTCAAAGGATTCTGAATTTGATCGAGGTTCCTCAGGGTCTAAATCGGTCAAAGCTTCCGAGGACCCTGGCCCGGCGATCCACAGTAACTCATTCTCGAAGTTGTCGATCTGGTATTTGAGATCGCCGCGATCGAACAAAAATGCTCCCAACAACAATAGGCGTCGAATATCTTCGATCGGCCTTGTCTCTGAAGAAAAATACCTTCCGCCATCGTCATCCCCAAAAAGCGGCATTGTGCCATCGGGCCTGGTGATCGCTTTCAAAAATGAAAATAGGCTCTCGAGCCTGTTCTTGAGATCATCCTCGATCGGTAGCCCCTCGCGCGTTCTCATAAGTATCAAGTCCGAATAAAAATCCGCAGTGTAGCGCGCGTAGTGGCTTGCCTGTTCACAATAGCTGCCGTCCGGGCGGATGTGCCTGGATTGCCATACCATCAGAATTCGATACCCAGTTTCTTTCCAACGCGTCGACATTCGACCACCGTTCAAGAACGTCCCAATGTAATACAGTCCTAATCCCTCGCCCGTAATATGTGTGTTTGGAGCAAAATACGTCGAAAGATAGGTCTCGATGTGCCTCGCTTGCAGCGAAAGGATCTTGAACATTCGCCGCTTAAGTTCAGACGTAAATAATGGCGAAGGCTCAAAATAAAAATACGAACGTATCCAGGAGATCGAACGGAAAGCAAGCTCGAGGCTTGAGAGCCAGTTTATCCCGACCTTTGGTGGGTTGTTTTCGAACCAATCTTCCAAATGCGTGGCGAAGGTCTCCGCGAAGACCTCGTCGCCGCTTAGCAGATAAGCCTGTCCCAAAGTTTCAAAATACTGATGTCGGTTGAGTTCCCATATCACCTTTTTATCACCGGTTTTCGAAGCGTCGATCTCGTTGATCCGTGACCAGTGAATGTACGGCGACCGCCTTCCGGAAACCGGGTCTAGATGCCAATCAGGAATCGGGCTTCCGAAATCGAGACCTTCGTAGCCTAGAAGATCGAATCGTCCATTTCGTATTCGATCGGCATCACGCAAAATTCGGTCTCGTTCATTGGGTAAGCGGGTTTCGACGAGGGATACAAACTCGCTTCGATCGGAGAGCCAAGGAGCGAAGATCAAGTGTCGATCGTCATGTGGGGTCAATTCGACAGCCTCGATGCTTTGGTAACCAACAAACCCAAGCAGTTCCAACGACTTTGATACTTCTTGTCTGGATCTTGTCAAAAGTTCATCGAGGCTGCGTCCCCAAAGTTTTTGTATTGTCCCGAGCATTCAGTGCTTTTTTTTTGCGAGGCCCATATAGAGGTCGGTCCATTTGCCGCTGACTTCCTCCCACGTGTATTGTTTCACAGACTCGCGTGCAGCGGCGATCAAACGTTGGGCAAGTGCATCATCACTAAGCAATCGAAGGGCGTTCGCGGCGATCTCCTCATGATCGTTTTTTTCCACCAATAACCCAAGTCGACCGTTCTCGACTATATACGGTATCCCGCCCGCGTTTGTGGAGACTACTGGCAGTCCGGCGGAGAATGCCTCTATTATCGAGTTCGGCATATTGTCGATGCTGGATGAGTTGAGGAATATGTCAGCTTCGTCGTATACGGCCGCCATTGCCTCCGGCCGTACTGCACCGCGGAATTCAACTGAACTGATTTGAAGACTTCGAGCCAGTTCCTCTAAATTGTGCCGCTCCGGTCCATCGCCGACGACGATGAGCTTAGACCCCGGAAACTGGGTTTGAATTAGCTTGAACGCCCTTAAGGTACAAGCGACGTTGTAATGAGCTTCGAAGTTTCGATTCGACAAGAAAATCGGTTTGAGCGGCTTTCGACGGCGAAAAGGGAAGCGTTCTGAATCTACGAAATTGAACACGGATGTTGCCTCGATTCCGAAGTCGGCGAAGACATCGACCAGGTAGTCAGACGGAACCACGATTTTGTCGAACGATCGAATTGTAGGGATCGCCGTTCGCCATCGACGAAGGTGATCTTCTGCCTCCCCACTTCGATAGTTCAGGATCGTCGGCTTTCCAAAGAGTCGAGAGATAATTAGAGCAGGCGTCGGGCTTAAGAGAAACGACAGATACGACGCTGAAAATATGTGAACAACGTCGAACTTCCGCACATTTAGTAGAAGGTCAAGAACATATTTTGGCCATGTTATGAGTGTTCTGACATACTTAACGCGCTGCAAGCTAGGAAGGAACGACGGGTTTATCGGCTGCAGTCTTAATTCAACCTCTGACGAACCGCTGAACTTTTCAAGCAAGCGATTTGCTTGAACCGTATGGCCGCCGACGATAGGAAGTATCGGAGCGACCAACATCACATTTACCTTTGATGATTCGTGCTTTGAGGTCATATCGGAGTCGAATTCGGACACGCAAAGCCTTAGCTCAACGGTCTTTCAGAACCGATTCGTAGAGCGAAAGGACGGAATCGGTCTGCCTCTCAGCCGAAAACCTTGTAAATGCGATCTCTTTTCCGCGTTGGCCGAGCCGGTCTGACAACGCTTTGTCCTCGAGAATCTTGATGATGCATGCAGATAATGCCTCATCGTCATCCGAGCGGACAAGATATCCGGTTTCTCCGTCCTCAATAGCCTCTTTGGCTCCCCCAACGTCGGTTGCGACAACCGGCAAACCAGCTGCCATATACTCGATTATCGCATTAGAAAATCCTTCTGACCGTGATGTGAAAGCACACCGATTTCAGACATGCTCAGCAGACTCGGAATATCAATCGCGGAGCCAACAAAATGGCAATAATCTCCGATGCCAAGCTCGTTCGCTCGATCGATGAGGTTTTCACGAAGCTCACCCTCGCCGGCCAACAGGAACTCAGCTGAATCGATACGCTCCCGTATTCTCTTTGCAGCCCGAAGAAACATTTGGTGGTTTTTCACGTCCGACCGCATATTGGCTACGATCGTGACGAACTTCGGATTAGCGCCAATTTCTATGCCTAGAGAGCGAAAAAACGATTCTCGATCTATAGTCGCTGCATTCGTGAATCGCGCAAGATCGAGTCCGTTATAGATCGTAACGATCTTCTCTGGAGGAACATTGCGGTCAATAAGAAACGTCCTCACTGCCTCGGAGTTTGCGACGATCTTTTTCGCAAGACGAAATGACTGCCGCTCTACAATGAGTTGGGAAGCTGACTTGCTTAGCGTCGAACGCTTCGACGCGATGCGAACGCATTGTGCAGATAGAGCCGCTCCAAACATGCCGAAAATATTAGTGTAGAAATCGTGAGTATGCACCAGGTCGATTTTCCTTTCACGAATATACCTTCCAATTTCAATGGTGCGATTGATGAAGTTAAGGTCATAAAAACTTGTTAGGCGGAATTCGGGTATCTCGTCGATCGGTATCCAATCAATAAGTTGCTTCAGAGGACCGCTTTTATCGAGGCAGGCGATAGAAATTTCGTACGTCCCATCTGTCGAAAGCGCTCGGGCAAGTTTTATTGACTGCAGCTCTGTGCCGCCGGTTTCGAAACTACCGATCAACTGTAGCACCCTGGGTTTTGCCATAAATGCTCAAATCTCGCTTCGAATCCAATCCAAAGCTGAAGAGCGAACGATGCAAGAAACTATCAGATTTGCCGAGAAATTCGCCACTGACCGCCTTTGTACGTGAGTCTAGTAAGGCCCCTCATTCATTATAGGAACTAAACGGTAATCACGATATTCGCCTGGTGAGCCTGAATTGCCATCTGCCGCCGCCATTGCCATATTGAACATCTCGCGAGCCGTAGCAAAGTGAACAGTATATTCCTGGGAACGCTCACCATACTCAATTATTTCCGCGAAGTACCGTCGGGCGTCTTCGCCTATACATGCGGATTGATCGTGATCAAAAAAGCCGTGGCAATGGAGCTTTATGAAGATCCAGTCTGGCTTGCCGCTTACCGTGATGTTCGCACGTATCCAGCGCCGCAGCCGAGCAATGTCCATTGGTCGGAAATGAGCAAGCTCTCCGTTTTCTAATTTCGGTAGTGGCAAACCCTTCATTCTCTGCGTCCAATCGAGCATAAGCGGGCCCGTTACTATTAGAGGTAGAGTTAGTGCCCTGTTATTCGTTGTTAGACGTTTTGCCTTCCTATGCGGAGATCGGCTTTTGAGTGGTAACCCGCACTCATAGATCGAGTTTAATACCGGGACCTGACTTCGGTCGGGCGCCGATGGGAGTGTCATGTCAACGTAACAGCCTGTTTCGTTCAAGATTTCAAGTTCATTGTCGACTCCGCAGAACCGTCCGCCCGCGGAATTCCCGAGTGCCCAGTTTCCATGAACAAATGCATACATTGGCTCGCCGATTCCGCTCATACGCGAAAGACATTTATGATCATTTGCAAGCGTGTCCCGGAAGTCGAGTATCCGGTTTCTAAGTCCATCTTCCGTATCTGGTTTATCGACTCCATGATGCAGATGTATCTCTACTTCTCCCAAGCCTTCCTTTTGAAGTCCCGATAACTTCTCCAGAAGTCCACGATCATATTGTTCCGCAGGATAGAAATTTGTGTGTCGAAATTTCGTTCCGTCTGTGTCGAGAACCGATTCACCGGTTTTGCGGGCTAGCTCGAACCACCTATCGAGTCTGCGGTGCTGCGACTCGATGTCAAAAAGTTCGGAACCCTTCCAGCTTGGTTCGAAATGATTTGCGATGCAGAAGATCAGGCGCTTAGGGCCTGCGTCCGAACTATTAAGCATTGCACGAGCTCGAGCGACAGGATATTGCAGCAGCCAAGGCAGGGCGTGTCTGATCCTTGCGATAGTAGATTCATTTCTTGCCATAGCCTATTTCTTGACAATAACAAACGAACGAGACCCCTTGCCTCCGCTGGCAAATTCCATTTGAACCTGCAACCCTAACTCATCCAGCTCTCGTCGTAACATTCCTCTGGTGTGAAACGTTTCTTTGCCCTTCCAAAATGAACCTTTAGGCTGTTTGCCGGTAAGCCAGTACCATGAACCCCCGAGAAAACAAATGCATGGATAAGCCATCTTTCGTGCGCTGAAGGTTGTTAACCGTTGACGGATCATTCGCCAGTAGAAACTCGGTGTGTGAACAGTCAAAACCAATCGGCCAAATTTATCCAAAACTCTTTCCATCTCTCTTAGGGCCATATGTGAATTCATGTACGGCAGTGCGACGCGGCAGATCACGAGATCAAAACACGCCCCCGAGAAGGGAAGGTGCTCACTCCGCGCGTTTAAGAATTCAACTCGGTTCTCAATTCCACGATCAGCAAAGAACTTTCGAAAAATATTTCCTGCCGCGATTTGAGCATCCACGCCAACACACCTTGTCGCACCCATTTCCACAAACCGAAGCAATTCCTGGCCAGCGCCGCATCCAACGTCCAACACACGAGAGTATTGCAACCCGCCAGCAATTGTTCGAAGGAAATGGATGCGATCGTCTGTACTCGCCTCAAAAACCGCGATCTCGCTTTGCAGATAATTGATGTATTGATCCGTATCTTCTTTAGCCACAGGTGGTACTTTAGTTGCGGTTTTGGGGTGCTTACAATCTACGTAATCTGGTCTGATAGCTAAGGCTCAAATGATTGGCCCCTGTAAGCCGTTATTGGAAGTGAACTCCCGGTGCCAAAGTTCCAACATAAATAAAGCCCAGAGTGAGTGAGAATGATCACGTCGGCGGTCGGCATGCTCTTTCAAAATGAGCTCGATATAGCTTCGGTCGAAATATCCCCGGTTCATTGCCGTAGCGTCGAGGAGCGTATCGTTTATTCGTTCTCGAAGCTCGCTGTTTATCCATTCCTCAATGGGTACGCCGAAACCCTGCTTTGCTCGGTAAAGTATCTCGTGAGGTACTATCCCTTCGAACGCCTTCTTTAGTATATATTTTGTTTCGCTACCTTTCACCTTCATCGTAGGTGGAATGCGCGATGCGAACTCTATCAGTTTGTGATCAAGCAAAGGTGCTCGTGCTTCAATCGAATTGGCCATTGTCATCCTATCGACCTTTACCATCACATCACTTGGCAGATATGTTAGTGAGTCCAAGCGCAGCATTGGCGAAATCGAATCCCGCGATTCACATGATCGGGAAATGTCCTGGAACTCTTCCTCGGCGATTCCAAAATCACTGTCAAGTGCATTGAGCATGCTCTGCGAGTAAAGTTTGTTGCGGTTAGGACGGTTAAAGAGTGATAGGGCATCGATATATCGAGGAATCGGGTCAAGTGAAATATTATAAAGATAGTTCTTGCCTAAAGCAGAGTTGGGCAACGCGCGGCTGAGCCTACCGAACGACCGCCTGATAAACGAAGGTAATTTCGATGCCCACGATCGACCGAGGTTCTTTGGGTAGCGAGTGTAGCCGCCAAATAACTCATCGCCACCATCCCCCGAGAGCACAACTGTGACATGTTCGCGAGCCAACTTTGAGACCATGTACGTCGGAAGTGCCGAGGAATCAGCGAAAGGCTCGTCGAAATGCCAAACAATGTCGTCGACGACTTCAACAAGGTCGGGCGTAACGATGAACTCATGGTGATCAGTTTTGAAATGCTCGGCGGCTAACCGGGCAAACTTCAGTTCGCTGTAGCTGTCTTCATTAAAGCCGATCGAAAAGGTCTTTACCGGGTCGACAGAGATCTTGGACATCATTGCCACAACAACCGATGAGTCAACACCGCCAGAGAGAAACGCTCCGAGCGGCACCTCAGATAGCATTCGAACATTTACCGCATCATGGACCAATTCTCGCAATTCGGCAGCTATTTCTGTCTCGTTTAGACCGCTGTCAGATGCGCATGGGAATTCCCAATAAGGTGAGGTCTTTATTTTTCCATTTCTGAATTCGAGCATATGACCCGGGGTAAGCTTGTTCACCGAGCGAAATATACATTGGCTTTCCGGGAGATATCCAAATGTGAGGTATGTATCTATCGACTCCAGATCTATCTCATGGCTTATTCCGGGGTAAAGCATGAGCGACTTTAGTTCTGAGCCGAATACTAATGAGCCATCATCGGCCAAAGCATAGAAAAGGGGCTTTTTGCCAACGCGATCACGGGCGAGAAACAACGACTCGGCCTCGAAATCCCAAATCGCAAACGCGAACATTCCCCTTAGTCTTTCGACGCATCCACTGCCGTATTCCAAAAAGGCCAGGAGGATTGTCTCCGTGTCTGAATTTGTTTTGAACTCGTGGCCCCTTTCTTCGAGTTCTGCTTTCAATTCTCGATAGTTGTAAATCTCTCCATTAAAGATAATTGCGAAGCGTCCGTCCGCAGAAAAGATTGGTTGTTGTCCGGTCTTGAGATCAATGATCGAAAGGCGTCGCATCCCTAAAGCCACGCGCCCTCGCACTACAGTGCCCTGCTCATCCGGACCACGGTGAGTAATGATGCGGCACATGGCATCGAGCAGTCCGGCGCGTTCGAACCTGATCTCCTTATCCTTTGCCATGATGAAACCAGCTATTCCACACATACTCTTTTACTCAGATTATGAAAACGCATCGTCGAAGGTGATGAGAGGTCGTCAATGACAGGAAACCCGAAATTGACTTAGCCAAAAATGGCGAGTCGTTAAATACTCTCCTTGTTTCGAATGAACCATAAGCGGTCGATCAAACGCCTTTCATCGTCCTCTAGGCCACCGGTTTTCATCAAGAAAAACAGGTAGGATGACGTAAAAACGAGAAATGAAAAAGCCATGATCGCTGCATTTGAAACTGGCTTGGACAGACTGATCAACGCGGTCGTATCCGACCGGGAAACGACGGCATTCGTCATCAGTGGGATGTACTCGCTTGAAAGCAAATAAAGGGGAATTGTTAAGAGTCCCGCGATGAGACTGCAGAAACCGATCTTCCATATTCCCTTAAACAAACTGAAATCTGCCCGTTTGAATCCGATCCTCCTAAAGATGGCGATCTCAGCCAATATGGTCTCGGCGAGCCTAACCCCTACAGTTGCCGTGACGATTGCTAATAGACTGTTTGTCTTTGCTGCAAGAAAAAGAGCTCCGATCAACACGATCGCTGATAGAATTCTGAATTTAAGTAACAACTGTCCTAACTCTTTATACGCTCTGACGATCGCATCCGAGATAAGAGCTCCGGTTGGCAGCATCAAAATAAATATACGGAATATCGTTGCGCTTCCTTTATATTGTTCCGTAAAGAGTAAGGTAATCAGGGTTTCCGCGGTAATAAAGAAAAAGATAAAAACGGGAAAATAAACAACCGCGAGTTTCCTCGTCGCTTTCGCGACCAATCGGATCATTTCAACTCTGTTATCCGATAACTGGAGCTCACTCATCCTCGGTATCATCACCGAGTTAACTGATTCAGACAGCATTCCGATCAGAGGCAGTTGAAAGCAGCCAACCGCATATATTGCGAACTCCGTGGGACCAAAATTATATCCCACAAAAAAGTAGTGGAGATCGGTTTGAACATGCCATAGCAATCCGATGAATCCGAAAGGTAATGCGTAAGAGAGGTGCTCTCTGAAGAACTTCAATTCGAAGGACTTCCAAAAGCCCGGAAATCGCCTAATCAAATATGCCAAGAGTACGACGGACTGCAAGGCCGCTTGAACGATCGAGGCGACGATGATCGAGCGGACCGTACCGACCGTCGTTGCAGCAAATAAAACAAGAATCGTTCTGGAAAACTGGGAACCCACGAAGAACATTGCTCCGAGTCGAGCCTCGCGATTAGCAACAGCAACATTATCCAAGAAAAGTGAAAAGATCCAAACCCAAGTCAGAAGGCCAATAAGAGCCGATAATTCCTCGATTTCGGCGTCTCCGAAAACGGTCGCCAAGAGGTTCGGAAAAAAAGCAAGTGCTGAAAACGCCACTCCGCCTGCAAAAAGAAGGAAAAGAACGATGTTGAATATCGCAGCCGGCCGCTGCTCGACTTTACGGGCCAGATAATAGAACGAACTAATTCCGACGCCGAACGGAAGTGTGGTGGCAAGTGTCGTAACAATGACGAAGACCTGACGATAGCGACCAAATTCGGCGATCGGGAGAACGCGCACAATCACGATCGGAAGTGCGAACGAGAAGATGAAACCAACGATCTTCGCGGAAAACAGCCAAGTCGCCTGGTTGAACAGCGATGGCGTGGTCGAGTTGGAGATAATTACTTCGGGACGCGGCAATATTTTTTATTGAGTGTGGAATCGACTTCAATTTCTTGGCAGACGCATTTCCGTCAGGCTGGCCTAAATGTTCACAAATTGGAACCCGCCGTACTAAAACTCCTCACCTGATTGAGCTAAACTAATGATCCGACAAGATCTTAATGCAGGGTCAACGCGAAGCTGAAAGGATAAAATCGAATTCTCTCCTTCGTAGGCATCGAAACGTTGCTCTGAGCAGCCTCGGGCTGATCTTCAATAAATGATCGATGATCTTCAGTTTGATGCTCGGAGACGTCACTAAAATGTCGTCAAGATGCCTTTGGGCGCCTTCAAAATCCTCGTTCACAAGAAACCACTTTGCTCGTTCGGTTTCTAACAAAATGCGGTCTTTTTCATGTTGACGAGCGATGACGGCAAGTTCCGAATCGTTGAAACTAAATTTCCTCATCAAATGATCCCAAAGGACCATAGTTCGTTCTGCTCGTTGCACACTCGAACCTGAAAGGCTATCTGCACGCAACCGATATTTCAACAAAGGTTTCCTGTGATACTCAATGACGGCGCCAGCGCGGACCAAGCGAAGCCACAGATCAAAGTCTTCGAAACCGATCTTTGGAAGGGATTCGTCAAACAATCCGGCGCCAGTGACTAAATTCCGTCTTGCAACGGTTCCCGAAGTTATCAAATTACATTTCCATTCCAGGAGTGTCTCCGAAGTGACCGCCCCGATCGAAGGATTTCGCGTCATGAACGTTTCTTTTGGCCCTACCAATTCACCAAAAAGCAGCGCGTCACAGTAAATTACGTCGCAGTTTCGCGTTTGAATCTCCTGCACCTGTGTCGACAAATATTCCGGAAACCAAACATCATCGCCATCTAAAAATGCGAGAAATTCGCCGTTAGCCGCCCGAATGCCGGCATTTCGAGCCGAGGCGGTACCTCCGTTGCGCTTTGCTACGTAGTTTATCCGGTTTTGATATGGAGCAAGTATCGCTTCGAGTCTTTCGGTATCCGGACTTCCGTCATTAATGACAACTATCTCGAGATTTGTGTAGGTTTGTGCGAGAACAGAATTAAGTGTTTCCTCGATATAGTCAGCAACCAAATAAGCCGGAATAATTACACTGACGAGAGGGTAATCGTTTTCGTCAACTTTTTTCGGAGCTTCAGTCATTACCAAATACGGCTACTTGCGGTGCACCAAAAGTTCTTTACGTTCGGCTTGGTTCCCATTGCGAAAATGTTTCGCCATTTAGAAACTTATAGAGACCCATTACGGTCGCCGCGTTTAAGAGTGCAAAATACGCTGGATACGATACCAAATTGCAGGCTATTTTGCGTCGTTCCAATTCCAGACCGGCTAATGCGACCAGCCAGAAAATGACTTGAAATACGAACACAACGAGATATAAGGTCGAATTTAGAGCAAGTTCCAAACTTGTGAGAAAAAGTGTCAGTAACAAGAAAGGGACCATGTAGCGCAAAATCTTGTGTGAGATCAACTGAATCGCAAAGAATCCGGTCCTGAACGGATTAAGCGTCGTTCGATTTCTCCATAGATCCGACAAGGTCTGGGCAATTATTCTTACTCGCATATTGAATTCTTTCCGGCCTTCAATATTCGTAACTTCGCTGCAAACCGCGTCAGGTTCAAATACTGTCACCAGGCCCTGTTTGTACATGACCGAGGCAATTAGAAAATCAGAGCAAGCCTCCGCATACATTGGCACATAAGCGTTTCGGCGAACCGCATAAAGACAACCCGAAACACCTATGAGAGAACAGATGTCGCTTTCCTTTTGTTTGATCAATGTCTCATAGTCCCAATAGCCACTCGAGTTTCTCCCGATCGATGATCCGGATTCGTCAACATATCGTAGTCGACCGGCCACACATCCAACATCCGGATCAGCGAATCTGGGCAGGAGTGTTCGAAGTATCCCCTTTGGATATTCTGTTGTTGCGTCAGTAAAAACAAGGATTTCACCAACAGCATTTTCAACGGCCAGATTCTGGGCCGCTGTCTTGCCAAGTCTGCGATCCGGTCTAATCAAGCGAACACCTTTGTCCGTAAACTGGCCGACGATCGAATCGGTGCCATCATCCGAAAAGTCCGAAACTACGAGAACCTCGAACTTATTCCGCGGATAGTCGATTTCGATCGTATTTTGAAGCTTTCTTTGGATGTGAAGCTCTTCGTTCCGCGCCGTTATAATTATTGAGACAGACGGCTCAATATCAGACGCAACACGATCACGTGTAAAGAACTTCGATATCAACGCCAATAGGGCCGGATACCCTATGTACGTATAGCCAAGTAGGACTAACGCTAGCCAAAAGGAAAATGCAGTGACTGTGTCGATATATGTATGGAGATTTTCAATCACGATTCGTACACAGATCTCGTCAGAATTCGTTCAACCAATTGAATCGGTAGGATCAAGGTCTTGTTCATTGATTATGTGGTCAAATCCTACCGCATACGCGATGGGAAAATAAACATACCAATGATAGGCAACGGATCCAAAAAAGCTAGCGAACATGTACCCAACAATGGCCGCCTGAATACCGACGGCCCAAAGAAAGTCCTTTCGACGCGCTTGGTTTTCGCCAATCGAATGCCCGATTCTCGACATACAGCGAATGGGGGTAACCAAAAGAATAATATACGCGCCTAAAGCGAACCATCCCAATTCAGAGCCGACTTGAGTATAGGCATTATGGGTTTGCAGATTACGAACGCCGACGATCGGAAAATTCCCCAAGCCAATTCCAAGTGGATTACGGATCGTTACCAAGATCGAACGTTCAAGGAGCTCTTGTCTTTGGCTCGACGAACCCGAAACGTCCATGCTCGAATCAAAGATTGAAAGAACACGAGCACTGTAATTTCCCGGCGCAATTGAAATCAGACCAATACCGATAATGATCGCCATGGCTAGGGCACTAATTCGTCGTTTTGGAAATAGTTTCCAAACCAACAACACCAGTACTGCAACAAGACCGATAAACCCGCCTCTCGATTGTGTGAGAATCAAAGCGTAAACCATAATGCAGGCCGAGGCACCATAGGCGATCTTAGCAAGCACGGACGATGAGGAAAGTCCGAGAACGACAGCGATCGGAATGAACATCACCAGGTGAATCGACATGTCATTCGGGTTTCCGAACATTCCTCCAAAGTCAACGCCGACCCGATATTCTTCAACAGCAAAGATGCCCTGTAGATAGAGATCGTAAGCCTGATAACTCAGATAAACGCCGATCCCTATCCCGAGCCACATTAGTCCCATTATTCGCCGACGTGTCGTAAGGACATTCGCCATTATTATGAAGATGATGAGTATCTTGCTCAGGTACTCGTCAAACGTTTTCCACGCAAGACTAACATCCTTGGCTAACGGCATCATTATAAGGGCCGAAAGAGCAATAAAAGTGACACATTTGACCTCGGTCGTCCACGTGGTCAATGTCATATGTGTAGAAAATTGCGTAACAAGGTAAATAACTAGTGTCAGGATCGATACCCAAAACGCCATCTTCGCGAACCCGGCGAGCGAAGGGAACATTTCGTAGGGGCGAAAATAAACGATGAAGGTAAACGCAAAAAGACCGACGTAAGTGAAGAGATGGCCACTGTCTTTAGCTTCTTGGCGCAATTCTGCCGTGCCAGAAGAGCGAAGGCTACCTCGGGACGTATGACTATGTGTCTCCGGCGTTTCAATTTCGTTCTTCGTGAAAGCCATGCCTGACGGAGTTGGATTGCGAAATACGGTCCCGTGATCCGAAGTATTATAGTTCAGCCGATTTGCCCGCTGCGGGCACGTCGAGAATCGACAAAACAGTCCACCGGTCTCTGAAGTCAATCAGCACAAACACGAGACAGCTTATCAGAGGTAATTGCTAACGGTGTTTCCGGATGATTGTCCCGCCAAAACCGACTGCAAAAATGTATTTGAGGGACGCGGCCACTCTTTCGAGCGTGTGTTGATTAGGTGATTGACTCCGAAACCAAGTTTTTCCTGAGTCGACAGTCTTTAGTATCACCCCATTCGAGCCGACGGCGATTCCGTTGAATGAATCGGTAAATATAACTGAATATAGATCTTCAGTTACGTTAGACGGGACCGATATCCATGAATTACCTCCATCTGTGGTCCGGACGATCCGACCTACATTACCAACTGCCACTCCAACCGACGAGTTGGAAAAAAAAACCGCATTCAGCCTGTGGCGTCGACCGCTATCTTTTAACACGGGGTTTTCCCATGTTCGGCCGAGGTCACTCGATCGAAGCAACAGCCCTGCTCCGCCAACAACAAAGAAAGTTCGGTTCGCGAGAATAGCCCCGTCGCTAACAATTCCCCGGTTAGCCAACTGAATTATCGAGGAAAATTCCCCGGCACTTTCGCTGAATGCAACCGATCCCTCTTCCCCTGCAACGAAAATGATCCGCTTCTGATCTGTGACAAACTTAATAAACTGTCTGTCTTTACCGTCAAAAGGTATAGTATGCCACGTTTGTCCGCCATCACGGGTCTCAAGAATGTGAGAAGTGCGTTCCAAAACACTTCCATTGGTTGGACCCTCACAAAGAAGCCATCCATTTTGAGGATCGGCGAAAAAAATGTCTCGAATGTTGTCTTTAGTTGGACGAGGCGATCTTTGCCAGGATTGACCACCGTCCGCTGTGAAAAAAAGGGCTCCAGAGCTACCTCCTATCCATCCGACATTGTCATTTGCGAAGTGGATCGCTCGCAGCCAAGAGAGGGTACCTGATTCGATCTTCACCCATTCGTTTGTGTGTGCAAGAGTGACTGATGAGCACGTGAGGTAGACACTCATCAACGTCGACATGATCGTGAAGCGCGCGATGCGGGCAACGTGAAAATGTGTATGCATTACCAAAAACACCAACGCTCATTTATCTCAGCACAAGTAGCGCAGATCAAAGGGGACTGCCAAGGATCATGCGCAATGTGCTAACTCGACCGATCGTCTCGAAGATCTTCGTTATACTCCATTTCTTTTCTGGGACAATTATCTGGTCGCCCGGAAGGATATAGGGAACTTGCGTCTTACCGCTGACGACCTTTTCGAAGTCAATAATCGTTTGGCTATATCCGCCTTGCGGGGTCATCCGGACCAATAACACACGTTTCTTGTCTCCCGATTTTGCGATCCCGCCGGCCTCGGCAACCGCCTCGTAAATATTATATCGTCGGTTCATTACTCGAACACCGGGTGAACCAACAAGGCCAAGGACACTAAAACGCGCCGACCCAACCTTATCGAGTGTCACAGTGACTTGCGGATCGATGATATATTCATCAAGTTCGCGCTTGATGATCGTGGCGACTTCGTCGGTTGTTTTTCCCCCTACAAAAATCCCGCCCTGAACCAACGGGTACGAAATTCGTGCAGTCGGCGGAATAACTATGCCGGCTTTTGAGTAATTCGGCTGTCCAAAAACATCAACAGTGATAACATCCTCAGGACCCAAATGATACTGGCGAAGGTAGTTGTTGTAATAAGGTACTATTGCCGCTTCCTCTTCCGAAAGTGCTTGCCCGTTTTGCGGTGTTGGAGTGGGACCCTGTCCGGATATCGCCGCAGAGGCGAACAAACAAAACGAGATCACATATAACCACTTACCACTACAAGTTGTTCTTTTCATAAAACCTCCAACCGAAAAGGAACATGTCCCGCAATTACTGCGACGCGGGCTTTATTCTCCCCCCAGGGGCGAATATCTATCGAGCCCCTCGTCCGAAGATCACCGTCTTTACCGTCTCGAACATTATAATAACGTCAAGTGCGAACGATTGATTCTTAATGTAATAAAGATCGTATTGAAGCTTCTGCCTCGCGTCTTCGATCGATGCACCATACGGATAGTTGATCTGTGCCCATCCCGTTAAGCCGGGAGCGACCAGATGCCGGTATTCGTAAAACGGAATATCGGCCGCAAGATGCGAAACGAAATGAGGTCGCTCTGGCCTTGGGCCGATGAAGCTCATTTCTCCTTTAATAATATTCCAAAACTGCGGTATTTCGTCTACTCTTATCTTTCTTATGATCTTTCCGACTTTCGTGGCTCTTTCATCGTCATCAGTGGCCCAAACAGGCTCGCCGTTAGCTTCTGCGTCCTGATGCATTGAGCGGAACTTATAGAGTGTGAATGAAACACCGTTCTTTCCAACGCGCTCTTGTTTGTAAAGGAAAGGTCCCTCAGTTTCTAGCTTAATCAGTAAAGCAGTAACCAAGGCTATCGGTAGCGAAATCAATAAACCGACAAGTGCGATCCCGCGATACAACGACTCTCGAACGAAGGTACTCAATCGAGTATCCCGCGGCCGAAATGAAAATATGAGCCATGACGGTCGCAAATTATCCAGATGTACCTTTCCAGTGACCCGTTCAAAAAAGGATGTACTTTCTTCGATCGAGACATTTCCCGCGAGCCTCAACTTCAAAAGCGATTCAGCCGGAAATGTGCCACGCCTCTCTCGAACTCCGAGGACGATCCTGTCGATCTTTTCCTTTTCGACCACCTCCTCAAGATCTTCGATCCTGCCAAGATCGCGAAGCAGCGGAGCGGACACGATTGCAGCCTCAGGGTCGTTTGCTAGATAACCAACGATTCGGTGTCCTGCGTCCCTTCTGCTCAACGTAGCCTGCGCTGTATCGATTATTACTTGTCGGTCGCCAATGATAAGAATCTTTTCGCCAAGATCGGGATGCCCTAAAAAATAGTGAATTGAGAGCCTAAAAGAAAGAAGGAGAACGAGGGTGACGAAGATCGAGAAAAACGCTGCTCCACGACCAACAAGTAGCGATGGAACAAAATAAAACAGGATCGCCAGAATGGCCCACGAAATGCCCAGCGCTTGAACGAGTCTTAAAACAAGCTCACGGCGGCTGTTGACAACCGCATAATCATACAAGTCAAAGATGTAAATCGAAATCAGGCAGACGACGGTAACTAGCGCGGTCTTGGCCCAACCGTTATTATCAACGAGTTGCTCGGCAGCCCCCTCGACTCCCAATCGCAAATAAAGTCCGATCAAGATACCGCCATATATTATGGCGAGATCCGCAATGATCAGGATCGTTGTCCGGGTACTTAATCGCGTATTCATCAACAATATTGAAAATCAAATGCATGAGTCGGCACCCGCACATCGAAACAACTGTGAAAAACTATGAATCACCCGATTTCTTGTAATATGAGTAGCCGTAATAGCCGCTATTCAATAACGATTCGTCGGAATCATTTAGTACAGAGCCAATTATTTTGTCTTTCGGGAACGTCTCCAGAATTCGATCGATGTCTTTATAACGAACCTGGTTCGTTCTGATCACCAGCAAAGAACTGTCTGCGGCATTTGCCATCAACGCTGCATCCGAAAACAGCCCCAGAGGAGGTGTGTCGATCACGACAAAGTCGTAAGTTCTATGAGCCTCCTCCAAGATCTCGCGGAAGGCGGACCCCGAAAGCAATTCACCCACGTCGTCACGTGTCTTTCCGGATGGTAAGAAATGAAGACCCGCGGGCTCTAGACAAATTACCGAGGTTGCCAGCGAGGACTTGCCAGTCAATATGTGCGAAAGCCCTACTTTAGGATTCACCGAGAGATAGCGTGCTAAGCTTGGCATCCGCAGATCGGCATCGATGACCAGGGCCTTTATACCGTCGGATTGTGCCAAGAGCCAAGCAAGATTCAATGCAGTTATCGACTTGCCCTCCCCGGGGCCTACACTCGAAACCACGATCGACCTGATCGTTTCTTTATGACTTCGGTGAATAATTTGCGTGCGAAGAACACGAAATTCCTCGGCGTAAATCGATTGCGGATCTGTAATGGCGACGACATGCGGGTTTACGGTGATTGGTTCGACCTTGAATTGGACGACTGGCCGCTCGATTTCACGAGGTACTTCGACGGGCCGGCCAATGGGGATGTTTTGTACGAACTCGTTAGTAATCGGATCGCGATCTTCGACGACATCATCGCGGCGCAATTCGACCGGGAGGACGGGTTTCCCGATTCGCATTTCCCGATCAGCCAAAATGCCGGCAGGCCGATTCGGCTCGAGCTCGACGATACGATCGGTCTGATCGTTACTGTCCACGGAGTTGGCTTGCCTCCGATGTTCCAGGTCGGCTCGTCGAAGGGTTTTTAAGAATCTCATCAATACACTATGACGTAAAATCGCCTATCCGCTTTTAATTCGGTATAGCGTAATTCTCGATCCGATCAATTAAAAAGCTACCGGATAAAACAGCAAAAGGACATCGATTTCCCAAAAATTCCGATCACCGGCGGTTGCTGTCGGATCAGCTTTCATCAACAAAGAGCGATTGTTCGATTCTGATATGATCGCTCAACAGTTCGTCCTTACCCATTGGGGTCAGCACACGGGCCGAAGTGACTCTTTCAACGGCCTTATCGCTTGCCATCAACATGTCCTTGTTCGGCAACAGATCTAGATTTTCTGCCACTTCCTCTACCATCTCGCGTTCGACCCGTCTCTGGTCCGCCGCAAATGCCGCAATCAAGGCGTTATCGCAAAGATTGTTTATGAGCCGCGGGATTCCCTCAGAACACTGAAATATGAAATCTATCGCGTCCGGTGTAAATATATGAGGATCCTTAGCACCTGCGATCGACATTCGCTCGGTCACGTATCTGGTAACTTCGTCAACATTCGGTAAAACAGGCATCGTGCAACGCAATGCGACTCTTTGCTTCAACTGACGAAGGTTTTGCTGCCGAAGTTTTTCACGAAGTTCTGGTTGTCCGGTAAGGACTATCTGTAGATGTTTGGAGCTGTCAGACTCGAAATTAAGCAACAGACGGATCTCCTCAAGAACCTCGTCCGAGAGTTCGTGAGCTTCATCGACGATCAAGATGGTTCTGAGGCCGCGACGATGGCGGTCTTCGAGGAGTTTACCCATCTGGGCGAGCATTTCAGTCTTATTATTCCACCCCTTGATCTCGAGCGTATCGGTCAAATGCTGGTAAAATTCGTCGATCGAGAGATGAGGATTGAAAATGTAGGCAGCCGATACACTAGAGTCCAATCTGCGGATTATCCAACGCAATGCCGTCGTTTTTCCAGTTCCGACCTCTCCAGTAAGCACAATTAGCCCTTTGGCCATTTCGATCCCGTAATACAAGCCGGCAAGTAGTTCGTTGTAGCTGGGCGTAAATACGATAAAGCGCGGGTCGGGCGTAAGACTAAATGGATATTCGTTTAACTCGAAAAATTCTTTATACATGCCTACTCTCGCGAAACAACATTACGGTTCAGCTCAGTCGTTCAAATATCTTGGTCATTTGCAGTACCACGATCAAAACAGGAACGCTCGCGATCGAGATCAGAACCGCAGCGAAAACCCGTACTAAATGAACACGCTTCAGCCGCTGTTTTTCTTCTTCCTTCAAAAGTGGCGGAACCGCAGCAAGCACCGGGATCCCGGTGTAATATTCCGCATCTTTGATAGTTTGCAGCTTGAACAATCTCGGGACCTCATAGACCCCTGCAAAGAAAAGGCCGAACGCCAGGCCGGCGGCCAAGCCGATTCCGAGGAAAAAAGGCTTCTTCGAAGCGGTCTCAGAAGTCTCAGGGAGATTTGCTGGATCGATCACCCGAATCGACTCGCCTTGAGCGTTCGTTTCGCGTTGAACCTGCTGCTGCGCATTGTTAAATTTCTTCAGAAGTTCATCGTAGTTCGATTTAGCCGACTGATATTGATTACTGATTCCTTCAAGAGCTACTTTCACATTCGGAATGGTGTTTATCTTTGCTTCCAATGCGGCGATTTGTACCAGATTCTGCTGTAAATCCCGATCGCGTTGCTGAATCTGGAGCTCGATCTGATTTATTTGTCCCTCGACCTTTTCTTTTTCGATTTCTATACTCTTTCGCTGCAGCTCCGCTTTTCTGGAAACGGTGAGATTTGCTTGCTTGACCCGCTTTTCGGTATTCAAGGCCAATTTTTCCAATTCGTCATTAATCTTATTTATCTCGGTCTGTGCTTGAAGGACCTCAGGGTGCTTCTCTCGGTACTGCTTTTTTAGCGATTCAAGTTTTGCACTGAATTCAGCACGTTTTTGAATCAATTGTCCGTAAGCAGGCGTGTCTTCGACACGAGCTGCCTGCGTAACAGCCTCTTGCGTCTCACGCTCACCGAAGTTATCGATCAATCTGATCTGACTGTTGAACGCTCGAATGCTCTCATGCAAGCGACCTTTCTCAGTAATGAGCCCCTCTTTATCTTTAGATATGGTCTGCTCACGTTGACGTAGACCGTTTAGCTGAGCGATCAAGCCCTGTGAGGACTCTGGAAGAGCCTCGACATTTCTTGTCATGATCTCAAGACGTTGGATCTCAAGCCCGTCCAGGTTAGACTTTGCCTGCGCGAGTTGGGCATCAATAAATTCCTTGGTAGTCTCGGCGTTCTGGGTCGATTCTGCCATTTGCGCAGCAATGAACTTATCTGCGATTTCGGCAGTTATGCGTCTGGCAACTTCGGCAACTGTGTATTCGTAACTGATCCGAAAGCCGCTAACTTTGTTATCGCTCGATTTTTCAGGTATCACCTCGATATCCGAACGCATCTTTTCAACTATCAATTCAAGCGGCACTCCTCCGCCACCCTCATTAGCATAAAGTGAATGTTTAGCAATTAGCCCCTCAAGCGATGAGCGGCTTAGGACGGTTTGGCTTATGGATTGTAAGCGTTGGGAGAGATCATCGTCGGTCAACGACGGAGCTACCTTTTCGGAGATCGTGGCCGGGGCAACCGCAAGAAACGTGGTCGATCGATAAACATCCGGAAGATTCGGAACGACCCATGCAAAGGCGAGAAAAACCGCGATTGTCGGCAGCATAATGTGCCAGATACGCTTTTTGACAATTACGAAGATCTCATCCGTCGTCCGTTTTCTAAATCCCACACTCATGAAATCCTCCTGTTATTAAAACGCCACTCGTGCGACTTGTAGCCTCTAACCCCCTCTTTCTCAGTGGTCGAAACCCGATAATTCCGAAAGCAACACTTCAAATTTCGTTCGTCACCCAATGTAATGCACAATTATACTCATAATTCGTTTAGAATCTTAGAAAAAATGACCGGCCGAATCAATGCCTACAAAACTAGGCGTTCTCAACGGCCGTTGATCGTTGAACGTGGTATGAATCAGCGCAATTCGGTTCCGTTAGACAATCGCCTAACGGCAAAACCGACCCCCGTGAGCCCGACTCCAAAAAAGAGGATGGTCAGGAATTCAGGTGTGGATAGGTTAGTGGAGCAAGCGCGATCGGAAACTACAGTAGATGAAGGCTGATTTTCTGCGCGGTTGATCTGCTGGTTCTTTTCCTGACAAGTATCAGCCGAGCTCTTCAATGGCAAAAAGTTCTCGGCTCCCTGAGTGATCGTGATAGTAAAAGAAACGACGATAACAAAAAGGCTGGCGCTCAAAAGTATACGGTTGTGGGCTCTGTAAGACATAACATCTCCTTCAATTTCGCTATCCCAGTGATCGACACCGAATGTCACAATAAAAGAGCGATTGAACGAAAATTCCTCATTTTCGGGGGGACTCGAAAGGAATCAACGAATCGCGTGCTCGTATGACTAACAGAGCAGACGCTGTCGGCTCTGGGATTTTGCTGAAAAACCATACGAACGATCGGGGGGGCCCTGAAAGTTCGTTAATGACCAATATTACGGTCGAAAGTATAAATCTATGTTAATTGCAAAGAGAAAATCTACACTCTCTTTTGCCTATTAGTCTAACCAACGATGCTATTTCGACAAAGTCTAGCTCTTTTATTTACTGCAGGCAAGCTTTTTTTCTTCAAATAACGCAATTAAAAAGACACACCAAATGCGAAACGATCTTTCGCTCAAGTTCGGATATTGCCGCGATCTTTCTATTTTGATGCAGACCATCAGCCAATTGGCGATAATTATTTCAATTCAAAGCAATTTAAAGGCCTGGGTAGCCGAAATCGGAGATCGCGACGGAAAGCTAGCAGATCCGAAAGGTCCGATAGCTTCTGATTTCAGACGAACCCGGTCACGGTCTCGACTCTTTGCAGTGCGTGAGAATTGCCATAAATGCTGGAAAGTTTTTCTTCCTTTTTGTTTTTTGCGGTGTTATACTCGCGACACGAACACAAATCTTGACCTGCCTGGTGGTTGATCGCCTCATTTGGCGATGATTTCCATTCGGCAGACTTCGGCATGTTTAATGAGTATTTCCTGAAACCCTTTATCAACGCATGAAGTATTTGCGTTCTGATCATTGGGGTCGGTCGAAACAGCAGTTGTTTGGAGGTTATAAGCAATGTTCAGATTATTCTCCGCCATTTTCGGGATAATTGTTTTGGCCGTTTCGGTTGGGGCTCAATCAACAACATCTTCGCAGACGGTCAAGCAAAAGGTCGCGGTCGTGGTCCCATCGGACACCGTCGATGAAAGTGTCAGCCTTATCGAAGGGAAAGTCGTTGTCGTTTATGATGGTGACAATATCGGAATCGAAGGGAAGGATTATAAGTTCTACTCGATTCGAATAAACGGTATCGATGCACCGGAAGAAGGTCAGGATCACGGCAAAGAAGCTCGGAAGAAATTGGTCGATCTGATAGAAGGTAAGGACGTTCGGGTCGTTGTAATCAAAAAGGGTGTTTTTGACCGTTATATGGGCAATGTTTACCTTGACGGTGCAGATGTCGGCTTATTGTTGATCAAGTCCGGGAATGCGTGGCACTTTAAGCAGATCGGATACGAACAAAACGCCGAAGATCGCAAGAAGTACACCCAAGCAGAGAAAAAGGCCCGAGCGGACAAAGTAGGGCTCTGGGCAAAAAATGCACCGATCCCGCCTTGGGAATTCAGGGGCGACGAATCTTCTGAAAAGGCAATTGTCGCTCCGGCCAAGCAAGCTTCGACAACAGCCGTCTCCTTGAAGTCTGCTTCAAATGAGAGTCGGGCTCCCGTTCAAGACAAGACGACCGGAAGGACCTACACTCTTGGCCCGCGGGGCGGATGCTATTACATGAGTGTTAGCGGCAGCAAGGTTTATGTCAAAGACAAGAGTCTTTGCGGAAAGCAGCAGTAAAAATATTATGAGAGCGCAAAGCAGTAAACTTAACGGAATGCGGCTCCCTTGTCCTCGCTGCCAACAGCCGGCGTCTATAGATGCTCGTTCGTGTTCGTGCGGATACCGGTTTGTTGCGGAACACTCGTCGCAGGTGAAACCCAGGATGCCGGAATTGAAAAGGGTTGTACCGGGCTTTAAGCCGATCGTGCATAAGTTTCCGACGCCCGGCGCAAATACTACGGCCGCGAAAACCGAAGGGACGCCAAAGATCGTAACGGGCGACGATGCTGTTGCCGCTGTTGCCAATGAAAGCCTTGGTCTTCCGGTCGCGTCACTGCAGAGCGAAATTGTCAAGACTGAATCTGTTGGATTGACAACTGTCTATTCAGAACCGCACATGGGTCTGCTTCCTCCCGGAAGATATAGCCTTTTCACTTATGTATTGGCAGGTACGTCGGTCGTTGCCCTTGCGTTCATGCTCGGAGCATTCGCCTTACTGAATAGTTGGGGGACGGGGGCTGCGGATACGCCAGATCAGGCACAGGCAACAGAAGTTCCCTCGGTGAAAACGGACGATCCGGCACCTTCAACAGAGGCCAAACCCGATGTTTCTTCCAACGGCGGATTTGCGTTCTCAAACGAAGATACGGCCGATATTGTCCGCGAAACGACTCCGTCGATCGACGAGAATTCGAGGGACAGTCATAAAAAGCCGATCGAGCATCCCAAACCTGTAGGATTGGTGGCAGAAAAAGCTCCCGAAGATTCTAAAGTGTTGGTCTCTTCAGAAAAACCGGCAACTGCGAACACGGTCGAACCCGCGAATACGGCAGTCGCGACTGCCCGGTGTGCGGACGGAACTTTCAGCTATCGGAAGACCCGGAGCGGGACTTGTTCGCATCGTGGCGGCGTTGCTGAGTGGTTGGACGGTTCTAAAGCCTCGACGAAGCCACCCGATGCAAAACCTGCTAAGACCGAGACCGCGACTCCGAACGGTGAACGTAAGTTTATACTTGGTTCGCGGGGCGGCTGTTACTACCTCGGACCGTCAGGCAACAAGAATTATGTAGACAAGAGTTTTTGCAACTAAAACTGACTGGTTTTAAGTTGCTGCCAACGGACGTGCTTGTAACCGGCACGTCCGTTTTTTATTGCTTTGGTAGAAGCGTAACGATGCTGAAGTAGAGCATCACTGCAACAACCCCCCAGCCTGCGGCCTGCAGCCAGATCGGATGACGATAGTCCTTCACGATCGAAGAGCGTCGTGATGCGAGCAGTACGATCGCCAGCCCGAAAGGCAAAATGAACCCGTTGACCGTCCCGGCCCACACCAAAACCTGCACCGGTCGTCCGACCGCGAGAAAGATCAACGTTGAAACAGTAATGAATGCGATGATCAAAAGATCGCTTCGCGCATTTAAGCGTTTGCTGAAGGTTTTCAGGAACGAAACCGACGTGTAGGCGGCGCCTATCACCGACGTTATCGCTGCGGCCCACATAACGACCCCGAAGATCCGATATCCGATATCCCCTGCAGCGCTCTGAAAAACTGACGCTGGTGGATTGGCATCGTCGATCGCAAAACCCGCCGACAGGACCCCAAACGCGGCAAGGAACAATAGGAACCGGATCGCAGCCGTCAGCATTATGCCGGTTATGGCGCTTCGGTTGACCTGCGGCAAGTTCTCGGTTCCGACGATGCCCGAATCGATCAGGCGGTGAGCGCCTGCAAAGGTTATATAACCTCCGACAGTTCCACCGACCAAGGTGACGATCGCCTGGGCATCGATAGTTAACGGGAGAACGGTCCGGTGGATGGCCTCGCCTATCGGTGGAGCCGATCTGAACACGACGTAGACGATCAACCCGAGCATCACGATTCCAAGGATCTTGACAAAAACGTCCATCGCCTTGCCGGCGTCTTTCGCCAGAAAGAGGCCAATGGCGATCAATGCGCTGAGAAATGCCCCGATCTCGACCGGTATGCCGAAAAGTACGTTCAGCCCTAAGCCGCTGCCCGCAATATTACCGATATTGAACATGAGGCCGCCAAATACGATCATCGCGGCTAGTATATAACCGCTGCCCCCGAGCGTTTCATTGGCTACATCCTGCCCGCGCTTGCCTGAAATTGTCAGTACACGCCAAACGTTCAACTGAGCAAAAATATCGAGTATGACCGAAAGCAGGATCACGAAACCAAAGCTCGCCAGGAGTTGTTTGGTGAAAACCGTTGTCTGCGTAAGAAATCCTGGGCCGACGGCGGAGGTCGCCATCAGGAAGGCAGCGCCCAGCATCGCTGAAGATGTCTTGACTGATGTCATTTACGGCTTTTCTATTGCAATCGCATTTTCTGCCAGCGCAGACTTGATCGAACGAGCGAAATCGACGGCGTGTGTGGCGTCACCATGTATGCAGATCGTCTCGGCTGTGATCTGGATCATAACGGCCTCTGTCGTTCGAACACGGCCATATCGGATCATATTAAGTACCTGTTCGATCGAAGTTGCAGAATCGCTTATCAAGGCGTTCACTTCGGTCCGCGGCGTCAGGCTGCCGTCGTTTTGATAGGTGCGGTCGGCAAAGGCCTCCGAAGCGGTCCGGAGCCCGATACGTTTCGCCTCAGTGATCGAATGGCTGCCAGAAAGACCAAACAAGATCATGTCGGCATCGGCGGCGTTAACAGCTTCGGCCACGGCAGCGGCGACCGTTGGATCTTTAGCCGATAGGTTATAAAGAGCGCCGTGCGGTTTGACATGAACGACCGCTGCTCCAAGGTCGTTACAAACCTCCTGGAGCTTCTGTATCTGGTTTGCAACCGTGTCAAAGATCTCGTCAGGGTTTAGATCGATAGCAATCCGGCCGAAATTCTGTTGATCTGCATATCCCGGATGTGCACCGATAGCGACGCTGTTCGCGATCGCAAGCTCTACTGTTCGCCGCATCAACTGCAAGTTACCGGCATGTCCACCGCATGCGATATTTGCCGACGAGATGTATTTCATCAGTTCAGCGTCGTTGCCGCATCCTTCGCCAAGATCACAGTTTATGTCGATGGACTCTCGCATTCGGATCAAAGAGTATCACAGACGACAAGGCTAGGAACGCATAGCGATCCCAGTTCGCAGCAGGGCCAGATTCGTCTCGAATTGAAGCGAGATGTCTTCGGCGGTCTCGATCTCGAGCTGTTCGAAAGAGACTGTGTCACCCGGACCTAGCTGTCCCAGGAGCGGAAGATCTGCAGAGATCACCTGTGCGATCCGCGGGTACCCTCCGGTCGTCTGATGGTCGACCATTAATATTATCATCTGACCGTCAGGGAGTAATTGGATAGTTCCGTATGTGACGCCTGACGAGATCAGTTCATCCGATTGCAGCAAATGCAGGGGCTCGCCGCTGAGGCGGTACCCCATCCGATTCGAATCTGATGAAATCGAGAATGTTTCCCGAAAGAACGTTTCCTCGCTCTTTGCGGTCAAAAATTGACTTTCATGGCCTTCTAATACTCGTACGGTGGGAGACCGAGAGTATCTTGGGATCAAATTCCTCGAAATGCCGAGTCCGGCGATCCGATGATTTGAAGAGAATGAATACGCAATTGTGAGATGTGTCCCGCCCTCGATCCGAACTGTCGGCTCGCCAAGCGGCGGATCGAATTCGAATCCGCCGGCAGCCGCGAGGTAAGCTCGTGCGCCTAGGCGTGGGCCGTTGAACCTCAAGACATCGTTCGCAGAAGCCCGGACGAGTCTCCAGTTATCGATCGGAATGCCGTTCAATTCAGGGGCGAAGTCGGCGCCGCCGATCGCAAATTCGATATCGTCTTCAAATTCGATCTCGGGCGCAGGGAAGTGCATTTCAAGGACCGCTGCATGGTCAGGATTTCCGAGAAGTATATTTATCAGACGGATCGCCGTTCGATCCATCGCACCTCCCGGTGGAACTCCGAGCGATCGAAAACCCGTTCGGCCAAATTTCTGAAGGCTAGTGAATATTCCGGGCTTCCTGATAACGACTCTCATTTTGCAATATTTACAAATCGGACCTCGTCACCCGGACGAAAAACACATGGCTCACTCCGGTTGGGGTCGAAGAGCTCCAATTCCGTGCGCCCGATCAGTTGCCAACCGCCGGGCGAATCACGCGGATAAATTCCCGTTTGAAACCCGGCGACGCCTACGCTCCCTTTGGGTACTTTTGTTCGCGGCTTCGATCGCCGCGGTACGGCAATTCGCTCATCGACCGAGCCCATATATGCAAAACCCGGGAGAAAACCGAGCATGAAAACGCGATAGGTCTTACCGAGGAATATATTTAGAAATTCATCAGGGGATAGGCCGCACAATGCCGATGCGTCGCGAAGATCGAGTGCTGATACCGGGTCAAAACTCACCGGGATCTCGATCGGCCGCATCTCGATCGGATCTGAGGCCGATAGTCGCTTGCACAGTTGTTCTACGATCGAAGCGACCGCAGCTGAAGCCGATCGATATTCGGGATATGCCTTACGAACGGCCATAACGTCGTAAAAGACGCTGGCCGACGCATATGCAGGAGCAGCCTCGATGAAGCCGGAAAACGGATCATCGGCAAATTTTTGGCAAAGCACGATCGACTTCAGGTTCAGTTCCTCGGAGATCACGTCACCGAAAGATACGATCACGGCATTGTCGCCAAGAGAGGATATGCGCATTTCGGTTCATCGAGTTCGCTGTTTTGGATCGAGATATTCTCGCAATCCATCGCCGATAAAATTAAATGCCAAGACGGTCAGTGCGATCGCGACACCGGGAAAGAAGAGCGTATGAGGATAGGTCGCGAAATAGTTTCTCGCTTCTTCGATCATCGTTCCCCAGCTCGGAGCAGGCGGTGGAATTCCAAGCCCGAGAAACGAAAGCGAGGCTTCGCTGAGTACCGAACCCGCCATTCCCAGCGACGCCTGAACAATAAGCGGCTGGATCGCGTTGGGCATGATATGAGTCACTAATATACGCATGTTGCTCGCTCCGAGTGCTTTGGCCGCCTGGACAAAATCGTACTCGCGAACCTTCAAAACCTGACCGCGCATCACTCGGGCATATCCGACCCAGCCGATTATGCAGAGTGCCAGGATAAGTTTGCCGAGTCCGGCTCCAAGAAATGCCACCAGTGCGATCGCAAGAAGCAATCCAGGAAATGCCAGAAACACATTGAACAAATATCCCGACAAGAGACGGTCGATCCAACCACCGTAAAAGCCGGCGATCGCTCCGATGATAATACCTATAAAAGCCGATACGGCAACGACCGTGATGCCGACCTGAAGCGAGATGCGGGCCCCGAACAACACTCGGGAAAAGATATCCCGCCCGAGCGAGTCGGTACCGAACCAATGCGCAGCTGACGGTTCGGCAAAACGCAGTTCGAGGTTCTGCGCGGTTACGTCGTGCGTCGCCAAATACGGCGCGAAGATCGCGACAAAAATGACGACGCTCGCAATAGCCAGCCCGATGTACGTAAGACGGTTCATCTACGAAAGTCTGATCCGCGGATCAAGCCAGCGGTAAACGAGATCTGTCAGTGAATTTGCGAAGATGTAAGTGACGCTGATGACCAGCACACAACCCTGGACCAGGCGGTAATCTCGTTTTGCAATGCCGTCTTCCAGCAGCAAAAGCCCAAGGCCCTGCCAGCTGAAGATCTTCTCTGTGATTATTGAACCCGCAAGCAGAACGCCGAGCTGAAGACCCAATATCGTAACGACCGGGATCAGCCCGTTTTTCAAAACGTGTTTGTAGACAACGGTTCTTTCACTAAGGCCTTTCGCCCTGGCAGTCCGGACGTAATCCTCACCGAGTTCTTCGATCACGCTGGAACGAACCATTCGAGTGAGTATGGCGGATAGAGCCGCACCGAGCGTGACGGCGGGAAGGATAATGTCCTCCGGATAAAGGCTGCCCGTGGCGGCAAGCCAACCGAGTTTGACCGCAAAGAAGTAAACAAGAAACGGCCCGACGACGAAAGTAGGAAGGGATATTCCCAGTAGCGCTATGAACGATGCCGCATTGTCGATCATGCCGCCTTTGTTCGTTCCGGCAAGCACGCCAAGCGGTATCGCAATAGCAATCGCAACCAGCATCGATGCCAGAGCGAGTTTTATCGTCGCAGGATAACGCTCAAGGATCATATCGCGGATCGGCCGATCGGTCCTGAACGATGTTCCGAGATCGCCCCGAAGAAGCCCGCCGAAATACTCGGCATATCTGTTATTCAGGCCGTTCCACACCAGACCGTTCTCACGGGAATAGGTTACAAAAAAAGCCGGACGGTCGAGTCCGTGTTTGACGTTGAAATTATCGATCTGTTCCTGCGTCGCCGTTTCGCCAAGGATCGCGGTCGCCGGCGAACCCGGAACGAATTCGATCAACAATGTGACCAGCGACACGACTGTCCAAATGACCAGAAGTATCAACCCGATCTGCCGGGCTAAATTTTGAAGCTTGTATTTCATTCGGCCGCGTATATTCTGGTATTTTTCGACTGACGTGGCAAATTGGCCGGCTGCTGATCAGCGAAGCGGTCGGATCCCGACATGGATCGCCGCGATGCCTCCGGAAAGGTTCGTGTAGCTGACGGATTCGAAGCCGGTCGCCGACATCAGATCTGAAAGTGCACCCTGGTCAGGAAACTTTGAAACCGAATCCGGGAGGTACTCATAGGCCCCGCGTTCTCCGCTGATGAGTCCGCCGATCCGCGGTAGTATATTTGAAAAATAAAATCGAAAGACGCCCCGAAAACCCGGAACTACGGGCGACGAGAATTCAAGAACGACCAGCCGGCCACCCGGTTTCAGAACACGATAAAGTTCCGAAAGGCCGTCTTTGAAATTCGCGAGGTTGCGCAGACCAAAAGCGATCGTTACGGCATCAAATTGCCTGTCATCAAAAGCGAGGCTTAACGCATCGCCTTCGACAAAGGGGATCGACTTTGATTTTGTTCGAGCGACCTCAAGCATCGGTCTGCAAAAATCAGTTGCTATCACCTTTGCGTTGCTGCCTGATTGGAGTTCGATCGAGAGGTCGCCGGTACCGCATGCGACGTCGAGCACCGAGGCATTGTCGTCTTCAAGGATGTCCGAGAGCTTTGAACGGACCTTTCTTCGCCATCGCTTGTCAATATTTGCCGAAAGCACATGGTTAAGAACGTCATAGCGCCCGGCAATGCCCGAGAACATTGCCCTGACGGCCTTGGCATGCTCGAGTTCACCGCGTGTTCGTTGCTGATCCAGGTTATTTTGCTTCGGCATTTGGACCAGTGACAATGATGATGGCCATCGGCGCTCCCGCAAGTTTCGCCATTACCCGTTTCACGTCTGCGATCGCGATACGGGTTTGAGCCTCAGTATCGGCCTTTACCGATACTATGCGATACGTGTCACCATCAAGCCAATCGGTGACCTTGTCCTTTCGTGCCCGTTCAGACCGAGCGACAGCGAGAGCAGCGGAATATTCACTGTCAGTGATCTCCTCGGAAAGTATCTTTTTTGTTAATTCAGCTGCCTCTAGTTTATTGGCCCCATCTGCCCCGGTGACAGGTTGGAACATGATGTTTGAAAAACCGACCACCAATGCACCCGGTAAGATATGGGATTCGAGTCTGACGAAAGCGGCGGTACTTCGTTCGGCACCGAGCCTCGACCGCAATCGGCTTTCGATGATCGATCTCGCGACCTCGGCCGCAAAATGATCCTTGTCATTGCGGGAAAAACCGCGTATCGCGATCCGAACCTCTTTTCGAGATGGGTCCGGCGAATCGATCATCTGAGGAGCTGCGTCGGGAGCCTCGGGCTGACGAAAGGTCGACGGCACTTTCTTGTCTGATTTGAGCCACGAACCAAAGAACCGTCGGGCAGCACGATACGCCAGGGCCGGGTCGAAATTGCCGCTTACGGCAAGCGTCGCATTGTCGGCACCGAAAAGCCGATCGTATGCGAACCGAAGGTCTGCGAAATCGATCTTTTCCAATGATCGCTGCGTGCCCAGGATCGGTCGGCCATAAGGAAATGAGCCAAACAGCTTCGCTGCGGCACCTCGATCCGCAACATATGCCGGGTCTTTTCCGGCTTCGGCCTCGAGGGCGGTCACCATCGCTTTGACCGCTGCTGTCGTTTCTTTGTCGAGACTCGGATTTGAAACTGCACCGGCAAGCGTTTCGAGAAGCGTCAGGAATGCATCCGGACGCGATGACGCATTGATCTGAATGTAATCGTAATTAGTGATCAGCTCGAGAGTGCCGCCAAGATCGTCTGCGAAGTATTCGCGGGACGAACTATTCGGGAAGATGGCCTCGGCCAACATCTTCATCTGGCCTTCCTTTCCCTGCGGGTCAAATGATGCTCCGGCATGTATCCGAAGTTTCACCTCGACCTTTTGCGATGTTTTGTCCGGCCACATCTGCACCTTGAGCCCATTGAGCAATTTCTCTTGCTGCGGCACAAGGACGGATGACTGGCCGAATGCCGGCCCAATTAATAACATTGCGGCGACGAAAATCGCCGCCGAGCGGGTAACAAAATCAATAAAGATCTTCATCTGATTAGTTCGTAAAAACAAGATGTTATCCTTTTTAGTTGCAGAATTCCATTACCGTGTTGTAAGCCATGGCGGGGACATCGCTTTTATGCCAAATTGTTTTTGCATGAGGCGGGCATCGCGTCAACAATCGCACGCATCTACAAGTATTGAACGGACACGCGGGCATGCGACGGCCGCGTTTTGTCAAAAGGGCTTAACATCCGGAGAAAACGCGGTATAATATTTTTTGGCAATTGGATTCCGGCCGTAACCGGTTGAGAGATCGAGAGGCGAAAGAGATGGGAAAGATTTTAAAGTATTGCAGTTCGTGTGATGAGGGATTTGCCGAAAGGTTTGCGTTTTGTCCTGATTGTGGTGCATCGCTGCAAGCTTTCGAGATGAATCCGATATCAAAGGACGAAGTTGTGGCTGATGCGGCTCCCACTCCGTCGATCTTGACCGTAGAGCCTTCAGCGTCGGTCGAAGCATCGGCAGATGCTTCGGTTTGGGAGCAGCCCGATATCACGATCGAAGAGCCGGTCGACGAAGTGCCGGTCACTCCCGAAGTGGTCGCGTCGGAGCCGAACGATGTTTTTGAACCGGAGATTGCGGCGGTAGACGAAGTGCGATCTTCGGTTCCATACATCCGATCACGTCCGGTTTCTGCTGATGAGCCGCGAGCGGTCTCGCAGCCGTCCAATGTTACCCGCGACGATGACGGCGGTTATTACGTAACCGTAATTCAGGAGACGAATGTAAAGCAGAGGAACGTTCTTTTGCTTGGCTCGACGTTTTTTGTCATTTCGGCCGTTCTTTTGAGCTGGGCCGTCTCTCTATTTCAAAAAGACCTAGGAGTCGGGTCGATCGGCGACGATTATTCGATCGCATTGTTGCTTGACAGCGTTCCGATGCCGGTCGAGGAAGAGGAACAGCAGAAAAAAGACGATAAGGATGGCGGCGGAGGCGGCGGTGGTGGCCGCGAAGATAAAGAAGAGACTTCGCAGGGTGACCTTGCCGATCAATCAAGGACGCCTACACGTCCGCCCGATGCAAAGGTATTTCGCAGCGACAATTTTGAATTGAAAACCCCTCCGCCGCAAACCGAAGGCGACCGGAAGTTTGACAAGCAATATGACCGTTGGGGTGATCCGAATTCGAAATTCGCGGGGATTTCCAATGGCCCCGGGACCGGCGGCGGTCAGGGCACCGGAACCGGTACCGGCCAGGGAAGCGGATCTGGAACCGGAACCGGCAGCGGTACGGGATCGGGCAGTGGCAGCGGTATCGGTGACGGCAACGGCGGTGGAACGGGTTCGGGCGGTTCAGGCCCGCCTCCGCGAGCTCCGGCGGTCACGGTCAACTATCGCATACTCGCAAAACCCAAGGCGACCTACACCGATGCGGCCCGTACGAACAACGTTCAGGGCAACGTCCGTTTGAAGGTCACGCTTTTGGCATCCGGACAGGTTGGATCGATCACTCCGGTCACGCGTCTGCCGCACGGTTTGACGGAACAGGCGATCGCGGCGGCGAGGCAGATCCGTTTTGAGCCGAAAAAGGTAAATGGCGTGCCGGTTACCATCAACGTAACGATCGATTACGGATTCACGATGTATTAAACTGACCGGGATGAAGAAATAAAGGGCCGGGACTAGCTGTCAACGGCCCTTTTTTCGTATTTGAGCAGGTTTTCAGATCTCGTTACGGGTCGATTTCGAATCCTCGTTAAGCTCGAATCGGTCTCGATCGCGTTTTTCCATCTTTCGAACGAAATCGAGCGGTTCGTTGTCTTCGAAGTCAATGCCCATAGCATGTGCATTCTCCTCGACATCGGACTGATCGGGAGTAGGGTTGTGGCCAAACACAGCCTCCGAGCCTGAACTGTTCACCTCTTCCCACGAGGCATCTATGTCACCGCCCGAATCGGCCGGCGACGACGAATGATGTTCGGTCAGCCGTTGGAACAGTTCTCCCGGAGCCCGAGGAGCGTGTTCGATCTCTTCGTCCATCAGCTCCTTTACTTCCTGATCGGGCAGCGGCTCGTCAGCGTAGAATTCCAGGTTTTTTCCGGTCATTGTCTCAGTTCCTCCCGGTTGCTCAGATAAATACCACGGATTGCGAAGACGGTATCTCGAAACGCTTTCGACATCGCATGTTCTTGCACGCCAATTGATCATCGATCCGGACCATATAATCGCGTGATTTCTCGTAACGGGCACGGTCGTGTTCATTAAGGTTTCGCGGAGCCTGCTTTCGCTTGGTCCGCTTCATCCATCTGATATCGTAGTCGTTTCGCTCACGGCAATGCGGGCATGCAAAGCTTGCAGTCTTTATCTCTTGCCGTTCGTCAAAAATATCGCGTTCCTGCATACGGTCATTGTAACCGTTTTGAGGAGAGAAAGCAGATTTATTGTTTGGAAGAAAATTTCCTGAGGTACTCGAAGCTGAATATGCCGGTGTCGTGACCATCTGAGAAATGGAAATTCAACGCATAGCGCCCGACAATGGAAATGTGCCGAAACGAGATATCATCGGCCACCTGATCGTCACGAAGCATCTTTTCACCGGTCCATTCATTGATGCACCCGGCACACGGACACGCACGCCTGAGTCCGGGCGCTTGGTAATGTGTAATGCTGTCATCGGACCATTCGATCGTGATCTCAGCGTCGTTCTCTTCGATTATCTTGACCGGTTCGATCATAAACTACTCATCACGGGTCATCTGGCCTATTCCGACTCCCTTACCGCCCGGCCGATCGCTATTGGGTCGATCGCGTAATGCGTGGCGTGATATACCGCACGGCCGTCTCTGATAACGAAAGCCTGCGGCGATTGATGCCGATGGCCTGTTCGCTCGGCAACCGCATCCGAAACCGCTCGCGATTCCTGGATGACGACGACATTGACCTCACCGTCAAAATCGTGCATCTGCTCGAAGATGTCGAAGCTGATACCGCAGCGGTTGCTGTGTTTCAGAACAACGACCGGCTCGACGTTCGATCGCTCGAACGCATCATCGAGGTCGTCAAATGATCCAATAGTTCGAAATGATGCCGGCATGACTATAAATTCTGATAGAGATTTGGCGGAGGCGGCGAGACGAACCTTTCAGCCGGTCCCGGAAACACTTTTCGATATGCCACGACGTTGGCCATGAAGATCAACGGGATCGTAAGGTAGATCCCCACGCATAACACCAGGTAACCGAGCATCGCGACGACGAACCCGACGGCAAAAAGGCCGACGACGCCGGCCATGTTCTTCCATACTGCCGAGGCACTTAGCCGGATCGATTGCCATGCCGAAAGCCCCTTGTCAGCCATCAAAGGAAACGCAAACATCATCAGAGTGTGCAGACAGACCATGATCACTGCAAAAACGAGCTCGACGGCGATCATGCCGATCAGGAACGGCAAAAGCTCGTCTTCGCTCATCCGTGTGCCGGCAACCGCCATAGCGATCATCGGAACATAGATCAGTACGACCATCACCAGCACCGGTATAAAGATTATCAGTGAAAGGATGAAGCTTTGCAGGAAGAGATCAAAGCCCTTGAAGAGCTTGTCAAAGCCGATGGTCCTGCCATCGTACTTCTCAAAAAGGCAAAGATAGACGCCGATCATCATCGGGCCCATGATCACGATCGGTATCACGCTTGCCACAAGCAGGCCGACGATGACCACGCCGAAGACCATCCAGTATTGGTCCTTGATCCGATCCCACGCCTCTTTGAAGCACTCGACCGGCCGTATCACGCCGGTATTGAATTCAAGATTCTGCATCGTTCTCGCGTGTCTTACTTTTGATTCGAAACGGACATTCGACCTATAAGACTTAAACGCCTAAGAGGCCGTTGTTTCAGTTATCGGACGGTATAGATCCGCTCGATATAATCGCTCACCATCCTGTCGCTCGAAAATTGAGGCGTAAGCGTCGCGATCGAATCCTTCATTCGTGCGATCCATGCCGTTGGCAATCCCGTCGCATCGCGATCGTAAAATGCCGGTATCACCTCATTCTCAAGCGATGAATAAAGTGCATCGGCCTCGATCGCATCGATCTCTTCGTCGCTTTGAAAATCCCGCATATCACCGATCGAAAAACCATTCGTGCCGTTGTAGCCTTCGATCCACCAGCCGTCGAGGATCGAGAAATTAAGCACGCCGTTCATCGCAGCTTTCATCCCGCTCGTCCCGCTCGCCTCATGAGGACGACGCGGTACATTCATCCAGACGTCGACGCCATGGACAAGGTATCTGGCGACCTCCTGATCGTAGTCTTCGATGAATACAGCACGCCTCTGCCAATTCGATTCGTGGTTTATCGACATCAGGTCCTGAAGTATCTGCTTTGCGGTGCGATCCTGCGGATGAGCTTTGCCAGCGAATACGAACTGGACCGGCGTATCGGCGTGGTCGACCATTTTCAATAATCGATCGATGTCCGAAAGGATAAGGTTCCAGCGTTTGTACTGGGCGACACGCCTTGCGAATCCTATCGTCAGTACATCGGGCGAAAAAAGTCCGGCCGTTTCCATCCGTTCGTTGATCGTGTCGCGGACGCCTGTTTCCTTTGCCCGCGTCCGGCTGCGGATGAAGGATATCAGCAGATTCTTGAGCGTCATGTGCCGCTGCCAGATCTCGGCATCTGGCAGGTCGCTTACAGCCGATGCCCAGCTGCCGCTATCGTGCGTAAGATCTTTCCAATCGGGACCGATGATGTCGAGATACAGGTCCTGAAAGGCCGGTGCGATCCAAGTCGGCGGATGAACACCGTTGGTGACGTGTGTGATCGGGACCTCGGCTTCATCAGGGAACATCGCACGCCACAGCTCTCGCGAAACCTCGCCGTGTTTTTCGGCAACGCCATTGGCAGATCGTGTCATCCGTAAAGCGAAAGGCGTCATCCCGAACGCCTCATCTTTGTTCGCCGGGTCGACGCGTCCGAGCGCGTTGAAAGCGTCGGCATCAAGCTTTAGCGATGCGATGTATTCAGGGCTGAAGCAGCCGGCGAGTGTCTCGGGCAGGAAAACATCGTTGCCTGCGGCGACCGGAGTATGTGTCGTGAAAACGCATTGCTGACGGACCGCTGCTTGAGCCTCTTCGAAACTTGCCTGCGGGTTTGCGGCGATGTACTCATGCACCAGCTCTAAGGTCGAAAACGCAGCGTGGCCTTCGTTCAGGTGGAAAACCGAGGGCGAGATCCCCAGCTTTCTCAGCAATCTGACACCGCCGATTCCGAGCACCTTCTCCTGAACGATCCTCGTCTCGGTGTCCCCGCCGTAGAGATGTCCGGTGATCATCCGGTCGACCTCGCTGTTGCCTTCGACGTTCGTATCGAGCAAATAAAGCTTGATCCGCCCGACCTGAGCAAGCCATGCCTGAGCGTGGACCTCGCGTCCGCGGATCCGGACCATTATCCTTACCGTCTCGCCCGTCGGCTTTACCACAGGCGTGATAGAAAGGCCAAGATCAAAGATGTTCGAGTAATGCTCTTCCTGCCAACCGTCGTGAGCGATGTCCTGCCGGAAATAACCATATCGATACAAGAGGCCGATGGCGACAAGCGGAACGTTCATGTCGCTGGCCGATTTGAGATGATCGCCGGCGAGTATCCCGAGACCGCCGGAATAGTTCGGCAGGGAATTGTGAACGCCGTATTCGGCACAAAGATAGGCTACCGGATGTTCGGGTGTCGGCCCGTTGTCAAAATATCTCGGACGCTCGGCCATATAGGCATCAAACCGCTCGGCAAAGCGGTTAAGCTTCTCGACGTAATCGGGCTCTGCTGCTTTTTGCCAAAGCCGGAGCTCGCCGGCATCGGCCAGCATCTTCAGCGGATGCTGTTCGCAGTCATCCCAGAGCTTCGCATCGATCTCGCGAAAAAGTTCGACGCCTTCCGGATGCCACGACCAATAGAAGTTCTTCGATATGCGGTCCAAAGCCCTGATCGGCTCAGGAAGCTGAATGCCCAAGGGGTTGAAAGAGCGAAAAGTTAGATCCATCGATTCAGAAACAGCATGTTGCATTGTGTATCGCAAAACGCCCGTGCCGAACGGAGCGTTCATGGGAGGTCTACTTTGTTGCGTTGATGAGCAAAGTAAAAAGAGACTATAAAACAACTAAAGGCGAGTATCAAACTGACGGGAATGTGCACTAACTGACATTTCTGAGCGTTAGCGAATGAAAGAAGATCACTGATGATCGGATGTATTTGCCCGAGGCTGCTGCGTTTCGCTTCCGTGCTCATCGCCGGCAAGGCTTCCGACCGGCATAAAACGGTAGTGCATGGTCACGAGAATGCCGAATACAAAACCGACGGCTGCCAGTACGGCTCCGGCCCAAAGATAGTTACTTAGGTTTCCGAGCATCATCAGTCGCCAGATTCCGCTCATCGCAAATCCGCCTGCCGCAAAGAACAGCGGTATCGTCAAGAACTGCCAGCTGTATCCCGATGCCCGCTGCGAACGGCTGCGAAAGACGATCGGCTTGAGACGGTCGTATTCCCAACAGACCAGATAAAGTCCGGCCAACGACATCAATATCGTGATCGCCCACGTGCCCTTAAAGCCGACAGAACTCGTCAAAACGGCGATGTTCACGATTATCGGAAAGAAAATGAGCGTTCCGATGTGTGACGTTCTCGGAATCAGCAGCAAGATCGCCGCAATGAGCTGCGACCAGCCCAAGAAGTCGTAATAGTAGCCAGTGTTGTAGAGAGCGTTGAAATACGCACCGACCGGATTGCTGTCAGGCAGCACGGTGAAAGGCTTATGCATTATCTTCGGGATGCTTGGTGGTATGAATGCCAATCCGAGCAAAACGCGGACAAATGCAGTGAACAACTGTGTCCATCGCCGCCGCGTTACCGATGCGTGCAGGCCGTCCAATACCGTCTCGATCTTCATCGCCGCCCTCCCAACTTATCCCGACTATAAACGCGAAAACATACCGCAATTGTTTCAGGAATTTACGCGATGTTGTAAAATCACCGTTTCGCACTCTCGACCGCTTAAGAATATATATGAACCTGAACATCATTCCTGTTAAATGGTCTGACGAAGGCGTGTTGATGCTCGACCAGCGTCTGCTGCCGACCGAGGAGAAATGGCTGACGCTCCGAACCTATGTTGAGGTTGCCGCCGGCATCAAAGACATGGTCGTCCGCGGAGCTCCGGCGATCGGCGTTTCAGCGGCCTACGGCGTAGCCCTCGGTGCCAGGCAATTTGTTGGAACGAATATCGACGATCTTGAAGAAGAGCTCGATTATATCTGCAGCGTGCTTGGTGCAACGCGTCCGACGGCGGTAAACCTATTCTGGGCGATCGACCGCATGAAACGCACATTTCAAAAGGCAAAAGCGGAGGGGAAATCGGTCAGCGAGGCCAAGCAAATACTTGCCGACGATGCCAGGGCGATACACGACGAAGATATCGAATCGCAGCGTCTGATCGCCAAGTTCGGCGGCGAGCTGATCGCAGATAATTCGACTGTCCTGACCCATTGCAATGCCGGAGCACTCGCCACCGGCGGCGTTTGGGGAACCGCCCTTGGCGTTATTCGCGGAGCCGTCGATCAGGGCAAGACGATATCCGTGATCGCTGACGAAACAAGGCCCTATCTGCAGGGAGCACGCCTGACGGCATGGGAATTGATGCAGGACGACATTCCCGTCACGCTCATCACCGATAATATGAGCGGCCACATAATGAAGAAAGGCGACGTCCATGCCGTCGTTGTCGGCTCTGACCGGATCGCCGCAAATGGCGACGTTGCCAACAAGATCGGGACGTATATGGTCGCCGTGCTCGCACAGCGTCACGGCATACCGTTCTATGTCGCCGCTCCGCTTTCGACCGTCGATCTCAATTGCCCGACCGGCGAAGAGATTCCGATCGAGGAACGCGATATCCGCGAGGTAACACACGTCAAAGACATTCAGCTTGCGCCCGACGACACGCTCGTCAGCAACTATGCTTTCGACGTTACGCCGAACGACCTCGTCACGGCGATAATCACCGAAAAAGGCGTCGCGCGTGCCCCGTACACCGAGAGCCTGAAGAAGCAATTCGAAGGTACGAGCTAAAAAGGGACTCTGGTTCGTTGGTCAGCGTTCAAGTTGCGGATCGCAGGCATTTCGCATCGCTCCTGAGGTTCGTTCAGGTATTGCCTATCGGGTCATCGCGTTTCCAGGGCGTGTTTTTGAAATAATAGATACGTCTGCCCGCTTTGCGGCCTTCGATCGGCGGTTCATCGACCGAGACGCCGTAGCTCTCGCGGCAGATCGGCTCGGTCCAGTCTTTTCCGCTTTTGAGGTACGAACGGACGCGTTCGGTATCGGCACCCATCACGAATGCCATCGGCACTGCCTCGTCAACATCCATTCCGTTCAGCCATTTGTCGCCGATGCACCAGGATGCAAGAGCGGTGATCGTTAGCGGTGTGTTCGCGGGCAGCCTCGAACGCAGTTCGGCCACGAGTTTGCGGTAGAACGGACGTTCGGTGACGACAGCATCGAAATCGGTCTGAATGCCGCGCACGTGCGGCCGGTTGAGCGTATCGGCGATTAGCGAGGTCAGGCGTTCAAGTTGACGGGGCGAATAGACCGGGCTGCTTTCGGTCCGTCTGATGCTTTCGATGCGTGTGACGGCGATCAGATACGTCCCATCGGGCACCTCGAGCGGTTGGCGTCTAGGCGCGAATCTGACCTCGTCATTCTCAAGCGTCAGGGTCTGTGCGAGAAACGCGACACCGGTCGTCGCAGGGTCGATGAACCGAAGATCCTCGGGACGCTCCCATGCCCAGAGCATCGTCATTGGAGCTTCAGACCGCTTCGGCAGCCTTGGCGATCCGGAGCATGCCGATAAACCGATCATCATTATTACAAAAAGCTTCCGCACACCAGGATTTTAGAACACCCTTGGCCATAAACCGAACGACGACTTGAAACTCGCCTCACATCCGGGAGCGGAGCTTTGTTCGTGAAACAAGATGCCGCTGTTGCCTGAATACCTTTTTGGCTTCTAAGAAATGTTTCGCCACTTTGATATACTCTTCACGACTGAATCATTATTCATTTATTCGTACAAGATTATGATCGAACGCGAACAGATCGAGATGGACGTCGTCTTCGTCGGAGCCGGACCGGCGAACCTTGCGGCGGCTTTACACCTTAAGAGCGAGATCGCACGTCATGACGAGCTGATCGACCGCGGCATCAAACACGGACGCAAGATCGGCGAGATCGAGATCGGCATCGTCGAAAAAGGCTCGTTCGTCGGGGCACACATCCTGTCGGGTGCCGTTATGGACCCGAAAGCGATCCGCGAGCTTATGCCCGACTTTCTTGAGCAGGGCTGTCCGGTCGACACCGTTGTGACGGAGGATGCGGCGTGGTATCTGACCGAAAACCGGAAGATCAATGCACCGATCGTTCCTCCGCCGCTCAAGAACAAGGGCAAGTACATCCTCAGCCTATCAAAGATGTGTGAATGGCTTGGCGAAAAGTGCGAAGAGGCCGGCATCAACGTCTTTCCCGAATTTCCGGCCGCCGAGGTGCTTTACGACGAAAATGACCGTGTCATCGGCATCAGGACAGGCGATAAAGGGATCGACAAGGAAGGCCGTCCGAAGCCGAATTTCGAGCCCGGTGTTGACCTTTTGGCAAAGGTGACGGTCCTCGGCGAAGGCTCGCGAGGTTCGCTTGCAAAACAGCTTATGGCAAGGCTCGGCCTGATGGAAGGCAAGGAGCCGCAGGTCTTTTCGATCGGGGTCAAAGAGCTGTGGGAATTGCCGGCAGGACGATTTCCGGAAGGCAAGGTCGTCCACACGCTCGGCTTTCCTTCAGACACCCAGACCTACGGTGGCGGGTGGGTCTACGGTATGAAGGACAACATCGTCAGTATCGGTTACGTTACCGGCCTTGATTACGTTGATCCGAACATCGACCCGCATGCCGAGTTTCAGAAGTTCAAAACGCATCCTGCGATCGCCGAGATACTCGAAGGCGGCAAGATGATCAAATACGGTGCGAAGACCATCAATGCCGGCGGCTATTGGACGATGCCAAAGCTCTTTGCCGACGGTGTGCTTCTGGTCGGCGATTCGGCTTCGTTTCTCAATGGCCAGCGGATCAAAGGCATCCATACGGCGATGAAATCAGGGATGCTTGCCGCAGAGACCATCGTAGGTGCACTGGAGCACGAAGATTTCACGTCAAAAACGCTCCGTCATTACGACGAGAAGGTGAACCTGAGCTGGATATACGACGAGCTTCATCCTGTGAGGAATTTTCATGGTGCGTTCCAGAAAGGGCGCTGGTCGGCTCTTATCAATTCGGGTCTGCAGTTCCTGACCAAGGGCCTTGCCTGGGGCTTTATGCCGAAAGAGCATCATGTCGCCGGACACGAACGGATGGCTAAATTGACCGAGAGCGGAAAATGGCAGACGGAGAATGGAAGCCGCTATTCGAATGTGCCTTTCGACAAGGAATATACTTTCGACAAGGTGACCGACGTCTTTCATGCCGGCGTATCGCATGACGAGGATCAGCCGTCGCATCTTCATGTCCTCGATACTGAGATCTGTGCGACGCGATGTGTCGAGGAATACGGCAATCCGTGTCAGCGGTTCTGTCCGGCAGCCGTCTATGAGATGGAAGAGAACCCGGGGACCGGACGAAAGGAACTGAAAGTGAATTTCTCGAACTGCGTCCACTGCAAGACGTGTGACATTGCCGACCCGTATCAGATCATCAATTGGGTCACTCCCGAAGGCGGAGGTGGGCCGAATTACAAAGGGATGTAAGGCGGTCAGGCGGGTTCGACCGAAAATAACGACGAGCGGTAAGTTCGCTTTACTGCAAAATCACGGTAAGTAACGTTGGCTGGTCGATAGTCAAAAGAAGAGCCGCCCGATGAAGGCGGCTCTTCTCATTAAATCAATGGCTCTCTATTACTGCGTCAACGGCTGTTCGGTCTGGTCGGTAAATTTGAAGTTCACCTTTTTCTCGCTGAGCTCACGCATCGCCACACGGGTCGGTTTATGCTTACGTATGTCGATCTCGGTTCGCGAGATAGCACCGCGTTGAAGCTGCTTGCTTCGCTGAGCGGCGAGAATGATCATTCGGTATTTGGAATCTATCTCAGGCGGGTCGATCAATTCACCAACGCCTTCTTCGATCTCTTCGATAGCTTCTTCCTTCACTTTAGCCATAATTAACGGTCCTTATCCAGTCGTTTTCTCATTCGCCGCTGCGAAACTATCTAGGATACACCCTATCGCCTCACTTTGTCTATTTCGCTTTTGGCGTTCGGCAAGGATGATCGACGACAGCAGCCTCGCTGCGACAGGGACCTCTTCGTTGACGATGACGTAATCGAACCGCTCGTACTGCATCACTTCGGTGATCGAATTTCTCAAACGCAGGGCGAGACCGGCGGCATCTTCGGTGTTTCGTGCAGTAAGCCTTGCTTTAAGGACCTCGAAAGACGGCGGCAGAATAAAGATGCTCACGGCGTCCGGCACCTTTTCTAGAACGGCGATCGCACCCTGGACGTCGATCTCAAGTATTACGTCGCGTCCCTCAGCGGTGATGCGGTCGGTCTGGTCACGCGAGGTTCCGTAGAGATTTCCGTGAACTTCGGCGTATTCGAGAAAGCCCCCGCGATCTATGCAGTCCTGAAACTCCTGCTGTGTGACAAAGTGGTAGTCGCGTCCGTCTTCCTCGCCGAAACGAGGTGCACGCGTCGTTAGCGAGACCGAATATCCGATGTCGGGAACGGACTGGAGTATCTCGCGAATAAGGGTGCCCTTTCCTCCGCCGGAAGGCGAGCTAATTATGATCAGGTTACCTTTCATCGGGCACGAAGCATACAAACGTCATTCGACATTTTGCACCTGTTCGCGGATTTTCTCAATCTCGCTCTTTATCTGCAAGGCATTTTCTTTGACGGACATGTTGTTGGTCTTTGAGGTAATTGTATTTGCCTCGCGGTTGAGCTCCTGGGTCAGGAAATCGAGTCGTTTCCCGACCTCTTTCTCTTCGTTCATTATTGTCCGGAAATGCTCGATGTGCGTCCGAAGCCGGGCGATCTCCTCCGAGATGTCGGAACGGTCAGCGATGTACGCTATCTCCTGGGCAAGCCGTCCCTGATCGATCTCGATCTGCGATTCGCTTTTTGCGAGCATCTCACCGATCCGCTTTGTCAACCTCAAGCGATATTCTTCACCGATCGTTCCGGCTTCGGCTTCGATCGGCAGCAAACGCTTTTCGATCTCGTCAAGCCGCTGCGAAACCTCGGCCTGAAGCATTGCCCCTTCACTTTCACGCATCTGTTCAAGGTCATCAAGGGCGAGGTTCAGTGCGTTCTCGGCTGCCGTTGAAAAGGCATCCTCAAGCTCTGCTTTCTTGGTCAGCAAAACATTCGGAAGGCGTGCAACGACATTCAGGTCCGGTTCGCCTGAGAGGGCGAATTCGTCCTGCATTTCTTTTATCGCCCTAAGGTAACCTTCGATCAACGGTCGGTTAAGTTCGTAGACGACGGCCTCTTCACGGTCATATTGGACGTTCACTTCGACGCGTCCTCGGCTCAGCCTGCCGCTGATCAGCCTTTTGAAATTCGATTCGAGCGCCTGCATCTCGCTCGGGAGGCGCATGTTCACGTCGAGAAAGCGGTTGTTCACGGTCTTGAGTTCGACCGCTATCGCGAGCGACTCGTCGGTAAATGATCCGCGGCCAAAGCCTGTCATTGATCTCATGAATTCAAGTTATCGGGCGAAAGTACTTGACCGGGGTATTATGCAACAGATCAGTGGGATGGCGAAGTCGAATGGATAAAAGGCTTTACACCTTGTTTATCTGTTGGTATTCTTTTTCGTGTCGGATTCCCACAAAACCAACCGTCCGGAGTAACCCAAAAATGTCTGTTGATGCAAAGGCGGAGATCGTTATCGATCGGCCGAGAACCGATGTAGCGAACGTTATGTTTGACCCGAAGTGCGACAGGCTCTGGATCAGCGGGTTGACGAATGTCTTTCCGCAAACACAGGGATTGATGAAAAAGGGTTCTAAGATCGAGCGTGTCGGCAGCTTTCTCGGCCGAAGCTTTTCGACGGTCTATCTGGTCACAAATGACGAACCCGAGACCTTTGTTGAGATCGCCGCCGACGAGCCGTTTCAGATGATCATCCGGTATGATCTAAGCGATACGGACGGCGGTACACTGGCCAAGATCAGAGTTCAGAGCGTCGGTGAAAACCTTTACCAGATCCCGCCTCCCGCTTTGAATCGTGCCGTGTCTGAATGGATCTCTTCGGATCTGAAAAAACTGAAAAAACGCGTTGAGGATCATTCCGACTGAACTAATTGTCAACGCTCTCTTCACCCGCGAACTGCAATTCGTAAAGACGCCGGTACTTACCATTGTTTTTCATGAGTTCGTCGTGCGTGCCCGTTTCGACTATTTTTCCACGCTCCAGCACGACGATCTTGTCTGCTCGCCGGACGGTCGAAAGCCGGTGGGCGATCACTATCGACGTTTTTCCACGCATCAGATTTGAAAGCGCCATCTGCACCAGACGTTCCGATTCGGTATCGAGGGCCGATGTGGCTTCGTCGAGGATCAGGACGGGGGCGTTTACGAGCACTGCTCTTGCGATCGCTATCCGCTGACGTTGGCCGCCGGATAACTGCGTTCCCCTTTCACCGACAGGCGTGTCAAATTTGTCAGGCAGTTCGTCGATGAAGTCCGCCGCAAAAGCTATGCGGGCGGCCTCTTCGATCTCGGCATCGGTCGCGTCAGGGTTTCCGTACGAAATGTTGTAACGGACCGTGTCGTTGAACAAGATCGTCTCTTGTGTGACCAACGCTATCTGCTTTTTCAGGCTAGACAGCTTAAGATCGCGAAGGTCGTGTCCATCCCATAAAATGCTGCCTGACGTTGGGTCATACAGCCTCTGGATCAGCTTGACAAGAGTCGATTTGCCGCCTCCGCTCTCACCAACGAGCGCAACGACCGAGCCTTTTTCGATCGACATAGAGATCTGGTCAAGAATCGATCTGGAATCTTCACCGTAGCTGAAACCGACATCGCGAAGCTCGATCTTCGATCCAAGTCCGTTGACCTCTTTTGCCGAGGGCTTGTCTTCAAGCCGCTCGCTCTTATCGAGCACGTCCCAAACGTCGCGTGCGGCGGCAAACGCCCTTGAGATTTCGTTGTGCTGACGAGATATCTTTCGCATCGGGTCATAGCTTCTGAACAGAAAAAAGAGAAACGTGAAAAAGTGCTTCGCGTCCATTCCCGCTGTATTGATCTCTCGCAATCCAAAGTATAGAAGGATCACGACCGCGAACATCCCGATCATCTCGATGGTCGGCGGTGAGGTCGCGGCGATACGGCCGGAACGTAGGTTTGCTTTAGCGATTACCTCTGCAACACGCTCGAATCGTTCTAGTTCGCGTTTCTCTGCACGGTACGCGGTCACGATGTTGTGATTTGCCAAGGTCTCCTGTGCGGTGTCGGTAAGCAGTTTATTTCCCTCAAAAGAGACTTCAGCAAGCTTTCTCAATGCCCGACTGAACATGCTGGTGAGAAATGCGATTATTGGGGCAATGATGATCGCGCCAAGCATCAGTCGCCAATTGAAGTAGAATGCGGCGCCAAGAAAAGCGACCAGCATTATGCTTTCGCGTAACACGTCACGGAGGTTCGCAGACACAGCCAATTCGATAGCAGAACAGCTCACGACCAACCGCGACACAAGAAAATTTGTTCGATTACGTTCGAAAAACGATGCCGATTGCATCAGAAGATGCTGATAGAGTTCCTTACGAAGCTGCAGTACGGCCGATTGCCCGATCTTTGCCATCAAATACGACGATGCGTATTCAGCTATTCCTTTCAGTAGCGTGAAGGAGAGGAGCATCGCGGTAATCGCCGTCCAGGCGCTCCACCAGGGCTCTTTCGGGATGAGATCATTCAAGCTGAACGGAATTTCGGCACCGGTGCCGGATTCCGGAACAAATTGCTCGAAGATCGGAACGAGCAGCGTGCCTATCGCGGTTTCAAAGACAGCAACCAAGAACATCGCGACGAGGGCGAGGATGAACGAGGGCCAATGCGGCCAAAGATAAATAAGTAATCGCTTGAGGTCCTGCATCGGAAATCGAAGATTCGACTATACTTTACCGAACATCAGGTTGTCCAAATTTGTTATGTTTGCAACGTCCAAAACAAATGTGGCATCTTTTTCATAACGCCAGGCAGCCTCGGAGACGAAACACAATGCTAAAAATGAAAGTAACTATAACCCTAGTGATCATATTTCTACTACTGATTTCCGGAGTCTCGGCTTTTGGTCAAACCGATCTTTCACGCCGAACAACGGCGATCACATATCCTTTGAACGAAAGGGTGTTTGTGCAGTTTCGCGGCACGACGCGATTTCCGCGAATGAAAGGCGAGGCGACGATCCGGCGGACGTCGCGGAACGGGAGCGAGATCGACCTGTCGGTTTCAAAAATGCCGCGGCCGTTCGAACTTGGTGCGGGCTATGCGACCTATGTGTTGTGGGCGATCTCGCCCGAAGGACAGGTTGATAATCTCGGCGAAATAAAGCGTCGCGGATTTTTTGAATTCGATTCAAAGATCAGCGTCACAACAAAGCTGCAGACCTTTGCGCTGATCATCACGGCCGAACCGCACTTTCTTGTCCGGCGTCCGAGTCAGGAAATAATGCTCGAAAACCTCAATCCGACCACCTTGACCGGAAGGCCGATCACGACGGTTCCGGCGGTGCAGTATTTCGGAAATTCAAGCGACTTTTTTCGCGACGCACGTACACCCGAGATCGCCGAGCTCGATTATTCCCGAACACCTTCGACGATACTCCAAGCGAAGCAGAGCATAGCGTTGGCTCGATTTGCCGGTGCGGAACGCGATGCTGCCGAAGATCTTCGCGAAGCCGAGACCCTGTTGAAGAATTCGGAAGATGCGTGGAAAGCGGGCCGCAAAGAAGATGAGGTCGATATTACCGCAAGGCGTGCGATAAGTACTGCCGTGAAGGCAGAATCGACTGCCTACGCGAGGGCCGAAGCGCGCGAAAAACGCAATGAGCAGACGCGGACAGATGCCGAGATGCGTCAGGTCGAAGATCGGCTCCGCGATGCGCAAAATGAGATCTCCGAGCTCAAGCAGCTTCTTGCAAGCGAGACGCGGAATCGCGAACTCTCTGAGCGTGACGTCGTCAACTACAATCAGCAGATCCGCGAACTGCGTGCTGAGAATGGCCGGCTTCGCGAAGAGTTAGGAAGACTTCAGGTCGAATCGGCCAACACCAAGTCTCGTCTCGAGGCATTTGAGAATGAGCGCCGTGCCGCCGATGAGCAAAAGAAACGCGACGAGCGGCTTGCAGCCATACAGGCAGCCGAACCCGCTTTCATGCGGTCGTTACGCCAGTTCGGTGCCGTCTCGAAAAGCGAACGCGGGATCATTTTGACATTGCCTGAGTCGTATTGGGCATCAACGCGAGAATCTGATTTCGCCCCGAACATCGATAAGCGGCTTGGTTCCTTAAGCGAACTGCTTTCGAACCATTCCGATTATCGGATCACGATCGAATCGCACACCGACAACCAGGGTGAGACACAGGTTCTGGACATGCTCACGCAACAGCGTTCGCGAGCCATCGCAATGCGTTTGAACGCTTATGGGATTCAGAGTGAACGGATCGAAGCTCGTGGAATGGGAGCAAGTCTGCCGATCGCACCAAATACGACGAACGCGAACAGGGCTAAGAACCGAAGGGTTCAGGTGATACTCGCTCCGTCGATCTAAGAACGGAGCACGGTCAATCGGTCGGGTGGAAGACCGACCATGCATTCGTCGCCGATCTTTAGCCCAACGAGTCGAAGGACGAGAGCTTGCAGCTTGAGGCCGTCTGAGTCGAGATGGACGATTGTGGTTGGGCCATGGCATTGGACCTCAGTGATCGTCGCCTTCAAGAGGTTGTCTTCGGGGAACGAGGCTCCGAATGAGATCGAAATGTGTTCGGGCCTGATCGCCAAGGTGACGTCCTGATTCAGTGAACCTAGAGCCGACCTATCCGTTTTTCGGGCAAACAGCCTGTGATCCCCGTTCCGCGTTTGAAATTCCGGAAGCTCTGCTTTACTTGATGTGAGGCGTCTTGCGGCAAACAAATTGTTTAGGCCGAATATCTCGGCTACAGCTCGGTTCGCCGGCCCTTCATAGACCTGAATCGGATCTCCGGCCTGAGCAACAGTTCCATTCGCCACGATGGCAACCGTATCACACGCCGCGAAGATATCTTCAAAACTGTTCATCGCGATCAACGCGATCTTGTTCCGGGATCTTATCTCGCGTCGCAGGTCGGCGATCATTTCTCGTTTTGACCGTCCGTCAAAAAAACAAAAGACGTCGTCCAACAGCAGAAGTTCAACATCACTGGTGAGGGCATTCTTCAGCAGGTCAGCCTGTCTGGCCGTGATGTCGACGGTATCGCCAGTTCGATTGCCAAGAGCTTTGTGCCAAAACCCGCTTACCGGTATTGTCGGGATAAACTCGACCCCGCCCTTCGATCTGAGCTCACTAATCGCGACGCCATCCATTTCGATCGATCCGCTGTTCGAGCTTTCCAGTCCTGCGATAATTCGCAGAACGGTCGTCTTTCCACAGCCTTTCGGGCCAAAAACGCCGATCACGAAGCCGCGGTCGGCCTCAAGATCAACGTCCCTGAGGACCCATTTCGTTCCAAACCGCTTGGAAACATTGTCGATCCTGAGTGGCATAATGAAGGAAAACGGAACTTAAGCGGGTCTTATTCGTGCAAAGAAAAGTATGCTGTTGTCATCCAATTTTGACAAGTATAAACTCGAACGGCAATGGCAACAAAGAAAACTACTATCACGCGAAAGATCGTCCACGTCGGCGGATGGCAGCTTTTTAAGCGAGGTGCAAAGATGCTGCCATTTGGCGGTACGATCGTCGTCGTCGCCCTTGTGGGATCCGACATACGAAAAAAGGGCCTTGTTAAGGGTATCGTGAATTCCGGATTGGATGCGATCCCGATCGTCGGTCTCGTGAAAAACGGGGTTGAGATCTTTGTCGGCGACTTTATTCCGGACAAAGATGCGAGCAATGAAAGCAATGAAAAGAAGAAGATCCGCAGTTAAAGATCTGGTGTCGCGTGTGTCGGCTGCAGCCGCCTCGGCCCTGATGTTAATGATCGCACTGACGGTCGTTTCTGAAGCGCAGACAGATCGCCGTAATCGAAGTCCGATCGTGCGTCCGGCAGCAACACCAACGCCTAAGATAGAGCCGGAGATCATAAGCATGGCAAACGACTTTCCTGACGACGATGCGGAACGCCCAGTTCAGCAGACCGATGTCGCGAGCGGTCGAGCGAACGGGGACACAAGTTCCGCTCAGCTGATCGAACGGCTCGAGGCAAGGATCAGGCAGCTGGAGGCGCAAAGGGGATCTGACCCGGATGCGGTCCAGAAGCGCTTGATGCTGAACCTGGATATTCTGACGCGAGCGGAACAGCGAAGCGAGTCTCTGCGAAAGCAGATCTTCGAAATGATCGAGAAAGAGAATGCGATACAGATGCGGCTGGATTCTATCGAGTTCGACATTCGGCCCGAGATGATCGAGCGGAGCGTTGCAACTGCAGGCTCGCTTCGTCCCGAAGAGGTCCGCGAATCCCGCCGCCGTCAGCTCGCGGCTGAGCGTACGAATCTTCAAAATCTGCTCGCTGAGGTGCAGCGCAATAAAACAAACCTGGAAACGGGCATCAAAAAGGCCGATGAATTGGTAGAGCGTCTTCGCCTTCGGCTTGATAAAGAGATCGATGAAGCTCTGGCCGACGGTACGGAGCAGAAACCCGACAATTAATTCGCGGACGGCCGAACTGTTTTCTTTGTCCGCGGCTTATCGAGGCAATGTTTTGCAGTTGAAAGTACCGCGATCGTTCGCAGGAATTTATCATCGAGAGCTCTCGCGTTCGACAGTGTCAACCCGAAATCACGTTCGCCGATCCTTCGAAAGGTCCCTTCGATGTCATAGCCCGGGACACTGTAAACTGCGTACGACGCGAAATCCTTCCCGATTATCTGACGGAAAACCGACATCGACGACATATCAGGGTCCTTCGTCCGATTCAAGACCCTGACGGCCTCAGCAAGCTCTTCGATCGCAAAACCCAGATTGATCTTCTCGTATTGCGTCGCAAGACCGAGCAATATCTTGGCCTTTGTTGCTGAATTGTCCGTAAGGCGCACGAGTTTAGCAACCTCGTTCAATGTCTGATAGGCTGAAGCCGTGTCGTTGATGCTCTTAAGCTGAGCTTCGGCAAGCTCGAACGCGAGTATCGAACGGTGATCGATCTCAGGTACTTTTGCTGCGTAGGTCTCAGCATCACGAAATCTAGATTCCTTGATCGCAAGCTGCGACCGGACGAACCAAAAGTACGCTGTGGTCTCACGCCGAACATTTTCATCTTTTATTTTATCTAGCCAGGGTTCGACCTTCGCATACTGTCCTTCGGTGCGGCTGGTGCCAAAGATCAGATTTACGATCATCGCGTCATTGAGTTTGCCTTCCTCGTCGGCCTTTTCGAGCCTCTCGATGCGTTCTTCAAAACTCAATTGTGAACCGCTATTCTGACGTTCACGCGTTTGAAGAGTGCTCCGCATCTCGTCGGTCAAAAGTGACGTTGCCTGTGCACGAGCGGCCGAAAGCCGCTGGATCATATTCGGGATCTCAGCGACGACGATCGGTTCAAATTCCGCCAGCGCCGAGATCATGTATACCGGTTCGGGCAGCCGAAACTGCTCGGGCGGGTTCATCCGATCTTGTGGATTCGAGGCGAACGTACCGATACGATCAAGGAATACGTTCAAAAAGGCCTGTTGCAGTTCCGGATTCGATCGAAGTTCCCCGGGGATCGGAGCTCCATACTGCATTTGGTCGGGGCCGAAAATTTTGTTTCGGCTAAATGGAAATGCCGAAAGAAAAAGCAGTCTGCGAGGCGTTTCGTTTCTATATCGCGGCAGCAATTCGCGATAGAGTGTTTCTGCAAAAGAAGGATCTTTGGCGGCGATCGAATAAAGCGTAAAGTACCAATGCCGATCAAGCGGGTATTGCATTACTTTCCTAAACAGGTACCAACTGAGATTCGGATCGCTCTCAAGTGACATGACCGCAATGTTCAGTAACGAGTCGATCTCCGCAGTCTCCGACCCCGGCTTCCTATCCTTTACGGCCTTTTCGAACTCGGCCATTATTTCGTCTGATAATTTTCGCGCCCAGACCGAGTCCCGTTTCGCGATAGCCCGGATGACCTCAAACCGATAATCCGGTTTCGGCACTGAAACCGACCCTTTCTCATTACCGACCGTTGTTGATTCGAAGCCTTTTTCGCGGAAATGATCGACCGACAGCTTAAAGGCCTCAGTGAAATAGCCTCGAGACGCGGGCTGGTCGTAAGGCCATATGAAATCGGCGCCGAGTATCAATATCCTGATCCGCTTTGCCGGTTCGCGAACTGTTCCGGCATCGCTCATCTGCTGGTTTGCGAGAAAGATCGCAAAATCGGTGTCACACGATTCGTTCGCTTCGGCCGGTTCCTGTGAACGCACGATCGAAGGGAATAGAAGAGATACGAAAAGTAGAGCAAGCAACGCTTTTGATCTCATATTGTTTATTGAGACATCGAACCGAAATTAAGATCGTATCATCTTCGTCAAACGCCGTTCTTTGTCGGTAGTTGCATTTTTTGATGCAAGTGGCTGCAACCATTGCCGTTCATCTAATGTCCAACAAAAGAATGCACTCTGCTCCCCGCTAAATTTTGGAGAATTAGAATGAAACCGATAAGTATCACAAGTATTGTCTGCATTGTATTCGCCGCATTTTTTGCCGCGGCATCCGTTCCTGCACAGGGTGTCATAATTCCGATCGTCTGCGACGTCCGTCCGTGCCGTCCGCCGCGGCCGATACCGAGGCCGCAGCCGCTGCCGAATGTCCTGCCGGTCAAATCGATCAAGCTCGATACAAAGATCAACGGACAGGTTGCCACGACCCATGTTGAACAGGTCTTTCGCAATGATACTAACTTCACACTTGAGGGAACATATTTCTTTCCGATCCCGGAGTCGGCTTCGATCGTTGAATTCTCTATCTGGGAAAATGGAAAGAAGCTCGTCGGTGAGGTCCGAAGCCGCGAGGAAGCTCGACGCATCTACGATCAAATAGTGCGACAGCAGCGCGATCCCGGCCTATTGGAATATGCGGGCAAGGACCTTTTCCAGGCCTCGATATTCCCGATCCCGCCAAATTCTGACAAAAAGCTTGAACTGACGTACACCCAGGTCCTGAAAGCCGAATCGGGAACGGTGTCATATCGGTACCCGCTCGGAACAGGCCGCAATCTGTGGCGCAACCAGGGTCTCGGAAACGAAACGCGGCCAGGCAATATGCCGCCGCAGAAATTCGGAACCGTCTCGGGCAAGATCGAGATAACGGGTAAAGATGCCCTGCGCAATATCTATTCCCCATCACATTCGATCGACGTGAAACAAAAAGGTGACCGATCGGCATCGGTGTCATTCGAGACAAACAGCAACGACAACGATCTGCAGCTCTTTTTCGGGATCTCAAATGAAGATTTCGGACTGACGCTGCTTACCTATCGTGAACCGGGCAAAGACGGCTATTTTCTGCTTATGGTTTCCCCGCGCGACGATGTCTCGGAAAGGGAAGTCGTCGCAAAGGACATCGTCTTTGTCCTCGACACAAGCGGCTCGATGGCTGATGCGGGCAAGATGGACAAAGCCAGATCGGCGTTGATGTTCGGCATCAAGACCCTTCGCGACGTCGATCGATTCAACGTGATCAATTTCGCCGGTGAGGAACATTTGATGGAGCGCGAATTGATCAGAGCTGATGCAGCCGGAAAGAAACGCGGCGAAGATTTCGTTTCTAAACTAAGGCCGACAGGCGGCACTAATATCAATGATTCGGTCATCGCATCGCTTAAACAGTTTCAGAAAAGCGAACGCCCAAAAATGCTCGTCTTCATGACGGACGGTCTCCCGACCGTCGGCGAAACGAACGCTGACAAAATAATCGCTAATCTGAAAGCAGCAAAGAACATCGATGTTCGGATCTTTCCATTCGGTTTCGGGTACGACGTAAACACTGCTCTGCTCGATAAGCTCGGCACCGAAAATGGTGGTATTTCAGACTACGTTCAGCCTAAAGAGGATCTTGAGGTAAAGGTCTCGAACTTCTTCGCCCGAGTTAGTTCTCCGGTACTCTCTGACCTCGAACTCGACCTTGGTCCGGTCGAGACGGAAGCGGTATATCCGCGAAAGCTCGGCGATCTCTTTAAGGGAATGCAGCTGGTGGTCATCGGCAGATACAAAAACGACTCGGACCTTCGAAACGCGGCTCTGATTCTAAAGGGCCGTTCAGGAAAGGACGCCCGGAGTTTCGCTTACAATGACCTCGATTTTCCGGCCCGTGCCACTGAGAACGACTTTTTGCCGCGGCTTTGGGCAAGTCGCCGGGTCGGTTGGCTGGTCGAAGAGATCCGCATCAACGGCGAGACCAAGGAACTGAGAGATGAGGTCGTCGACCTGGGAACGCGTTTCGGCCTCGTAACGCCATATACCTCGTATCTGGCGATCGACGGTACAATGGCCAATGCTCCTCGCGATTCGGCTCAGCTGACGACGCTGCTCAGGGCCGCTCCGGCAAAGGTAATGGAGCGCAGCGGCTCCGGGGCCGTTCAGATGAGTGTTCAGCAAAATGCCGCGAAGGCTAATGTCTCGATAGCTTCCGATGATTCGAAGTCCGAGCAAGAGCGTGTCATCGTGAAAAACTCGACGACGAACCAGTATGTCGCCAACAAGAATTTCTTCAACCAAAACAATGTTTGGACTGACGCGGATTACTCGCCCAATGCCAAACTGAAGGAAGTCACGGTACGGTTCGGAAGCGAGGAGTACTTCGACCTCGTGCACAAAGATGCCGAGCTTGCCCGATACTTTGCTCTTGGTGAGGAAGTGGTCGTGGTCTTCAGGAATACGGTTTTTCGGGTTACGAAGTAACTGACGCGATGGCAAATTCTGCCTAGCCCGGTCGTCATAAAGGGTGATTTTCGATCGCAAAGAATGTATTCTTGCAATCGGGATCACCCATCGTTTTTAAGGAGAATTGTAAGTGAGATCAGCATTAAAGGTCATAGCCGTCTGGGTTTGTGGTGTTTTGTTAGTAATTTCTGCTGAAGGGCAGTCGTCATGGCGTTCGGTCGCTGCCGAAACTCAAAACGATCTCGTCGCTGTTTATTTCACTTCCTCCGATAGCGGATGGATCGCAGGAGACGATGGTTTCCTTGCTTCGACGAACGACGGCGGCCGATCGTGGTCGAAACACGATCTGAAAACGACCGAAAACATCAACGAGATCTACTTTCGCAATGACGACAATGGCTATCTGGTCGCTGGTCGTAAGATGTTTCTGACTCGTGATGCTGGAAGAACCTGGCAGGAAACAGTGCTCTTTCGAGCAGGCGACTTTAGAAATGGGACTCCCGAATTTCTGAGCATTCGGTTCGCCGACAAGCGTCGCGGCGTCGTCGTTGGCTCAGTTCTTAACCGCAAAGGCGACGTTGTTGATTCGCTTGTAATGAAAACCGAGGACGGCGGTGAGACCTGGCAACGCATCATCGTACCTTCAAAAACTGAACTCTTCCATTTGGACTTTGTCGGCAGCAATCGCGGGTGGATAGTCGGTGACAAAGGGTTGATACTCGCGACCACAGATGGCGGCCAAACGTGGCGAAAACAGGAATCCGGAACCGAACGCGCATTGTACAACGTCGATTTCCGCGATGAAAAAGCAGGATATGCCGTTGGTGGGCGCGGGACCATCCTCCGTTCGGAAAACGGCGGGGAAACCTGGGAACTGATCTCGACCAATTTCCCGTCTACGTTCATGCGTGTCGACTTTGCCGACGACAAGAACGGCTGGATAGTCGGGCATGGCGGAACCGTGCTACGCTCCGGTGACAAGGGGAAAACCTGGATCAAACAAGAGAGCGGTACTACATCAAATCTCTTCGGCCTGTTCATGATGAAAAAGTACGGTTGGGCGGTCGGCGCCGGCGGAACAGTGATCGAACATCTCAAATAGCCATAAAAACTGCGCAATTCACGAATTTCATTAACACTTTTGTAAAAGGTGTGCTATCTTACATCATTATTTCTGCACGAAGTCCTTAATACCATAAGGAAAAGTTATAAAACTAAAACCAAATTGGAGGAGTAAGATGGGCAATCTACCTTTCGCGAGAGCATTTGCAATCATGGTTGTAGTGCTTTCTTTGAGTATCCTTGCTATTGCGCAGGGTACGACGTCGCGCGTCGTTGGTGTAGTAAACGACACCTCGGGGGCAGCAGTCGCCGGGGCGACGGTCACGCTTACGAATGAATTAACGAACGCTAGCCTGACAACTGTCACCAATAACAGCGGCGGCTACGTTTTTGATCTTATTCAGGCCGGTAATTATACGGTCTCGGTTGAAAAGGAAGGGTTCAAGAAGTATGTGTCCGCCAAGAATACTGTCTTGATCAATCAGCCGGCAACGGTGAACGTCCGGCTTGAGGTCGGTGACGTTTCAGCTATCGTATCGGTCGAAGGAGCAGCAGAGCAGGTCCAGACCAGCAGTTCTGGAAACCTTGGCGGAACGATCGAACAGCGGACGATCGAGAGCCTTCCGATCGTCGGAACCCGCGGCCGTAATCCTCTCGATATCCTCAATTTTCAGCCTGGTGTTGCCAACGGTGCAAATACCGGAGGCGGCGTTCACGTCAATGGATCGCGCGATCGGTCATTCAATTTCACCCTTGACGGCATCGATATCAACGAATCAACGGCAGGCGGCTCGAATTTTACTCCTCTTCGGCCAAATCCGGATTCGATCCAGGAATTTCAGGTCGTCACCAGCGGCTTTACGGCCGAATTGGGACGCAGCAGCGGCGCCCAGGTCACGTTCGTAACCCGATCCGGTTCCAACAATTTCCGCGGCAGTGTTTTTGAGTACTATCAGACCAAAGGCGCTATGGCTCGAAGCTACGCAGCAAATGTAAACGGAACCGCAAAGGAAAATTTCATTCAGCATATCTTTGGCGGCAGCTTTAGCGGCCCGCTGTTCAATCCGGGGTTTGGCGAAGGAACCAAGCCTTTTGATCTGCTCCGTGACCGTGCATTCTTTTTTGTCAATCTGCAGATCCTGCGCGCTTCGGATACGGTCCTGCAAACCAGGACCGTTTACACGCCGACCGCTCGTCAGGGAATTTTCCGATGGGTCCGCGGAGGTGTGAATGGAACAGGGTCTGTCGATGCAAGCGGAAATCCGGTTCAGCCTGCCTGCAGCGTCACGATCACCACAAATTGTATCGATTCATATAATGTCGCGGCAGGAACCTTGATCTCGCTCGACCCGCTTCTGATGGGCTACATCAACCAGATGCCGGCCCCGAACAGTTATAGTGCGACCGGCGATGGGCTAAACATCGCGGGATTTTTGTTCAATTCGCCGCAGACCGAGAAGCAGTACGATTTTGTATCGAAATTCGATTTCAAGCTTAACGACGCGAACAACTTCTATGTCCGGTACGCCCAGGGCGAACAGAACACCTTTGGCGATGCGGCGAATGGCGGACGCCCTCGATTCCCGAACGCTCCGAATTACGTCGACACCGAAAGAACGCCGAAAAATCTAGCCGTTAACTGGCGCTGGTCCGGCTCGTCCAAATTCGTTAACGAGTTCATCCTGGGTTACAGCCAGTTTGGATTTAAGTTCCTCACGCCCGAACCCGATCCGAACTACGCGTTCATCTTCAATCTCCCGACCGATATCAATACGAACTTCAGCTACAACGCTCGAAGTTTCCGCACGTGGCAGTTCGTCGACAACATGACGTTCGATTTTTCGCCGCATGTCATCAAGGCTGGTGCAAACATCCGGCTTGGAACGAGCACGGATGACCGTTCAAGCGTTGGCGGCGGAGCGATCGAACTCGCTTTCAACTTTTCACGAACAGTAAATAGCAATTTCAATTTCCCGGGCGGGACGCCATTGCCAACCGGAGCTGCAGTTATCAACTCGGCCGACAGAACGCGTCTTGAGAATATGATCAACGATATGCTCGGCCGCGTTGGGACGATCACGCAGGCTTACGTGAACGATCCGGCCAATCCATCCCAATTTGCAGCGCCGGGGACACGGTATTTGTTCGATGCAAATCATCCGGAACTGGACTTCTACGTACAGGACACCTGGCGTTTGCGCCCGAACTTCATTCTTGACCTCGGCGTTCGATGGGAGATCCGGCTTGCCCCGAGTGCTGCGGGCGGGCGTCCGATCCTAGTTCCCAATCGGTCTGTCGTTCTCGGTGCTGCTCCGGCGAACAACATTTCGTGGACCGAGGGTCAGCTATTTGATGACAACTACGGCCTGTTCCTTCCAACGGTGGGCTTTGCCTGGGATCCGTTCAGTGACGGCAAGACGTCGATCAGGTTGAATTATCGAAAGGCGTCCGACCGCTTTTCAACATTCCTATTCAGTTCGTTCATTTTCCAAAGCACTCCGGGCAACACCGCACTTGGTTCGAATACGGCGTTCGGACAGAGCGGCGGACTGCTTCGAAATGGGTTGCCGTCCGTTGCTCCGACCTCATCGCCGACGCAGCTTCGGACGCCTCCTACGTTCAGCACGAACGCGATAACGGTCATCGATCCGGATATCAAATTCCCGGCGATCCACAACTGGAGCCTTAGCTTCCAGCGTGAACTCTTCGGCGGGAATGTGCTTGAGGTCAACTACATCGGAAAGAAGGCGACAAATCTATTTGGTGCATATAATTCCAATCAGGTCGACATCAACGGAACCTTGCCGGGAACCGGCGAGACGTTCTTGCAGGCATTCAATTCGATTCGGGCCAGTACGTCCTACAACAGCCCGTTGATCAACCTGCTGTTGGGCGGGAATGTTGCGAACAATGCAGGAACGGCCCTGTTCCGGACGCTGAACGCCACTGCGATCACGCAGGGGAGCGTCGCGACGTTGGCTCTCGCCGCATCGCAGCGTTTATGTCTTGCAGCGGATGTGACGGCGGGCCGTTGTACGAGTGCTAACCTCAACCAACAGTTGGTCGCGGTTCACGGCAATGGTTCATTCTTCCAGCGGTTCTCACAGTACACCGGCGGATTGAACGTCGTTGACAGCAATGATTTCTCGTTCTACAACGGGCTTGAGGTCATCTTCAAACGCCGCATGAGAAGCGGGATCAGCTTCCAACTCGGTTACACATACGCATTGTCGAAAGACACAAGGTCGTTCGACCCCGTGTTTACGGCCGTTTCGGGCGGAACAGCACAGTCGTCTGCAAATACACCGCTTAACAATTTCGACCGTAAGGCAAATTATGCGTGGTCTGACTTTGACCGGCGTCATTCGCTGCTCGGCACTTATGTGTTCGAACTCCCGTTCGGAAGCGGCAAGAAGCTCAGAGCCGATAACGCAGTCTTGAACTACATGATCAGCGGCTGGCAGCTGGCCGGAACCGTTCGTGTGACCTCCGGACGACCGTTCACCGTGTTTTCGGGAACGAACACCGTTAGCCAAACGAGCGGATCGTACGCGAACTGCAACAACTGTCCGCGAGACCTCGGCGGCCTTGTTCAAGGTAATTTCGAGAACACGGCTAATCCGCTGCTTCGGAATTGGTGGTTCAATCCGCAGGAGCGAGGGTTGTTCTCACAACCGAATCCAGGCGAGCCGGGCAACACGGGCCGAAATTACTTTATCGGTCCGAAATACACGGAAACGGACATATCGCTTTCGCGTAACTTCCGTATTCGCGAGCATCTCAGCTTTGATATACGTGTTGATGCCAAAAATCTGACGAATACGCCGAATTTTGCATTTCCGACGGCGGTCATGCCGGCCGGATTCACGCAATCGGGTTATGGGACGAGCATTTTTGGACGCATCAACGCCGATGTGACCAATGGCGCACGTCGCGTTCAGTTCTCCGGAAAGTTGAATTTTTAGCTCTCCGAGATCGAAATAATAGAATGACCCTGCAGCTTTTTGTCTGCGGGGTCTTTTTTGTCGATGGGGCAACCGGACTCAAATAGCAGGCATCAAGAATAACGGAAGAGAAAGATAGAAAATATTGTGTTGCGTTTTTCTTTCTAATTCCTCCTGTTTCTACCTTAGCTCGTTGGGCAATTTGCTCAACGAGCGTTTTTCTTTAGCGCGTCGTATCTCAAATGCTCGTGCCGCCTCGGTTGCAAGTCGATCCGATCGGCCGATGTTCTCGATCGCGAGTTTGACCAGAAGGTCGTCCATCACCTGCTGCCGGCCGGCCATTTCCAGACCGAAGGTCGCAAGAGCGAGATCATACCGCAATTGCGACCTGACGAACTGGCCTTCCCGTTCTGCCAGATCGGCAAACTGCTGCCGTCCGTACTGACGATCGAGAAAGATGGCCAGATCCGCTAGTATCTTGTCGTCGACTACGTTCTCACCAAAAATGAAGCGTTGACGTATATTCTCGACGCGGTTCTTGCCGTCTGCACGATCGTTGATCAGGTCACGGACAAAAAAGAACAACGGGTCGATCAATTGAGCCTGGTCGCGCGTCAGCTGAGTCGCTCCAAGATCTATATCAGGAGCAATGCCATCGCCTCCATATACCGTTCGGTCGGTGAGCGTTTTGACGGCGGTCACAGATCGATCTATCAGATCAGCTCGATGCGTTTGCGAGAAGTAGTCATACATGCTGCCGTCTGAGTAGTCACGCTGTATCGAACGTCCGGCAGGTGTGTAGTAACGAGCGGCGGTAAGCGTCAATCCTGCACCGTTGCTGAGTTCCAGGACATTCTGTACAAGGCCTTTGCCGAAGGTCTTTGTCCCGGCGATCAGGGCTCGGTCGTTATCCTGCATCGCCCCTGCCACGATCTCGGCAGCCGAAGCCGTATCGCCATCGACCAGCACCACCATCGGCATCTTGATCGGCGACTTGTTTGTCGAACGCCATATCCGCTCGTCGATCGGATACCTGCCGCGTTGCGTTGCGATCAGAGCTCCGTCAGGAAGAAAGCGATCGGCCACGGCCGCAGCCGAATCGACGATACCGCCTGTGTTTCCCCTCAGGTCAAGTATCAATGAAGTGATACCGCGGAGCCTCAGATCGCTTAGGGCTTTGTCGAGTTCCCCCGGCGTTCCGAAGCTGAAGCCGACGCTCATCTCGATATATCCAACACCGTCCCCAACAACGAACGCGTTCGGAACGGTCAATTGCGGAACACGGTCTCTTTTTATCGCTATGGTCTCGATCAAGCCGCTCGCAGCCCTTTCGACGGTGATCTTTACGATGGTGCCGAGTCTGCCCCGGACCATTTCGCGAACACGCATCGAAGACAGGCCCGGGACCTTTACGCCATCGACGGCGACGATCCTGTCGCCAAACCTTAGGCCGGCGGCCGATGCCGGCGTGTTCGGCGCAACGGCAATGATGAACGTCTCGCGCAAGCCGTTGACCAGATAATTCGTGATGGTCGAGCCTGTGCCGAAATATTCGTTCTGGTGCTCGCCGATGAGCTCGGCAAATTCGGATGCGTCGTAGAAATTCGAATGAGGGTCGAGGGAGTGCAGCATTGATTCGATCGCCGATCTTACCAGCCTCCCGCTGCCGTCTTTTTTTGATACGAGGCGGTTCTTTTCGATTATCTCCAGTGCCTCGCGCAGATCGTCGACGATCATTTCATATTTCTTTGCGTTGGGCTGAGGCCTTGTCCAACCATCGCCGCCATTTGCCGCAGAAAAACTCGATCCGGGTGATAGTTTGAATGGTTCAACGACCGGAAGATCCGATACGGGGGCATCTTCGGGCGACTGAGCGGCTGCAGCTGCTGGCGTACCGGCTAGCAAAATTGCGGCTAAGATCATTGAACGACAGTACATATTTGGGCACCAAATGACGGCGGCGACGTGGCCTCATCGGACCTGATCCGATCCGCCTCTGCGGGCGACGTTCCAAATCCGAGAATGCGATCGACGTTGAGCGACGGCGTATTTCTAATTCGTTTGAACGGACAAACGCTGAATAGTTGCCGGTTTCCAATCAATTCTTGTCAAACCTCAGTTGATTTGCTTACGATCCGTTTTTGGGGTAAGAATGAGTTCATGGTCGACAATGAATCTGACGGAATAGGCAGAAAACTGCACAGGCTGATCGAGACGATCGACATTGCCAATCTGCTGACCGAACCGCTCACGGATTCGATCACAAAGATACTGACAATATCGGCCGCGGATCTTGATTCTGACGAAGCTTCGGTTTTGATAAGAGACGGCGACCAGGGGGACCTGCGATTTCTGGCGGCGATAGGCCAGGTCGCTGAACAGCTTCTCAACATCAAAATACCGGCCGGGAAGGGCATCGCTGGATTTGTCCTGTCCTCGGGACAGCCGATGGTCGTCGCAGATGTAGGTGAGGAGGAATCGTTTTACGTCGAAGTCGATCGTTCGACCGGTTATTCGACGCAAATGATCCTCGCGACGCCGCTTCGGTACAAGGACGAGGTCATCGGCGTGCTTGAGTACATCAATCGCCGTGGCGATCCGCCGTACCGGCCTTTTACGCCGGACGAGATGGATAAAGCGGCTCTGTGTGCCGAGGCGATCGCGTCGCTCGTCAACGCGTACCAGTCGGCAAAGCTGTTTCGAGATTTTGGAGAAAAGCTGCTTGCCGACGATGCATCGTTCGAAGTAAACGAAGTGCGGGAATGGCTTATGGGTATTCGCGACTCGGCCGAACATCGTGAAATGATGGACCTTGCCGTCTTACTCCGAGAACTCGCCAGCCGCGGAGAGGCAGAACGAACCCTCTGCCGCGAAATGCTAGAGTCGTTCTTGCGTTATTCTGACGGCAAATCCGAAACAAGCTTTCTTGGTTTTTGAGCAAGACCCTTTGTTCAAACCGGACTGATCGCGTGTAAAAAATCGCCGGGCTCCCAATAGTGTGACCGACGAAAATATGACAACTGTAACGGGTTTCGAATCAAGCTCACTTTCATCTCAGTCGACCTATTTTCAGCTAGACGATAGCTGGAGGTCGGCGACCGGCAAAGGTGTGAGCATTGCTATCGTCGATAGCGGCATCGATGCCACGCATCCTGAGATCGCAGGTCGTGTCATTGAGTCGGTCGAGGCGCGCGTTGATAACAAACGAATAATGTTTGACCCGTCGGATGCCGGTGATTCGGCAGGGCACGGAACAGCGTGCGCCGGGATCATCACACGTATCGCTCCTGAGGCCGAGCTATACAGCATCAAGGTTTTGGGTGCGGGAGGTCTCGGTGATGGTCACTCATTTCTTGCGGGTCTGGAATATGCCGTCAAGAACAAGTATCGGGTGATAAACCTTAGCCTTGGCACGACCAAGCCGCAGTTTTTTGCGCCGTTGCACGATCTGCTGGATAGGGCATATCTTGCGGGCTGCGTGGTCGTGGCGGCCGCCAACAATCTGCCACAACCCAGCTTCCCGTCGGTCTTTTCGTCGTCTCTGATCTCTGTTATCAAAAGCGACGAAACGGACCCGCTCAGGTTCGGCTTCAGATATGGCGAGGTGATCGAACTTACGGCTCCCGGCGTGAACGTTCGCACACCCTGGCCGGGCGGCGGGCACCGAAGTCTTACGGGTAACAGCTTCGCATGTCCCCACATTGCGGCGATCATCGCACTGCTTTTGGAAAAGCATCCCGGACTTACGCCATTTCAGGTCAAGGCCGCACTATATGCCATCGCCCAGGAAAACCAGGCTCGGGACGATAATTCCCCAGAATGATCTCGCATCGACCCCACTTTAGAGTTGCATCGAAGATCGTATTTGCTCTCTGTTCGCAGTTCGGGCAGGTAAATGATTTCGAGTGAACGTGATCGTTTCGATCCAGATGTCGTCCCACCACCTGAGCAAGATGTTGGGCGGTTGTCGTTTACACAAGGAAAGTTTAGTAGAATAGTGATATGTCGTTGAAATTCGAACTTCCGCCGCTTGAGATCGAGGAATACACGCTGGCAAACGGCCTGCGTGTTGTTTTGAACCGTGATACCGCCGTGCCCGTCGTTGCCGTCGCTGTATATTACGATGTCGGTTCCCGGAATGAACGCGAAGGCCGCACGGGTTTTGCGCACTTGTTCGAGCACATGATGTTTCAGGGCTCTGAAAACGTCCCGAAGGCCGGGCATTTTCAATACGTGATGAAGGCCGGCGGCACGATGAACGGTACGACGTCGAGCGAAAGGACGAATTACTATGAGACGATGCCGGCCGATCAGTTGCCGCTCGCTCTCTGGCTCGAGTCCGATCGAATGCGTTCGCTTGCCGTAACGCAAGAGAATCTCGACAACCAGCGTGAGGCCGTAAAAGAAGAAAAACGCCTTCGGTACGACAATCAGCCCTACGGACAGATCTTCGATATGCTCAATTCGATGATCTATAAGAACTTTGCGAACTCGCATTCGACGATCGGGTCAATGGAGGATCTTGATGATGCAACGGTCGACGATGTGCAGGAGTTTTTCAGAGTTTATTATGCTCCGAACAATGCGGTCCTGACTTTGTCGGGCTCATTCGACCCGGCAACGACAAAAGATCTGATCGAGACTTATTTTGGCGACATCCCTGCACAGACCAAACCACCTTCGATCGATGTTTCGGAGCCGGTCGAGGTAAGCGAAAATTACCGTGAGTGGCATGACCCGCTCGCTCCTTTACCAGCATTTTTATTGGGCTGGAAAATACCCCCGCGCCGATCGCCTGAGTACTACGCACTCTACCTTGCCGGCAAGTTGCTGTACGACGGCGATAGCTCGCGTTTGTATCAGAAGTTGGTAAAGGGTGAGGAATCAGTCGTTCAATTATTCGGATTTACCGACGAGCGACGCGGTCCGTCAAGTATTTTTATCGGTGCGATACCGAAACCCGAGCAGGACCTGAGCCAGATCAGAGCGACGATAATGACCGAGATCGAAGACATCGCTGCGCATGGGCCAACCGCCGAAGAGATGCAGAAACTGCACAATCAATTGATCAACGATGCCGTGCGAATGCGACAATCCTCAATGACCCGTGCTCAGCAGATCGCTGAATTCGCGCTTTATGACGGCGACCCGCATTTCGTCAATTCAGAGCTCGACGAATTGCTTGCGATAAGGCCGGATCAGATACGAAAGGCCGTTTCTGATTTTCTTGACACAGAGAACCGGGCATTGCTCGACGTAGTACCACCGGGCAAGGGCTAGTGCCGCGTCTCGTTCATTACGATCATATCAGGCCGGCCGCCGTCGGGTCCGGAATTCAAAATTTATGACATTGAATCGCAAAGCAGCTCCGGAGCCACTGGATCCGGTACCGTTCAACATCCCAAACGCTTTTGTCACGACGCTCGCAAACGGGTTGCGCGTCGTTATTTTTGAGAATGGACGCTTACCGGTCGTCTCATTTCGACTTGCGTTCATGTCGGGTGACGCACACGATCCACGCGATCTTACCGGAGCTACTTCGGCGATGGCGTCGATGCTCACCGAGGGAACCGAAAACTACTCAAGCCGCGAACTGGCAGAAAAGATCGAGCGTTTGGGCGCGGGGCTTTCGGCGTCTTCCTCAGACGATTTTACAATCGTTGCGGGCTCGTCGCTTTCGATGTATTCCTCTGAGATCATGCAGCTGATCTCTGAGGCCGTGTTCGCGTCGACATTTCCTGAGGAAGAACTCGATCTATATCGCCGCAACACGCTCGAGAATCTTAAATATCAGCGTTCGCAGCCAAACTTTCTTGCCGCCGAACAATCGGCTCGTCTTCTTTATGGCAGCCATCCCTACGGTACTGTCTCACCGAAGCCGGCGGACATCATGCGGTTGACCCGCGAAGCGTTGATCGCAGCGAAACGATCGAGTTTTCTGCCGAACAACGCCGTCCTGATCGTGGTTGGGGACATTCAGAAAGACCTTTTGCTTTCCGAGATCGAAGACCAACTCGGAGATTGGGAACCTGGCGAAAGAGACACGCATCAGTTTCCGATCCCGAAGGCGTCCAAGGAACGCACGGTGACCATAGTTGATCGTCCCGGTTCGGCGCAGGCAAATATTGTCATCGCCAATCTGGCTTTCGATCGCGGGCATAAGGACTATTTCCCGGCGATCGTGATGAATCAGATCCTTGGTGCAGGGGCATCATCGCGGGTATTCATGAACCTCCGCGAGGAAAAAGGCTACACATACGGTGCGTATACGAAATTTGATCCAAGAAAACTCGCCGGCGATTTTGAGGCCACGGCTGAGGTGCGGACCTCGGTAACGGGCGATGCACTCCGTGAATTTTTCTATGAGCTGGAACGGATCCGAAATGAAAGAGTGCTCGATGAGGAGTTGGATGATGCTAAGAATTTTCTGACAGGTGTTTTTCCGATACGGGCCGAAACACAGGAAGGCTTGACCAATCTGCTTGTCAACCAGGAGTTGTACTCGCTGCCGCATGACTATCTGCAAACTTATCGCTCGAATATCGACGCCGTGACGGTCGAAGACGTACAACGAGTGGCGAACATGTTCATTCATCCTGATGAAGCGTCGATCATAATTGTAGGCGACGCATCAGAAATATTACCGCAGGTCAGCGAATACCCCTCTTTGATCGATATCTACGATACTGAGGGAATGAAGCAGGATGGATCAAAATATTCGTTTACCGAAAACGAAGACCTCGCTGATGTTGCCGGGAAGTGGACCCTGATGATCGATTTCCAGGGACAGCAACTGCCGGTTTCGCTCGCTCTCGAACAAAACGGAGCGAGTGCAACCGGGATACTCGAGACCATGCTTGGCAACGGAAATATTACCGAAGGAAAGGTGACAGGAAGCAGGCTAGCCGCGACGGCCGTTGCTGAAATGCAAGGCCGATCCATCGAGTTCACGATCGCGGGCAAGATCGAGGGAAACGCGATGAGCGGCACTCTTACTGCTCCGATAGTCCCGGAACCGCTTACGTTCACTGGTACCAGATAGCGCTGACCGAACGGCAGAACGCGAAGTACACTACACCGTTCGATTCGGTCGTTCGTAAACTTCGCGTTTTGCCATTTACACGCTGGTCTATTCGGGCTGGACGAATTGAATGATCGCGAAGTCGGCGCCTGATGGATCGGCGACCATTGCCATTCGCCCGACGCCCGGTGCGTCAAATGGCGGTACACGAATGCTGCCGCCGTTTGCGGTGATCTTTGCTGCCGTCTCGTCTGCATCGGCAACCGCGATGTAATTTGCCCAGTGCGAGGGCGCGTCGCCCCACTCATCGGTCATTGGCATCATACCGCCGGTGGCGGTGCCATCCCTGATGATCTCTTTGTAATCCATTGGGGTAACTTTCGATTGTTGCAGCGACCATCCAAACAGCTTTGAATAAAACGCTGATGCTGCATCGATGTTTCGTGTTCTCAGTTCGCGCCAGCACACATCACCGGCTTTAGGTATTTCAAAATCTGCCATGATAACCTCCATTAACCCTGCATCTTGAATGTTGCAAATATCGCTCCGGTTGGGTCGGCAATTACCGCCATTCGACCTGTATTCGGAATGTCCATCGGTTCTCTAAGAACCTTGCCTCCAAGTTCGACCGCCAGTTTTGCATTTTCGTCAACGTCGTTAACGGCGATATACGTCATAAGATGCGGCGGCGGCAATGGCTCGCCTTCCGGACACATCTCGGGAGTTATTTCATAAAGCCCGCCTGCAGGATAACCGCTGCCGGTTGAAAATTCGTGATACGCAAATATACCGGCAGCATCACTATCTTTGAAGGTCCAGCCAAAGACGTTCGCGTAGAATTCCTTACATTTTGCGGCATCATTGCTGGCTATCTCGGTCCAACAGAACTCGCCGTGGCCCGGCCCGGCATAACCGGCCATCTCACTTGCTTCTTGTGTCATGCGTTTACTCCTATTGAGTGATTTATCGAAAGCCCGCCCTGGTTGGTTCGAATACAAACTCTTACGCAATTGCCTTCATTAGGGTTCATACCGGTTGAATTACGGATCGCTCGCCTGAAATGTCCGATATCTCAAACAGATAGCGCTCGACCGCCTGACCTTGTTCAGCCTGAACTGGTTTCGAACTGGACACTCGCGGGAACTGCGTGCGATGCGACGAATTGCCACCCATTCACATTTTTGACGAGGGCAGCTAGATAAAACACCGAACTTCCGCGATCCGTGGTTCCTAATCGTCCACGCGTTCGGAGCCGAAATGTGTAGATCGCGGAACTCCCAAGTACCTTAAAGTGTTCGAGATCGATCGATTGACGTTGAGATGGCTCAGCGGCTGAGCGAAATACCTGGATCAGCGACATCCCGCTGTTTGAGCGTTCTCCGTTCGTATCGGTCGAAACATACGACCACGAAAAATATGCCTTCAATGCATCATCGAGCCGAGCTTGCTCGACGGCTGACACCTTAGCGAGCATCGCAGTCAGATCTTCCGGCACCGTCTCCGTCTTTGCAGGATCCGCAAGCGGGGGATCAGTGACATCGCCGATAGCGGCAACGGCAGGATGAGGCGGATGCCAAGGAACCGGCGAGCATTGAAAAGTGTTTGCAGATCCGGCGATCAAACGCCAGGTCGAACCGTGTCGCTGCCAGACCTCGGTTGCCTGATATTTTGTGAGACATGTCGACCCACGAAATTGCCAATCATTGTTCTTTAGTACCGTCGCGACCGCGATGTCGCCAAATATCCTGATATCCGGCTCTTCATTTGTGAATGCAATTGTCTCGAAGTCAAGCTTTTTCCGAGCTTTCAGCAACGCACTATCCGCACGCATCATTGCCACCAATTGCTGTTTGGAGTTGTAGATCGGCCGGCCGCGAACGCTAACGAAATCATCGGCGTAGATCTTTTCGAATGGCGCGGCGTTGCGGACAACGAACGCATCAGAGATCTCGTTCATCAGCCTTCGGATCTCGGCCTGATCACGTACGTCGGCGCTTGGTCCCATACCTGTGGTCTGGGTAAAGCAAATACCACAAAGTGGGATGATCACCAATATGAACGATCGTAAAAAGACCATCGCGAATCGACCGTAAAAGTTCAATTGAGGTCGGTCTGATTTTTCCTGACGAAATCGGTTTCTACCGCAAGTTCCTCGTCGCCGTCCGGCGATACGTTGTACATCACATATCTAAACCCGTCCCCTTTCGGTATTACGTCTGTCCGCCAACCCCAGTCCGGATGATCCGGAACGGGATAGCTGCCAAACAGAACGAGCGCGCCGACATCGGTGACCTCGCCTTTACACGCCATTAGAACGTTCGCCGAATGCCAAGAATCGGTCCAAAATGCGGTCGCCGACCCGTCCTTCTGAATACCGAACAATAATAGCCCTTCTTGCGGCTTTCCCTCGTAAGACCAGGTATAAGCGATCTCGACGAATTGACCACCGACCCGTGACCGGACAACTGCCGTTGAAGGAGATTCGAAGATCGGGTCCGGCATCCATGAAAGGTTCAGCCGATTCGTTCCGGACCAATCACCGACAAGCGTTGCAAAGGGTTCTGATATCGACATAGTTCGAAGTAAACGGTATCGCCAGATCTGACGAGGGTAATATTCAATACAACGATCGGGCAATATGACGGCGATCGTCCGACTGAGATCTTAATTATGTATCCGAATTCAGAAGCGTAACATTAACCGCCGTAGCTGTAAATGAATTTGGGCAATCGAGAGAAAAGGTGGGAGTTTTGAGTTGTGATTGGGGATCGTCCGGCTCTTGTTTTTTAGCAGGAAAAGCCGGTCACAACTCAAAACTTTCGCAGAAGGCCGCTGCCGATCAGCCGACATTTCGCATCGGTAGAGCAGCGGTTCCTTCAGTCTTTAGGCGATCGATCAGTTTCGAGGCAGCCCGTCGCGAGAGTTCGGCGACCGAACATCGAAACTGTTTCATGCATTCCGTCTCGGCATCAAGGCCGCTCTCGCGTGCGATCGCCCGGATCATCCCAAGTTGCTTAGCAGTGATCAACTCCCCGAGACTGGACGCAACGGGATTCGCAGGCGGCGCAGTACTTTCAGAAATCGCTTGCGTTTCAACACGATCGAAGGCCTCTAACTCACGTTTGTACAGTTCGCGGGCAATCCCGAATTTTACGGCCGCCCGTTTCAGCGCGTCGTGCTCTGCCTTTTTTATCCCCATTTCGGTTCGAGCCGAGCCCGTCCCGATGCCTTCGCGGGTGACACCATCGATCGTGATCGCAACCGTTACCGTGATCAGATCGCCGATCGGCCGAATATCCTTAACGGTATGAGCCCAGTTCGGCGCGGTCTCATCGAGAATGTCGGCAACGGAGTGCCATTCGATGTATTCGACCATCTTTACTTGGCCATTGCGGTCTCGCCAACCCTCACGATGTCTCAATAGCGAGGGATCGATGTTCCGCCTTAGTTCACGGAGTGTTCCGGAAAAATCCAGTACGTTGGCATTCGCAAGACTGTCGTTGAGACGAACTGCCTTTTCATTTGATCGGGTCTCGATTGCGTCGATGTTGTTCATTACTTTTCTCCTATTGTGTATGTTGCGAGGCCTTGGTCGCTGCCGGCTTCTCGCCTGTACGCCGCTCGATCTGCGACTCAGATATTTTACCCGCCGATGTGTCAGCGATGAAACATCGTATCATACCAATTTATTTGTTGCAACCATGAAACGAGGTGTTGCATTTAAAATTTCACTATGTTATGTTTTATCCGTGAAATACAAAGTGCACCTGTGACACTTATATTCCGTGGAGGAAAAAGCTCATTATGGGATTCAAGAACGACAATTTCATCAACACCGTGGAGTTAGGCAGGGCGATCAAGCGTCGCCGCGAGGAACTTGGACTAAGTCTGAGAGATGTCGCGGACGTGACGAATGTCTCGGCCTCGACGCTGTCCAGGATCGAGAACGGGACCGGTAAACCCGACGCTGACAACATAGCCCGGTTAACGGGCTGGCTGGATATGCCGATCGATCGTGTCATGAATAAAAAGACGATGGATGACGTCGAACCGGTAATTTACTATCCGCACGAAGCAACGCCTGAGATAGTCGAAGCTCATCTCAGAGCCGACAAAAAGCTGACGCCTGAGACCGCAAAGGCGCTTTCGGAGCTTTTCAGGGTAGCGTACAAGCAGTTCAGCAAACCGGGCGAATAGTAGCAGGTTCAAGTTCATTTACGTTCGAAGTTATCGGACGATCATACGGAGATTTCAGGAAATGGAACACGCGATCACGTTGAACAAGACGGCTGTTGGTAGGGCACCACGACAACCATTCGTAATGGACACGACGTTTGTGCTCTTTTTTCTCGCGGTGGATTTCGGATTTTCGGTGACTTTCTCGGGGCTGGACGGGATATTATCACTGGTAACGCTCGTGATGTTCGTGTTTGTGCCATATTTGCTTCCCTCCGTTGATGAGAAGCCGGAATTTGGACAATGGGTTCTCGGTCGAGCCGCAATTGCCGTTTTCGCGGTGTTTCTTGGGGTGATGTTGAGGCAGGCGATCGGGACCGTGATACCCGAAGAATTTCGTTATGTTCCGATGACGTTGTTGATCGGTTCGGCGATTTTCTGCGGATTTACTCAGATTTATGGTATGATAAGGTTTCGTTTGGCGGGTTAGGCAAAAGGCGTCGAACGACCAATGGAAGATCCGCGTGTGTTTCGGGAACAGACGCGGATCTTTTCATTGATCTTACGTTTCTCAGGCCGACATCTGGACCGATTCACTATGGTGGATCGATTCGTGAAGCGATTGAACCATCCTTGATAATTCCTCGTACTGGAGCGGGGTCAGTGCCTGTGCTCCGTCACACAGAGCTTCCTCCGGGCATGGATGGACCTCGATGATCAGTCCGTCGGCTCCGGCCGCAACACCGGCAAGGGCCATCGGCTGCACCATATAATTATGTCCCGTTCCATGCGAAGGGTCGACGATGATCGGTAAATGCGAAAGACGCTGGACGGCCGGGATTATCGATAGGTCAAGAGTGTTGCGGGCATGGTCGGCGAACGTTCGTATGCCTCGTTCGCAGAGGATGACATCGTAATTACCTTCCGACATGATGTATTCGGCGGCGAGCAGGAATTCGTCAAGCGTTGCGGAGAGGCCGCGTTTCAACAAAATTGGCTTTCTCGTTTTACCGGCGTATTTCAGGAGCGCGAAATTCTGCATATTCCGTGCTCCGATCTGTATACAGTCGCCGTATTTTTCGACGAGGTCGATACCATGCTCGTCCATTGCTTCTGTGACGATGTTCAGGCCATATCGATCGCGAACTTCCGCAAGGATCTTTAGGCCTTCCTCGCCCTTGCCTTGAAAAGCATACGGCGAAGTTCGCGGTTTGAACGCCCCGCCGCGAAAGAACTTGGCACCGCTTGCAGCAACGACCTCGGCGACCCGAAAGACCTGATCAGCGCTTTCGACGGCACACGGGCCGGCGATAACTGCAAGATGGCCGCCTCCGATCGAAGCGTTCCCAACCTTGATCGTTGATCGTCCAAGCTTAAGGTCGTTCGAGATCAGCTTGTACGGTTTCGTGACCCTGATGGCCTCTGCGACGCCGGGAAGATTCTCAAAGTGCGTCGGATCGACCGAGCCTCGATTGCCGGTGATCCCGATCGCGGTGCGGCTCTCGCCCGGCATTGGGTGACCGCGAAAGCCGAGTTTTTCAATGACCTGCACGACCCGATCGATATCGGATTGGGTCGCGTCTGGCTTCATTACGATTAACATAAAATGTTCTTTTGGCTCTGACCTCAGGTGAAAGCCTCTTGGTAAACTTTAAACTCTAGGATTCAGCGGCGTCTTTTGCAACCTGCGGCAATAAGCCCCCGATAAAATCACGTATAGTTTCCACCGTATTTCCGGTCGCTATCGATCTCTCGATCTCGGCGACGATCGCCGATCCGACGACGGCAGCGTCGGCATATTTCCACACCTCCTCGATCTGGCTCCGCGTCGAGATGCCGAACCCAACCGCGATCGGAAGGTCAGTGAATCGTCGTGCCCGCTTCACGAGCGTCTCTGCCGATTCGCCTGTTTCTTTCTGTGCTCCGGTAACACCCGCACGCGAAACCGCGTAAAGAAAGCCACGCGCGCGCTCGCCGATCGAACGAAGTCGATCATCACTGGTGGTCGGTGCGATCAAAGAAATTAGATCAATTCCGTGTTCGTGCAGTGTTTGTCCGATCTCGGACGCCTCGTCGTCCACAGCGTCCGTGACGAGGACGCCGTCGATCCCCGTCGCCGCGGCGTCGATAGCGAGCCTTTCAATACCAAAACGGAAAATTGGGTTGAAATAACTAAAAAGTACGATCGGCGTTTCGCACGTCTCCCGGATCTCTCGGACCATCGCCAGAATATCCTTAAGCGTTACGCCGTTCCCGAGCGCTCGCGTCGATGAGGCCTGTATGGTCGGCCCGTCGGCCATCGGGTCGGTAAATGGAACTCCGAGTTCGATGATATCGGCCCCCATTCCGGCCAGCGTCAACACGATCTGCGTCGAAGTGGCGAGGTCCGGGTCGCCCGCAGTGATAAAGGGAATAAATCCCTTTCGCCCGCGTGCTTGCAACATTTCAAATCTCTTGGTTATTCGGTTCATCGAAGTTTATGAAAACACCGGGGTCATTTTTCGCGCTTACGCGCGGATAACGCGGCCACCGTATTGACATCCTTGTCGCCGCGACCTGAAAGATTGCATATGATTATCTGGTTACGATCCATGGCGCCCGCGACCTTCATAACGTAAGCGATCGCATGCGCCGATTCGAGGGCAGGAATTATCCCCTCGGTCTCTGATAAGTTTCTAAACGCCGCGAGTGCTTCGACGTCTGAAGCCGTTACGTACTCGACGCGGCCTTCGTTGTGAAGAAATGCATGTTCCGGTCCGACGGAGGCGTAATCGAGCCCTGCCGAAACCGAATGCGTCCGGGCGATCTGGCCGGAATCGTCCTGAAGCAGGTAGCTTTTCGTTCCCTGCAAAATACCGACAGCAGAGCCATTCAGGAATCTGGCGGCGTGTTCACCTAAACCGCTGCCCTGGCCGCCGGCCTCGACACCGATCATGCGTACATCGTCGTCGAGGAAATCGTGGAACAGTCCGATCGAATTCGAACCGCCGCCAACACACGCAACGAGCAGATCAGGGAGCCGGTCTTCTTTTTCGAGGATCTGCTGACGTGCCTCTTGGCCAATAATGCTCTGAAATTCACGGACCATTAACGGATACGGATGCGGGCCGAGTGCCGAACCGAGCAAGTAATATGTGTCGGCGACATTGGTGACCCAATCTCGAAGTGCCTCGTTGATAGCATCCTTCAGCGTCCTTGATCCTGAATCAACCCCTCGGACCTCGGCTCCGAGCAAGCGCATGCGAAAGACATTCAGTTCCTGCCGACGCATGTCTTCAGTGCCCATATAAACGACACAAGCAAGCCCAAAATGGGCACAGACCGTCGCCGTGGCAACGCCGTGCTGGCCAGCGCCGGTCTCTGCGACGATCCGCGTTTTGCCCATCCGTCGTGCCAGAAGTATCTGACCGATGCAGTTATTTATCTTGTGGGCGCCCGTGTGGTTCAGATCCTCACGTTTCAGGTAGACCCGAGCACCGCCCAGGACCTCGGTCAACCGTTCAGCGAAATATAGAGGTGTCGGCCTGCCGACAAAATCTCTGAGCAGTTCATCAAATTCAGCGCGAAAGGCGGCATCATCGCGGTATGCAAAAAAGGACTCGGTCAGCTCATCAAGCGGTGCGACCAGCGTTTCCGGAACAAATCGCCCGCCGAACTCACCCCAATAACCTCGATCGTTTGGTTCGTAAATGGTCATGCTTGTTTCGCAATTCGAATGAATGACTCGACCCGTTTCGGATCTTTTATCCCCGGCGACGATTCAACCCCGCTCGCAACATCGACGGCAAATGGCCTGAGCAGGGAAACGGCGTCGGCAACATTTCCGGGCTTCAATCCCCCCGCCAAGAAAAGCCGCTTTGTTCGGTATTTCACAGTTTTCGCAACTTTCCAATCAAACATCTCACCCGTACCTCCGTAAACCGAGGGTGAATATGCATCCAGCAGTATCGCATCTGTCTCGAATTCCGCAGCGGTTTCAGGCAAGAAATCCGGGCCCACTCGAAGAGCTTTTATTACAAACAATTTCGTCCGGGCCCTGAGTTTGGATACAAGATCAGGAGACTCATTTCCGTGTAACTGAATGCCGCTAAGGCCGGTCGTTTCGGCGATCTTGACAACAGTGTCCTCACTTTCGTCGACAAATACGCCGATGTTCAGTGTAGAGGCCGTCAACTCCCGGATAATGTCCCGGGCAGCATTGGGCGTAATGAACCTCGGGCTTTTCTCACAGAAATTGAAACCGAGCATGTCCGCACCGAGCCTCGCCGCCGTCGCAGCGTCGCCGAGATTTGTGATGCCGCAGATCTTAACCTTTACCATTTAGTTTACGGAGCTCAGCCGCCGGGTCGCTGCTCCGCATCAGTGATTCGCCAATGAGAAAACCCGAATAGCCGTGTCGCTGAAGTTCGATCAGGTCCTCGTGTGTCCGAAGGCCGCTCTCAGCGACCATTATCGCATTCGACGGGGCGTGCTTTATCAGGTCACGCGATACGTCTAGCGACACGTCGAACGAATGAAGGTCACGATTGTTAACGCCGATAAGTCCGGCTCCGGCTCTTTCGGCGCGTTCAAGCTCCGCGAAAGAGTGGACCTCGATAAGTGCGTCAAGCCCAAACTTGTCTTCGGCAAGGCTTCGCAATCTCGCGATCTCTGTGTCGTTTAACATCGACGCTATGAGCAGTATCGCGTCGGCACCGGCCGCCGCCGCTTCGACGATCTGAAATTCGTCGAAGATGAAATCCTTGCGCAATATCGGCAGATCGACGGCTGCTCGCACACGTATAAGGTCGTCGAGCGACCCGCCAAAATGATCCTCCTCGGTCAGGACCGATATCGCGCTTGCTCCTCCGTCCGAATAAGCCCTTGCCATCTCGGCGGGATCGGCCATGTTGTTGATGTCGCCTTTTGACGGTGAGGCCCTTTTGAACTCGGCGATCGTGTTGATCAAAGACCGATCGCTCAGGGAACTGGCGAAACGCCTTTGGATCGCGCCCGACCTCGTCCGTTTTGCGATCTCGGTCAACGATCCGACATCGGCAGCCGCCTTCGCCGCTTCGACACGGAGACGCCTTGTTGCGACGATCTTTTCGAGTATGGTCCCTTTCATACGGGTATTGCCGAAGCGAGTTCTTCAAGTTTCCGAAGAGCCTTTCCAACATTTACGGCCTCGGCCGCAACCGTCATCGAAGCCTTGAGATCGCTATTTTCGGTCGCGATATGAATTGCCGCGGCTGCATTTACGAGGACAATGTCTTTCGCTGCCGAGGAATCCGGTTTTCCGATCAGGACATTTCGTATGGTTTTCCCGCTGTGCACCGCGTCATTCGATCGGAGATCCCGTAGACCTGCCGGAGCGATGCCGAAATGTTCCGGTTCGATAGTAAACTCGCGCACCGTTCGTCCTTCCACTTCGACGACCATCGTTCGGCCGTTGATCGATATCTCGTCAAGGCCGTCGTCGCCGTGGACTATCCACGACCTTTTTGTCCCGAGGCGGGCAAGTGCGTTCGCCATTTTCGTCACCAGCTCTTTGTTCCAGACACCGATCAATTGATGGGGTGCGGAAGCCGGGTTACATAGCGGCCCGACACAATTAAAAATGGTCGGGAAGCCGAGTCCTCGTCGGACCTTTGCGAGCGTTTGTGAGAGCCGGTGAAAGTTGGGCGCGAACATGAAGGCGATACCGATCTCATTGAGACACATTTCCGCGACGTCCGGCCCGACAGTCGGATCTATGCCAAGTTCCGAGAGTACATCGGTGCTTCCCGTATTGCTGGTCGCAGCCTTGTTGCCGTGTTTTGCGACTGCGATGCCCGTTCCCGCAACGACAAATGACGCGGCGGTTGATACGTTGAAGGTCTTGGCCTTACTGCCTCCTGTCCCGACAATATCGACAAATAGCTCGTGTCTCGAATGTATCGCTTTCATTCGGGATCGAAGTATTTTTGCGACCGAATAGATCTCGTCTTCAGCAATGCCTTTTTCGTTCCAGGCGCGAAAGACATTTGCAAGCAAGGCCTCATCGGTATCGTTGATCAAAGCGTCGAGGAACTCCTCGGCGTCGTCGGGGCCGAGGTCGCGGCCAGAACGAAACTCTGTGAATTGGTGCTTCAATATCGAACTCATGACGATTGATCCTCCGCGAGTTCGATCGCCCGCAACTGTGCTGACGCCTTGTTGACCGTTTCTTCATATTCGGCCGACGGGTCGGAGTCGGCAACGATGCCCGCACCGGCCTGGACATGAGCTATCCCGTTTTCGAGTACGACGGTTCTGATCGCGATGCATGTGTCCATGTTTCCGGAATAATCGAAATAGCCGACCGCGCCCGAATATACGCCTCGCGGCGTCGGTTCAAGTTCGGTGATCAACTCTATCGCCCTGACTTTGGGTGCTCCCGACACTGTGCCGGCAGGGAAGCAGGCCGCAAGAGCGTCGAACCGGTCAAGCCCTTTTCGAAGCCGCGCTGATAGATAGCTGACCAGATGCTGGACGTGCGAATATCTCTCAACACTCATCAGGCCGTTGACCTTTACACTTCCGTATTCGGCAACTCGTCCAAGATCGTTTCGGCCGAGATCTACCAGCATCAGGTGTTCGGCGACCTCTTTGCGGTCCGCTCGCATTTCGTCTGCCAACCGCGAATCCTCGTCGGCCGTCTTGCCGCGCGGCCTGGTGCCCGCTATCGGACGGTATTCCAGGTCGCGGCCACGGCTGCGGACAAGCATCTCAGGCGATGCACCGATGATAGCCCTGCCGTTCATTCGGATGAGAAACATGTAAGGCGACGGATTCAATGAACGGATCGCACGATAGATCGCGACCGGCGACGCCGACGTTTCCCGAGAAAACCTCTGAGAAAGAACGACCTGATATGCCGAGCCCGCCGCTATCAGTTCCTTTATCGCCCGAACGCCGTTCTCAAAGTCGGCACGTTCGAAATTCGAGATCGCTTGTTCTTTTGTCGGCGACTTCGAAGCAGCGGGAAGTTTTACAGGATCATTTTCAAGCGATCGGCGAATCATTGCATTTTGCTCGCCCGCAGTTGCTAACATTGACCGCAATTCACTTTCTGAACCGTCCGCCTCGTCGGTAAACACAAGCGAAACGATCTTGATCACCTGCTTGGCATGATCGAATGCTACGATCGTGCGGCAAAACATGATCTCGGCGTCATTTTCTGATGACGTGATCCGTTGACGGAGGCTCGGTTCGAACCACGCCGAGCATCCAAATCCAAGCGAACCGATCGCACCTCCGGCAAAACTCGGCAGGTCCTCATGCTCCGATAATCGGTATTTCGCAAAATGCTCACGCAGAAAATCGAAGACCGGGATATCGATGAAACGCTCACCGGCGGCATCTTTGACCCTTACATGCCGGTCATTGCCGATCGCCGTAAAATGCGGATCGGTACCGATGAATGAATATCTCGCCAGGGCTTCGCCACCCTCGACCGATTCCAACAAGAAGGAAGCTTCTCTTTCATTCGCGAGTTTCAGATATACCGCCAACGGCGTCAGCAGATCGGCCGGCATCGTGACGATCACCGCTATCACATTCGCCTTATCAGCAATTTCTGGTAATTTTTCGAAAGCCTGCATAAAAAAAACCGCCAACGATTTTCATTGGCGGTAGGGCTCGGAAACGGAGGATCTGAAATTGACTAGATCAGTCGAATACAGAACCATTTTTCGCAAACACGACCGCAGATGCCCGCCAGCTTTGCCAGCGCGTATGAACGATCGAACTTAGGCCGTGTTTGTACATTACTCCAATATCTATCAGAAACGGGTCTGACGTGTCAATCACATCTTCTCGGGAACTTCGATCCCGAGTGTGTTCAGAGCGGCGGTCAGCGAACGCCTCACCGTGTCAGCAACCGAAATAAGCACTGCCCGCCTGACCACATCCGGCTCGGGAAGGATCTTGTGATGGTGATAGAAAAGATTGAATGCTTTCGCCAGACTGAACGTATATTTTGCCAGGATCGACGGTTCGTTGACGTTGGCTGCTTGCTGGATCGTCTCATCGAGCCGCGATGCGAGCATGAGCATCGACCAGATGTCGTCGCCATCCGCAGCCGCGAAGATCTCTGCCACCCTATTACGATCACCGAGTGCTTTCTTTATCTCATCGATCGATTCGCCCCGGTCGGTGATCTTTCGAAATATCGAATTTGCACGAACGGCCGAATACTGACAGAAACACCCGGTCTCGCCCTCAAATGAAAGGGCCTCATCAAAGTCGAAGACGATGACCGTGGTCCGGGTGAACTTCAAAAGGAAATAACGGAGCGCTCCAACGGCGATCTGATGAGCGATATGCTTCTTTTCGGTCGACTCTGCGTCAGGGTGCCGCGATTCGACCTCGGCGAGAGCATTCTCTTCGAGACGGGTCAGCAGATCATCTGCCTTTACACCGAGCCCTTTACGGCCGCTCATTTCGATGAAGGGCTTCGATCGATCATCGTCGCTGACCTCAAAACCCAATTCTTCGGCTGCCGCAGGTGAAAGGGCGACCATTTCATAAGAAAGATGGACGCTGCCGCTCTCACCTATCTCAGGATGTATCGAAGCAACGCCTTTCTTAACGATCTCCTGCGGGTACGACTGCCGCGTATCAATGACGTTATAGACCTTAATGCCATGACCGAACTCAGGAGCTCCGCCAACCGCTTCTGCCTTATTGGCCGTGGTTATCCAGACTTCGTGTCCGTTGGCATATTTGTGAAACGGCTTGTAGTAAAAATCCATCCCAAGCACGCCAAGCTTCCACATCTGATATGCGACGTCTTTGCCGGTATAGGTGACCGTGCCGTTAGAGCGGACCAGGATCTTGTCGGACTCGTGCTCGTCGGTGCCAGTGTGTTCCTCGAACGGCATTACCCAACAGCCGGCATTTTTCCCCTCGGTCTCAAGATGAATTGCTCCGAGTGCTTTCATTTGTTCGAAAGCCTTATCCCAGAAATGAAGATGAAGTATCTCTGATTCCCGCGGCAGAACGTCATACCGGATGTCGAAACGCTCCATCGTTTTCAGGATGCATTCGACGTTGCGGGTCGCGACAAAGTCGGCAAGCTCAGCTGTTTCATTCCCGCCTTCCTCGATGAGGTGCAGGATCTCTGCACGTCGCGACTTAAGTTCCTCATCTACTTGATATTCATGGCCGACCTTTGCATAAAGATCCCAGCAATAGCGATCAAACGAAATACCTTTCGATGTTAGCTCTTCATCCAGGGCCTTGATCGAATTCAGATCCCGGTTCTCGAGGTAAACGAAGCCGACGACAACATCGGCGACCTGAACTCCCGTGTTGTCGATGTAGTTCTGGACCTCGACCCGTTTACCGCTCGCCTTGAGAATGCGAACGAAAGTATCCCCCAAAACCGAGTTTCGCACGTGGCCGATGTGCGCCGCTTTGTTTGGATTAACTGAGGTGTGCTCGACACAAACCTTCGGAGCGTTCTTGTCTGGAATACCGAGACGGGGAAGGACCTCCGAGCTCACCGCATCCGCGAAAAAGAACGATCGATCGTAGTATACGTTCAGATATCCCGGGCCTGCGATCTCGACCCGATCGACAAAATCGAACTCCTCCAGCTCGCCCTTTATCGCCTCAGCGATCGACCGCGGGTTTTGTTTCTCGCCGGTCGCCTGTTTGATCAGCTTAGCGAGTTCGAATGCGACCGGAAATGCGACGTCACCAAGGCTGGTATTCGGCGGAGTTTCGGAGGCGATGTGATCTAAAGATATGTTGAACCGCTTGTCGGCGATCTCACGCACTTTGTTTCGTAAACGGTTTTGCAGCTCGGTGATCGTCATTCTGTTTCGATTCCATCAATGGGCGAAACAGAAATTATAGGATCGCACGCCGGGTTTAGCAAAAGCCGTTACTTTATCGAAACGCTAAGCGTATAGGTTGTCGCCCGGGCAAGGTTGTCGACGCAAACCGATTGATCGCCGCCGATCTCGATCACATACGAATAGCGGGTATCGCCGCTTTCGAAGATCTGAACTTTGCCGCTCCGCGAACTGACATCAGCGGTAAGCGTTTGTCCGCGGCGGGCTCCGGCAAAATAACAGACCCTGCCGCCAGCTGCGATCTTTCCGGAAACTGTGGCTGATGTACGTCCCTTTGCGAAACGTATCGGAATATCGCCAAACGTCGTGGCGGCGCTGACGAATAGAAGGAGCGCCGCGATCTGAAGCCTAATTGCGATTCGCATATTTAATTCCTCGATCCAGAAATACCCAACCTATTTCGCGTGATCTGACAACGAAACATATCGCGCAGCTGCAATTTTTCTTTTTTTTCGGAAAACCGCTAAACTCTTTCTTTTATGCGAACACTCTTTTTCGATTGCTTTGCAGGTGCAAGCGGGAACATGGTCCTCGGTGCCCTTATAGACCTGGGTCTCGATCGTGAGTTGCTGTTCGATCGTATCAAAGGCCTCGGGCTAGCGGGTTATGAGATCGAGATCGAGAAAGTTGACCGCTCGGGGATATCATCGACACATTTGAATGTGGTCATACCAGTAGAAAAGAATCACCGGCATTTACACCATATTGTCGACATCATCGAGAATTCGAATCTTTCCGAAGGCGTTAAGGCAAGGTCGGTCGCGATCTTTGATCGGCTGGCAGCCGCCGAAGCACGGGTTCACGGCATCTCTGTTAAGAAGGTCCATTTTCATGAGGTCGGAGCAATGGATGCGATCATCGATGTTGTCGGGGCCTGTATTGCGTTCGAAATGCTGGGAATCGAGAATTTCGCGTGCTCAAAGATACACGTCGGAAGCGGGTTCGTCGATATGGAGCACGGAAGGTTTCCTGTTCCGCCGCCGGCGGTTGCCGAACTGCTTGTCGGCAAGCCGATCTACTCGACCGATATCGCAGGCGAGCTCATTACGCCTACCGGAGCTGCTATAATATCAACAGTATGTGATAGTTACGGCGTAATACCTGAGATGGCAGTTGAAAGAACGGGATACGGCGCTGGCAGCAGGATCTATGACGGATTTCCAAATGTGCTTCGGATAATGATAGGCGAGACGATCGCAGATAAGATCGAGCAGCCTCAAAACCGTGAACGTCTCGTGATCCTCGAAAGTAATATCGACGATCTTTCTCCTCAGATAATCGGTCACGTCATGGATCGCGCTTTTGAATTAGGGGCCTCTGACTGTTGGTTCACGCCGATTCAAATGAAAAAGAATCGCCCAGCAACGTTGATATCGATTCTGTGCCGCCTGGAACTCAGATCTGTGTTGACCGATCTACTGTTCAAGGAAACTTCCACGTTGGGGATCCGGTTTCGCGACGTCGATCGCGAAGCTCTCGACCGCGAGTTGGTAGACGTTCAGACGGCATACGGACAAGTGAAGGTCAAGATCGGCCGTCATAACGGCGTTATAGTAAACGTAATGCCGGAGTATGACGATGTGGTGCGGGTCGCAAAAGAAAACGGCGTTTCGCTGCGGGCCGTACACAACGCTGTCTCCGCATCGCTCGCTAGTCGAGCCGCATTGGCGGCAGGTTAAGGTTTATGGCAAGAAAGAAACGAACTAAGCTCGATCGTGAAAAGATAGCCGCAGGCGTCAGGCTTGTGCTCGAAGGGATCGGCGAGGATCCGGAGCGTGATGGCCTGGTAAAAACGCCGGAGCGTGTGGCCGATTTCTACGCTGAATTGACCGAGGGTATGTGGCAGGACGCCAAGGAGCACATTGTTCCGCTGCCGGGTGATTCGCACGACGAAATGGTGATCGTAAAGGACATTTCGATAGCCTCGGTTTGCGAGCATCATCTTGCACCCTTCGTAGGCAAGTGCCACATCGCATACATTCCAAAAGACGGCCGGATCGTCGGGCTTTCAAAGCTTGCCCGGATCGCTGAGATCTTTTCGAGGCGTTTGCAGGTTCAGGAACGATTGACGCAGCAGATCGCAGGAACCCTTTTTGAAGAATTAGAGCCGCTTGGCGTGATGGTCGTTATCGAGGCCGAGCATACATGCATGACGCTCCGTGGGGTCAAGAAACCCGGTGCCGTCACGATAACCTCAGCTGTGCTCGGCGGCTTTCGAAAGGATCCGCGAACGCGGGCGGAGGCAATGTCGCTGATCAAGGGATAAACGCGATGGCCGGCATAATTTGATCAAGTACTTAAACTGTCGGGAATCGACATCTCAGGAACTACTTTAGATATGAAACGAACAACAGCTATTGCTTTTTTGATCACTACGTTATCGATTACCCCGTTCTTTCAAACATTGGAAGGACGGTTTGATGCGGTAAAGATCCGTGAACGCGTAAAAAGGTTATCCGCTGACGATTTCGAGGGACGCGGGCCCGGAAATGAAGGAAGTAAGAAGGCCGCCGAGTATATAGCGGCACAAATGAAGGCTGTCGGTATAAAACCGGGTAACGGGAAAAGTTATTTCCAGAACGTAAAACTCGCCGGGATCAAGGTCGACCCTTCGACCCAGCTTGTAGTTTCCGGCCGATCCGCCCAACCGCGGAGTTTCCGATTCGGCGACGACTTTGTCGCGACGACGGGAGCGCAGCGTGAGGGTGTCTCGGTCGATGCTGAGCTTGTTTTCATGGGTTATGGGATCGATGCACCGCTATACAATTGGAATGATTACAGCGGGCCTGCCGAAGATTACCGCGGAAAGGTACTGCTTATCATGGTGAATGACCCGCCGGCAACGACGGAAGAACCGAATCTGTTTGGCGGGAAGGCACTGACTTATTACGGCCGCTGGACCTACAAGTACGAGGAAGCGGCACGCCGCGGTGCCGCCGGTGTGATCCTGATCCACACGAACGAGACGGCCGGATATGGCTGGAACGTTGTGCGGACCTCATTCGGTGGTGCCCGATCCGAGATATTTCGTGAGCCGGGCAATAACCGTCCGTTCCTCGATCTGATGAGCTGGATCACTGATGATGGAGCCAAGTCGATAATGCAGCAAGCGGGCATCGATTTCGAAGGTCTCCGGATGAAAGCCGCGACCCGAAAGTTTCGGCCGGTGAAAACGGGGCTTCGCGTAAAGATCGACCTTAAGACGTCGGTGCGGACGTTCGATTCGCCAAACATCGTTGGCCGGATCGATGGAAGCGAAAAAGCCCTTCGGGATGAATATGTGCTCTATACAGCCCACTGGGATCATCTTGGGGTCGGCGAACCTGATGCAGCGGGTGACCGCATTTACAATGGTGCGTACGACAATGCTTCGGGCGTCGCGGCCGTGATCGCGATCGGCGAAACGATCAACAAAATGCCAAAGAGCGAACGTCCAAAGCGGTCGACCTACATTCTTTTCCCGACCGCCGAAGAGCAAGGTTTGCTCGGGGCTGAATACTTCGCACAGTTTCCGTTGATCCCGCTCAATAAGATCGCCGGTAACGTCAATATCGACGGTGTCAATTTCTTTGGCAGGACGAAGGACTTCTCGGCCCTCGGTGCCGAGCGGTCGACCATCGGCGAACTTGTCGCGGATGTTGCAAAGGAACGCAATATGTCGCTCGAAGGTGATATGCGACCCGAACAGGGGTTCTTCTTCCGATCGGATCATTTTCCGTTTGCCAAAGTCGGTGTTCCGGCGGTTTCGCTTCGGCACGGCGACGATTTCACGAGCCCGCTGCAGGGCGAAGCTCTCAACTTTTTCAGTAACTACACTGCAAAGTACTACCATCAACCATCAGATCAATATTACGACTGGTGGGACGCCGCAGCGATGATCCAGAATGCCGAACTCGGGCTCGCGATCGGGATGAAGATCGCAAATTCACCGGTTCTGCAAAGGTACAAGGACTCGGACGAGTTTGCGGGCGCAGATAAGAAGCGGATGGGAAAATAGTCCTTTCAACCGGAAGGCAGCGGTGTAGCGTGTGGATAAAATCGATCTAACACGCTACACTTTTTCTTTTTCGAGCATGTCAACGTTTTACATAACAACCCCGATCTATTACGCCAACAGCCTTCCGCATCTTGGCCATCTTTACACGACGATCGTGGCCGATGCGGTTCATCGATATAAACAACAGCGGGGTTTCGATGTTTTTTTTCTGACCGGTACGGACGAACACGGCGTCAATATCCAGCGGGCCGCCGAGAAAGCTGGCAAGACCCCAAAGGAGCAGGTCGATCTCATTTCAAACGAGCTAAAGCGGATGTTCTCCGATTTCGGCCTCGATCCGGCGAATGGCGGCTACGACATTTTCATGCGGACGACCGAACCCTTTCATTACCAGGGTGTCCAGCACCTATGGCGGGAAATTGCCCGGAACAAAACGCCAAAAGGGAACGAGACGATCTACAAAGGCCATTATGAAGGCTGGTTCTGCGCCCCGTGTGCGGCATACAAGCTTGAGGACGAGTATTTTACTCCCGATGGTTCGGACGTACCGTTTTGTTCGATCCACGAAAGGCCGCTTGATCGTGTGTCTGAGGAGAGTTACTTTTTCCGATTGTCGGATTACGCCGAGTTCTTGCTTGAAACGATAGAAAGCGATCTTCAAATACTTAAACCAGAGTCTCGCCGTAACGAGGTTATTTCGTTCATAAAAGGCGGTTTGCAGGATCTCTCGATCAGCCGGGAACGAAAGTCGGTTTCGTGGGGCGTGCCGGTCCCGGGTGATGACGATCATGTCATGTACGTTTGGCTCGACGCACTTTCAAATTATATAACTGCTATCGGATATGGTAATGACCGTGACGGCTCAGTCGGATTTGAAAAATACTGGCAGAATGCCATCCATCTGGTCGGCAAGGACATACTCAGGTTTCATACGGTCTATTGGTTTTCGTTTTTGAAAGCTGCCGGCCTGCCGCTGCCAAGAACCGTATATGCTCACGGAATGTGGCTCGATTCCGATGGCCGCAAGATGGGTAAAACACTCGGCAATGTGATCGAAGTTGATGTACTGCATCAACATTTTCAGGTCGATGCGGTGAGGTATTTCTGCCTTCGCGAAATGGTTTTCGGCCAGGACGGCAAGTTTGGCTATGAAAATCTGATCGAGCGTGCAAATTCCGATCTCGCTAGCGGTTTGGGAAATTTGCTTAGCCGGACGGTCTCGATGATCCAAAAATACCGCGAGGGCCGCATTCCGAGCGGGAAAATTGCGGAAGCGAACTATCTGATGGCTCGACGGGCGGGCATCGACCCCGACGGTCAGGAGATCGTTTCTGTCGTTCAGCACGCGCGTGACGAATTCATCCGCAGATTCGACAATTACGAATTCAGCCTTGCATTGGAGACACTTTGGGCGGTCATCGCCCGGGTCGACAAAATGATCTCGGACGCAAAGCCGTGGGAATTGGCCAAGGACGAGAAAAATGCCGAGACATTGAATGCCGTACTTTATCGGTCTGCCGAGACCATCAGGTGGCTCGCAACAATGGTCTATCCCGCAATGCCGCGTTCGGCCGAGGATATATACAGCCAGCTCGGGCTGCAGGCAGATGTCTCATCGCTCGATCCGGCATCGTTGGTTTGGGGCAGCCTTGAACCCGGAACTTCAATAGGTGAGATCGTCGGCATCTTTCCGCGAATCGATAGAACGAAAGTTATGAATGAGATAAACGAAACGGTATCGAAAAAAACAGAATTATCGGCCGAGGTAGAGACGCTTTCTGAACCGGCTCCGGCTGTAACTGGGCCGGGGGCAGCCGAGCAGCCTGATGACAGTTTCATTACGATCGATGATTTTCTGAAGGTCGAGCTTCGTGTCGGTCAAATAACCGTTGCCGAACGCGTTCCGAAAGCTGACAAACTTTTGCGTTTTGAGGTCGACCTCGGCGAAGAGCAGCCGCGGCAGATCCTCGCCGGGCTCGCCGAATACTATGAACCCGAAAAGCTGGTCGGCCGCAAAGTCGTCGTGGTCGCGAACCTCAAGCCCCGCATGATGCGAGGCCTCGAATCCCAGGGTATGATCTGTGCCGCATCGCTGACAGAAGAGGACACGCCGGCGATCGCGACATTTCTAGAGGACGTAAAGATTGGCGCGAGGTTGAAATAATGAGATCTGTCCGATTTATTCTTGTCATCACTCTTTTCACGGTGATGAACACCTTGGTGTCTGCTCAGGCACCGCAGAAGCCGGCTGCGAAAGGCGATTCGAAAACTGGAGTATTGGGGCATGCCGCCGACGGAAGGTACAGAAATGACCTTTTCGGTTTAGAGCTGAAATATCCGGCCGACTGGCATGTTGTCGACCAGGAGACGACAGCCGCTGTTCTCGATATAGGGACCGATTTTCTGAAGGGCGACAACCAGAGGTCAAACAACGAGCTTGAATCCTCGATAAAACAAGAGGTCGTGCTTTTTCATTTGACCCGAAAACCGATGGGAAGCATTGGAAACTGCGTCTTTATGTTGGCGGTTCAAAAGCAGCCAAGCCCGAAGGTCTTGCCGAAGATGGTCGCTGAAGCGACAAAGAGCTTATTGGTGAATAGCCCGAACCTAAAGGTCGCGAGAGACACTCGGACCGCAATGATAACAGGCCGCCAGTTTGCAATGATCGATTTTGAAATGACGGTCGGCGAGCAAAAAGTAATTATCCTCTATTATGTAACAGTAACGAAGGGTTACGCATTGTCATACTCCCTTACTTTTGCAGATACGGCCGACGCTGACCGACTGGCACTTGAAAACATTGCTCGGAGCATTACGTTCGATAAAAAGTAATGCTTGTTGATTCCCACTGCCATATTGACGGCGAGGCGTTTGATGGCGACCGCGACGAGGTCGTTCAGCGTGCTAGGGAAGCGGGCGTCGCCGCGATGCTGAACGTCGGTACGGGCGATCCGCATTCGGACGATTTTCGGCGTGCGGTCGCCGTTGCCGAGAGATATGAGAACGTCTTCGCGAGCGTCGGCGTTCACCCACACGACGCGAATCTCTACGACGACAAAGCCGAAGAGCACCTGATCGGACTTTCAAAGTCTGAAAAGGTCATCGCATGGGGCGAGATCGGCCTCGACTTCTATTACGATCACAGCCCTCGCGATGTGCAGCTTGAGGTATTTCGTCGTCAGATCCGCACCGCAAAAGCGCTAGATCTGCCGATAATTATCCATAGCCGCGATGCAAACGACGAGACCGTTGAAATACTGACCGAGGAATGCTCGTGGGATGGTTTTCGCGGGATAATGCATTGCTTTGGCGGGACGCCCGAGATGGCTGAAACGCTGATGCCGATCGGGTTCTTGATCTCTTTCGCCGGCAACGTCACGTTCAAGAAAGCCGAAGATCTACGCAATGCCGCAATGGCCGTTCCGCTTGAAAAGCTGTTGGTCGAAACAGATTGCCCATTCCTCACACCGGTCCCGTTTCGGGGTAAGCGAAATGAGCCTTCAATGGTCGTCCAGACGGCTCGTTTCCTGTCTGATCTCTACGGGGTCGGGTTCGAGGAACTGGCAGAAAAGACCACACGCAATTTTCTAGACTTCTTTCGACTAAAGTTGCCCGCAATTTAGTATCTAAACTTAAAATGACCCAGCGGTCGTGTAATTCGGCCCGATTCGTGGCAAAATCTCCACTATGGCTAAAGAAAATTCCTTCGATATCGTATCGAAAACCGACTACGCCGAAGTCACCAATGCTATCAACCAAACTTCTAAAGAGATCTCCCAGAGGTTTGACTTCAAGGGAAGCAAGGCCGCAGTCGAATTGCAGCAAAAAGATCTATTGCTGACCGCCGAAGATGAAACGAAACTCCGGAACATGAACGACATTTTGCAGAGCAAGCTCGTAAAACGCGGCATCTCGCTCAAGGCCCTGGATTATCAGAAGATCGAGCCCGCAGCCGGCGGCACGGTCCGCCAGACCGTCAAGATCCAACAGGGAATCCCCACCGATAAAGCGAAAGAGGTGGTGAAGTTCATCAAAGACGGAAAATTCAAGGTCCAGGCGTCGATCCAGGGCGAGACCGTGCGTGTTTCGGGTAAGGATCGCGATACGCTGCAGGAGATCATCGCGGCTCTTAAGGCGAACGATTTTGGCATCGACATGCAGTTCGATAACTACCGCTCGAACTAACATCCAGTTATGAACACCTTCGCGGTCACCAAAAAGGAGCTTCTTCCTGACAACGCGGCCCGTAAAATATTCGGCCTGATCAAGAACGAAATGGCTCTTGTCGAGGCTGAGTTTGAACGCCAGGCGAGATCGAATATTCAGGTGATCGACTATCTCGGCGACTATTTGCGATCTTCGGGCGGCAAACGTGTTCGTCCGGCATTGTTGATCTTGTCGCATTCCTGCATTGGCGGCACTCCGGGATCGGACAGCGTGATTCGTCTTGCGACCGTGATGGAGATGCTTCATACGGCGACCCTTGTACACGACGACATAATCGACAACGCAGACCTGCGTCGAAATCGTCCGTCGGTAAATGCAAAGTTCGGCAATCAGGCGGCCGTGCTGATGGGCGACTGGTTATATATGTCGGCGTTCGAGACGTCACTAAGAGAACGCTCGCTCGAGATCCTTGATATCCTGACACGACTGACGCGAAAAATGACCGAGGGTGAGTTGATCCAACTTACAATGATCGGCAATGTCGACATCACCCGCGAGGATTATTTCGACATTCTGCGACGCAAGACCGCGTATCTTTTTTCTGGCTGCTGCGAGATCGGAGCAATAATCGGGAAAGCAGCAAGAGATCAGCAAGAGGCGCTGCGTGAATATGGGATGAACCTTGGGATCGCTTTTCAGTTGGCTGACGATCTGCTCGATCTGACCTCGGATGACGTGACACTCGGGAAAAAGGCGGGGTCGGATCTGATCGAAGGCAAGATAACAATGCCTTTGATCCTTCTGGCTGAGATCGAGCCGAGCATCAAACACCTTTTGGAAGAGATCATGGCGGCCGGTTTTTATCCCGAAAGTTCAAAAGACCGGCTCGACGCATTATTTGCTTCTAACGGGATCCAACGTCAGACCCGCGAGATCGCAGTGGAATATGCTGAACGGGCTAGAAAAAACCTTGAAGTTTTGCCCAAATCAGAGTATCGTACTGCTTTGGAATCGATACCGAATTACGTGATCGATCGTAATAAGTAGCCCCATTTTTCAGGATTCCTAATATTTTCGGTCCAAAAATCTGCAAACTCGTAAACTTTGATCTGCCAGCATGTTAGACGAAAATCTTATAGCAACGCTTGAAACAAGTTTGCGGCAGACCCGTAATGCGCAGAATCGCTTAATGGTGCTTCTGCGTGAAGTTGAATCGGAAAGCGAACGGCTTCGAGAAGAAAGGGAACGTCTTCGCGAAGAGATTCAGGCTCTCGAGAATAGTGCATCGCAGACCGAGTCGGCCATCGACAGCCTGCTTGTGAGTCTGCGGTCGGGAAGCCGAATGTCCCGTATCGGACGTGAGATCAGATTCGAGGACGATTACGAAAATGTTCCGGAGACTCGGCCCTCGCGTGTCTCGAAACGCATACCGAATCGACAACAGCAGTCGAACAAAGGCACCGTAGCCTACATCAATCAGGCCCGCGGAGTTCCGTCGCGTACTAACAACATCGAACCGATAAGCCATCGGTTTTCCGATCGGACAATAACTCAGGCCTGTACGCTGCTGCTGCGAGAGGCCGGAAAGCCCCTGCATGTTAACGAACTTTACAATCTGCTGGTCGCCGGCGGGATGGAGTTCAAGGGTAACAATCCGACGATCTCGGTTGCTGTTTCATTGAACCGCAACCGAAGATTTCGTAAAGTCGACCCCGGTACGTTCGATCTTGCAATGCGTGAAGCATCGCAGGTCGCGTCCTAGTCCGCGAAAAGAGTTTTCGACGGTCTCGCGAAATCCATATTCAGGGTCTCGTTTATATGTTTGGCCCGGCAGATATCGCTTCCGGCCTCTTGCTGCTCAAAATGAAAAAACATCTCTTCTTGCTCGCCGCGCTATTCGTACTGATCGCCGCTGGCGACCTCGCTGCTCAGAAGGTTCGTCTGCGATCACAGATCACGCCAAACTGTGGCTCGTCCTCAAGCCTCAAGTTTGCTGACATTTATGCTGATGGCAATATCGCGGTGATGGGGAGCTTTAATTGCCGCGGGGCGTTCATCTTTAATGTTTCCAATCCCGATGCTCCCGTCTTATCATCGTGGTACAACCCGGGCGCAAATCAACAGTTTCTGGAAGCGATCGTCGTCGGCAATCGGGGATACTTTGGAAGCGGAAACAGTGGCGGTGTTCATATCGTTGACCTTTCAAATCCATCAAACCCGCAGCTTCTTGGTATCGTGAATTCGACCAACGGAAATGGGCATAACTCGATCCACGAAATGCTCGTTCACGAACAGAACGGAGCCATCTTCCTGATCGAAAATTCAAACGTTACGAGTAATAAACTGATAAAGATCATAAACGTCACAAATCCTGCAAGCCCGGTCTTTGTTCGTGACCTTAACCCGACCGAGGTCAGCTGGGTGCACGCAATGCATATTCGCGGCAACAAAATGTATACGTCCGGTTGGGGCAACGGATCGAACAGGGCAAAGACCGAGATCTTTGATATCTCGAACCTTGCTACCCAGGCGCCGGTTCTTCTCGGAACGATCACCGATCCGAACGCTTCGGTGACGAACGGGAACAACATGCACAGCAGTTGGACAAGCGAAAACGGCAACTATTTGTATAGCGCTCGCGAGGTCACGAATAGTAACGGCCCGAGTCCGGGCGACCTCCGGGTCTACGACGTGAGCAATCCCGCAGTGCCGGTGCTGGTGAACCGGCTGACGATGACCGACCTCGGCCTCAATGCCGTTACGCCGCATAACCCCGTGGTGATGGGAAACAAGCTGTACATATCCTGGTATCAGGCGGGGCTTCAGGTCTTTGACATCACAAATCCGGTTCAACCGACGCGGATCGGGCAATTTGATACGTACACGCCCGCATTCTCGCCGGAGGAATCGAACGAGAATGTGACCGGTGACCCGTGGGACGTGATGTGCGGCCGCGATGGCCTGCAAAATGCTCTTCCGACGACATACAACGGAGCATGGGCCGTATTTCCATTCCTCGGAGAAAGCAAAGTGCTGGTCGGCGACCTTGCTGCCGGTCTGATAACGGTCGATGTTACCAAGGCTTTGGATACTGCGAAGAACGTTATCTCTGATTTTGACGGCGACGGGCGCACCGACCTTTCGGTTTACACGCCTTCGAATGGCCTTTGGCAGATCGAAGCAAGTTCGAACGGCGATCCGACGGCCGCTTATTTTGGGCTCGCCGAAGATCAATTAGTGACAGGCGACTATGACGGCGATGGCCGTTCGGATATCGCCGTCTGGCGTCCGTCGTCGGGTATATGGTACGTCTCGGGAAGCTCGTCAGGCTTTTTTGCTTCGCAGTTTGGCCAATCGGGAGATGTGCCGGTTCCCGGCGATTACGATGCTGATGGCAAGACCGATATTGCCGTTTGGCGTCCGTCGAATGGCGTTTGGTACGTATTTCAAAGCACGCTGGGAATCAAATATCTTCAGTGGGGCTTGAGCGGCGACAAACCCGTCGTCGGCGATTTTGAGGGCGACGGCAAAGCAGATTTCGCTGTTTGGCGGCCGTCGAACGGGGTCTGGTATGTGATGCAGAGTTCGTCGACTCTACCGATATTCTCCGCCTTTGGGTTGAATGGAGACAAACCGCTTTTCGCGGATTTCGACGGCGACGGCAGGTCTGAATTTGCGGTGTTCCGTCCTTCGACCGGGGTTTGGTACATCCTTAATGGAGCTACATCGCAATTTTCGGCTTATCAGTTCGGACTCAGCGAGGACCTTCCGATTCCGTCGGATTTTGACGGCGACGGCAAGGCTGACATAGCGGTCTTCCGGCCAAGTACAAATGCCTGGTACCGGATCAACAGTTCGAACGGCGCGTTCAACGCGCGGGTCTACGGCAACCAGGGCGATGTCCCGTCGCCGACTTCTGTCCAACCAGAGTAGTTCGTCCGCACAAAGTTAATTATGCCTGAAGTTAGGTGAGTAACTTGACTTTGGGCTTTTTGTTTTTATTATGGCTTTATGAAATTACTTCTGACGATCAGCAGCGGAGTGCTTTCCGGACGTGTATACGAACTCGAGAGCGGTTTCCTAACAGTGGGCAGAGGTGAAAATTGCAGTATCAGATTCGATCCGGTCGGTGAACGAATCGCTTCGAAGCAACATGCATTCATTGAGGCGAAGCAGGATGGCTTCTATATCACCGACAACAACAGCACCAATGGCACGCTGGTCAACGGAAGCAGGGTACAGACCGCCAAGATCAACAACGGCGACACCGTCCAGTTCGGGCGAAACGGCGTGACGGCCAGTATTCGCATCGAAGGCGTCGATCCGATCGGGGCCGCGATGCCGAAGGACGAGTTTCGGGAACTGCAGATCGAGCAGTTTCAACAGATCGCTCAGAGTCAGCCCGATAGATTTCAAAATTCGATGTCGAACATTGGGCTCGGCCACATCGAGGCTAAGCCCGAACCGAGTAAGACCGGCAAGTATATAGGCATCGGGGTTACAATTTTTGCGATCGTTTTTTTGTCTCTGATCGTCATTGGCCTGATGTTCTTGAGCGTGGGGATAGTGCCTGCGGTCATCGCCGCTGTCGTCGCGTTCATTCCGGCGATGTTCTATCTTCTGCCGCTGGTATGGCTTGACCGTTACGACCCCGAACCGTTCTGGCTGCTTTCTCTTGCATTTGCCTGGGGAGCGTTGGTCGCCGTTATAGTTTCGTTTATCGTTAATACAGGGGTCGGCATTGGCGTTGCGGTCGGCATCGGCGGTCAGGAGGGTATGATCTTAGGCAACGTCATCGGCGCGGTCATTTCGGCACCGGTGGTCGAGGAGGCTTCGAAAGGCGTTGGCCTATTGATACTCCTGATATTCTTTCGCCGATACTTTGACGACATTTTGGATGGGATAGTTTTCGCCGGCGTCATCGCCCTCGGATTTGCTACGGTTGAGAACGTACTTTATTATGGCCGCGCTCTTGGTCAAAGCGGTTTACCCGGACTCGTGATCATTTTCTTCATGCGAGGAATATTATCGCCGTTCGCTCATGTGACGTTCACCGCCCTTACCGGCATCGGCTGCGGCATTGCCAGAGAATCGCATAATACTCTGGTGCGGATCATCATGCCGATCCTCGGCTACATCGGCGCGGTCGCACTCCATGCGCTATGGAACGGGATGGCCGTCTTTGGCGGACTTGAAACTTTCCTGGTCGGCTATCTGATCCTCGAGATCCCTTTCTTCCTCATTTTCATCGGATTCTCTTTCTTCGTAATGTGGCGGCAGAACAAGATATTGAAGGAAATGCTGGCGATCGATATTGCTCGCGGTTTGATACCGCAAGAGCATGCGACCACCGCAACCTCGGCGTTCAAGAGCACAGGATGGCTTTTGGGTGGTTTGTTTGGCGGGAAGTTCAGGGCACGTTCGCGCTACCTCCGGGCGATAGGAAAACTCGGTTTGAGTTATTGGCACATCCAGCGTGCAACCGCCGCCCAAGGTCAGACCGGCAGTTTTCAACAGAACCCGATCCTTCGCGAAGAGGTTTTGAAATGGCGAGATCAGGTATAGCCGCGTCAAGGCGTTCTATTTACTCGATCGAAAAAAAACGAAAACCACCGGGTAATTCCGGTGGTTCTGAATTTTTTGGTAGGCCGAGCAGGGATCGAACCTGCGACCCACGGATTAAGAGTCCGTTGCTCTACCGACTGAGCTATCGACCCAACCGGGACAGATTATAGCAATCACAAAGAGATACTGTAAAGCAGGCCGTGCACCTATAATCCGAGAGCGCGATCGCAGCCGCCCAAGTGTCGATCGGTTTCTTCAACAATTCGGATTTTTCATTTAGAATCAGAAGTCTGATGCCGGATCGGTTCTGCATCGGCCCGCTATGAAAGAATGCCCTAAATGTGAGCAGTGCTATCCGGACGAGGTCGCAAATTGTCCTCAGGACCAGACGCCGACCAAACTATCGCTTCCCGGAACACAACTCTTGGCCGATCGATACCTTTTGGTAAAGAGGCTTGGCCGGGGCGCCATGGGTCAGGTATACCTCGCCAACGACAACAAGTTTGCTGCGCGAAAAGTGGCGGTCAAGACCGTCCGGCAGGACATTCTCAACAGCGAAGACATGCAGGAAGGCGAAGCGATCGCGAGATTTGAACGCGAAGCACAGGCCGCCGCTTCGATCCAGCACCCGAATACCGTCAGCGTTACAGATTTTGGCGAATCGCGCGATGGCGTCTTCTACCTTGTGATGGAATACGTCGAAGGTGAGACCCTTCATCGGCTGCTTCGTCGCGAAGGGACATTACCCGTGAAACGTGCCGTCGGGCTGCTGCGTCAGATCGCCGACGGTGTCGAAGCCGCGCACTCGATCGGGATCCTCCACCGCGACCTCAAACCGGCGAACATCTTCATAATGCAGAAGACGAAAGGCGATGGGTTCGTCAAGGTCGGCGATTTCGGCTTGGCAAAGATCGTCAATCAAACGGTCACCGACTTCAGTTCGAATGCGACACCGTCATCCCGCGGGATAATCGGCACGCCGGAATTCATGTCGCCAGAACAGATGCAGCCCGAAGTTGGCGTCGATGTGCGTGCAGACATTTACGCCTTGAGCACGATCGCGTATCTGATGCTCGGCGGAAAGACGCCGTTCTCAGGGGACATGATGCAGCTCGTCATGCAAAAGATAATGCATAAGCCGGCGCCCTTGTCGACCCTGAGGACCGATCTTCCGGCGGATGTCGAAAGCGCGATCATGCGCTCATTGGCGATCAATGCCGCCGAACGACACAGCACGGTCGCCGAGTGGATAGAAGATCTCGAGATTGCGGCAGCCGATGCCGATGAGCCGCGAAAAGCCGGCGGGCCGCGGCTTGTGGTACTTGCCCCGGTGGGGTCCGAGGTTTATGTCGATGACGAGCGGCGGGGTAGCATTGGCCGCTCAGGGCGCGTCGTGTTGTCCGATATTCCGGCCGGCCAGCATGTCCTGCGTGTATCGCATCCGGGCGAAAAGGACGATGAACGCGTGATCGAGATCCGGCCAGGTGCCGAAGAGCAGGTTATCCAGGCGCAGCTGCGTGCTCTTCACGGTACCGGAAGCCAACCCTCGCCGTCGCAGGGAAGCAACAGCAGCGGCATTCACTCGAGTGTTATTCCGGGCATCGTCGCGTGTATTCAGTGCGGATCGCGTTTTGCCGAGGGCGTGAAGTTCTGCGGCCGGTGCGGTGGGCGTGCGTTCGCTCCGGTCGTCGCGGGAGACGCCGGCGGATTTCCATGTCCGCGATGTTCGACTATGCTTGCGGCAAACTCGAAGTTCTGCGGAAAATGCGGGTTGAATATCGTTACCACGAATCCACCATCACAGCCGCTTTCGACCGGCTTTCTTTCCAACGTTCCGCAGCAAGCCGAGCGGATCTGCCGGCGATGCGGCGGTTCTTACCCGCCAAATATTCGATTTTGCGGCCGGTGCGGCGGCAATATGTACTGATCGCGCCCTTCCCCCGCCAACGACCACATCGAATTTGCATGAACACTTGCCTCCTCGACTGAAGATAATACCGTTTATCAGGTAAAATGCGTATAATGTCGAAGTCGCTTTGGCGAATCTTGTAGTTGAAGGAATCGAAATCGATGAAAGTTTGTCCAACCTGCAGAAAGACCTATTCCGATGACGGCCTGAATTTTTGCCTGGAAGACGGAAGTGTCCTCACATTTGCGGCGCCGGATGCACCCGAGACCGTAAGGATCCCGCACCCGATGGCGACCAATCCGAACCCGGGATCGATGCAGCAGCCGAGCCTCCAGACAAGCTGGGGACAGACACCGCAATATTCGATCCAACCGCAAAGATCGTCGTCCAGATCCTGGCTTTGGATCGTTGGCGTCATTGGGATCGTTTTACTGCTCTGCGGCGGCGGGATCGTGGGCTTTTTTGTGATCGCTGTGATGAATGCCGATCCGGCGAACAACTCGGTCACCAATTCTTCAACGACCGAGCCTACGCCGGGTACGACGCCAAAGTCGGATGACAGGACCGATGTTCAAAGGGTCGACCTTTCGGAATGGGTTCGCGAAACCTCGGGTTTTGGTACAACTGAATATACGGGCGGCGAGTTCCTGATGGCCGCTCGTCAAAAGGGCTATTACTATGTTCTGGTGGCTCCGGCTGAGTATAAGACCGAGTCTGCGAAGACCAGCGTTACTGTCCGGAACGTGGATGACTCGGCCTCATCGCTTGGTTACGGGCTGATCTTTCTCAGCAACCCGAAACCGCTCGTTCAGGGATATGCTTTTCTTATCGATACACAGCGAAAGAAATACCGCGTTGTCAGGCACGAACCGAAGAAAGAGACCATCGTGGTCAACTGGACCAATTCGGCTGCGATAAAAGACGGCAAACAAGAGAACATTCTCGAAGCCGATCATAAGAACGACCTGATCGAACTTCGTATAAATGGTCAGAGCGTGACATCAATAAGAAATGTTCACGGTTATCAGGGCGGTGTTGCCGGACTCTATTCCGGCGATGCTGCACGGATCGGGTTTAAGAACCTCGAAATACGTCGATAAGTGATCCAAATGAAGCGTTGTCCGCAATGCGGTCAGACCTATACTGAATCCGACATCAATTTTTGTCTTAATGACGGGGAATTGCTCTCCCGCCTTTCTGAGCCGCCTGCCGCCGGTGGTTACATCGAAAGCGAACCGCCGCCGACCGTGATGATGGATCGGTCGCGTGTCACCGATCAGACCAATTGGCCGACGGCGTCGCCGCCGGTGCTGTATCAGAGCCCGACTCCTACGTATGTCAACCCGGCGACCGGATTCCCGCAGTATTCGATGTCGCAGGATCAAACGCTTCCGACGATCGCTTTGGCTCTTGGTCTAGGGGCGGTCGTAATGATCTGTTGTCATGGAGGCATATGGCTCGGCGTGCCGGCGGCGATCGTCGGATTTCTCGGAATGCGCAATGCTGATAATGACAGCGCGCGATATGGCGGACGCGGACTTGCCATCGCCGGTATGATCCTTGGAATTGTTACGTTCCTCATCTCAATGGTCATCCTCATCGTGTCAATTGGCGTGAATACCGCAAATTCTTTATAATCTTTTCGATGCGAGTTACTCTGCACGTCGTTGCGGGACCCCAGACCGGGCGGGATTTCACATTCGATCAGCACGACACCTTCATGATAGGCCGAAGCGAGGATGCACAGTTCTGCTTGCCGCATGACCGTTTCTTCTCCCGGCATCACTGCTTACTTGAGATCGCTCCGCCGCAGTGTTTCCTTCGCGACCTTGGCTCCACCAACGGAACGTTCGTGAACGGGCTCAGGGTCGAGACAGCTTATTTGAAACATGGTGACCGCATTCAGGGCGGTGAGACAGTTCTTGAGGTCGAGGTCGCGGCCGACCCGCAGGTTCCGGTCTATCAGGGACAGCGATCGAGCGAAAATACCGAACCATCATTGATCACGATCGCTTGCCTCAATTGCGGGACTCCCGCAAAGGCCGAGGCTTCGCGTCCCGATGCAAAGCTCTCGTACGTTTGCGACGAATGCCGCGAAAAGCTTAAGAAGAACCCGCAGCCGATACCGAACTATCAGATGATGCGGGTGTTGGGCCAGGGCGGAATGGGCAGCGTGATGCTTGCCCGATCGGTCAAAGACGGCCGCGCCGTAGCGATCAAGACACTCTTGCCCGAGGTCGCGGTCAGCGAACAGTCGTTGAAGCGATTTCTCCGCGAGATCGAGGTCGCGTCGTCACTCATTCATCCCAATATCGTTAGTTACATCGAACACGGAACTCACAACGGCATCGTTTACCTTGTCACCGAGTACGTCAGCGGCCTTGACGCCTCGAAGCTTGCGAAGAAACGCGGCGGCAAGCTCAATTTCAAGGAAGTGGTGAAGATAATCGAGCAGACGCTTGCGGCTCTTGATTTCGCCCATCAGAAAGGATTTGTTCACCGCGACATCAAGGAGCAGAATATCCTCGTCGACGGTACGTTCCCGAATTACGTGGCTAAGTTGACCGATTTCGGCCTATCGAAAAGCTACAAGCAGACCGGTATGAGTGGCGTTACCATGGTAGGGGACGTTGCGGGAACAATCGCATATATGCCGCCCGAGCAGGTTCGCGACTTCAAAGAGGTTCGTCCTCCTTCAGACATTTACGGTATCGGGATGACCGCCTACAGCCTCCTAACGGGCGCGCATGCATTGGATATCAGTCCGAAGGCAGGGATATCCGAAACCGTGAAGGCGATATTCGAGAAACCGATAATCCCGATCGCGAATCGTGTCCCGGATGTGCCGCTCAGGGTCTCGGCAGTGATCGAGACCGCACTTGCAAAACAAACCGAACTACGGTGGAGGACCGCAGGCGAAATGCGTGAAGCACTGCTTCGTGCGGCCTCAGAATTCTCGTGAGATCCAATTGAGGGATATCGTCCGACCAAAGAGAAAGCGGCAGTCGATAACACGCTGCCGCTCTTTTTTTGTGAACTGAAAATTCGATTTCTGCTACGGTTGAATGTAAGCTGCCGAGGCAGGTTCGTCATCCGGAAGGCCGAACAGTTCGATGCGGTATGATCCATTCGAACTATTGATGATGTACCAGACACCGCCGCGATACACTGCAATGTCAGCCTTTCCGTCACCGTCGAAATCACCGGCAGCCGGCACATCGGCGCCGAGCCCCCCACTGAATGATCGAAACGCCGCCGGCAGATCTCAGGCTGTACCAGACACCGCCGCGAAAAACGGTCGGGTCGGCCTTGCCGTCGCCATCGAAGTCGCCTGTCATGGCAGTGTCTGTCGCGATGCCAAATTGCAGCGAGTAATAGCCCTGGTTCGAGCCAAGCACGTGCCAGATGCCGCCGCGATAAACGGCCGCATCGGCAACACCATCACCATCGAAATCGGACGCTACGGCACGGTCGCCGTTCAGGCCAAACTGGTAGATCGAAGAACCACCCGAACTCCGTAGAATGTACCAAGTACCGTTCGATGGACGAAATACCGCGATATCGGCGGTCCCGTCGCCATCAAAGTCTTCCGGCTGCGGGATATCGCCTGCAAGTCCCCAAAGGACTGATGTATAGCCGGCCTGCGATCTCAACAAGTGCCAGATACCATCGCGATAAACAGCAACGTCTGTCTTTCCGTCGCCGTCAAAATCCGCCGGAACGATCTGATCGGTCGGAAGGCCAAATGGGATCGCTGAGTATCCGGCGGTCGAGTTGTTCGTGTGCCAGACTCCGCCGTTAGACCGGAAGACCGAGACATCGGCCTTTCCGTCGCCGTCAAAATCGAATTTCGTCGGCTCAGGAGCGGCCTGTGCTATCGAACCCTTTGCAAGCTCACCGGCGAACGATAACGCAAGCTTTGTAAACTTGACCGCATGGTTAGCGTTGTTATTGCTGCGGGCGATCGTGTCGCTGGTTGTATGGATCAGGGTGTTGTATTGCCGAGGTGCACCCGTGTTCGAGAATTTCGCTTCGAAGGGCATCGATGCCGGATAGTTTTGGTCGTGCCACGACTTATGGTCCGAGCATCCGTATCCGCAGGCATCATCCTTCACAACGAGGGTCGGAAGATATTCAGCAGCAAGGTCCCGAATGAACTGGTTCTGAGCCGCATTGGTGTTGTCCGTGATCATGACAATGTCGGCCCAGTTGCCGGAATAGTTGGTCATGTCGAGCTGCATTACGCCGATTACGTTTTTGTTCTGAGCTCGGTAGTTCTGGGCAATATTGTTCGAGCCGATAAGGCCGACCTCTTCGGCCGCATATGCCATGAATTGGATCGTCCGCTTCGGCCGAAATCCTTTCGCAACAATGACCCGTATAGCTTCCGTCAAACTTGCTATGCCTGAAGCATCGTCATCGGCCCCGGGCGCAGCACCGGTCGAATTGCTTCCATTGATCGAATCCTGATGGCCGCCGAGCACAACGATCTCGTCCGGAAACTCGGTCCCCTGTATCGTCATCACGATCGATGGCTGCTGAGTCAAGAATACGTCAGGGTTGGTCGGTGAAAAATGCCCGTACGGAGTGACAGAGATATCGCTCCGTCCGACAACAAGATTTCGCCATTTAGTGAGGATCATGTTTGCGCCGTCGAGGCCGCCCTGTAGGTTGTGACGACGATTCGGCAGAGCCGACAGGTCGATGATCGTCTGGCGGACATTTGGTTCTGCCGCTTCTGCGATCATCGGAACGACCGCAGCTTCATTATCGATCGTGTAATCGACCAATTGAAGGTCCGAAGTTGCCCGCAGTGAAGCTTCGATCGATCTGCGTGCAGCCTCAAGACTCTCGTGACGCATGAATCCGGCACATTTGTGAAATGCAGCATGCATAGAACCGCTCAGTGCCTGCGATCCAAGTTCGTCGAGCTTGATGATCGAGATGCCTTCGCGCGACTCGACCGGTTCGAGCCTGACCGCCAGATCCGAAGACGCAGCGTCCTTCCTCAGGTGATCGAGCTCTGCGGAGTCGATCGTGATCCAATAATCCGGAGCGCCCGCCGTAGCCTGCCTACCCTGATCAAAATAAATGGCCGCAGCTCCTACGATAAGGCACGCAAATGCCCCGACGAGCAAAAATCGAATTGAAACTTTCACTAGATCCTCCGGAAAATAACGAATAATGTGCGGAAATCAAATAACTGACTAGGATACAGAATGTCGATAAACAAGGCAATCGGCTACTGTTCATCAATTTGTGCAGTCACCGCAAGGGTGATCCCCATTAGCACCCACAGGTGTCGTGCATTCTCAAATGAACCGACCGTCCCTTGAATAATAAACGCCGAAACGAACGCGATTCCTAGCGAAATGCGAAATACGGATACCGTGTCTGATCGGCGCTCGAACCAGAATGATCGATACGTTAACCAAGCCGTGAACGTGAGCAGAGCAGCAACCGCAAATACCCCCGATTGACCGGCAACATTCAGGAATACGTTATGTGCGTCGTTCAATCGCTGCAATTGTCCCGAAGGAGCAAGGAAAATGACGTTAGCGACGCCGAGCCCGAGTCCGTTTCCGAACACCGGATTCGATAAAAATGTCTCCGCCGCGCCTTGCCAGGTCAGTAGTCGCTGGGTCGGGTCGATCCGAGTTCCAAAAAAGTCAAAACGATAGGGCGAAGTAGGGATGTTTCGCGTTGTGAACAACGCTACGGCCGTCGCGGCCGCAGCCACGGCGACACCGGCGAATCGCAGCGATCGTGAATATGTTCTGGGCTTATCGGCGACCAAGAAATATGAGGCCCATAATGCGACGGCAAATAGCAATCCGCCAAGTCCCGGTGTCACGGTGAATATCGCCGCGATGATGTGCAAAATAAGAGAAGTGACAACGGCCTTTCCGCCGATCCAACCGGATCGCCAAGCTGCGAGCAAGATCAGCACGCCGACCGTCAGGTAGTTACAGAGCATCGCCGGGTAAATGAATGTTCCCTGTACCCGAGGATAGTTTCCCGGCGGCAGCGATCCATAATGATGCAGAAATTGCGCCAAGAGAGCGTTGTCGCGGTCGACGTAGAATGTTATCGCGCCGAGCACGGCTGCTGCAGCAGCCACCGAACTTCCTGCTATCCAGACAAGCGATGATCGCTTCAGGTCGTCGAGCGATCGAACGAAATTGAATGAGATCACAGCCAGCAAGATCAGATACGCTTCGCCCGCAAGCTTCGCAAAACTAAAACGAGGTTCGGTTGAGAGTGCCGCTGAAAACGCAAGAGCGAGAAAGTAGACACCAAAAACCGGAAAGATGCGGTCGTACCGAAACGAACGCAGACGCGTCGCGATAGAAATTACAAAAATGACGATCGCAGCAAGAAAAAGCACGTCGGTGACCTGAACAACGAGGCCCGAAACCCGAAGATTAGGTCGCATGAAGCCGAGCGAGAATACCAATCCGAGAAAGGCGAGCCTGAAAGCACGGTCGATCAAGCTCACAGGCCGATCTGACCTTTCGTTTGGTTGGCTATCATCGGTCATCCGGTGATCTTGTTGCTAATGTTCAGACGGTCTGGGTCACCTTCGCCAGTGAACGTGGAGCATCCGGGTTCAAGCCCTTTTCTTCGGCAAGGTATGCGGCGAAAAGTTGAGCCGGTATTATGAACGGGATCGGCGACAGTATTTCGTCTATCTCGCCCGGCATCATCAACGATCTCGTCGAACGTTTTGCGATCTCGGCATCGTTGGTTATCGAGAACGAATCGGCGTGAAGTTCCTGAAGTCGATCGAGTAGCTCGACGCTGCTCTTTTGGGTCATGCCGGTCGGTCCGAATAGGATCACCGGAAATCGCCGTTCGACGATCGCGAGCGGGCCATGAAAGAAATCTGCTGACGAAAACCGCTCGGCCACTACGTAGCAGGTTTCCATCAGTTTCAGAGCGAGTTCGTAAGAATTCCCATAATTCAGGCCGCGGCCAACAACCACGCAATTTTCCATGAACGCGTATCGCTGAACGGCATCCTTTACCGCGGGCGCGAGCTTTAGCGCCTGCTCTGCAAATTCGGGAATACGATGAAAATCGAGTCTCCGATCTCCGATAGCGGCCGCGAGCATATAAAAGAAGAGCATCTGCCCTGTGTACGTCTTGGTTGCGGCGACCGATCGTTCGCGGCCCGCGTGGATAAGCAGCGTCTCGTCAGCGATCTTCGACATGCTCGATCCGGGTTCGTTCGTGATCCCAACGGTCAGGGCACCGGAAGCTTTGGCGCTCTCAAGTACGAAGTTGATATCCGTGCCCTCGCCCGACTGTGAGACGCCGACGACCAATGCTCTGTCGAGCCTGAGCTTTGCACCGTATAGCGTAAACACCGACGGGGCTGATAATGAAACGGGCAGGCCGGTGGTGATCTCGAGCAGGTAGCGTCCGAAAAGTGAAGCGTTGTCCGAACTGCCTCTTGCAACCAGCACGATCAGATCGATGTCGCTCTGACGAATGCGGTCCCCTAAAGCCGTCACCTTTGCGTTCTCAGCGGCGATCGTTCGTTCGAGTGCGGCCGGCTGCTCGGCGATCTCTTGCAACATCATTGACATAATCGATTTTTGATAAGCCCCGCGTTTGTAAACTTAAGCATCGGCGGCGTTCGCCCTATTACGGCTTTCTGCCTCGTCGAGGTTTTCGGCATAAACCGCATTTATCGAACCGCCCAGTAGCACGGCAACTGCCGTCAGGTATAACCAAAGCATCAAGATTATCACGGCACCAAGGGAACCGTAAGTGCGGTTATAGGCATTAAAATATTCGAGATAAAGACGAAATCCGCCGGTAAATATGATCCAAAGTGCGATCGCCACGATCGATCCTGGCGTGATCCAGAGCCAGCGAAAGCTCTTGAAATCCGGAACCAAATTATAGATCACCTCGCATGCCAGCAGCATCACAAGAAAGATCGAGATCCACTGTATCGAGACAAGGACCAGCGGGGAAGTGACTTCGAGGCCGACCGTCGCAAGCGTTGCCTGTACCAGTTGCCAGCCGTAAAAGACTATCAAGAGAACGGCGGCGATTAGGATTATCGAAATAAGCGTGATCGTAAGCGAAAGCAGCTTTGTTTTCCACCATGAACGAGTTTCGGTGAGTCCGTAGACCGAGTTCAACGCACTTCTGAGACTGTCGATGCCCGCTGATGCAGACCATAGCGTAATTGCCAATCCAAGCGTCAATTTTCCCGGACTGCTGCTTGCGACGATCTCGTCTACAGTTCGTCGGACGAGTTCGAAAGCACTCGACGGCATTATTCTGTAAAGATAATCATAGAGTTCGCCTTTAAGCGCTTCGGTAGACACGAGAATCAGTCCAAAAAGACTAACAAGAAAAAAGAGAAGAGGGAACAATGCGAAGGAAAAATAGAAAGCCACCTGAGCCGCTCGGTCCATCAGGTCCGATTCGACCAGCTTCAAGTAAAGCTTTGATAAATGAACCTTCATGTGATCTCACGAAAATCACTGCAAAGCATTGTGAATACGGTCATTATTGCCTATGTCCAATATCACATTAAATGTAGTTTCTCGGTACTCGTGAACCGATGCCACATGTGATCTCATACGAGATCGAGTCCGCCATCACTGCGAGATCCTCTGCCTTGATCGTGAGGCCATCGGCCGTACCGATCAGGACAACCTCATCGCCTATCTGCACGTCGGAAATATCCGTTACATCGAGCACACACCAGTCCATCGAAACACGTCCGATAACGTTCGCAAATCTCCCGCGGACTATCGCCTTTGCCTTGCCGGACAATGCACGGCGATAGCCGTCATGGTAACCGATCGGGATCGTCGCGATCGAGGTTTCGCGTGACGCGACAAATGTCCGGCCATATCCGACGCTGCCACCAGTTGGGATCGATTTAAGCTGCGAGACGTTTGTTTTCAACGACATGACCGCTTTTAGTTCAGGTTTCGGCGCAGCTTTAGGGAGAACGTCATCACCTAGGCCATAGAGAACTCCGCCAAGCCGGACCATGTTACATCTCGAACTCGGATGAACGATCGCACCCGGCGAATTGGCAGCATCGACGAAGGTCGGCTCGTGGCCCTTGGATCGCAGGATCGAAAGTGAACGATCGAGCGACGCGATCTGAGCCTCGGTAAATGCGTTCTCATCAAGCAGATCGGCCGCGGCAAGATGAGTCATTAAACCATCGATCCTTATATTTTCGAGGTTCGCGATCCGATCGAGAAAGTCCGAGAGTTCATCGGCCATGACTCCGACGCGTCCCATCCCAGTATCAACCTTCAAATGAACATCAGCGACAATTCCGGCAGATCCGGCAGCTGAGTTCAACGCTTTGGCAGCTTCGAGGCTGAAAAGCGTCGGTGTTACTGAAAGGGCAATGAACTCTTCCGCCTGCCCTGGCCAGACCCCTCCCAAGCAAAGGATCGGTGCTCGAACTCCGGCATTTCGAAGCTCGACCGCTTCTTCAAGGGTCGCAACGGCAAACCAGTCGGCTCCTTCTGCCTCAAGGCGTCTGGCGCATTCGACCGAGCCGTGGCCGTATGCATTCGCTTTGACGACGGCCATGAATTTGACGGCTTCGCCAATGAATTGCTTGACGGACCTAAAGTTAAACCCTAGGTTCTCTAGGTCGATCGTTGCATGCGTCGGACGATGAGCCTTTTGCTCGAACATACAAAAGCGAAGAAAAATATCAGTATGTGTGCTCTAAACATCACAGCACAGGGAATTTAGGGAAAAACCTTATGTGATCTATCAAATGTCGGATCACGACCCTTAAAGTAAATCCTAGAGCGGTATGTTTCCATGCTTTCTGGGAGGATTTGTGTCGCGTTTGTTCCTCAGCATCGAAAGTGCCCTGATCAGTTTCGGCCTTGTCTCGGCCGGCACGATGACCTCATCGATAAAGCCGTGTTCCGCGGCGACATAGGGGTTTGCGAATTTTTCGGAAAACTCCGCGATCTTTGCGGCGCGGACGTTCTCGGGGTCAGAAGCATCGCTGATCTCCTTACGATAGAGCAGCCCGACCGCTCCCTCGGCTCCCATCACAGCGATCTCGGCCGTAGGATAGGCAAAGTTTATATCGGTCCGAATATGCTTCGACGCCATTACACAATATGCACCGCCGTACGCTTTTCTGGTGATGACCGTGATCTTTGGCACTGTCGCCTCCGCAAATGCGTACAAGAGCTTCGCACCGTGCCGGATAATACCGAAGTGCTCCTGATTGATCCCAGGAAGGAAGCCGGGCACGTCCTCGAACGTGATCAGCGGGATGTTAAAGCAATCGCAGAATCTGACAAATCGGGCGGCTTTTACCGATGCATCGATATCCAAAACACCTGCCAAAAATGCCGGTTGATTGGCGACTATTCCGACCGAATTGCCACCCAGCCGGGCAAATCCGATCACTATGTTCGGCGCAAAATGCTCCTGCACCTCAAAGAAATAGCCTTCGTCGACGGTCTTGCTGACGATCTCGCGAATATCGTATGGCTGGTTCGATGATTCTGGTACGACGGTATTGAGGCTCTCGTCGGTCCGCGACGATGGGTCTAAGGTCGGGACGAACGGTGGAGTCTCCATATTGTTTGACGGTATGAAAGAGAGCAATTCACGCGTTATCTGCAACGCATGTTCATCCGATGCAGCTGCAAAATGCGCAACGCCCGATCTTGTATTATGTGTCAGGGCACCGCCGAGATCGTCCTTCGATACTTCTTCATGAGTCACCGTTTTGATCACGTCCGGCCCTGTGATGAACATATAGGACGTATCTTTGACCATCACATTGAAATCGGTTATCGCGGGCGAATAGACGGCTCCGCCGGCACACGGGCCCATGATGCAGCTGATCTGCGGCACGACGCCGCTCGCAAGCGTATTGCGTAGAAATATGTCCGCGTAGCCGCCCAACGATAGGACGCCTTCCTGGATTCGCGCTCCGCCCGAGTCGTTCAGCCCGACCACCGGAGCACCCGTCTTCATAGCAAGGTCCATTACCTTGCAGATCTTCTTGGCATGAGTTTCAGATAGCGAGCCGCCGAAAACGGTGAAATCCTGTGCAAAAACAAAGACCTCGCGGCCATCAACGAGCCCATGTCCGGTGATCACACCGTCGCCCGGAAATCGTTGATCATCGAGGCCGAAATCCCTTGTTCGATGTTCGACGAACTTATCAAATTCTTCGAAACTGCCTTCATCGAGGAAGAAATCCAGGCGTTCGCGTGCTGTCATCTTGCCCTGAGACCTTTGTTTTTCAAGGCGTTTGCTACCGCCGCCGAGTTCGGCGGTCTTACTTCGTTCCTCGAGCTGAGCGAGTTTTGAGATAGGTCGCGTCTCTGGTTTCATATCCATTAAGTTTATCGTCTTCGAGTTTTGTTGCAAGCCGCTCAGCGATCTGTGCCGCTTGCAGATATGATAACGTAAACCTCACTTTTCGATCGGAGTTGGAATGAAGGATTATCAGAAGATCAGCAGTCGGGAAAACCAGCACGTTAAGTTTGCCAGGCGAGTCCGGGAGGGAAAGGAGCGCGATGAGATGTTCATCGAAGGAACGCGCCTTGTCGAAGAGGCTGTTGCCGCCGGCGTGAGGATCAAAAGCATCTTTGTTTCGGAAAAGGCGCTGGAAAACGAGCGTATCGTTAGTTTGTTGAGTGCAATTGACGATTCGTTCGCGGTCTTCGTTTTGGCGACAAAGATCTTCGACTCGATCGCCGAGACCCCAAGTCCGCAAGGCATCATTGCTGTTTCTGAACGGCCCGAGACTGGTCGAGAGTCGATCGAATCGGCTCTTAAGAGCGAAAACGGGGTTCTTAAGATCGTGGTCGGGCTGTATTCGATAGGGAATCCGTCGAACCTTGGAGCCATCATTCGGACCGCAGAGGCGGCAGGGGTTGCGGGGGTCGTGACGACCAAAGGTTCCGCCGATCCGTTCACGCCGGCCGCACTTAGAGGTTCGATGGGATCGGCGTTCAGAGTACCGATATGGCCGGGCGTACCGATCGACGAACTGGTCCGATGGTCGCGATCATCCGAACTGCATATCGCAGCGACCGATATCCGCGGTTCATCGAGCTATTTGAAAATAGATTGGAGAATTCCACGACTGCTGCTATTTGGTTCCGAGGCCCATGGCATTCCGGGCGGGCTCAGTGAGACGGCTGACGAACGCATCGGAATACCAATGCAAAACGGTGTCGAAAGCATGAATCTCGCCGTCTCGGCGGGGATCATGCTTTTCGAGGCGCGTCGCCAAGCTATCGTCGGTGCGGATCGGACGTGATCATCTGAGCGTGTTCGAACTTCCCGCAGCGTTGGCGTTCGTATCCGACCGGGCCGGAGCCGCGAGGCCTTCGACCTCTTTTTTGAATATTTCCTGAGCCTGAGCGCTCTCAATTATCGAGTTCGCCATTGCTATGTCGGCAGAAAGCGTCTTTGCATTCGCCGGATCGGCGTCAGCTAATTTTTCTTTCGCTTGAGCGAACTGTCGGCGGGCCTCAAAGTACTTGCCCGATAATAAGAGTGCTCGTCCCAACAAATAATGGTCCTCAGCATCCTGCGGCGATGCGGCACGCGTATTGGCGTAGGCAACCGGGTCGCGATCGACAAGCCTACGGTTCTCTTCAAATGCCGTCAGCGGTATGTTGCCGGTTTTCATTTCGCTGATCTGAGGCGGTTCGGTCTGCGGTATGGGGTTTGTGCTTTGCCATAAATACGAAGCAGCAAGGCCGATTATTCCGCCGATGACCAACCACAAGATCGGCATAAGCAATGTGTTTGCAATATTACCGGATGTTCGTTCAGGTAACACATCAGCTCCGGCACGCGATCCGAACATCATCAGATCTCTATCCGGGGCCGGCGCGGGCTGTGACGCCGTAACGACCACACTCGACGAGCTGTATTCCGATTGGACCGCGTCCTCAGGTTCGACCACGTCTTCGATCAAGAATTGCTCAGTATCGTCCGATGCTGCCTGGCTGACTTCCAATTGCGGCGGCGTAACGGTCTGTGCAGGCGGTATTTCAACTATCTCATCCGGTGTCTCGTCCGCTGGACTGTCGAAGGGCGATCGAGCGGCAGCGATGGTCTCTTCTTCAGCTGTCGGATCGATCTCCGCGAGTTCCGGGGTCGCGATCGTCGGGGCGGCCGTCACGGCCGGCGTTACCTTGACGATGATCGCTGTCAGATTGTCTTCGGCACCGCGCTCAAAGCAAACTTCTTTCATATGAGCACATAGGGTCATTGGGCTCATGCCGGTCGTGAGGAGTTCGCCGATCTCTTCATCATCGATGTGACGCGTTATGCCGTCAGTGCAGAGAAGGAATATAGTACCCGGATCGACCATTATCGTACGGATATCGACCTCTACCGTGCTTTCAGCCCCAACCGCCCGGCTGATAACGTTGCGGCTCGGGTGGTTAGCAGCCTGCTCTCTCGTCATCCTGCCTGCCCTAACCTCTTCTTCAACAACGGAATGATCCTCGGTCTCGCGATGCAGAAATCCTTCAGGGTCGACGCGATAGACACGCGAATCGCCGACGTGGGCGATCGTCGCAATGTTGCCGGAAATATGGATGGCCGCAAGCGTCGTGGCCATCGAGGATAACTGCGGCAGGTCGTTCGCCGTTTGGTAAACGGCTTCATTTGCCCGCTCGATCGCCACCTTCATGATCTCTTCCGGATCGACCGTGTCACCGTAGTGAATAAAGGCTTCGCCAAGCATTTCGACGGCCATTTGCGATGCGACATCGCCTGCCTGGGCTCCACCCACTCCGTCAGCGACCGCGAACAGGCCGACCTGTTCGAGAGCGATATAAGAATCCTCGTTTTGCGGCCTTTTATCGCTCAGGCCCCGATCGCTAACAGCGGCAGATATGAATTGAAAGTTGTTTTCCATCTGAGGATTCTCGACGAACACGGATGTGACCAATGTTCGGAAGTGGTCTTTCTTCAAACCTTTAGTATGAAATAACTAAGGTAAATTCTCGATCGTGTTGAACTGCCGATCGAGAGCGTTCCGATGTGAAAACGCCATCAGCATGCCGAGCATCACAAAGCTCGTTATCAGCGAAAATCCGCCGTGGCTTACGAATGGCAACGTAATACCGGTCATCGGAAGAGCGCGCGTGATCCCCCCGATGTTGACCAACGCCTGGAAACCAATGAACGCAGAAAGCCCGATGCAACACAGCTTCGAGAACATATCTCTTGAATCTAGGGCGGTTCTGACTCCGGCGCTGACCAGGACAATTAGCGCAAAGGTTATCAACAAACCGCCAAAAAGTCCAAGTTCTTCGGCCATTGCGGCGAAAATGTAATCAGAATCGGCGACCGGTATCAGCTCCGGGTATCCGAGGCCCAGGCCGCGGCCGGTGACTCCACCTGACGCAAGCCCAAATGTTGCCTGCGCCGGTTGAAACGCGAGTACGTCAAACCAAGCGTCGACGTTGATCGTCCGCTGCAGATTCGGGTCGTCCTCCAGCATTTGCGGTAGGTTGGGGTCCTTTTCCACGAGCCTTTTGTAGTAATTCTGATAGTCGTTCTTCCACCACGAGGTCTCGGGCGAAGGCGGATTGAAGCCATCAAGCCAGAGGTGAAATCGCTGCTGGATGCGGTCTGGCAATACCTGTTTGACCGGTGTCGCGACCGTCGGAAGCAGGGGTATCTTCTCCTGCGTGCTCAAAGGCAAGGCGCCAACGACGAGTATGGCAACGACGACCAAAACACTGCCCACGAGCACGAATCGTTGCGAAAAGCGGCGGACGGCGATGAGATAAAGCGTTGCGTACACACCGCTGAACACCATCATTTGGCCAAAATCCTTCAGAACGAAAAACGGAACGAATGGCAGTATTGCCATGAAGACCAACGGGACAACGTCTTTTGCTCGCGGCAAGCCCCAATATGTTTTCGCTAGATTCTTATAGAGGACCGCCAGGATCGCTGCAAACCCGATCAAAAACGGTATCTTTGCCGGTTCCCATGGGGTCATGTTCCCGATAGACTTGCCAGCGCGAGAGGTTACAGCCGCAACGATCAAAGGCCCGAGTGTCAGCAATACGATCAAAAAGCCGTTCTTCTGCAGCCATTCAAGAATTCGTTCGTTCCGAAGTATCAGAAGCGACGCGATCAGTGCGAGTATTCCGAGGATCGGATTAATGGTCTTGCCCGACAGCATCACCCCCCAAAGCGTCTCTTCCGACGGTCGCGGGGTTTCGGCGCTGAGATCAACAGGCGACGGCGGGGTTGCCGGCAGGCCCATCATCTGTTTCTTTTCCGCCGTATAGTTTTCCTGAATGTAATGTAGCTGCGTCGTCTTGATCTTTGCCTGACGTGCCTCGGCCTTGTCTCGGCGTGAAATGTATTCAGGATCGCTGAATAATCGGTACTGAACGGTCAATCCGATCGAGAACAACAATACCGCCGACGTGTACAGCGTCCAATTTCCATGAAATTTGAGCACGTTCTTGAGAAAGATCGGAAGGAACGCGAGCAAACCCAAAAGAGCGACATTCCGGATACCCGTGATCGACGACGCTTCGTAGCCCCGTATCAGGCCGCCATAATATATCGCATAATGCGACATCGCCGTCATTACAACGATCAAAACAAGGATAAAGAAATGTGACGATGTTCGGTTCTTCAAGACTCTTTGATCACCTGACCCTTCGTTGCTTGGTCGGCGTTGCCGATCTTGTCGGAGCGGCCTTTGGCCTGTGCTGGTCGCCAAGAAGCCCAAGTTCCCGTGCTTTAAGTATCACATTCGCCGCTATTGGAGCCGCCGTTTTCGAACCATAGCCGCCGCCCTCTACCGCCACCGCGATCGCTAGCTGCGGTTTTTCCAAAGGTGCGATGCTGATGAACCAACTGTCAGATCGGGTATAGGTGACAGGTGCGTCGTATTCCTCCAATTCGCCGGCTGCGTTTCGGCGCTTCTTTTTTACCGTCCTCAGCTTGCCGGTCTTTTCGTCGTAAAGCGCGGTCTCTTTTTCTGCGGTACCGGTCTTGCCACCGGTGCGGATCCCAGTGCCCGCCAATTTGCCTGCGATGACCGTTCCGGTGCCTCCGGGTTCCTCGGTGACCGTTGCCATTATCGATCGGATCGCTGCCGCCTGCTGCGGTGAGAGTACCTGCGAGTACATCTGTGGCGGCTGATCGGCCTCGATCCTGAGCTTCATCAGCTTGCCCTCCATATTGCCGGCAACTGCCGCGATCATTGCCATTTGCAGCGGCGTCATCTGGCCGGCATAACCCTGGCCCATTCCCTCAAGGCCGATGTCGAAAAGGGAAATGTCCTTGCCGGTCACAATGGTCGATTGCTGAGGCGCAAGGGCGTTGGCGACCGCGGTCGAACTCGCGTTGAAGATCAATGGGAAGAATTTCGGTACCAGCGCCTCGCCCGGAGTATCGACAGCCGCGATCCCGAGCATATTTGCGGTCTCTCGTATTCGTTCGCGGCCGAGCGAGATCGCAAGTTGTGCGAAATATTGGTTGCTCGAGACCTTAAAGGCCTGCGTTATGTCCTTTTCCTGACAGCCGCCGCTGCAAGCTCCGCTGACGGTCCCGTCGGGTGACCTGTTCTGGGATGAATCAACTATCGGAAGCGAGCCGCGAGTTGGACGAAAGCCCTCAGCATAGCTCGGAAATACTGAGTTTTGCTTGCCCGCCCGAAACGCCGAGATCACCGTGAACAGCTTGAACGTCGAACCAGGGACATAAAACTCGCGTGACGAACGATTGAGCAGCGGTTTGTCGCGTCGGTTGCCCTCGAGTCTCAGATAGCTTTCAAGGTTTTGAGCCTCGGCGAGATTGAACGACGGGTTCGAATACATCGCAAGGATGTCCCCGTTCTGCGGATTCAGAACGACGATCGCGCCGCTTTTTCCTTCAAGCTGAGTTGCGATATAAGCCTGAAGGTCTCGGTCGATCGTGATCCGGACGTCCTTTGCCTCGTCTTCTTTCCGTTTGATCTTCGTGAGGACTTCCCAGGCTTCCGGCATCGGTTCGCTGTTTCGCTGAAAGAGTGTCCGTTCGAGTCCCGGGGTTCCGCGCTCGGTACCCAAGAGGTGAGCCATCTCTTTTTCAAGAGCGTACGATCTTGTAATATCGCCGTCGGCATTCAGTTTGTAGTACGCAAGGGCACCGCCCAGTTTCCCGTTGCGGTCAAGCATCCAACCGCGAAGGTTGGCGGCGGTGGTTCGCCGATTCCTCAGATCCTTATAGGCCAGCGATTGAAATTGTTCGTTAGCGTCGTCGGCAAAGAACGTCCAATATACCTGGAACCCGAATACCGAAAAAGCAAGCAATACGAAAACGAACTGCCAGATCCGGATGCTGCGGTTGGCAATCGTCTGCGTAAGTTTTTTCGAGACCTCACGAGGCAGGTGCTGTTCGAATGGGAATTTAGGACGCCGGATATTGTCAAAAAAAGTAATGACCAGAAAACCGAGAAGCACACCGATACCGACGATATAGACGATCGAAAGTCCGGCCGGGAGCCGCTCCAAGACCTGTCCGCCGAACAAATATTCCGGTTTTAGCTTTTCCCAATCGATCTGTATCAAAAATGCTAACAATTTCGTATTGAATGTGCGCGGTTCGAACGACCTACGGTTTTGACCCTGTCTGGTCCGGCCGCTCGACTTCGATCTGCGGATCCGTCATCGCCCAATCCGGCTCGGCAGAGCTGATCGTAACGGCCGGCGGTACCGGCAACGCGGCGACGGTCTCGGTCCGGGTTTTGAACTCAAATTCGCCGACCGTCGTCGAATGCGGGACCTCGGTCTCGATCTCCGGTTCCAGTTCCGGGGTTTGTCGCGTTGCTCCGAACGAGACTGCAATGGTCCCGAACTTGACCGTTTCTCCCGTGCTTATGATGACCGATGTTCCATACGAGATACGCCGCCCATTTACGAAAGTTCCGTTCGTAGATCCGGTGTCGGCAACCTGGAGAGCTCCGTCGTCGTTCAGCATGATCGCAGCATGAAATTTTGAAACGCTGACGTCGTCGATAGCAATATCGTTTTCTTTCGTTCGGCCGACGGTTAGCCGCGATCCAGCTGCAATCGCATGTGTCCGGACGATCGGTTTGCCGTTTATCTCAAAGGCTGCGGATATTTCAAATTGGGGTGGTTCGTCCGGCGATGCTGCCTGGATCGTTTCCCGAGCAGACGCTTCGCCGGGGATCGAAACATCTATCTCAGCCTCATTCTCATCATCGACAAATTTTTCGAAACCGACAAAAAGCTTTACGCCCGCTGTGAAATAGTCGGGCTTGACCTCGATCGAGAGCGGTGCGTAAGTGTAATAGTGTTTATCGTTTATATGATCGACGACGGCCGTCAGGAATTCCGTTTCGAGGGTTCTGAGCGATGCTTCGGAATCGGTCGAGAACTTATCCCATTGGATCTTCAGCTTGATGTTGTGCGGAACGTATTTTCGCCCGTCGTCGGCGATCTTTACCTCTGCATCGAGAAGCGCCTTGAGCCTTTCGATCAATTCGCTCGTCGCAAGGCTGCTCGACGGTTTCCATCCGCGCCCAGTAAGACGGTCGAAGGTGTCGCCGATCTTTGTCAGTATTCCCTGAACGAACCAATCGGGCGAGATGGTCTTTTTTGCTGTTGGCGAGTTATCTGGCATTCCGGACAAAATACGACGTCAGGCCGTTATTTGTTGCCATTCTATCGGAAAGAAACATCAAACCAAAGCGAATTGATGTCCTCTCGGGATTTCCAGCAAAAGCACTGCTTGAAATGATGTGATTTCCGAACTTTGGCCCTATAATATCGTATTGGTTTAGGTTGGTCTTTGCTCTTCCGGGATCGAGATGAAAGAGTTGTCGCTCTCAAACTGCCGCTTGGATAAACGGTACGACGTTCTTCAAGAACTCGGGCGGGGAAGTTACGCCGAGATCTTTCTGGCGCGAGATACCCTTGCGTCCCCGCAGTCACCTCATTCGCTGGTCGTCATCAAGGCCCTTAATGTGTTTTTGCAGAACGATGTCGATCCCGATCTCGAACGGACGCTGGTCGAAAACTTTCAGAACGAAGCGATCGCCCTCGATCGCGTAAGACATCCGAATATCATCAGCCGGCTGGGTCATGGGACGGCACGCGACCTCGAGGGCAAGGTGTTTCATTACCTCGTCCTGGAATATCTCGCAGGCGGTGACCTCCAAAAGGCATGCCGGGAATCGAGCCTCGACCGAAAGACCGCGATCGGCTACATCGAACAGATATGCGCCGGCCTTAGACATGCACATCGTCACGGCATCATTCATCGCGACATCAAACCGCAAAATCTTCTCCTTACCAAAGATCGGAGCACGGTAAAGATCGCCGATTTCGGTGTCGCCCGAGTTCACATCTCTGATGCCCCGATAACGCGGGTCGGGACGAATATATACGCCCCGCCCGAACATTCGCCGCTTTATGCCGGTCATGACATTTCGGTTCCGTCTACCGATCTGACGCCGGCCGCTGACGTCTATTCGCTTGCCAAGACAGTGTATACGATCCTGACCGGCGAGACACCGAGGTTTTACGCAAATTCGCCGATCACCGAGCTTCCTCAAAGCTCGCGGGCCGAGGATTGGGCCGAAGACCTGAAGCGTGTATTGAACCGGGCGACGCTGAATGACCATCGCCTGCGGCATCAATCGGTTGACGAATTCTGGAGCGATCTCGCCGGCGTTCGACGGTCGATCTTTGAGGGCGAGACGGTCACCCACGTTCGGCCGAAGTTCGACGCCGTGCCGCAGCCGCATGTCGCCCGAGGCTACACGCCGATCGCACCGCGAAGGCCGCAGTTCGATACATCGCGTGAACTCAAAATAGACCGGCCGCTTCCGGGGACCGGGCCGCAAAAGGTCACAGCCGGTTCGGGTTCGATAGCGCATGCCGTCCGAGATCCTCTGCCCGCACCGATGCCGCGCGTCGAAGACTATTGGCCGAACAGTCGGCCAACGGGCCAGCCGCCGATGACCGTCGACCTCGATGAGGCGAAACTCGATGGGAAAAACAAGCCGAAACGACGCCGACGGAGAATGCGCGGTTTGGCGATCGCCGGATTGCTGCTTTTTTTGTTTGCCGGCGGGCTGTATGCGACCTCGACATACCTTCGAAGTCTGGGCATATTGCCTGAGATCACGAGCCCCTTTGCCTCGGCAAAGATGGGTACCGCGAACACCGACATAAATCTGCGCCCGACGCCGAGTGCGAATAACGCCCCGATCGGGCTAGTCACGCGGAATTCGAGGGTCAGAATTGTAAAAGTTCAGAATAACTGGTATCAAGTTGATGTCGTCCAACAGGGAAGAGAACGTTCGGAAATTCTCGCGACGAACCGCGGCTGGCTGAATGGCAAATACGTTGATCTTGATCAATAGGACCACAAAATGGAGAGTGTTAATTGAGCGTACTGGATAAAGTAAGGCGTTGGATCGACGGCGAATCGGCGGAACTCGTTTTGGAAAATGCCGCCCGCGACGCGCAGGTCAAACCGCGAAGCCAATCGGAAGAATTCATCGTTAAGATCGCTCGGGCGATCGAGGGTGTGATGCAGGCCGAAATGCTCCCGCTGCCGCAGGGAACAACGATCATTCCTACCGAATATACGATCTTTCTCAGCAACGAAGACGACAAAGAATGGCAGGGCGTAAAAAGACGCGGTTTGGAACAGGGCCTTTATCATATCCTCGCCGAACGGGCACGCGAGATCGCCGGTAAGAAAAAGCTCGAGACTAAGTCGTTCGTGATCGACCTTCGTGTCGACGGCACTCTATCAAAGGGCGATATTCGCGTTCAGCATAGCTGGGAAGATTCGGCCAGCAACAAGACAGGTGTACTTGCACGGCCGAAGCCGCCGGTTTCGGCGCCGCTGCCGGGAGCGAGGCAGCCGATCATACCTCCGGTGAACCGCAATGCTCCGAGTGGATATACGCCGCCTTCACATCAGTCACCGCCAAATTTCACGACGCAGGCATCGGGTTCGTCGTTGCCGCCGACATCGCCGCAGATCAACGTCCATCAGGCCGTTCCCCTTCCATCGGATGAATTAGAGGTCTTGACGAACGTCAGAAAGCGAGCGGTCGAGCTTTATCGACTCGAGATCTGGCATGGCGGCGTCAGACAAAATGTCGTGCCGATCTTCAATAAAGAGGTAACGATCGGTCGCGGCTCGAAATCGAAGCCGGTAGACATCGCTCTTTCAGGCGACCCCGAGATAAGCCGTCGTCACCTTGCAATTATCACCGACGGCGGAGGGAATTTCTGGGTCGTCAACCAGGGAAGAAATCCTGCGGCGATCGGCGCCTACGAGCTGCCAGAAGGCCAGCGAGTCCCGCTTGCTCCGGGGGCGAACGTCGCCGTCGGCTCATATGTGCTCCGTATCCAGCCCCGATCTGCTTAAATTCAATGAGATATGATCTCCCTTTCGATCTCCGGTAGTAAACTGCGGCGGAGGCGATAGGCGAGCGATTGTGCCTCACGCAATGCTTCGCTTGCTTCGTTAAGATTCTGTTGTATCTGACTTACCAGCGAAGATACCGAGGCACGTTCCGCGAGCAATGCTGCCCGCCTGTTTTCGCGAATTTCCACGGTTCTCGTACTGCCTTCAAAATTGGTGCTCCGGTCAATGCTCTCGGGCCGAAGGTCGAGTTCGATCTGCGCCAAGCGTGCCCGGTTTTGGCCCAGTTTTTCTGTCAGATCCACTTGGAACTTCTGAAGTGTGGCCACTCGTTCTTCGGTACGTACAAGCAATTCGAGACCGAACACCAGCCGCTGCTGCTTTTCGCTTAACGACACACCGCCAACCTTTTCAAACTTTGCGACGAAATCCTTAAGGCTTTTGTTGAGGTCGGCAACATTTCTAGACACGGTAGTCATTTCAACGGCGATCCGCTGGATCGGGTCCAAAGCTTGAACGTCGACCGTTTGGGCAAAAACACTTCCGCCGAAAATTGTGAGGAATGTTAAGAGCACGATTATCCGGATGGGCATTGTGAACTCCTGCGAAGATATTTGGGTAACTGCTAGTGCACGCTCCGATCGGGCGTTTGTTCCATCAATCGTAACGATCGAACGGAGGAGATCGGTTTTCGATCATGGTCAATACGTCGTGCTGAGCACTTTCAACGCCAGCTATGACCGTTTTGGGGTAACTGTATCGAGCCGCATTTGCTTTGAATTCATCAAGGTCCAATATTTCGTACGAGAGGTCAGGCCAAACGACGATATCTATATCGAGATCGATGTAGCTCAGAACGCCATCGTTGAATGTCGGAGGAAGGTTAATGTTGCAATACCAATTGCGGAGGGTATGGTCGGGCTCGTGAAATCGAAAGATGCTGTACCACCGATCTAGCCAGAAATATTCGTGGGAAATAGTTCCTGCTCGGATCATACCGAGGTGGTGGTGAGGTACATCCGTCTCAAATCGTCCTACGAATTCGAGCCCCGCGCGCGACGATGCGATAAGCTCACACTTCCACGATCGGCTGATCGACCGATCAAATTTCAGAGAATTGACTGTGATCTCGCGGCCGGGCATCCGCTATTCCGCCGGCGACCTTACGACCATAACCGAACACGGTGCATGATGGACAACCGATTGAGAGACAGAACCGAGAAGGAGGCGTTCCCACCGGCTGTAGCCGTGTGAACCCACGATTATTAGATCCGTGCCGCTTTCTTCGGCGGTTTCGACGATACGGCTTTCGGGCGAACCGAAGAGAACTTCGCTCGTCACCGAGAGATTTCCGCATATACCCTCAAGACGTTCACAGGTATCCGCTAGTATCTTGGCCGCGTGCTCACGCGCCGTACGCTCCATCTCGGTGGTGTCGGGAAGGTAGCCGCCGTAAATGTCGATCGCCATCGGAACCGCCATGTCGACTACACTGATGATCTTGATCTCATCTCCCGGTTTGAATGAGAAGGACTTGAGGACCTCGATCGCCGCGTCGCTCTGCTTTGAGCCGTCAGTTGCTAATAGCACTTTCATTAGAATTCACCTCTATATCGTCAACGACATCTTATTATGAGCTTCAGCGTATTCTAGACCGAAAGCGGCTGCATGCCAAAGAGGGCGGCCATAGCGTTCACTCCTCGGGTTCGGTGCCAAAATAATAATGCTTGAGTTTCGTCAGCAGCTCGAACAGCACGAGCCGCTCGGTCTCCGTTAGCTCGGTCAGGATCTCCTCTTCGATCTCCAGCCACTGCTCTTCTATCTTGTCACGCATTCGCCTGCCGTCGTCGGTCAAGAAAATACGCGTTGAACGGGCGTCATCCTCGAGCCGATCACGTGTGACCAACCCCGAAGCGATCAGCCCGCCGACCGTTTTGTTGACCGTCGGTGCGGCAAGCCCGAGTTCGTTAGCGATATCTATCTGTCTGCGCCCATCACGTTTCCAAAGTTCGAAGAGAACGACTGTCTGCCCGCCATGGATGCCGATCTCGCCGAGCCTCTTCTCCAGGTGCGATTTGTGCGCCGTCGCTACACGCCAAAGCAGGTAGCTGACCGTCTCATGAAATTTCATAATTAAGCAGTGTCGCCGCTATCGTATACGGCTAATCAATATTGAATAGCCTGCAAATCATCTATGGTTAGCCAGCTAATAATAGAACATTAGCCAGCTAATATACAATGCTTTGCACGGTATTTGAAATTACTGAGCTGGGTTACAATTTAATTATGAATAATGCGGAACTGCTTAAGGAAGGACGCGACCATCTTTTGAAACTGCACAAACTTCTGCTCGATCACGAAAGGGCGATGTTCGAGGTGATCAACGGCCCGACAACTCCCGGGCAGTTTCTTTCGCTGCTTCTCGATGATCGGGACTTTGCCTGGCTTCGACGGTTTTCCACTCTCATAGTGGACATCGACGAGATGTTCGCCCAAAAGGACGGTTATTCGCCCGAGTTGGTCGAGATCCACATCGAAAAGCTGCGAAGTTTGATATTGATGGAAGGCGAAGACGAGGAATTCAAGTCGAAATATCAGGCGGCGCTTCAAAAGGATATCGAAGCCGCTAGCCGGCATGGCGATCTGCGTTCGCTTCTATTCAAATGAACGGGCCCCGACAGCCTGAGCGGCTGCGAGGCCCTGATCGGCGTTGCGAGCTTACCCTAACGTCCGCTTTTCTTCCAATCTGCCAGGAATGCTTCCAGGCCCTTGTCGGTCAAAGGATGGTGGACGAGCTGTTTGATCACCTTGAAAGGGATCGTCGCGACGTCGGCACGGGCAAGGGCGCATTCTACAATATGGACCGGATGTCGGATCGATGCTGCCAGAACCTGCGTATCGAAGTCGTAGTTGTCATAGATCTGGACGATATCCGCGATCAGCTGCATGCCGTTTGTCGCGATATCGTCGAGGCGTCCGATGAATGGCGAGATGTAGGTCGCACCGGCCTTCGCGGCAAGTATCGCCTGTGCAGCCGAAAAACAAAGCGTCACATTGACCTTGATGCCCTCAGACGCGAACGTCCTTGTTGCTTTCAGGCCATCTAGTGTTAACGGACACTTAACGACCACGTTTGGCGCGATGGCCGCAAGCTCGCGTCCTTCGCTGAGCATTCCGGCCGTGTCGAGAGCCGTAACCTCGGCCGAAACGTCGCCTTTGACCAGGCTGCATATCGCCGCGATGTGTTCCTTGAAATCGACGTCGCCCTCTTTCGCGACCAAAGAGGGATTTGTCGTCACACCGTCGATCATCCCGAGTTCGTTGGCCTCGCGGATCTCATCCAAATTTGCTGTATCAATAAAAAATTTCATTTATTAGGTTCCTTAAGTCAGGGTTCTTCCGATTGTAGATCATAGGTGAGAAGGGAACAATTCACCCTCGCACGTTCCGAAAAAGTTTCGCCGGTCATTGGCCGGCAGCGGCAGTGACGCGATTTCGGAGCGTGCCAATGCCTTCGACCGCAACTTCGCACATATCTCCGTCTTTGAGCCTAGAGACGCCCGCGGGCGTGCCGGTGGCGATCACATCACCCGGGACCAGCGTCATTTGCCACGAGATATACCAGACCAGATAGTCGACAGGGAATATCATCTGCGACGTTCGGCCGTTCTGTTTGATCTCGCCGTTCACCATGCAGCTGACTGCCAGGTCCGAAGTATCGAGATCGGTTTCGATGTAAGGCCCGATCGGACAAAACGTGTCGAATGATTTTCCACGTGTGAACTGCACGTCGGCTCTCTGAATATCTCGTGCCGTGACATCGTTTATACACGTATAGCCAAGAATGTACTTTAGGGCATCGCCGCGGTCGCCCAGCTTAGATGTCCGATGGCCGATCACAATGCCGAGTTCCGCTTCATGTTCGACCTGGGTCGAACTTTCAGGTATCACGATCGACTGACCGTCGGCGATGATCGATGACGGCGCCTTTAGAAAGAGGAGCGGGGAAGCAGGCACCGCGTTCCCTAATTCCGCGGCATGATCGGCGTAATTACGGCCGACACATACGATCTTTGAGGGCGCGACCGGAGCCAGAAGTTCGACCTCGTCCAGATAGGCGAGCTCGTTGGTTCTGTTGAGCTCGGCGTCGCACCCCCAAACCTCCTGGCCGTCCAGGATCCCAACTTTGAGCGTGCCGTTCTTGTTTATTCTACAAAGCTTCATTTACAAAATGGACCACGTCCGGCCAACCTCTCAAAGGTCGTTCATTCGGGCACGGTCTCGCTCGCGATCTCGGACCGGGCACTGACATTGTTAAAAATATCCGTTGCCGTCAGGTAATAAAAGTAGGTCTTGCCGGCCTCGACCCGTTGATCGAGGAACGTGTTCGATCTGAGCAGGTCGGTCGTCAAAAGGTCCCAGGTTTCCAATGGCCGATCGCGCTCGGTCGAACGATAGATGCGATAGCCTGCGATATCTCTTTCCGGATTCGTGGCAAAGAACAACGAGATCGAGGTAGGGGTTGCCGCCAGTGTGATCGCGGTCGGAGCGCTCGGCGGGAAAGTATCTATCGGTTTTACGCTTAAGATCTGGGTCTCGCCGCTTTCGACCGATTCGCCGCCGGTCCCGAGTGAGATCGTCCTGACAAAATAGAAATATTCCTTTGTAAATTCAAAGGTCCGATCTGCAAATTGCGTTTCGGTTACCGGAGCCGTATTCAACAATTTCGCCGCTTCGGTTGACGAACCGGAACGGTATACATTGAAACCGATGATGTTCGCAGGGGTCGAACCGTCGATGTTCGCGACAGGTTCATTCCACGTCAATTCGACCGCGTCCTGCGATAAGACGGACGAAAGGGAAGTCGGCGGGTTTGCGACCCGCGATGCCGGTTCGAGCAAATAAAAGTTCGAAAACGCTGCTTTTTGTCCTGATGCATTTACGAACCGGATCGCGTACCTCAATCTGATCGGCTGACCCGAAAACTGGAGCGCATCGCGATAGGTCATCGTCCGCCCGCCGAAATCCGTGTCATTCACTTTGATCGTCGAGATGATGATCGCGGTCGAGGCAAATTCCTCCTCCGACCGGTTTTGAGGCGCGGTCAAGGGTTCGGCGAGCCGGTAGATGTCGATCCGGTCGATGTTCAGAACGCTTTCCGCCGGAGCGTTGCGCAGAGGCATTCTCCACGACAAGATCGTAAGGTTGCCGCGCTGAAATCCGGAAACCTCGGCTCGCTGGACGACGCGTTCATTCGGCGGGAGCGGCGGTTTGCGCTTACCGCAGCTTAAGGCTCCTAAGCAGCAAAGCGCTAAAGCTATCGCGAGTGCTTTAGTGCTTAACTGCTTAGGAAATGCTTGATCTCTTAAGGGGCGTTTTGGCAGCGACATGTGCTTAAACTAAAGAATGTACTGTCTAAGATCCTGGTCCTTAACGAGGCCCGACAGTTTGGCATCGACGTATGCGGCATCGATCGAAACCTGTTTATCGTCGATCTCGCTGCCGAGAAAGCTGATCTCTTCCAAAAGCCGTTCCAATAACGTATGGAGCCGCCGAGCGCCTATGTTCTCGGTGTTCTTGTTTATCTCGGCCGTCATTTCGGCAATCCGGGCGATCGCATCGTCCGTGAATTCGAGCTCGATTCCCTCGGTGCTTAAGAGTGCCTGATACTGTTTAATGAGCGAGTTTCTCGGCTGCGTCAGTATTCGCTTAAGGTCGTCAACGGTAAGCGATTCGAGTTCGACGCGTATCGGGAAACGCCCCTGAAGCTCGGGTATCAGATCGGATGGTTTAGAAACGTGAAATGCTCCGGCGGCTACGAACAGGATGTGTTCGGTATTTATCATCCCATAACGGGTGTTGACGTTGGTGCCTTCGACGATCGGCAGCAGATCGCGTTGTACGCCTTCGCGCGAAACATCCGGGCTCCCGCCCGATTCACGTCCCGCGATCTTATCGATCTCGTCGAGAAAAATGATCCCAGAACTCTGTGCGCGTTCGAGCGCTGAACGGCTGATCTGATCCATATCGATCAGATTCTCTTGTTCATCGCGCAGCAGGTATGACCATGCCTCCGATATTTTCATTCGGCGCCGCACCGTCTTTGCCGGAAAGAGGTTGCCGAACATATCGCGAAGGTTGACGCCCATTTCCTCCATTCCCTGTCCGCCGACAAAATCGATCGTCGCGTTTGAGCGGTCCTGGGTCTCGATCTCGATCATCCGATCGTCAAGGTCGCCGCGGCGAAACTGTTCCCGGAGTTTTTCACGAGTTCGCGAACCCGGAACATCGTCGTTTGGCGTTGCGGTGTGGTTATCGAGAGACGAGGTGTACGAAATGCTCGTTGGCGGCAGCAGAATATCGAGGATCTTTTCTTCCGCGTTCTCTTCGGCAGTTTGCCGAACGTCGTCGTACGCCGCTTGCTTTGCCATATCGATCGCGACGTCGGCGAGTTCCCTGACCATGCTTTCTACATCGCGGCCGACGTAGCCGACCTCGGTAAACTTCGATGCCTCGATCTTTATGAAGGGCGAATCTGCGATGCGGGCAAGGCGCCTCGCGATCTCGGTCTTGCCAACGCCGGTGGACCCGATCATCAAGATGTTCTTCGGTAGAATGTCCCGGGCTATATCGTCAGGCAGCTTTTGGCGTCGGATCCGATTGCGAAGTGCGACCGCGACGGCCCTTTTGGCATCGGTCTGGCCCACGACGTACTTGTCGAGCTCGGCCACGATCTGTCGCGGCGTCAATTCATCAAGATTTTGTTTCGAAGCGGTCGCCTTTACCTCGCCGCCCAGATATATCGTCATTCGGTTCCCTTCTGTTAAATTTCCTCGACCACGATGTCCTTGTTCGTGTAAATACAGATATCCCCTGCGATCTTCATCGCTTCTTCGGCGATCTCCCGGGCCGAGAGTTCGGTGTGATTCATCAACGCCCGGGCCGCGGCGATCGCGTACATCCCGCCCGAGCCGACCGCGAGCAGGCCCTCGTCAGACGCTATCACGTCGCCTTTGCCCGAGATAAGGAACGCATTCTTTTTGTCGGCGACTATCAGCAACGCCTCGAGGTTGCGAAGGTATTTATCAGTTCGCCAATCTTTGCTGAGTTCGATGGCGGCTCGCTCGAGCTGTCCCTGGTATTGTTCGAGTTTTGTCTCGAATCGGCTAAGAAGGGAGAATGCGTCGGCCGTCGATCCGGCAAAACCCGCGACCACCGAACCATCAAGCAAACGTCTGATCTTCCTGGCGTTGCCTTTAAGGACCGTTTCGCCAAGCGTTACCTGACCGTCGCCGGCCATCGCCGATGCTCCGTCGCGGTGAACGTAAAGCACGGTCGTCGACCTGATAAGCCTTTTGTGAGCGTGAACCGACATAAAATTCAATCATAAGTCTTTAATTTCAAATGCTCAAATTGACACCATTCCGAAATTATTTGAACATTGAGGTGTTTATGAGATCGAGACCGAGGATCGGTATAACGACGCGGCTTGAGTTGGAAACGCGTCGATTCTACCTCGGACGCGACTACAGCGAAGCGATCTTTGCGGCTGGCGGCTTGCCTGTTCATTTGCCGCTGATTGATCGCAGCGAGTATATTTCCGAAGTGTTTTCGGAGCTCGATGGGCTTTTGCTGCCTGGGAGCGACACTGATCCGGACCCCGTCCGATATGGCGAAGATCCGCACCCTCGGCTGAAAAAGGTCATTCCTGAGAAGGATCAGACCGATCTGCTCGCACTTGAGGCTGCCGAATTGTCGGGAATTCCCGTTCTCGGCATTTGTTTCGGGATGCAGATCCTGAATGTCGCACGCGGCGGAAGTTTGGTCCAGGACATCGGTTCGCAGATCGACGGCTCGCTCAAGCACGACCAGGGCTTGCCGCTTGAACGAAATTCGCATCGGATACGTATATCCGAAAGCGGCTTACTGCGGACAATTGCCGGAGCGGACCGGACGGAGGTACCGTTCAGCGTCAATTCACACCATCATCAATCGGTGCGAAACGTCGGCAGAGAACTTCGGCCTGTCGCATGGGCCAGTGATGGCGTGATCGAGGCGATCGAAGATGTAAGGGATGGCCGCTTTGTTCTCGGGGTTCAATGGCATCCGGAGTTATCGTGGAAAACCGATCCGCTTTCCGCCGCGATCTTCAGCGAATTCGTCAAACGCTGCAGCACGGATCAACAGTAGAGTCGGAGACAAGCCGATTTAAGTGCTGTGGGTAAAAGGGATTGCGGTATTTCAGCGTTATGGGTGCATTGACATTAAGGTGTTACATTAAGGTTGTTCGTTTTGTTGTGTGACGCCATCTAACTCCCTTATTTGTATCTGTTAAGCAGAGTGTATTCGAGTTTGACCGCAGATGTCTGATATCGACACTTAAAGTAGTTTTTAGGAGTTTTCATGCTCGAAAATCCAGTCGTCATTGGGATACTAAGCTGGTTCTTCCCCGGTGCAGGGCACATTGCTCAGAAGCGGACGGTTCGCGGTCTCATCATCGCCGTCTCGATCTGGTCGATGTTCATCATCGCTGTCCTCAGCGGCGGGGCTTACTATCCGGGATTCGAATTTAAGGATGGACAGCTATTGTACCTCCTAAATGTCTTCGCAAAGCTCGGGAATGGACTTGGGTCGATCATCAGCTTTCTGCTCTCGGTCGAACCTGCACCGAATATCGCTGCTCTCGCAACTTTTGAATACGGCGGACGCTTCCTTGAGACCGCGGGTCTGCTTAATTACCTTGCGGCGATCGATGCTCTCGACATCAATTTGGAGAGAAAGCAATGACTCACTTCTTGTATCTCGTCGGCTTCGCTCTTCTTGTCTCGGTAGTGTTCGCGGTCTTTCTTGACGCAGGACTGAAGGAACGGGTGCAGTACGGTGTAAAGACGTTTCTTCAGTTTGTTGGTATAAGTCTGCTGATCGCGTGGGTGTTGTATTTCATACCCTGGCGATAACGATGTCGGGGAACGCGACCGCCTCAAATGCCGCTTGTTGAGTCTGAAAGCCTAGTTCTGAAGAGCTACAACCTTGCCGAAGCTGATCGAATTGTGGTCTTTTTCACGCGCGAACAGGGATTGATTCGCGGCGTTGCAAAGGGTGCGAAACGGCTCAAGAGCAAATTCGGCAGCACTCTCGAGCCGTTTTCGACCGTTAATCTCCAGTACTTTCAAAAGGAAGACCGAGAATTGGTTTCGATCCAGCATGTCGAATTGGTCAGATCGTCATTCGATATTGCGAGCGATCCCGGATATCTTCGCACCTATTCGCATCTCGTCGATCTGCTTCAGACATTTGCACCGCCGAATGACCCGAACGAAACCCTTTACCGAATGGTGAAAGCGTGTTTTGAAACAAAGCTCAGGAGCCCGGCCGACCTTAATTCGATCAGGATCTACTTTGAGCTTTGGCTAATGCGACTGGGTGGCTACCTGCCTGACTGGAAATCGTGTCAGAGATGTAAGCGGCAGTTTGATGAATTCGAGACCGTTACGGCCGATCATCAAGCTCACCTTTTTTGTGGAAATTGCCGTCCGATGCGCGACGACCAGACGATATCACCCGTCGATAGGCAAGTTTTCCACAATGTGCAAAAAATGCCGCCAGCCGATTTTGCCCATGACGCATCTGACAAGGCTGAATCCGTCGCAGCCATCGAGTGTCAATTACGGCGGATGATCAACACCTCTCTGGGCCACGATGGCTCGGTCGGCCGGTCGCTTTCGGTGAAGTTCTGATCGCAACGCATGAAACTGAGTTGGACGATATCACGATACATTGCCGGTGCGGTCGTGCCGTACTTTTTGTTTTCGTGGCTGTTGTTGAGCGTGATCCTCTTCGTCCAGCAGGGAAGTCGATTCTCAGATATCTTCTTTAGTTCAAACATTCCAACATCGTTGATCTGGCAGCTGAGCGCGGCGTTGATCCCGAACGTCATCGCGTTCACGTGTCCGATGGCTGTTTTGGTCGGGGTCATAATCGGGCTCACCAAGATGCAGGGCGACAGCGAGCTGATAGCCATTCGCGCCGCAGGTGTTGGTAATCTGCAGATAACGCTGCCGGTGATATTCCTCGGCCTATTGCTTTCAGCATTTACATTCGCGGTGAACATTTATGGCGTTCCGCTCGCATCGGCGGCGGTTCGCGGAGTGGCGATGCGGGCCGCGATCCATAAGCTCGAATCGCCCATCGAACCCGGCGTATTCAATTCTGAAGTGGCCGGATTCACCATTTATGTACGCAAAGGCGATCTCGAAACTGGCGAATGGGAAAACGTCTTTATCCACACGGAAGATGGGAAGACCGGCGATGTGCGTCTGATAACGAGCAAGCGGGGCCGCATTGATTCAACCGGCGAAACGTCGGAACTGGTCCTCGAAAACGCCGTTTCCACGGCATACAATCTGACCAACACGAACGCCAGGTTCGTCTCCGAGAATATCGGAGAATTCCGGTTCGTGATCCGGACGCGTCGAGACGAACTTATAAAGCGTGTGAGCAGTTCTGAAATAACGCCGGAGGAACTCGGTCTCGGCGACCTTTCGCGCTACGCGGGGTCGATGGATAGCAGAGAGCTGCTCGAGGCCGGGATCCTCTGGCAGCGACGAATAATTCTCTCGCTCAGCCCGTTTATCTTTTGCCTGCTCGGAACCTCGATAGTTCTTCGGTTCAATCGCGGCGGACGTGGTTTCGGGATACTGGTTGCGTTGCTGCTTTTGATCGGTTTTTATTTGTTCACTTTCCTTGGTGAACAGCTTGCACGGTTGGGACGGATCGGCCTGCTCGAATCCGGAATGATCCCGCTCGCTGCCAGCCTATTTGCGATCCTTTGGTTCAATTTTGCATCGCGAATGGAGTTCTGGAAGGTCTGGCTCGACAAGGGCAGGGAACTGTTGCCGTCGATACGGGTCCGGACCCCGGGTGTTCAGACACGCAACTTCTTTGTTGATCTCACAACCGGACTACGCGATTTCGATCTTCTGATCAATCTTGTCAGCTATTACGTCATCACACTCCTTTTCCTGGCAACGGTCTTTATCGTTTTCACGGCTTTCGAGCTTTGGAAGTTTGCCGGTCTGATGGAAGGCGGACCATCGCTGCTTGGCTGGTATATTTTATACCTGCTGCCGTTCATCTATTTGCAGCTTTCGCCGACTGCCGCCATGATCGGCGTTTTGGCAACTTACGTCATCAAGTCGCGGCAGAACGAGATAGTGACGTGGACTGCAGCCGGACAAAGTATTTATCGTCTGCTAGTTCCGGCATTTATCCTGATGTTGCTTCTCGGAATAGTTAATGTATTTGTTCAGGAATGTATTGCCCCGAAAACGAACCAGGTCCAGGACGATATCAGGAATACAATTCGAAGCCGCGGCAAAGATCTTGTCACCGACAAAAGATATTGGATAGCAAACGATAAGCGTATCTACAGTTTTGTGATCGCCAAAGCTGCGTCTGATAACGAGATGCGACTCGCCCTACTTTGTTCCGGAAATTGTCCGGTCACAGCATTGAGCGTCTATGAATTTGATGAAACCGGAAATCTGCAAACCCTGTACCGCTCGGAAAATGCCAAATGGCAGCGTGAGACGATCGTGTTTGAAGGTAGATCGTTCGTCACCGATTTCGTTGGCGGTCAGCCGGTAACGCGCGAACAGGTCGGCGGGGAATTGGCGGCTGAAGCAAATCCGATGCTCGAGATGCAGCGGCGCCCAAGCCACCTGACCATAGGCGAAACGCAGCAGCAGATAAAGAACAGCGAAGCTGAAATAGACAAACGGAATTTTGGTGTCGCGCTGGAAAAAAAATACACGACGTTGATCCTGCCTTGCGTGATAGCCCTTTTTACCCGCCGTTCGCCCTGTCGCTGAGTCGAAAGGGAAAAGTGACGACCGTCGGGATGGCGGTTGGTTTGTGGCTGATCTTCATGGGCGTTTCGTCGGCGTTCGAGCAATTCGGCCTCGGCGGTTCGCTGACGCCGAGGATGGCGGTTTGGGCACCGCTTGTGCTCTTCGGCGCATTCGGTGTTTATTTGCTAAGCCGCGTCCGGACCTAGCTTCACGGAAGATCGCGGCGATTCGTCATTGTTCAATACTATGTTCACTAAGGCGATCGTTCGACCACCAGGCGAGAACTTCTGCGATGGTTTGACCAGCGTGGATCTCGGCATCCCTGATCTTTCGAGGGCTATCACGCAGCATCGAGCTTATTGCAACGCGCTCGTCCGCTGCGGGCTCGAGCTGGTCGAACTCGATCCCGACCCGCAATATCCCGATTCCACGTTTGTCGAGGATACCGCGATCGTAACCGAAGGCTATGGCGTGATAACGCTGCCCGGCGCTCCGAGTCGCCGGGGCGAGATCGTCAGCATCGCCGCGTTACTTTCCGGGTATTTTGAGAAGCTCGATGCCGTTAAGCTTCCTGGCACGGTCGATGGGGGCGATGTCTGTCAGGTCGAAAACCACTTCCTGATCGGTATCTCGGACCGGACAAACGAAGCAGGTGCTCTTCAGTTGTCGGCCTTTCTTGCTGATGCCGGATTCACCTCAAGTCATGTCGATATTTGCGGGATAGACGGCCTTTTGCATCTGAAAAGCGGGATCACCTACATCGGCGACGGTCGTTTGCTGGTGGCTGATCCGCTGATAGGACGAGCCGAATTTGATGGATTCGAAATCGTCAGAGTTCCCGAAGGCGAAGAGTACGCCGCAAACTGCGTTCGTGTGAACGACCATGTGCTTTTTGCCGCGGGCTTTCCGATCCTGCAGAATTCGCTCGAAGTTCTGGGTTATCGACTCATCGAACTCGAAATGTCGGAATTTCAAAAGATGGACGGCGGGTTGAGCTGCTTATCGCTCCGATTCTAGTTGCCCGTATTTTCATCCGAAAGGGAATCGATCGCGATCAGGCCCTGCGTCTGCGGCTCTGCGAATGCGCACGAGGTGAGATACGTGCCGTGCGAAGATCGAGTATCAGCTGTCCGTCACGGTCGATCTCGGCGTCTTTGAATTCCATTGTATCAGGCAGGTCGATCCCAAATTCGGTCAGCAAACGAAACGCTCGTACGATGCGGCCGCCTCGCCGGCCATACTTTTGGGCCGGATATGCGTTCTTCATCGCCGCCGCGGTCGGCTTCAACGCGATGCGGCTATTCACCTTGTCAAACATTATCAGGAACGCCGCCGGCGAGCCCGTACGTTTATATGCCGTGCCGTTAAGGGCGATCGAGCCCTTCCGGTTCATCGTCACATAGACCGCCGACGCCTGCGGTGTAACATCTCCCCTCGGCAAAATCGCCCATTCCGTCCGCATAAAACGTTCATTCCTCCATAGACAATGAATGTATCATACATTGGATACTATTGCAACATTCATGACTGGCCCTAGCGACGCTTCGCAACGAGCCGGACACTCAACGACAGATCGCAGTTAGGGATCTTATGGGCATCTGACGGGAAATTCTCGAAAGCACTTGTTTAGTTCAGACCTTTGGTGCTACTTTCCCTTTGAATGCACAACGAAAAGAAATTGTTCGCGGAAGCGGTTTCGAAACTGGGTTACAAAAGTCTACCCGAAGGCATATTTCCGTTAGACGGTTTTGGAGGAATTCTAAAGGACGCAAAAGACCGTGAAATGCGGAGAGTGAACAGGTTCGTCAACGGTGATGGGTGTCTCCGCCGGATGAAGCCGGTAATCCTCGATTACATCGACTATCCGAAGCTAAATGCCTTCGCGTTTCAGTACGGGGAGAGAAATTTCATTGCCATCAGCGCTCCCGGAATCGCCCTGATTTACTACGCGATGTATAAGCTCTTGTCACATCCGTCAATCTTGGAGGAGATTGGTAATCCAGAACTGGAAGTTGACTGCTTGCCGGCTTCGCCGCTAACAACAGATATTGAAGTTCTGATACAAAGCTTTTATCAATATGGAGGGAGATTTGACAGTTATTTCCCGAAATGTGAGCAACGTAGAAGAACTGCCTATCTCATGGCGACATTCGCGGTGAACTTCATAAAAACCCATGAATTTAGACATCTCCAGGCTGGCCATGTCGAGTTTCTACAAGATAACTTCGGTTACTCCGGTATAGATGAACTAAGAATCTTCTCCGATCGGCGTGAGCAGGCCATGATCCAACAGGCTTTCGAGATGGACGCTGATTCATTTGGGATGAGAATTTTACTTTCAGACGCGCTCCGCTATGTCCAGGCTGAAGACGCTATTGACTCAGATATGAGGCTCGTTCTGACGGACTCGTATCGAGCTACACAGTTAACCATTTTGTCCGTGTACATTGTATTTAAGCTCTTTCATCTAAGCATGACGCCTTCAAACGACTGGGAGTTGGCAACCCATCCTCCGCCTTATGTTCGCAACCTAATGCAGATGGCAAATGTGAAGACGCTGTTAGAGGACTGGAATCAATCCGATCTTAGTGACCAGTTACAGGGTATAATTGCTCGGGTCATCACTATTGTGGAACAGCAATTAGAAGAGGCATTTGGTGTAGCGATGGATCGGTTAAGTCTGAAAGTCTTAATCGACGAAGGGCCGCGACATGGTCGCAAAATCGTAAAGACTTGGCGGAACATAAGAGATGATTTGTCGCGGTATTCGCATGTTTCGATCGAACATCTGTGAAAACGGGTTCCGGCCCGATTTCCATGTTATGAATGTTAGGGCTACCAGCCGACCGAGAATCAAGACGGGCAGAAGAAATGACTTTTGTGGCTTAACGCAACGATGTCTGTGGCTGCGTCAAACCCGAGTGGCACGCGATTAACCTCGCGGCCGCGAATGTGAGATTTGGGGGTTTTTGAAGTAGGAACTCGGGATCTTGACGAAGGTTTGCCTGGCCTGCCATACGCCCGGACGACGATCCAGCGTTTTCGAAAGTTACGAGTGTGCTTTAGGAGCAGCAAGCATCGGTTGACGCAGAGATCAACGGGATCCGGTCTTTTGTTGCGAAAACGATGTGAAAAAGAAACCGGGTATGGGACATGTTGTTACTTGTCTCGCGTGTTCCACACGCTTCGGTCTTCTGTCGGTCGATATTCTACACGTTCCGGCCTGCGGCCTGCACGTGTAGCTAAAGCTATCGGCGTGTGCTCCGCACACTTTTGCGGATATCGTTTCCAGTTTCGTTCCGGCCTGCGGCCTGCACGTGTAGCTAAAGCTATCGGCGTGTGCTCCGCACACTTTTGCGGATATCGTTTCCAGTTTCGTTCCGGCCTGCGGCCTGCACGTGTAGCTAAAGCTATCGGCGTGTGCTCCGCACACTTTTGCGGATTCGGGTCTTAAGCGTTCGGAGCACGCGGCAACAACTTTAGCTACACATGCAGCGAAGCGAAATGTGTAGTTACGGATCATCAAGAAATTCAAGCGTGTGAAACACGCGAAAGAGTTCGTCCACGGTAGTGTCAGGGCCCCGGTCAGCGGTTGCCGTTTCGGTGTCAGAGATCGTGTCAAACCTCGACGATGATCGCACAAACTGGTCAGTTTTAGACCTCTGATGGTCAGCTTTAGACCACCGCTGGTCAGTTTCAAATACGCCGTGGTCAGTTTTCGCGACAAGATCGCCGGATCTTGAGTCCTTTTTTGCAGACACAAGCGACGTTGCAGATAGTCAACCTTATCCAGTTCCCGAATTCCGGTGAAAATCTTTTGATACACCGATCGTCCGTAAACAAAAAAGGGGGTGCCGTTTCAGGACACCCGCCGCAGATCAAAACTACCGATCTAGCCGATCGGATCGGAAATTTCGGTAACACTCTGTGGGCTTAGATTCAATGTGTTGTCGCCCGCAATTACTGAGACCGGTGAATTCCAAAGTGCGAAACCACGCCCGATCTTTGCGATGCCGAACAGGTAATACCCTTTCGGATCAACGCCCGAAATATTGGCTCCGCCTGTACCATTTGTTGTACCAGAGTATTTCGCTTTGGCGGCGATCGCCCGCATCGCGGAACGCTGAAAATCGCCGTAACGGTCCGGAAATACCGCGGCCAGCCCAAGACTGCCTGCCAACGTGTTGCCCTCGATCGGCTCAACGCCGGCGTCACGGAGGATGGTCTCGACGTCTTCATCTAAAAGGTAAAAACGAGCGCCCCGGACAGCTTGTGTCGAACCGCCTGTCGTTGCAGCCTTTGCGTTCAGCATGACCTTCCCCTTGTCAGGCGGCGGAGCGACCGGCGGTGCGGTCGACGTGCCGGGAATTGTCGTCGTCTGCGCAGGCTGCTGTTCGTCGGTCGCAGCGGTCGCGGGAACGGTAGATGTCGATGTGGAGCGCGTATCGGTCGTCGGGCGTCGTGCGACATTTACGTTCACATTCGTATTTGCGGTGGTGTCTGGTTCACGAAAAGCGATATATGCCACGAAGATCAAGACAACGGCGAGCAAACCGATCGGGATCAATGCCCACGTCGGAAAACCACCTTCACGGTCGACCTGCGGCGTGACGAATACCTTTGGTTCGCCAGCCGGAGGCGCTCGCATTGGACGAGCACATTGAGGACAAACGGTAGCACTGGTCGAAACTTCATGACCGCATTCAGGACAGAGTATCAGCGACATAACAATTAATCTCCTTTGACGTTCAATAAAAACGCTAACTGTTTGATGGTAGCTTTTTTTCTGTCATCTGAATGTTAGATAGGACACACTCGAGCGATAATTAACGGTCGGGCATTATTGTTCGGGTGCCCGGGAAGGGAAAGGGACAAGATTCGCGGATCTAAACTGAGAAAGGCCCCGCCGATATCGACGAGGCCTGGATGCTAAAAGCTGTACCTGGACGGTGATGTTCCCGACCTTAGGTTCCGGTTTCCCAGCTCGACATATATTCGAGCATTTCCGGTGTGAGAACGTCCATTCTGACGCCCATTGCATGAAGCTTGAGCGAAGCGATCTCCTGATCGACCTCGGTCGGCAGGACGTGGACGCCGTTGGCGAGCTTGCCCTTGTTCTTGACAAGATACTCGGCCGAAAGTGCCTGGTTTGCGAACGACATATCCATGACCGAGGCCGGATGGCCTTCGGCTGCGGCGAGGTTGATCAGACGGCCTTCGCCGAGGACGATCACGCTCTTGCCGCCATTCTTACCGATGTATTCCTCGACGAACGGACGGCGTTTCACCGGCGGTTCCGACATTTCGCGAAGAGCGTCAAGGTTCAATTCCAGATCGAAGTGGCCGCTATTGCAGACGATCGCTCCGTCCTTCATTGCTTCAAAATGCTCTTTGTCGATGACGTGACGGTTGCCCGTGACGGTGACGAAAAAGTCGCCGATCTTGGCTGCATCAGACATCGGCATGACACGCATCCCGTCCATGACGGCCTCGATCGCCTTGATCGGATCGATCTCGGTTACCACGACATTCGCGCCCATACCGCGGGCACGCATCGCGACGCCCTTGCCGCACCAGCCGTAGCCGACGACGACCAGCGTCTTGCCGGCGAGCAGAATGTTGGTCGCGCGGATGATGCCGTCGAGCGTCGATTGGCCCGTGCCGTAGCGGTTATCGAAGAAATGCTTGGTCTGGGCATCGTTGACCGCGATCGAAGGGAAGTTGAGCACACCGGCCTTCTGCATTGCCTTGAGGCGGACGATGCCGGTCGTGGTCTCTTCGGTCGTGCCGATCAGGTTGTCGATAAGCTCTTTCTTTTCTTTGAGCATCGTCGCGACAACGTCCGACCCGTCATCGATGATAAGGTTTGGGTTTGTATCAAGTGCTGCCTTAACATGCGACACGTAAGTCTCTATCGATTCACCCTTTATCGCCATGACCGGGATGCCCCAATCGGCAACGAGCGAGGCGGCGACGTCGTCCTGCGTCGAGAGCGGATTTGACGCGATAAGAAGCGCTTCGGCCCCGCCTGCCTGCAGCGTGCGGGCAAGGTTGGCCGTTTCGGTCGTGATATGCGCACATGCTACAAGCTTGACGCCTGTTAACGGCTTTTCCTTCTCAAAACGTTCTCGGATAAGGCGAAGCACCGGCATTTCGCGGTCTGCCCATTCGATCCGCTGTTTGCCTTCGGCGGCGAGGTTGATGTCTTTAATATCGTATTGAATTGATGGTTGTTCGGTTGCCATAATGTTGTCTCAAAAGAAGTTAGCCACGAATTACACAAATGTCACGAATCAAAAAACGTCTCCGATCTGTGTAATTCGCGGCCAGTTAAACTCTCAAACTGTTGCAGCGTCGCTCAGCGCGCCGAGCAATGCGTCGGTCTTGTCGGTCTTTTCCCAGCTGAAACCTTCACGGCCAAAATGCCCGAATCGCGCCGTTTCCTTAAATATCGGCTTACGAAGGTCGAGCGCGTCAATGATACCTTTCGGCGTCAATGCGAAGTTCTTGCGTACCGCTTCGGAAAGCTTGACCTCGTCAACCTTGCCGGTTCCGTGCGTATCAACATAAACAGAAACGGGCTCAGCAACGCCGATAGCATATGCCAACTGGACCGTGCATTTTTCGGCCAACCCAGCAGCAACGATGTTCTTCGCAATGTACCGGGCCATGTATGCCGCCGAACGGTCGACCTTCGTCGGGTCTTTACCCGAAAAGGCACCGCCGCCGTGCGGTGCATAACCGCCATAGGTGTCAACGATGATCTTGCGGCCGGTCACGCCTGCGTCGCCCATCGGGCCGCCGATGACGAATCGTCCGGTCGGATTGATGTGAAACTTTGTGTCGCTGTCGAGCAAATCTTCCGGAACCGTGGTTTTGATGACCTTTTCCAGAATATCCGCACGAAGCTGTTCGGTCGTGACGTCATCAGCGTGCTGCGTCGATACGACTACGGCTTCGACGCGAAAGGGCTTTCCGTCGCGATATTCCACCGTGACCTGCGATTTTCCGTCGGGACGCAGATAGGGAAGGGTACCGTTGCGTCGGGCTTCCGAAAGTTTCATCGTAAGATCGTGTGCGAGCTTTATCGGAAGCGGCATTAGCTCGGGCGTCTCGTTACAAGCAAAGCCGAACATCAGACCCTGGTCGCCAGCGCCGCCCGTATCAACCCCCTGTGCGATGTCAGGCGATTGCGTTCCGACGGCATCGACGACGGAACAGGTGTTTGCGTCATATCCGTAGGTCGCATCGTTATATCCGATCTCGTGGATCGTGTCGCGAACGATCTGTTTGTAATTCACACGAGCATTCGTCGTGATCTCACCGGCTATGACCGCTAAACCCGTGGTGACAAGGGTTTCACAGGCAACACGTGCGGTTGGATCTTGTTCCAAGATCGCGTCCAACACTGCGTCTGAGATCTGGTCAGCAATTTTGTCCGGGTGGCCTTCAGTGACCGATTCGGACGTGAATAGAAAATTTCCGTTACTCAAAATTATTGTAACTCCTTAAATAGGTTTCGAAATGAGAATTCTCGTGACTGATTACAAAACCCTAATCTTAGCGAAAATCCACGATTCTGTCAAAGTAATCGATGAACCAGCCAACGCGGGGAAAACTACAAATACGATTCGCTAATGTGATCCCGGTATGCTCGGAAATGCCAATATAAGCGCTATTTGGTCCAAACCTGAGGTAGGTAAGGTGTTCGAGCGAGGAAGTGCACAACGGCGTAAGATCGACAGGCGATGCGTCTGATAATAGAGATTATGTAAACAATACCGGATGTTGCTTATCCGGCTTTATCGATGGCGGTTCAAAGTACCGTTGAAACGCAAAGGAGTTTTATTCATTAAGTGCGACGATCAAAATGTGGTCGATCGGGTCACTAACGTTTATTAATTCGGATGCGAAGGTGAATCTCTTGTGCTCAGCCGAAAGAATGTACGCTTCTCCCGACGGTACATCGATAAATCGGAAGTATCCGAATGGGTTACTGCGGGCGTATCGGATATTGCCCAAGCCATCTGTTAACGTAATTACCGCATGAGGTACTGCGTGCCCATTTTGTTCGACCAATCGACCACTTACGCTTACTAATCCCGCCGTTGGGCCGAGTATCGTCAGTGTGTAAAGTCGACTCGCGGCGCAGCCGTCCGGTGCACTGACGGGATTCAGGGGCGTGCCGACAACAAAAGTAAAAGTTCCGTACTGTGTTGGAGTTCCGTTAATAATGCCTGCGTTTAGCGTTAATCCCGCGGGCAGGTTTCCGCTGTAGATCTCTACGTTCGCAGGTGTTACCGCCTGGCTATACGCCGCATTTTGGACCCCGTTTTGCAAAGTTGCAGGATCGATCGAATTAACGGCCCCGCAATTCGAAAATGGAATCGAAACTGCCTCTACGACGGCAAGTTCGCAGAGCGGGCCGAGTGTATACGTCGCACGATTCTGGGCGAAATTCCCTGTTTCATCAATGAAACTAGCAAACGTGCCATTGCCCGACGCTGGCGTGGCGGTGACAGGTATTCGTTGGCCTGAGGAAATTGGGGTAACAACGACGTCGTACATCAGCACTGTCACTGAACCCGCAGCGACAACTCCCGGGTTCCAAACGACATCACCATTTCCACCGATCGCTGGCTCAGAAATCAAGACACCCTGTCCAACCTGCGCATTGCCGCCATAAGCTGCATTTCCGCCCGGTACGTTTGACCTGACAACTTTATCGGGCAAAGTGAAAGTTATTGATTGCGAACTTGGGTTCACTAAACGCACGACGATGCGCTGTACCGTAGTTTGTCCGACAATTGCTGGGTTCGGACCAGCAAAATGGACCATATCCTGTTCCAGATATGGCTTCGCCGGTGATGTTCCAATATCTGTCGGCAGGTAGATCCTGAATGCATTTGTCACGGGGTTAGCGGTTGGAGGATTACCAGAGGATGCGAATCGATTGATGTAGAGGTTTGCGTAATTACCATTCTGTTGTCCGGACACCAAATATGAACGTATGTCGGCTGTACCCTGCCATATTCCGTAATCGGCAGATCGGCTGTCAGTTGTCCAACCGCTTATACTGTTCCGACGCCATGTGTTATCGGGCGATAGCGATGAACTGGGCAGCGCCTGCGTAAACGAACCGGAGGGGCTGCTCAGCGAAATGTCCCCGGTGTTACCTCGATTGCTGTCGTAGTCGAATTCGTTGATACCACAATCGCAGCCCGAAGTTATGTACGGAAAAAGCGTGTAACTTCGACTGTTTGTTCCACTTGCCGGAGGGTTCACGCCGAGCGAAAATATCGAATCTGCATAGATGTTCAATTCCGTACCTCCGGCTCCCGCCGTTCCGTCGTGTGCACGCAATCCAAACGCATTCAGATCATCGCCAGAGGTGACAGCCGCTGACATATCTACCCGGATCTCCCAATGCCCTGATTGGATGGTATCCGCCTTAATCTGAACGTCGTCGACAAAGAACGAATCCGTGCCTGTATATCCGGAAATCTGAATGAACCTAACCCTGGTATTTGCTGCTACGAAACCTGAGATATCGTATGAACGAGTCGTTGCGGCGACAGTTCCAGTAAACGTCTCGAGGGTAGTCCAAGAAGTACCTCCGTTCGCTGAGACCTCGACACTGATCTGATCCCCGGCTTCGACATTCTGCGTTCTGCAGGCAAACGACAATGTAGCGCTGGAAAAACCCGAACCGGTCAGATTTGCCTCGCGCTCGATGATAGATACCGCACCACCGTTGTCACGGATCCGTAATTCCCCGCCGGTAATTTGGATCTGGCCTGACGTCGGAGACCCGTTGTCACCTGTTTCGATCCAGTCTGATGACCAGTTAATGAAACCGTTGTTGTTTGAATAGGAAGCAGTTCCGAACTGGTCGAGGGTGAAATCACCCGTCGAATCGATCAGGCTTAGCCATGCATTATCCGAACCAACCGGTAATGATGCATTTCCAGATACAAACTGAGTGGGCCTTGATTGGCCAGACGGGTTAAAAACCGAGTAATTCACCGAACTGTCAAAGGCCCCTCGTGCACGATCACGACCGGCAGTTGCCTCGGTAGCCCCGCCAATTCCGACATCGGCGTCGAAGATCTCCACATTCAATCTTCCAAGGCCTTGCGGAACCTCTACAAAGAACCGGTATTGCGTGTTCAGCCCGGAACCATCGGACACATAATCACCATTCGCGGTTCCGGAACCGCTGCCGGCGATCACGATCGGTGCAGATGAACCCGTCGAAGCAAAGGGTGATCTTTCAGGATCTGCTGATGCAGGTTGAGAATCGAAAAAAGCGAAGCCTAAACCCACTGCAGACAACACTAAGCAGAGCAGATACGTTCGACCGTCACCGGACCCGTATCGCGGTTTAATAAAGTGTTTCATTACTTTCGAGCCTGGGGTGATTATGGAACGAACACAAAAGGGTGGGAGCTTTTTCGCCAGAAATAATGATACACGTTATTATTCGTCCGAATCAATAACTTTGTTGATCACGAAGTAGCGGGCGAGGGAAAGGACCAAGACGCAACAATATTCTAGGCCGACGTGTCGGACTTTACCTCTTCAAAAACTTGCTTCAGGGAGCGAAGCACACGATTTCGGTTACAATCGCCACCGTCGGTGAATGAGATCTCCAGTTTGAAATCATCTCCGATATAGACATATTCGACCGTTTTTGACTCATTTGGTGAGGCGGAGGCATAGCTTGTGGGAGGCTTCTTTCCTGCACGGGCTCTGATGCTTGCAGGTCTTGCCGTCGGGTTCATTTGGCCATCGAGCAGTTCGTGCATTGCGTCTTCATCGAACTGACGTGCCAACTCTAGTAATGCGGACTTTGAAGTTATGCCGGCTGTGCGGACACGATTTCTGATCGTTTCAGGAAGTCCGGCGATCGACATCAATTCCGTTACCGTTGTCCGGCTTTTGGAGATCTTTTTCGCTATCTGTTCCTGGGTGTAACCAAATTTAGATGCCAAAGATGCAAGTCCGTCCGCTTCTTCCCAAACGTTCAGGTCCTTTCGCTGCAGATTCTCGATTAGGGCGATCTCCGCAACGCCTTGTTCGTCGAGATCCATTTCGATGCATGGGACCTCAGTTAGCCCAGCCAGCTTGGATGCACGCCAACGTCGCTCTCCGGCGATTATCATCCATTTCCCGGATGCAGCCCCTGGCTTCACCAAAAGCGGTTCGAGTACGCCCTTCTCCGATATTGACGCGGTCAGTTCAGATAAATCTCCGAATTCCGTTCGCGGCTGTGCCGGGTTCGGAACAATAAGGTCGATCGCGATCTTGCGGCCGATCGTCTTGCTAGGAGCGGATAGAATATCGACATAATGTGCGTCATGCCGCATTTGCACGCCGGCTGGCAATCCTCTTTTGGACACGCTTTAGCACCTCCTTTGATAATTCGTCATACTCGATCGCACCGGACGAACGCGGCGCGTAAGAGAATATCGACTTTTTATGAGCTGGCGATTCTTCAAGCCTGACGCTGCGAGTAATTATGGTCTTGAAGGTCTTGTCACCGAACACCCGTCTGATATGTGCCTCTACGTCCTTTGAAAGCGCCGTTCGCCGATCGAACAAAGTCACAAGCACGCCGAGCAACTCCAGTTCCGGGTTCGGTCGTGATCTTACTTTTTCGATGGTTTCAAGAAGGTCGTCAGTTCCCTCAAGTGCGAAATAAGAAGACTGAATCGGAATAAGAACATGATTTGCAGCAACCAGGGCATTAACAGTAATGAGTCCAAGGGTCGGAGGCGTATCGATAAAGATCAAATCGTAATCGTTCACCATCGGAGCCAAACGATCGCGAAGTCGAAATGCCGCATCGAAATCACCAATCAGTTTTGCTTCAAGCTTCGCCAGATTGATCCTCGCCGGGACCAGATCCAAGTTCTCGACGTTAGTCTTGTAAACGAATCGATCGAAGGGTTTATCGAGATCAGTGAACATTTCGTAAGATCCGTCTTCGATTCGATCCGGGTCTACGAATGAAAGCGAACTATTGCTCTGGGGGTCAAGGTCGATAAGCAGAACTCTCTTTCCTCTTCGGGCGCATGCGGCCGAGAGATTTATCGCGGTGGTCGTCTTTCCGACACCGCCTTTTTGATTCGCAATTACTGTTATCATTCTTACAGAGTAGCCGATCGACCTAACCTATGAGTTCCGGCCAGTCTTCGGCGGACTGATCAGGATCGTCAGCGCCCGGATCATCCGCAACGCTCGCCGATGATGCCGAAAGATCAAGCACTCGACGTTGGACAAATATTGGACAATCAAGCCTAAGTGCAAGAGCTATTGCATCAGAAGGCCGGGCGTCCATCGAAACTGGTTCACCGTTCGTATCCATCAACTCGATCAAAGCATAGAACGTATTCTCGAGGAGGTCGGTGACCACCACTCTTTCGGCACGAAGTCCGCATTCAACGATCAGGTTTCGCAAAAGATCGTGAGTCATTGGCCGCTGAGGAACTATCTTTTCGACCTCCAGAGCTATCGCGTTTGCCTCGAATGCCCCTACCCAGATCGGTAAGACTGACTCGGAGTCGATCCCTTTGAGAACGACTATCGGTGTGTTCGTGTTAGGGTCCATTATCAATGCCCCAATTCGCATTTCTACCAATGTTGTTTCTTCGTTCACGTTTCTAAACAACCTCTCCGAAAAGCGAGTTTGCCTTGACCTCTCTGATCTTCACCGGGATGGTTCGTCCAAGCATATCACCTGGTCCACTAAAGTTCACAACCCGATGACACGTGGAATGTCCCGAGAGATCCGCTGTTGATTTTGTCGAGAATTTCTCTGCGAGCACATCGAGGGTTTTATCAAGATAGCGTCGTGAAGTTCTGGTCTGAATCTGTTTCTGAAGGCCTTCGAGCGCTAGAAACCGCGTAGTTTTTTCCTCATCAGTTACGTTGTCAGGCAGCTCAAAAGCAGGAGTTCCGGGTCTTGGCGAATACTTGAAGATGTAGGCCGAATCAAATTCGCAGTATTCGGCCAGCTTCATCGTGTCGCAGAAATCTGCGTCCGTCTCACCAGGAAACCCGACAATGATGTCGGTTGTAACTGATATGTTGCGCGGCGAGGCTTTGATCCTATCGATCTTTCGAAGATAACTCTCTGTCGTATGGAGCCGCCGCATCGCCTTAAGGACCCTATCGCTTCCCGATTGTACCGGCAAATGAACCCAGTTGCATAAGTTCTCATTCTCATCTATCGCGTCAACGATGTCGGAGTGGAAATCCCGTGGAAATGACGTGTTGAATTTGACCCTTTCAATTCCGGTCGCTGCAACAGCGCGAAGTAGTCGAGAAAATGGTGTCGAACCGTTAAATTCTTCAAGGCCTGAATCACTAACAGGCCGGTAGCTGTTTACATTCTGACCGATCAGGTGAACTTCTTTGATGCCTTGGGACTTAAGTTCGAGAACGTTCCTAATTATCTCCGACGCGCTTAAACTAGTTTCGCGACCCCGCGAAAACGGAACAATGCAATACGTGCAGAACTTATTGCATCCTTCGATGATGGGAACAAAAGCGACATATGGTGAGTGTCGCTGATCCGGGTTAACGCTCCAATCGTAATCGGTCTCCCGTTCGCCAAGGTCAGAGTACCCCGAACCGTCTTCAAGGACGCTTGCAATGGCGTCAGCAAGCCGCCCGACTGCCTTTGTTCCGATAACAAGGTCGATTCCTGCTATTTTTTTGAAGAGCGTTTCGCCTTCCAATTGGGCAACACAGCCCATAACACCGATCAGCGGCTTTCCGCCTTCAAGGCCCCGAAGTTCGCCGACACGGGTATAAAGCTTATGTTCCGCCTTTTCTCGAACTGAGCATGTATTAAGCAACACAATGTCAGCCGATTCCTGATCTTTGATCATCTCAAAGCCCTTGGAAGCAAGTGAAGATGCAACTCTTTCCGAATCGGATACATTCATTTGACAGCCAAAGGTTTCAAGGTAGACTTTCTTCATATACTGACGGGCTACGCGGGAAAAATGGAAAGTTCAACTTCAACTGACCGAGATTTCGTCCACCTTCACCTTCATTCGGATTATAGCCTTTTGCAAAGCACAATCCAACTCAAGCCTCTTGCCAAAAGTCTCAACAAATTTGGGATGAAAACCTGCGCCGTGACCGACTATGGAAACATGTACGGTGCGATTTCATTTTACAAAACGATGAAGTCTAACGGCATCAAACCGATAATTGGATATGAGGCATTCGTTGCAAGTGGCAGCCGATTTGAAAGGACATCATCTTTAGCGGCCGGTGAAAAGCCATACTACAGTCTTGTGCTTTTGGCCAAGAATTTCAAAGGATATCAAAATCTCGTATTACTGGCTTCAAAGGCTTTTACCGAAGGATTCTATCAAAACAAGCCTCGGATCGACATCGAATTGCTTTCCGAAAATTCTGACGGCTTGATCGGACTTTCTGCGGGATTTAGAGGATCGATCGCACACTACTTGAAAACCGGCGCACCCGATCGGGCGAGGTCCGCGGCTTCGACTTTCGGCACGATCTTTGGTGTCGAAGGATTCTATATTGAGATCACTCGGCACGGTACTCAGGGTGAGCAGGAACTGAACACTGCATCTGTGGAACTTGCGCGCGAACTTGGGTTACCTATCGTCGCGACAAATGATGTTCATTATCTTGATCAGGACGATTCGCGGGCGCACGATGTGCTTTTGTGTATCGGCGATGGCCGGACTCTTACTGATCCAGGCCGTCCTATGCTGCCCACCAATGATTACTATCTTCGGAGTGCTGAAGAGATGTGGTCACTTTTTGGAGATCAATATCCGGACGCTCTTCAAAATACGATCCGGATAGCTGATTTATGTGATGTTGAACTGCCGATCGGAGAAGGTAACTTGATCCTTCCAGGGTTTCCGATCCCATCGGACTCCATTGCAAAGGATTTGGACGAGTATTTCGAAATGGTCGTATTCGAAGGATTCGAAGATCGCCGAAAAACCGTACTTGATCCTATGTCAGTTCATGGGACATTGAAATATCCCATTGACGATTATCAAAAGCGTCTTGAGATCGAAATTTCGGTGATCAAGCGAATGGGCTATTCCGGTTACTTTCTGATCGTTTGGGACTTCATTAAGTACGCCGTGGAACGCGGCATTCCGGTCGGCCCGGGCCGCGGGTCTGCAGCCGGTTCACTTGTTGCATATTCGTTGGGAATCACGGGAATAGACCCTTTGCAGTACGATCTTTTCTTCGAGCGCTTTCTAAACCCTGAACGAATTTCGATGCCGGACATCGATATCGATTTCTGTATTCGCGGTCGTGGCGATGTCATCAACCACGTATCCGAACTTTACGGACGCGAATCGGTCTGCCAAATAATCACGTTTGGGACTATGGCGTCCAAAGCAGCTATCAAGGATGTCGGCAGGGCGATGAATATCCCGCTCGGTGATGTTGAGAAGATCGCGAAACTGATTCCGCCGCCGTTTAGAGGGCGAATCACAAGCATTTCCGATGCGATCGAAAAGGTCCCGGAACTCAAGGCTGCAATGGCCAATGATATGCGGGTGCAGGAGTTGATAGATCTTGCTTTGCGGGTCGAGGGTTGTTCTCGTCACACATCCGTACATGCGGCTGGAGTCGTTATTTCACCGAAGCCTCTTCATGAGATCGTTCCCGTCGCTGTATCGCACCGAAACGAGTTTACAAGCCAGTATCCGATGGGCGACCTTGAACTAGTTGGGATGCTCAAAATGGACTTCCTGGGGCTGACGACTTTGACGATCATCAACGACTGCCTACGTACTCTAAGTGAAAAATTGGGCGTCCGCATCAACTGGGCCGAAGTCTCGTTGAATGACGAGAAGACAATGCAGCTCTTTGGAGAAGGAAAAACCGATGCGGTATTTCAGTTCGAATCGTCTGGAATGCAGGAGATCTGCCGAAGGCTTAAACCCAAAGAACTCGAGGATCTCTCGGCATTGAATGCCCTTTATCGTCCGGGCCCTATCGATGGCGGGATGATCGAAGAATTTATCTTGCGGCATCGTGGTGAGAAGAAGGTCGAGTACCTCCTTCCGGAAATGGAAGCGATACTGAGCAACACCTACGGGGTGCTGGTTTATCAAGAGCAAATAATGCAGCTCGCCCAAACGCTCGCAGGCTATTCCCTGGGTGAGGCAGATATGATGCGGCGTGCAATGGGCAAAAAGAAGAAGGAGGAAATGGCCGTTCACGAAAAGAAGTTCGTTGACGGTGCGATTGAGCGGGGCGTAGAAAAGAGGCAGGCAAAAGAGATCTTTGAATTGATGGCAAAATTTGCAGATTATGGTTTCAACCGAAGCCACAGTATCGCATATGCCTACCTGGCATTTCAGACAGGTTATTTGAAGGCCCATTTCCCTGCACACTTTTATGCGGCGGTCTTGTCGCACGAAGCTGATGACAGTGCAAAAGTTTACAAGTACTCAAACGAATTAAGGTCGATGGGGCTTTCTCTTTTACCGCCCGATGTCAACGAAAGCGACGAGGGATTTACCCCGTCGGACGGGGCCGTTAGATTTGGGTTGAGTGCGATCAAAGGTATGGGTGCAGCGGCGGCACGCGCTATCATCGAGGGTCGGCGCACGGGACAGTTCCGATCACTTTTTGACTTTGTTTCACGAATCGAACCGAATGCGATAAACCGCCGAACACTCGAGTGCCTCGTCGCTGCCGGGGCATTCGATTCGCTGATGCCTGTCGGCGAGACGACAAATTTCTGGCGTGCTAAGAATTTCAAAGCAATTGAAAGTGCCTTGAATTTCGGTCAAAACGCTTGGAACGACAAATTACGAGGCCAAAACGGCCTGTTCTCCGTTAACGATGTCGATCTCGGATCCCAAGGCGAACTGCCGAATGTCGATCCATGGACTCAGGACCAACTTTCATCTCAAGAAAAGTCGGCAATCGGATTCTATCTCTCAGTCCATCCGCTCGACAATTTCAAAGAGCTATTGGCAAACCTGCGCATCAGGAATATTGCGGATTTTGAAGAGATTCGGCCCGGGAGTCAGATCGTTGTCGCCGGGACCATCTCTGCGCTTCAGGTTCGCTGGAGCAAAAAAGGCAATCGATTTGCCACTTTTCGCCTCGAAGATGCCTCATCAGGTATCAAGTGCCTGATGTGGGCCGACGCCTACGGCAAGTATGCCGAGTTGCTTTCAGACGATGCTTTGATCATTGCTGAGGGAAAGGTAGAGTCTGCGGAAGGCCAAGAGATCACCTTGATCGTAAACGAGGTCCGGTCACTTCCGGAGGCTGAATCGCGAAATGCAAGGAGCATGCTTTTGACACTTCCGAAAGAACGAATTGATGAGGATTACCTTCAGGAGATATACTCGACGCTTAATGAAAAGCCTGGAAGGTGTGACGTTGAGATCAGCATTCCATACAGCCGGTATTTCGTCAGGGTTCATTCGAAGCTCATCAGAATTCAGGGATCGCAAAGGCTGGCGAACGAACTGAGATCGAAGGGCTGTGAAGTTGAATGGAAGTTATAGTCAAATCTATGTCTAATGAATCGAATTCAGCATTTGAACGCGTCTTAAATGCGCGACACCCAGAAAGGCCCTATTCGCTCGACCTTTTTGAAGAGATCTTTGAAGGTTTTGTCGAGATCCATGGCGATCGAAGATACGCGGATGATGCGGCAATGGTATGCGGATTGGCTAGGCTTGACGGCATCGAGGTCGCCGTTCTCGGGCAGCAGAAGGGTAGGGATACAAAACAAAGACAGCTTCGAAACTTTGGTATGCCAAAGCCTGAGGGTTATCGGAAAGCTCTTCGCGTGATGAAGCTCGCCGAAAAATTTGGTCGTCCGATCATTTCGTTCATCGACACTCCCGGGGCATATCCAGGTATCGATGCCGAGGAACGGGGACAGGCGGAAGCCATTGCCTTCAATCTGAGAGAAATGGCCGGTCTCCGCGTTCCGATAATAGTCGTAGTGATTGGAGAAGGCGGTTCGGGCGGGGCTTTGGCGATCGGAATCGGGGATCGGGTGTTCATGATGGAAAACGCCGTTTACTCGGTGATCTCGCCAGAAGGATGCGCTGCTATTCTGTGGAAGGATGCTGGAAAGGCAAGCGTTGCGGCAGAATGCCTCCGGCTGACCGCAAGCGATCTAAATAGTTTTGGGTTGATAGATAAGGTAATACCTGAACCAACTTCATGGGCAGTGGATGTTGATAATTCTGAGCCCCGCGGCAAGGACCGATCCTTCGAGAATATCGCGAATTCGCTGAAATCAGCGCTGGTCGCCGAGGTTCGGAGCCTGATGGCGGTCAAAGTTGAAGATCTGGTTCTTCAACGCTTCAAGAAGTTCCGAAAAATGGGAAGTTGGGTATAGGGTGATTGGGGCATTCGACACTACCGCAATACATCGAATACCCCAAAACCAGGTCGGGTTTTAACAACTTGTTATCACTAGAAAGGTATGTCGTCGTCGGTTGCCGACGCCGTTCGCGGGGTTTCTTGTACCGGCGGGTCGTTTGCCGGCCCTGCAAATTCTGACGCCGGACCTCCCTCTCCAGATGGTATGTCCGAGCGTCCACCGCTGAGAAAATGCATATCCGTTGCCTGCACGGCCAAAGTCTGCCGATTATTACCGTCGCGATCCGTCCATTCTTCAATGCTCAACCGGCCCTCAATGTATACCTGGCTGCCCTTTTTTAGATACTTCGCGGCGTTTTCTGCGAGATTTCGCCAAAGCGTTATTCGAAACCAAGTCGCGACCTCCTGCATTTCTCCGGATTTATCCCGCTTCCTTTCATTGGTAGCCATAGAAAAATCGCAGACCGCTATTCCCTGGGGTGTATATCTGAGTTCCGGATCTCGTCCGAGATTTCCTACAACAATGATCTTGTTAAAAGACATCTAGCTAAAGTCTCCATTCTTCGAAATATTAAAAGCAAACTTTCCGGGATATTACATTCATCAATCTACAACGGTCAAGTTTGCCGTGTTAGTATGTATTTTTTATCCATTGCTTGTACTTCCAGTCCGATGATCGGCGTTGGCCTCACCCAAACTATTGAGCGAATTAAGGTTGCGGCGATAATTTTCGCAGCAGCCACATTCACGGTCGGCCAGGTGTCCGAACTGTCCGAAACCGCATACAAAGAATGTTGGAGCCATCCGATCAGTGGGAACGTGATCGGGACATCGATCAATTCCGGTGATCGGATCGTATTCGCGGAATCGGGCGGCACAATTCGCGCGATTGACGTTCAGGACGGCGAAGCATTATGGTCAGCGGAGTTGGGTGGTCAAATCGTTTCGAACTTGATCGCGGATGATCGATATATCTATGTAGCTACCACTCAAAACATTGGATCCGAAACCCACAAAAGCGCTGCTCTTCTGAGATCGCTCAATCCGGAAAGTGGGATTCCGGTCAATTCAACAACAATCCAGTCAAATGGGCCTTTCCGAATCGGACTCGTTAAAGACGGTGTCGTTTTAATTGACCGTGGTTCTATTATTTGGTCGTTTGCCGACGGCCTTGAGTCCATCAGATGGATGCGTCGATCGGACGAGTCGATCGCTAATGACCCTCTTTTTTCCAACGAAACGGTTATTTTCATATCAGAGGATAACAAGACCGTAGTGATTTCCACCGAGGACGGAAAGGTCCTCGATCGCCGTGATTCGAAGATTAAGCCGTCGGCGGCTATCGCATTGGATGCGGCTGTTGCGGTCGTGGGTGACCGTAGAGGCAACTTAAAACAATTTCAGTTCGGACGCGAGTCACCTGCATGGACATTCAGAACCGGCGGGTCGATAGCCCACATACTTACCGCAGGTGACCGGCTTATTGTTTCGTCATTCGATAATTTTGTCTATATGATCTCGTCGTCGAGTGGCCAAGTTATCTGGCGAAGACGCCTGGACGGAAGGCTGCGGTTTAGGCCAGTCGTGAACGATGGCGCGATCTTTCTATCAGTAAATGGCCAACCTGAGATCGATGTCGTGTCAGTTGATAATGGAAAAACCATCAATCGCATCCAACTGGATAAGAACTCCATTCCTGTCGACGTACTGCATGATAAGCTGAATCAGATGATCGTTATTCAAACTCTCGATCGAATTGCCGCCTACAAAACCAGCGGCTGCTCAAAAAAATAAAGGGCGGAACCTCACGTTCCGCCCTGTTTCCCAGTTAATTCAAAATAAAGTCAGTGCGAGACCGAGTATTCATGCATCATTGCATAGATCTCATCTTTTACTAATAATTTCTTTTTCTTGAGTGTGGATTCTTCGACTTGTTCGTCGTCGCTCGGGTAGATTAAGCCTGCTAGCTCGTTAAGACGTTGTTCGTAATTTTGATGCTGATGAACCAATTCACGGAACGCTTGATTACTTTTTATCAATTCGTCCCTCACCGCATCAGGAGTTGACATGTCCATAGCGCTTTTTCCTCACTTATCAAGTTTTTTCACACCCATTGGCTGCATAAACTGAGTCGGACGAGTGTTCACCTAATGTTAGTTCAAATCGACCGGTTTTTTCAAGCTTTGTTACAAATTCTGAAAATATTTAATGCGAAAGTGTGAGTTTCATAACGTATGCGTCGTCTTTTGGGTTGCGATAGAAATCTTTCCGTGTACCAACCACTTCAAATCCATATTTTCTGTAAAACTCTATGGCTGAGATATTTGCCGACCTAACCTCAAGAAACACATTAGCCAACCCGATTGATTGGCCCGTAGCAATAAGCGCATCGATCAGCAATCTACCGCAACCTTGTTTCTGATTTTCCGGCTCAATGCCGATATTAAGAAGTTCAAAATCAACAGAATTGTCGTTTTCGCCTTGTATTGTACGAGCATTCAAGAATCCTATTAGACCGTCTCGCTTCTTGTAGATTCCTAAAAATGTGCTGTTGTCGCGATCCAGTTCGGCGGAAAGGTCGTTTTCAGTCCACGGTTCCAGTTTAAGCAGTCTCGCTAACCGAACGATCTCGGGGACGTCGTTTGCGGTTACTTGTGCTATCCAGAGGTCAGAGTTCATTTGGATCAGAATAAGTTGTTGGCGTGGATCGGGTTCGCCGCATAGATCGGAGTCATGTCTACTGAGTTTGGAAACGCAGCTGACCAAAAATAAACCGCAAGAGCGAGATTCGATTCGGCCGCAACCAATTTCGGCGTCGTGGGTATAGATTCGAGTAGTTTTTTCAGGACATCTACGGAGACCTTGTGACAAATTAGCGTCTCGAATTCACTGCCGGCCAAAGCCTCTCTCAATCCAGCAGGATCGACTACTTTCATTGCTCTCGCGTTGGGGGCTTCTTGAGGATCATTCGGGAACCGTTGGATAACGAAATCACTGCGTCCGAACGGAATGACGACCGCAGTACTGCGATGCACGCCATACATCAACGCGATCGCGTCCAACAGCGGCACGCCGATCGCAGGGATTTGAAGTGATCGCGAAAGGCCGGCTGCTGTTGCAAGTCCGATCCGGATACCTGTATAGCTTCCAGGTCCTCTTGAGACCGCGAGAGCACGAATGTCCGATTTGCTAATTCCGGCCCTTTGAATGAGCGATTTGATATTGGCGAGAAGATCTTCGGCTCGCGAGAAATTAGAATCGCCCGATATTCCCGCGATCTCGATACCCGATCGAACGATCGAGAGACTACCGCCCAATACGCCGGTCTCGATAGCCAAAACTGTCTCGTGAAGTGTTGTTCGTATCACGCTCGTCCGCCTCGTCGGAACAAGGTCGGTATTATCCTGTTCACGGACGGTAAGATTCGCTTAAAGACACTGCCGATCTGATAATACAATCGCGAACTGTCGTCGAAAGGCGCATTCATATCGATCGACGCTTGTATCGGATTCGGCGGTATGCGCTTACCGATCTGCTTCAGGAGCATTGATGGGTCTCGCCAAATAACGTGTAGCGGTCGCAGCCTTACATCTGAATTCCACGCGGATTCCACACACTTAGTGATCCATTCTGGAACGTCTCGCGCTTCGCCTGCAATTGGAAGGCCTTCGATCTTGAGGCCGAGATACTTATGAGCCAGACCGATGCTGATAACTACCCAACTGCGGCGTGTCTTGTCGACAGCGTTCAGGCACTTGTCCCAATCAAAGTCGCCAGGTCGATTGGCAACTGCATAATGGATATCCCAAAGTCTCTCTTGAAACTCACCGCCGTCGGTAAGCCAATGGACTGCAACGATCCTTAGGTGGTCTTCGCTGCAAGGGACGCGTACCTCGACACCTTCGATCAAAACAACTTTCGACCGACGATAAAGATCGTCAAACGAAAGCGAGTCCAGATGCCGGACCGAGCGATGAAGGTCGATGCCGAGCCGATGTGCATCTTCCTCGTCTATCAGTCGAACGGCCTTTTCGAAGTCCTCAGGTGCGACCGCAATATCAATATCGCCGAATGATCGCGGCCGGTCATAAGGATAGAATTGCGCAGATACCCAGCCTTTGATCAAAAAGCACTTGATGTTCTTACCTTGCAAAAGACCAAAAGCTTGGGCTATGGCGAGTTCTGCCCTCTTGCGGTCCAGCAAATGCCAACGTAGGACATTTCCATCATCCGCTTTGCCTTCATCAGCTGTGGCATCCATAAACGCGAATAAGCAGTGAAAATTGCTTTCACTGCTTACTTAAAGTCGAAACCAAAAAATGTCCTAAATACAAAATCCGCCCGAACAGCTATTCGTCGGACATGGCGGTCGGTTAGTACACTGCAGCGTCGGTGGCGAGTCCAACGCGGAGCATGAGCACGAGACGTTTGCCAGGACCGACTGAGGGGCAACAAGCGATGCGACGATCGGTAAAGCAATCATGGATGCAAGGCCGAGTTTCTTTATCGCTTCCCTTCGGGAGCTTCCCGTAAGTTCCGATTGGATCTGACGCTCGAGAAGATCGCTCTCATTAAGCTGATCGATTGCAAGCCAAACAAGCTCATCAGGAATCTCGCTTCCAGCCTCTAACCCAATGATCTGGGCGATCTCGGGAACAGATCGTGAACCGTTGCACGCATTCCAAACCAGAGCAGCAGTATGATTTAGGCAATGGGCTTTATTATTATCAAGGTCGTAGACCAAAACCTCGTTCGGGACTTCTTGGATCACCAAGTTGGCCTTGCGAGCAGTTGGGAAATGCGGAATGTTCATTTTTTCCTCCAATCGAACTGACAAAAAAGCGTCAGAAATAAGCAGTCAGTCTATATCAAAATCAAAAAAAGACAAAATATTTTTTGCCGTCAAATTGGCCTCACCGCGCAGACCGTTCAGAATTATGGCACGACTAAGTGCAGTTTTCAAGACTTTCAGTACGAATTCAGGCTTTATTTGCAATGGTATAGCATGCCGAAATGTCTCTATCATCCCATTTCCGCGCGTGATCTCTTCAAGAGGCGCCGTCGGACCCGGGGCGAAGGTCGTAAGTGCGACCAATCCTATTGGTATTGGCGAGATCCCGGCACGGCCGCCGATCGCTTCTATCGGCACACCATTTCGTTCACTCCAATCCTGTTCTAGGTTTTTGACCGATAGCTTCCGCGCGAACGGGTGGACCAAGCCCTTTTCATCGATCACGGCATACTCATCAGAATAGTATTCCGCTCCTAGTCGCACTAGTTCGATCACTAGCGAGGTCTTACCCGAGCCGCTTTCGCCGGGCAGAAGAATGGCCTGCCCATTCCATCCAACGACTCCAGCATGGACGAAAACATGGTCTACGGCGTGTTCCGAGATCTTCAATCTCAACATGCGAACGAATAATTCGAGGACGCTATCGAGCGAGAGTTCGCCGTAGATCTCCTCATCGTCACGCTTGATGAAATATTGGTTGTCGTTTGAGCGGCCAATAAAGAACGAGTGCTCAGCATAACTTGTGCTTTCGTCAAAACGAACGTTGTTCAGCAAGGTCGATCTAACGAGATCCTTCAATTCCGTCGTTAATGCATCGACGTTCGTCTCGACCGAGATCCGAACGCCGTACGATTCGAAATTGAGATCGTGTCGTTTTGGGTTTCTAGAGCTCAGCATTGCAACGATTCGCTCAAAGGATCCTGATACTCGACATCAACATGTTTAGGGCAACGTGCAGCGAATTAGCCGTTTAGCTCTTCAACAGACGTTCTGTTCGCTAAGATAACAACAAAAGCGCCAAGAACTAAAATGACAAGTAAAAGCATGAAACCGAATTCCCCGCCACGAAAGAACCAAAAAAGCGCTAACGATCCGATCACCAAAGAAAACACGCCGAAAATGACCGAAACCGCCGCATGCGACCACCCGCGAATCGTCAGACGCTGGTACAAATGAGTTCGATGAGCTCTCCAGACAGGTTCCCGATTAAGCATTCTCCGGAATAACGTAACGACCGTGTCAAAAACGAACGGCCATATGACCGCGACAGCAAAGACTGGAAGCTTCTCGGATATTGTTGGGTCAATGCGTATTGCAAATAAAGGAAGGACGCCAAAGACAAAACCTAAGAACGAGCTTCCAACATCGCCCATGAAGATCTTTGCCGGCTGCCAGTTATGGACAATGAAACCCGCTGCAGCCCCTCCAATCAAAGCGGAGACGAATACCAGTGACGGCATTTCCAAAAAGACGAATAGGATGAAATACAACGCAGACGCAACGATGGCTTGCAGTGCTGCGATTCCGTCGATCCCGTCCATAAAGTTAAAAGCGTTGATCACCCAAACGATCCAACAAAAAGTCAGGATCGACCCGAAAGGACCTAATTGCATCGATATTTCAGCTATCGGAATCCAAACGATGCTCCAGCTACCAAGCTCAAAGACTACGAAACCAGCCGCCAAACAGTGAGCAAACAGACGCCATACAAAAGAGACTGACCGGAGATCGTCAAGCCAGCTGACCAAAGCCACCAATATCGATCCGGTCACGAACGAGTATGAAAAATACCGCGGCTCAAAATAAGAAACGGCACAATAGCCAAAAAGAACAACGATGACAATAACAAGCCCTCCGCCGCGAGGTGTTGGTGAGGCGTGCGAACTACGTTCATTTGGGATATCCAGAATTTTTCGCCGTACACTCCATCGACGAAAAAACTCGACACCAATGAATGTGACCAACGCTGCAGCGATGAATGTAAGCACTATACTCATCGGGTAGTTGTCGCCTTCAGCGTCCTTTCAAAACCGAGCGGTACGATTCGACCGCTACTTCGATCGAATATTGCGTAACCGCTGCATTTCTAGCCCGTTCGCCCATTTCGGTTAATTCGACGCTATTCATTGATAGGAAACGACCTATCGCTTCCGCAAGTTGATCGGGATGGTTCGGCGGAACGACAATACCGGCATTTGTCTCACTAACGACCAGGCTAAGTTCCGATTCAGGCTCAGTCATCGCAAGTATTGGTTTACCGGCAGCCAGAATATTGTAAGTGCGGCTCGGCATCGAGACGCCCTTCATACGATCTACCAACGAGACAAGCCCAACGTCGCATGCATTCAGAAACTGGATCTGGTCGCTTCTCGGCCTCGGGTCGAGTAATGTTACGTTTGATAGACTCCGCTTTTCGATCTCGTTCGATAGCCACTTTCGCTTAACGCCGTTTCCAAGAAAAACGAAATGCACTCGTTCGTTTGTCCGCATTCGATCCGCGCATTCGACGATGCTTTCAATGTCGTTCGGAAAACCCATGTTGCCTGCGTACAAGAATACGAATTTCTCGATCAACCCCAGCTCGTGCAACAACGGGTTTCCGACCCTCGAGAGCGGCCTGACGGTTTCGAGCTCCGCCCAATTCGGAATATAAGCGATCGGGACATCGAGTCCGTTCGACTTTCTGGCTACCAGATCCACCATATCCCGCCCGACAACGATTATCCCGGCAGCGTATTTGAACAACCATCGATTGAATCGATCGGCGATCGAAACGAACAGAGATCCCGGTTTCGCTTTGCCAACTGCGACAAGTATCTCCGGGTAGTTATCATGGATCAAGAGCGTATGGGCAGACCCGCGAGACAGCGCCGCGACCGCTGCCATGAACGGAAGAACCGGTGGCGTTGTCACCACCAGTACCCGGTCACCCCGACGAAAGTGGCGCAACGATAATATCAAGGTCGATAATCCCAATGTCGCCATATTCACCAAGCGAAAGAGTATTACATTTTTGTCCAGCGTGGTGCTTGCCGCTCTGAAGATCTCGACCTTGTTGTGAAATTCGCGTTTCGGGGCCCGAGTTCCGCGTCTTGAATAATTCGGTTGACCGCAGATCGCCTTGACCTCGAAATCGTCTGTGAGGTGTTCAGCTAGTTTCGTCAGGTAGTAGCCGGTCGACGTTTCTTCGGGATAATACAGTTCTGTTATCACCCACAAGCGTACTTTCCCTGCGGTCTTCGTTTGATTTTCCTCAGTTTCCATTTGGTCGGCGCTTATCGTTGATCGCTGCTTCGAGAACCCGAGCCGTTGCGTTTTCGAGTTCCTGGTCGGCCAGCCATTCGATCGCGAAATTTCTTGCTTTGACCGACATCCTATGATAGTCAGCATGGTCCATTGAAACACAGCGCTCGATCAGCCATGTCCATTTCTCTACGGAGTCAAGGCTAACATTCCAACCAAGCCCTTTTTCTTCGAGGTTGTTCCAGATGGTTCGGTCACTTATCAACAACGGGCAGCCGGCCGCCATTGCCTCAACAAAGACATAACCAAAATTCTCATTCAAGGTGGGCAGCACGAAAAAATGTGCACCGATAAGGTTCTTTAAAACCTGATCATTGGAAACTCCTCCAACGATACGAACATTCACATTCGCCGGCAGCTTATCGATGATCGCCTTACACTCGTACCAATAATCATCGTCCTCAAGCGGCCCGACCAGGTCAAGTTCGACCTTTCCCTTACGGATCGGCAGTAAGGCCTCAAGCAAGAAATGCAGATTTTTCTTACGGACGAGCCTTGATACAAACGAAAGGGTCAAGGCGCCCGACATTTTTCGCGGTTTTTGCGCCAGGTCCAGAACCGGCAAAATCTGTTTTGGCGGGAGGTCTGGGGCGATCAAAACCCGAGCACGTTTGCCAGCGATAGTCTTGATCTCGTCGTGTTCGATATCTGCGGATCCTTTCCAGATAACACCTTGAAAGAGACCTGAGATCCTCGCGGTTCTGAGAAAGGTCTTTTTTTTCAAGGGTTTAAGCGAAAGTGAAGGTTTTGAAACCTCGCCACAGGGTGCCAGTACCACAGGAATTTCTTTCAGGCCCTTTCGACGTCTTAACAACAGGAACTTCACCGATAATGTGCAAAACACACTATTCAGAAAGACCGCGGCGGGATCAACGTAACGAATGATCTTAAGAAAGTTGTTCTGGTTGATCAGAGCATTGGAGGCATAGTAAACCCGGGCATTGCCGACTATGTTCCACTCGCCGGTTCTTACGGATGTATATGGGACTCTGTCGTCTCGGCTATCGTAGTTTCGGGTGACGATGAAAAAATCATATCTGTCGCAAAAACGATCGACCAAATTGACGACGGTCCACATTCCGCCGCCACTTTTGAAACCAGGGAGGTAAAAATCACAAAAAACCAGTATCTTCGGCTTCATCTGGGACGGTTGATCACGAAACGGCATGCCGTCTGATACTGGTATATCCAAGAACGATCCGACTTACAGTGTGCGACACGTTTGGAGTCAGATACTCCATCGGCGGATCCCAATTCGCAGGCTGAGCAAGGGCCAGATCGACGGCCCTTAATATCGACTCGGAGTTCGCCCCACACAGGATATTACTCCCGCATTCGAGCGTCTCGGGCCGTTCGGTCACATCACGAACGGTTACATTTGGGATTCCAAATATTGAACATTCCTCTTGCACTGTCCCGCTATCCGTCAAGACCGCCAGAGCCGATTTTTCAAGCTTTACAAAATCGAAAAATCCCATTGCGTCGACCAATTGAATTGCCTCGCCAAAGCTAGGTATACCGAACTCTTTTATTTTTGAGGCGGTTCGAGGGTGTACGCTCACGACGACTTTTTTGTCGAATCTTTCAGCGACATCTTGAAGAGCTTTGAAGATCTCGGACAGCCGATCAGGTATGTCAACATTCTCCGATCTGTGAATTGTCGCAAGGAAGTACTCAAAGGGCTTTAAACTATTCTGCTGCAAAGATTCGCTCGCATCTATCTGCTCACTGAAGCTATCAAGTACTTCCTTGATCGGGTTTCCTGTGATATAGATCCGTTCCCTATCGATTCCCTCCTTTACGAGGTTCTGCATGCTTCGGGTCGTGTACGGCAACAAGATCATACTCGAATGATCGATGATCCGACGGTTCACTTCCTCGGGAACTCGATCATCGTAACATCTATTTCCGGCTTCCATGTGAAAAACCGGGATGCCACGACGTGCCGCCACGATCGCCGTCAATGCGCTGTTCGTGTCCCCAAGGATCAGAACTTTGTCCGGCCGATGCTGACCAAGAATGTCGTCAGTTTTCGACAGTATTTGCCCGATCTGGTCACCGAAGTTATTCGAGCGTATGCCGAGGTGTATGTCAGGCGGCCGAATATCAAGTTCCTTTAGAAATATGTCACTCAATGATTCAGCATAATTTTGCCCGGTGTGAACAGTCAGATGTTCGCAGTGCTGGTCCAGTATCTTCAGGATCAGGCTGAGCCGAATGATCTCTGGCCGGGTTCCGAAGATGGTCATTATTTTCATTGATACTCAGCCTCCCCGATCTAACCGGAAGTCATAAACCGTTCGATCTCGCCGCCAGCGGAACGCAACAGATCGAAAAGTTCGCTACCAACGACCGTGTCATCCCGCGATGAATACTCGTGATCGATAGCGGGCACGAAATCAGATCCGCCTCTAAGTTCTGGCAAGACCGGAAGGATCACATAGTAGTCACCGCGTTCGATGGTCCTGAAGCACTCTTCCTCCGAGACCATGATCTCATGGATTTTCTCACCGGGACGGATTCCTGTATAGCGGATCGGAAGGTCAGTCTCGCCCATTAAAGCACGTGCCACATCAGTAATATTCGCTGATTTGACCTTTGGAACGAACGTCTCTCCTCGCTTTCCAAGCGTGATGGCAGCAAAAACCGTGTCGACTGCGCGATCGAGACTCAAGAGAAACCTGGTCATTTCCGGCATCGTGACCGTGATCTCTTGACGTTTCCTGATCTGTTCAACAAAAAGCGGGACGATCGAACCGCGGGATGCTATTACATTTCCATAACGAACGCACATTATCCGCGTGCTCGGGCAATCTCGGTTTGCTTCGATCAATAGTCGTTCTTGCAATGCCTTGGTCATCCCCATTACGTTTATGGGTTTACAGGCCTTGTCTGTCGATATTCCCACTACCGTCTCGATCGCCAGCTTTTGCTCACGGATCGCCCGTACTATGTTTTCGGCACCTAGGACGTTCGTCAATACAGCCTCATACGGGAAATACTCGCACGAAGGAACCTGTTTGAGCGCAGCCGCATGAAATACAACATCGGCGTCGCGAAGGGCGTTCGCAACGGCAACACCGTCGCGAATGTCACCGATCCGGAAAGTAAGGATATTCTGTGAATTCTGGTAGATCACGTCATCCGTTGCGGCATCGCGATGCATGAAATCAAGCCGCATATAATGCTGCTTGGCTTCGTCACGAGAAAAGACGGTGATCCTTGCCGGGCGGCCCATTTCTCCACCCAAAAGCCGCTTCACCAGCGTCTGTCCAAGCGAACCGGTGCCTCCGGTTACGAGAATTCGCTTACCTTCTAGAACTCTTGATTTTTCCATTTATCGTACGGCGTCTGATCGGACGCCATTTCAGCGATCATTTCGCTCCAAGGCCTTGGGATGAACCCTGACAACTGACGAAACCGGGACGAATCTAGGCTACGGTCGATTCGGAAGGTCTCATCCCTTTCGATCTCGATGTCGAGCCGAAACTCGTTTCTTACAAGGGTCAATAAGTCGAATTTATTTACCGGGTCACTGGAAATATGATAAATGCCGGCAAGCCCCGGCATCTCCGTGATCAAACGCCTGATTATATCTGCAAAGACGACAGTTGGAAAGCCGCTGTAAATCGCGTTCGAAAAGCCCTTAATGGTCGACCCGCGATTGGTTAAGAACCACTCGACGAGACTATGCGAAGAACTCAACTCCCTGCCGATGATCGATGTCCTAATGGTCAAGCAGTTCGCAGCATCGACCTCGCCCCACCGCTTGCTCTGGCCATAGAGATCCCGTGCGTCCGGTATGTCCGATTCTTGGTAACCGCCCCGATCACCGGAAAAGACACAGTCGGTACTGATACATATCAACCGAAAACCATATTTCGAAGCGAGTGTTGAAAGCCTGTTTGGAAAGATCGAGTTCAACGAAAGCACATCCTCAACATTTTGTGCATTCGGTAATTGTTTGATGATCCCTACGGCGTTGACTACAACATCCGGTTCAGTCGCTTCAATGCATCCAATGACTCTGGACAGATCGTTTACATCGACATTGGTAAAAGTGTTCGATTCATCGAAAATGCCAAAACGGGCGACATCGGACCAGGAAGACCTGATCGTAGTGGAAACCTCGAACGCGTGACCGAGCTTCTGGACGAGCTTGTGTCCGAGCATTCCGTTTCCTCCAATTATCAATACTTTAAGTTGTTTCACTTACGAAATTGATTTAATTGTCGACGGACGACAGTTGAACCGATGAGTTAAAAAGCTTCATGCACTCTTTCAACAAAAATTCACTGCGAATACATAACCGGCGTTGCCTTTACTGTTTTGGCGAGCACTGCCTTACACGATTCAACCACTTCTTCCACGCCTATAAGCGTCAGACAGCGTCGATCCGTTTTGCAGATCGGTGAGTGACAACCCTCACATTCTACCCGCTTTCGTAGTACTCTGTGACCGGAACCAAACGGATGCCACCGACCCACCCAATCGATAGCTGAAAAGATAGCTACACATGGCGTGTTGACGGCTGCGGCAAGGTGCATCGTCCCAGTATCGTTCCCAACGTAAAGGACACACTTTGAGAGTGCCGCAGCTGACTGGCGGACCGTAAATGCACCGGCGGCGTTCGCACCCAACGACCATTGCTCGACCAACCGATCTCCCTTTTTCCGGTCTTCAGGCCCGCCGAAGACGATCGGAAAAACATCGTGGTCAGCGATGAGTCTCTTAACAACCGCAGAGTACCTATCTTCGCTCCAGACCTTCGAATCCCACTTACTGCCCGGTCCGATGGCGACAAATCTTCGATCCCCAAGGTCCGATCCGGCCGTTGTTTTGAGCCAATAGTCGGCAAATGAGACCTCATCGTCGTCCAAAAGAAGATCAGTGCAAAATTCGGGTTCCTGCGGGTTAATTCCCTCGTTATCGAGGCATTTCAAAAGGAATTCGGATTCGGAGATCACCGCGGCCGCTTTCTGTGTTGCGTGTTCTTCTAACCAATTGTCTATGAGATAGTTATGACCTCTAATATCACGTATTCCCGCAAGTCTGAAGAATGAAATGTCGCGCCTGACACGCTTTGGCGTCCGGTTTCGGGTCATAAGATAAACGAGCATATCAAAGCGACCTTTACGGATCGTCTTGAACAAGCCCAAATGTCCGGTCAGTGACCCGATCCTGGACAATCCGTTTGGGTACGTGATCCATGAGTCAAACAAACCGCTTTTCGGTAATACCGCATGGGCAGAAACATAATCCGGATTACTTGAATCGGCATTCGAGAGCAGTGTCATTCTTGCTGCAGGAAAGGACCGGCGGATCTGCCAGAATGCCGGCAACGAGACTATCGTGTCACCTAAATGCCCGATCCGAAAAACCAGAATATTCGTTGGGTTCACTGCGGTCTCAGCCAATCCTTAGGCACGCTCCTGAAGCGCTGTCTTTAGTTCTTCAACAGTGATCGATGTTGTGCCTATTTGGCCCACAACGATTCGTGCGGCGATATTCGCCAGTTTTGCTGCTTCGCGCCTGTCAGCCCCTGCGGCGGATGCGACTGCGAAAGTGGCGATCACCGTATCGCCCGCACCCGTCACGTCGTAGACCTCCCGGGCCAGGGCCTTGAGATGAAATGGCTCGCTGTTCGATTCGAAGAGTGTCATGCCTTCTTCGCCCTGCGTAACTAGCAATGCGTCGACTGAGCGGTCTGCGAGCAGTTTTGAACCGGCTAATGAAACGAGGTCGACCGTATTGATATCCATACCAGCAGCATCAGCAGCTTCACGGCGATTCGGCGTCAAAAGCGAGGCGCCGTCATATTTCGAATAATCCCTTCCTTTGGGATCGACTACTATAGATTTTCCTGATTCGCGAGCCATTGCGATCAGTTGGCGCAAAATGCGTTTCGTGAGTAAGCCTTTGGCATAGTCGGAAACAACGACGATGTCCGCGGTCGGCATGAGTTCGGCAAGTGAAGCCAAAACGAGTTCTTCTTCAACATCCGAGATATCAGAATCGGTCTCCTGATCGAGTCGAATGACTTGCTGGCCGTGAGCAACTATGCGAGTCTTTACCGTCGTTCGTCGGCCAGGGATCGGAATGATATGACCGCCCGGAACACCAAACGATTCGAGTGAGGTTGGAAGAACGGAGCCGTCTTCATCATCTCCGACGATACCAACGAGAATTGGTCTGGCACCGAGACCGGCTACGTTCGATGCAACGTTGGCTGCACCGCCTGGAACATTGGTGTTATGAGCTAATCGGACTACCGGTACCGGTGCTTCTGGCGAGATGCGATCGACGCTTCCCCAACAATACCGGTCCAGCATTACGTCGCCCACGATCAGGACGTTGAGCCCGCTGAAATTGTCGATGAACTCCATTATTGATTTGTCTTTGCGTTCGTTTTCTTGCCAACGTGATCGTCAACAAGTTCGCACCAAATATGTGCGGTCGTTATATGCATTTCCTGGATTCGAGCCGTCCTTTCTGACGGCACGAGTATGCACGCGTCCGACAATGCCGCAAGTTTCTTTCCTTTTGCACCCGTCATTCCGATCACTTTGCATCCAAGGCCACGCGCAGTCATTACAGCGGAAATAACGTTCGGTGAGGTGCCGCTGGTACTGATTGCGATAAGACAGTCCCCTTTGCGACCCAAAGCCTCGACCTGCCGTGCAAATATTCGTTCAAAGTCGTAATCGTTCGCCAAAGCGGTTAGGGCCGAGGTGTCGGTTGTCAGCGCTATTGCCGGTAACGCGATGCGTTCGGTCTCATAGCGGCCAACAAACTCAGCAGCAATATGCTGTGCGTCAGCCGCACTTCCTCCGTTGCCGCAGATGAGTATCTTGCCGCCGTTCTCAAGCGTCTCAAGAATGATATCGGAGCATGCCTTGATCGCTGGGACACATTCCGAATACACACGCTCGAAAACCTCACGATGCTGGTCGAGCGATCTGATCACAATGTCGTTGCTGCCGGTCTCAGAGACCGCGTTATGAGCATTCATACCTTCGATGACCTTACTTGTAGAATAGCCCTCGACCAACGGTAAAGAATGAACCTCGCCGCCGGTTTCCATTACGAACCCTGCTCCGACGATCTCTTCGACCTTCCAATCGCCGCCTTTGACGAGCACATCCGGTCTTATTTCTCGGATCAATCGTTCGGGTGTTAACTCGCTGAAAACTCTGACCTCATCAACTGTCCGCATCGCCAAAAGGATCGAGCTACGCTCTTCTTCATTGAAATACGGTCGGCCAACTCCCTTTATCGAACGAACCGACGAATCGCTGTTTATTCCAACGATCAGTTTTGTCCCGAGCGATCGGGCCCGACGCAACAGATCGATGTGGCCAGGATGGATAATGTCAAAACAGCCATTTGTAAAAACAACTTTCTCCATATTGAAAGAGGGTCATCTCGCCAATGGACAATTATCTTTTCACGGTTTTGCCAACGGTAATGCGGTTGGGCTCTTACCGATAAAAAAGCGGATCAACAACATTCCTACGAATGAGATCACAAGTACCTTCGAAAGGTATGGGACGATAAGTCCATACGTGCCCTCATATGAGATCGCGGTCAAGATCATGTAGTAGATACATGCTCGCCAATATGCGAACTCTTTACCCTCGATCAGCGCCGCGTAAATTATCCTCAACAAGAATCCGAGCACGATCATCCCTAAAGGAACTCCGATCGGGCCGAAATTTCGAAGGAGATCGCCCATAGGCGTCATCGTAAAAGAATTTTCGCTGTAATTGAAATACAGGTCCGCGTACTTGCTCGGTTCGATGGATATCGGCTTGTCAGCCCATATCGCCCTCGGAATAAAAAATGTAATCGTGTCGACCCAAATATTGTTATTTATTCCCCAAAGTTCCTCGTACGGAGCTAAAGCTTCATAATTAGAAACGATCACCGCCAACGAACTTATGGAATCTAATCGTTCAGCTAATGCACCAAATCCTCTTGAAAGGCTTGCATCAATGTCGCCGGACGATAAACTTTCCATCGTGTCAACTACGACAGAACCGATCTGAGAGAGACTGGCTTGCTCCTGCGAACCCTTGATCTGCCGGAATGTCGTTCCGTAGATCATACCTATCACAAGTGCAAGGGTGACCAGAATGCCGCCGATGAAATGATGCTTCGCTGTGATCTTTCGCCCTGAGAGCACGAATGCGCAGCCGACCAGGATCAATAAATGGATCAACCCGCCGCGATTTCCCTGAAATGCCGTCCGGCCGATCGCCGTTGCCAGCAACAATCCGAGCACAATATAGTGCATCGCACCGAAATGCCGTGAACGAAAGATATAGAGCCACAAGAAGAAACTGGCTTCGAGCAGAAACAGTGAAAATAAGAATATGATGCCGTCGAACGCCCCGATCTCATCGACCTTTTGAAAGCCGATCAGACCCATGCCGAAAGCTATGACGGTGTTGGCCATGCCAATTCCAAGGAGTATCAGGCCCGGAACCGCCACCTTATCCTCTTTCCAATTCCAGCTTGGGAGGAATTTGAAGATCGAGTCGCCGATGACCTTGCCGTAATGCAACGAGAACCCGATCGCAAGGCCTCCGTAACCGAGCATTACGTAAACAAATGTGAGCGGCAGGTTGTATCGGTCGTCTTGTACAAAGCTAAGAAAGTACGGCTGCGAAAGCCCGGCCGCCAAGACAAAACCGCCGATAACAAAGCCCGGGAAGAAATAGGACCAGGTAGCGAATACAAGGGGGTGGAAAAGGTCAAACTTGCCGCGTTTGATAAGCAAAACACTTGGCAATACGACAACAACTCCTGTAGCCAATGCCCACGGAACCAAATAGAATCGGCTTAAAGGATCATCGAACCCGATCTCCAACAGGATCAGGGTAAAGACGATAATAGCAACCACACCCCATAAGATAGCGATACCGTATATGAAGTTCGGCGAACCCTTTGGGATCGGTGTACTAAGTTGTCTTGAAACGTTCATCTCTATCTCAGTTTAGCAACCGCAATAACGCCGTCGCTTAGTTGAGGCGAAAGCCAGACGGCAACGTCGTTAAAGACATTGTAAAACCAACGATTGAATCTGCGATGTTCTTTACCGACATCGTAAAAATAGCTTTGAGTGACCTCGAGTCCCATTCTTTCCAGCGTAAGCCCGAGTGTCCGGTAAGAATAGTAAGCAACATGGTCTGGGTGAACGGGTTCGTTTGTACCGCCTTTTCCGCGAAGGAAATAGACCAGGAAACGCATCGCACAGTAAGCGTTTATGGTCGTGATCACTAGTTCGGTATCGGCCGACATGAATCTTTTTATCCCGTTGAGAAACAGTCCTGGGTTGTTGAGGTGCTCGATCATCTCGCCGGCAATTATTACGTCAAACGTCTCGTCGATCTCAACCTCGTCCAGATTCTCAAGATCTGCGACGAAAAGCTTATTGCATCCGTGTGCTTCAAGTATCGCGACGCCTTCTGCGTCGGCGTCAAAACCGTAGAGGTCAGACGCGATCTCTCGCAACTCGAAATGAAGAAGCATATCGTTCGCGATCGCCTCCGCCGTATATGGAAAATTTGTACAGCCGAGATGCAGAACCTTCTTCCCGCGGCAAACATCCTTGATGAAATCGACTCGCTGAACTAGCGATAGGTTCATTGACATCCGTCAAATGTCCAGTAGTTTTTGTGGTAGTATATGGTCTTTGCAACGTCCATGAACACCTTTCGATTAAGCCAACTATCGAAACGAAATTCCCGACGTTCGACGCACAAACAACACCAGTACAATTATTTACGAGTTAGCTACAAGCAAAACTGGCCCGGGAAAAGTTTACCAAATGCAGTGGTCTTTGTCTTGCAGCACGCATTTGCACATTACCTGTAGTTAACACGATACCCACTGAATGCGGATGGAAACCACTAGCGATGAGATAAAAAGCGCACAGCCTGGAGTGATAAGCGTCATCACATTATTGGTTTTTTTGGTTGCGTTGAGTCCGATCTGGGGTGTTTCACACTTCGTCCAACAGGACGGTTCAGGCCATTTGTATATCTCGTACGTAATGAGCCGTCTCGTCAGTGGCGATGAGTTTTTTGCGACAGCGTTTTCTCTGAATTCCCTTGGGGTACCTAATTCGATCGGTCATTGGGTGATGACTGTTCTGTTAGGCGTTTTTCAGCCTTTTGTTGTTTCTAAAGTAATTGCCACCTTGACGTTCCTAACCATCGCAGTAGGCGTCGTGTTTCTAAGAGCGAGAACCAGCCGCGTTGGGGTCGATCACCAATTTGTACTGTTCGGTTCGGCGATTGCGTTTAATTCTCTTTGGTTGGCCGGCGGTCATAATTTTATCTTTGGCACTTCGATATTCGCGTTCACCATCGGGGCGTATTTCATTTGGCGGGAACAAATGACATTGCTTCGAGTCCTGTTCCTTGCACTTCTACTTCTGCTCGCGTTTATTGGACATATCGTCAGCTTTGGCGTCCTCGCCGGTAGTATATTGATTCTGGCTTTGACGACCCGCCGTGAGATCTTAGCGAAAACACTCTTATTAACCTCATTCGCCTTCGTTCCGCTAATTCCGGTGTTGTTCGCGTATGTTGGGATTGGAGGTAGCGGCGAGCCCCTTAGACCGAACTGGCGACATCTTGAGGACTTCACATCTTTGACATCATGGGTGAAACAGCTTTCTTCGGTGGATCCATTTGTATTGATCAGCCGGCGATCGCTGCCGTTTCTTGAAATCAAGAGTTCATACGCGGTATTGGCCGCACCCTTGATATGGATCTTTGGGGCCGTTGTCTTGTTCTTAGTGGCGACGATTCGGTCGATCGGATTTCGAGGTCTGTTTTCATATGAGCGTCGGCCCTTTCTGTTACTTACGCTCATTGCAGTCATCTTCGCCCTTTTTGGTCCCGATGACTTTGGACTGTTGAATGGCAGTATTCTTCGGGAAAGGCTGCTGATCTGCAGTTTGATATTGTTTGTTCCTTTGATCAGTTTAGCGCCGAAGACATTCGCCAGAGTCCCTTTGACCGTTGCCCTCACGTTCGTTGTGCTTTTTCAGACGGCATCGATGTGGGACTTTGCGATCTCGGCTGATCGCGACGTCCCACCATTTATGGAGGCTAAAAGTGCTTTGAACGAAGGCGATACGGTTGCTTCCGTTGTGATAGTTCAGGACAATTCAAAATACCACTCGATACCATTGACTCAATTGAACAACTACCTCGGCATCAACCGACACGTAATAGTGAGTGATAATTATGAGATCGGACATCGGCTGTTTCCGGTGGTGGCGAAGGATATCGAGGAACAACGGTTTGTGTTCGATCTTACGACCTCGAACATCTTCTATCTTAATGACCCGAAATTCGATTTTGACGCAACACTTTCGAAACTCGACCGAACGCTGCAAAGAGCAGGCAAGAGAGTCGATAAACTGGTTCTTTGGGGTGAGCACGAACGCGTTGAAACCGTGATTCGGAAATGGTTTGACGCAACTCCCATCTTTTCAAACGCTCAAATTCGGGTCTTTAGTGCAAAGAGGTTATAATCGGCATGATGACAGGGCAAGAACTTGTAGAAAAGGATCCGGCGTGCCTTTCCATAGTTGTTCCGGCGTTTAATGAGGCGCGGACTCTCGAATCGATCGTTCGTAAGCTGACAAATGTTCCTAATCTGCTCGAGATCTTGATCATTGACGATTGTTCGACCGACGAAACACCGCTGATCGCCGAACGGCTATGTAATGAGTTTCCGTTCATTAAATACTATCGGCAGGACGTGAATCGCGGAAAGACTGCCGCCCTGAAGCGCGGCTTTTCTCAAACCACCGGCGAGATCGTAATCGTACAGGATGCCGATCTTGAGTACGATCCGGCTGAGATCCCGGAAGTGATCCGCCCGATCTTGGAAGGTTTTGCGGATGTGGTTTACGGCTCACGATTTATGGTCAAACGGGCGGCGCGCGTCCTGTACTTTTATCATTACCTGGCAAATAAGGGCCTCACGTTCATTTCGAATGTTCTCACGAATCTGAATATCACCGATGTGGAAACGTGCTACAAGGCGTTTCGCGGCGAGATCATCCGAAATATGACGATCACATCATCAGGATTCGGTTTCGAGATCGAGGTGACAGCTAAAACCGCTAAGCTCAATTGTGCGATTTATGAGGTTCCGATCAGCTATTACGGCCGGACATACGAAGAAGGAAAGAAGATAACCTATCGTGATGGCGTGGCTGCGCTTTATTATATTTTTCGCTTCAATCTATTCTGTTCGCTGAACAGATCGTTCACGACTGTCCCTCAACTCGGTCCAAGACCACAGAGATTGCTTGGCCAGGATTCGATATGAACGCAGACAAAGTCGAGTACGCTGGCAAAGACCTTGAGGCCATGGACTTTGCGGTTCGTTATCATAATTGGATCCTTGAGGTATTTCGCCCTTATCTCGGTAAGCGGATCGTAGAAGTCGGGGCCGGTACGGGGTCGTTCTCTGAATTATTGTTAGAAACTCAACCTGAGTCGTTAACCCTTGTCGAACCGTCGGAGATGTTCGAACGACTCGAACTCGCAATGGGTTCGAGGAATGGCGTTGCTAGGCCACGACTCCATAACAACATTTTCAGAAATGTCGCGGCTGAGATAAAAGACGAGCAACGGCCTGATTCCATCATTTATGTGAACGTTCTGGAACACATCGACGACGACGAACTAGAGCTCGAAGTGGTTCACGATACGCTCGCTCGTGGCGGCCGGCTTTTTATTTTTGTGCCTGCAAATCAATTTCTCTTCAGCAATTTTGACCGCAACATCGGTCATTATCGCCGGTATGGAAAAAAGGAACTGCACCAGAAGCTCGATGCGGCGGGTTTTCGGTTGGTCAAGTCACGATGGTTCGATCTGCCCGGTGTATTGCCTTGGTTGATCAAGTATCGATTTATGCGATCTACGACAATGGGGTCCGGTGCTGTTCAAGCATACGACCGGTACATCGTGCCAGCTATCAGGCCGATCGAGAACCTCATCAATCCGCCGATTGGAAAGAACCTGATCGTAATTGCCGAAAAGGCTTAAGTCGATCTTAGAACGCGTTTTAGCATCAGCTTTTCGTCGTCGGTCACAAACCCAAGAACCAGTAGGACGAGAGCAAATATTGCAGCACCAAAGATAGTCGTGACTGCGAAAGAAGGCCAGGTAAGTGCGAGTGATCGACCGATCTGCATCATCGCGAATCCGCAAATTAAACCGGCAACCGCGAGGATACCAAGTGTCTTAAGCCAGAATCTCAACTGAAACGAGCCGAAGATCGACCTTTCCAAATAGATCACTGTAAGCAGCATCGAGAAAAACGCAACCGCCCGTGCGATCGCGATGCCGAAGATTCCCAGATACGATCCGAGCCAGATCATAAGAGGAACCGCGACGATCAAGCCGATCAACATCGTGATGAAGTTAAACTTGGTGTGACCCAGACCTTCAGCGACCTGAAATGCAACAACGTAAAGTGCCGCAAAACCGAAAGCCGCGATCTGCAAGATCAGGACGTTAGCCGACCGGTCACCGAATTCAACTCCGACCCACAGAGTCAGAAAATCTCCACTTCTTGAAAGCAATACGGCCGCCGGGAATGCGACAAGAAAGCAGACGGTCTTGGTAGCCGAGCGATATAGCTTGAGCAGACCTGTCCTATCTGAGTGAAGCTCGCTAGCAAGCGGGAATACGACCATCGTTACGCTTAGTATGAAGCCATGGAGGAGGATTCCTAAGGACATCGGGACTACATAAAAAGTGAGCGATTCACTTCCAAATCTGGCCATTATCCATCCGCGTTCAAATAGTAGCAGTACATTCGCTGCTATCTGGTAGCCAACGACCCCGACGCTGTATCCTCCGACCAAACGAATAGAATGGCGGCTGAGCCCCGAAAGCATATGAGAACCGCGGAGAAGCCGCCTCGATGTCGCAAAGGATAATATGCAGGAAACGGCGACGACGGCAAGATTCCAATAGAGCAATGCGATCAAGCCAAACCCGGTCAGTGCGAGTACGAGGTTTCCTATTAGGCCAGCCAAACTACTGAAATTCTGTATTCTGGCAAACAGATCAAATCGATGAAATCCCTGAACGATCGAGGTGAAAACTTGTCCAAGCATCAACAAAAAGATGATAAGGCCTGATATACGAATTGCGAACACGGCATTTTCTTGGACCGCAGGAGCCAGTCGGAAAACATCATGCACCAACCATTCCGCACACAAGAGGACCACAATTAAGCCGACCGATCCGATGAGAGTATTTATGAAAAGTGTTGCGGAGATGACGCCTGGTATATCGCTCGAGAGACCTTTTGCGCGAAAGTCCGCTATGTACTTTGTAACGGCTCGGCCAATGTTGAAGTTGAATGAATACGCGATGAAGCCCAACACAAGTGCGTAGATACCGTATTCGATATTGCCGAGGTTTCGAACTATGATGGGGGTAACGATAAAACTAAGGCCGAGCGGCAGCAGCCATGTGGAAAACCCATGGATCGCATTTCGAAATGTCCCCTGTTTTAACGGCCGATCAGTCATTCCGTTCCCGGATAGCCTCACGATAGCGGGCTAACACGATCCTCGACATATCATGAACACTGAACCGCTCCAGAACATGAAGCCGGCCTGCCTCGGACAATCTCTTACGAAAACCAAGATCCTTCGCAAGCGTTTCGATCGCATCAGCAAGCATTGCCGGATCGCCTGCCTTTACGAGTAATCCGGTCTCACCATTCTTGATCGCTTCCGGAATCGCATTGACATCCGTTGCAATGCTCGGAAGTCCGGAAGCCATTGCTTCGAGTAACGCGATCGGCAAACCTTCGACGTAGCTTGGCAAGGCGAAGATATCAGCAACATGAAAAAACCGCAGAACGTCGAGACGGCTCTCCGCGAATTCCGACGAAATCACCGGCCGAAAACGGTCGTCCAGGCGGAATGATTCGACCCTTTCCGTATCCGAGCGATCCGGCGGCAGCGGCATCATCCAGAGGAATCTAATGTTATCAATACGGTCGGCAGCCGCCTTTCCCGCTTCAAGAAAGACCCACCTTCCCTTTCGGTCGACGAATTGACCTACGGCCAGCACAACGACATCGGATTCGCGAATGTTGAGCTTTCGCCTAAGTCCGGTGCGATCGGCCGTTGCTTTGGCTTCGTCGATCTGTACCGGATCGATACTCGTATACGTCACATCGATCTTTTCCCAGAATGAAGGTGTGAACCAATTTCGGAATTTCAACTTAGTATCTTGATTCGATGCAAATATTCTCAGCCGAGGTAAATTGGAGACGATCTTCAAGCGAATTTTCCACATCGCACGACGGATCGGCGAAACGTCCGATGGAAAATTATGCATTGTTACGAAAACCCGGGTGCCTAACAGAGAAAGTGAAACGAGCAATTGCCAGGACTGCCACGGTGCGAGTTCGATATGAACAACGCTCCGCGTCCTGTCGATCTTTTCGATGCGGCGTACTATCTCACGCTCTGAACGCACTCGACGAAGCTGCCTATGGATCTTGCCTGCGATCGAAGTCGGGTTCGTCAGATCAAGGCTGTTCTCGAGGAACTCGATATTGACATCCGTCTCGTTCAGGAACCGCAGAAGTTCTTCGGATGATCCTCGGGGTAAGATAACGGTGACGTTCCATTCTGCGAGGGCTGCATTTATGATGGCGAGAAAATAGATCTGAGCCCCGCCCCAATTCAGATAGTTCCAGATAAAATAGATCGTGGGTTTTTCATGAGCGACTTCCATCTGAAGCGGACCTTGTATGGGAACCTGATCGTCATCAGACCGGTCACACAAGTTGGGTCAACAGCGAACGATCAGATCCCCGAAGGGCTCTCGGTACGGTGGCGGTTCAAACCGTTCGGCGACGGCCTATTTATCGAGTACTTTACTGCTTTTTTGAAAATCAAAAAAAGATAACAAAAATAGGCGGCCATCGCCTTCATTCTTGAAGGGGCCGACTCCCAACGCGCGATGAACTGCCGCCGCAAATTAAGAGGGTGCTTTTCATCTTTGAACAATACCTCAATGGTACGACGCAGACCTAACGAATGAAGTGGTGCGGGGTAGGTGTTCGGTTCACACCAAACAAATGCCTTCGGCTCGATCATCAGCCGCCATCCGGCTTTGCGCATTCGCATCAAGTATTGGGCATCGCCCCAGCCATGTGGAAATCGACGTTCATCCATAAGGCCATTTTCCCTGATCGCCGCCACCGGAAACAAGACGCAATTCCCGACGATACACTCGACGCCAAATGCCGATTGCGGAACATTGAATGCGGTTAGATCTTCCGGCATCACCCAACCGCCCTTCAATGTTTCCCATCGTTGGCCGACCTGAAATACCTTATGCGGCTGATCCCAAAGCAATAAGAGTGCACCAACGATCGATCGCGGGTCCTTGTCAGCGGTCTCGATCATTCTCTTTAGAAATTGATGATGAAAAACGGCATCATCATTCGCAGTTAAAATAAACTCCGGATCAAACTGCAGTGCTGTCTCGATTCCCCGGTTTGTGCCGGCAGCGTAATGTAGGTCCCCGTCACCTAGAACCAGGTGCACATCCGGAAATTGTTCGGCGATCGCAGCCGCCGTACCATCGGGAGACGCGTCATCAACTACTACCACGTGAACCTCGAGTCCGCTGCGGTCTATTCGGGCGAGGCTTCTCAGTCCTTGAAGTGTTGTATCGCGCCGGTTATACACCGGTATCACGATCGCAATTTTCCGTAGGGCAGGGTGGCTAGTTTGCTTTTGCATTAACAAAATCACCTACAGAGGAAATGCGAACCTGCTCTTCTATCCACACATAGGTCCTCTTTAGGCCTTCTTCGAGCGATATCTGGGGTTCCCAGCCGAGCACCTCGCGCAAAAGCGTGTTGTCCGAGTTCCTTCCGCGGACGCCTTGCGGGCCTTCGACATGAACGGGTGTTACAGACACACCGGCAATTTCGGCGATGATCTCTGCAAGCTGATTAATAGTGACCATCCGATCCTGGCCAAGGTTGAGAGGTTCATGAAAATCTGATCGCATCAAGCGGTAAATGCCCTCGACACAATCGTCAATGTAACAGAAAGAACGGGTTTGTTCGCCGTCGCCCCAGATCTCGATCGTTTGACTGCCGCCGAGTTTTGCCGCGGCGATCTTACGGCACATTGCCGCAGGCGCCTTTTCGCGGCCGCCGGTCCATGTACCGTTCTCTCCAAAAATGTTGTGGAAACGTACGGTCCGGGTCTCGATACCGTAGTCTTCACGATAGTGCATACAAAGCCGTTCGGATATCAGTTTTTCCCAACCGTAGGCATCCTGTGGGTAGGCCGGATAAGCATCTTCCTCACGCAGCGGTTTTGCATTCGTGTCTTCCTGGAGGTGCTCTGGATAGATACAAGCAGAACTCGTGTAAAGGTAGCGGGACACATTGTTCAACCGCGCGGCTTCGAGGGAATTCAAGTTTATCAACGAGTTGTTATAAAGGATTTGCGCGTGATGCGAGGAGATAAAACCCATTCCGCCCATATCGGCAGCAAGCGCGTACATTTCATCGATTCCGCGAGTTGCCTGTAGGCAGTTGTCCCATCGACGGAGATCGAGGATCTCGAAATCATCTGCATCGGAAACCGAAAACTCAGGGTATTTCAAATCGACGCCCCGGACCCAATAACCCTTTTTCTTCAAGGAGGTAACCAAATGACTGCCTATGAAACCGCCGGCACCGGTGACCAAAACCTTCGTCTTGTCTGTCATACAATGAACTAAATTACTGAGTGCTTACTTAGGATCATCTCCCGAGCGGTAATTGTCGCGATGGTAGTAGCTTTGATAGTAATAATAATTGTCCTGCGATCTGAGATTCACATTGTTCAAAACCACGCCGACAATCTTCGCTCCCACATCGATCAAGGACTGCTTGGTTCGCCGAACCACCTGACGCGAGCTCTTTCCGGAATGGACGACGAGTATCACGCCATCAACCATCGAAGCGATCAAAACACCATCCGTGAATGAGGTGATAGGCGGAGAGTCAATGACCACATGGGTGAAATGTTTCTGAAGGACCTTTAGCAGGCTTGCCATTTGTTCAGACCCTATCAATTCGGCCGGATTTGGCGGAATCGGCCCGGACGTCAGCAAATTGAGCTTGGTTCCGTCGTCGGTCCTGATGGCTTTGAGTATCTCGGCCTCGCTTAACTCACTAGACAGCAGCGTACTAAGGCCAATTCCGTTGGTTATGTTAAAGACCGAGTGCAGCCGCGGCCGCCGCATGTCCGCGTCGATTATCAAAACTCTTGCACCTGTCTGTGCGAGACTTATTGCCGTGTTTGTGGCCGTGGTCGTCTTTCCTTCGGACGGAAGACTCGATGTGATCAGCAGCGACTTCGGAGGATGGCCTGCGGTCGATAGGAGGATCGACGTTCTCAACTGCCGATACGCCTCGGCAAGTGACGAGCGAGAATCGGCATAGATCAGCAATTCGGAATTTGCCGGATCGTCTTCGGCAGGCCTTTCAGCATTCCCGACGAGTAACAGCCGACGCTTCGGCATGGAGTCGATCGTAGGGATCGCCGCCAGAGCCGGGAGTTGCAGATAATTCTCGATCTCCTCGGTAGTCCTGATCGTATCGTCTAAATATTCGAGGAACAAGGCGAGTCCCATGCCGAAAAGTGTCGAAAGAAACAGCGCAGCCAATACGGTAGTTAATCGTCGGGGGGCGACCGGCGTGTCCGGAGGGATGGCAAATGCGGCTACTCGGATGTTGTTGTCGGTTCCCTGCGTCGCAATGTCATTCGAGCTTTGCTGTTTTCTGAGATTATCAAGAAACCCTTTATTGGTTTCGATGCTCTGCTGCAGGAGCTTGAGCATGACGGCACCGGCGTTCTGGCCCTGAGCCTCGTTCACCTGGACATCAAACGCCGCGCGTATCTTGTCTTCTTTTTCCTTGGCTCGACGATATTTCGTTTCCAATACATCGATCAGGGTTTTTGCAGTTCTTTCACGAAAAGTCGCGATCTCAGCATTCGCGCGATCTGTCGCGGTCTTAAGTGACCTTTCGAGACTTGCGATCTGCGAGTCGATCTCTTTTATTTCAGGCGCAGATTCCTTATATTCCTCCAGTAACTTCGCCCGGGTCGCAGCAAGGCCGGCGATCGCCTTGTCCGTTTCAGTGCGATTGTTAAGAATGAAATTCTCGCGTTCTGTAATATATCGGGCGCTTTCTGCCTCGGCGAGTGATTTGAGGCGCTCGGGTGAGCCCTTGACCGAGTTGTATTCCGCCTCTGCTGTTTTCCTGTCGTTTTCTGCGGTAAGTAGATCTTTGTTCAATCCGCCGAGTCTCTCCAAAACGATCGTTTGGTCGCCGGGTGTCTTCAAGATACCTTCGCTCCGTTCAAGCTCGACCAAGCGTACCTCGTCGTTACGGATATCCGCTTGGAGGTCCGAAATTCGCTTTTGCAAGAAGTCGCTGGTCTTTCTCGATGTGCCAGAGCGCTGTTCCTGATTTGTGCTCGCGAACGTTTCTCCGAGGCCGTTAACTACGAAGGCAGCAAGCTCTGGATTTGTGTGCCGAAACGATATCTCGATCAATCGCGTATCCTTGAACGTCGCTCGCGGCTCCCTGACAGGCTCGACCGTCAAGTTATTCCTGATGATCTCGACATAAGGTGCGAGGCGGATCGCCTCGGCAATCTCATCCGCAGAAACGAGGCCCGAGTTCAATGAATTGACCGAATCAGCCGTGCTCGTTGTGTCCTTTGTCGTATCACTCGCGAGTCCGATCGCTCGAAGCATAGAACGGAAGGCAGAAACTGAACCTTCGCTTTTAGCCGACTGAAATTCTTTGTTCGTGTCTAAACTATGTTCGCGAATCACCTGTCGCAACACGGAATCGCTTCCAAGCAACTGCAGCTGTGTGTTGAAATATGTCGGGTCAGGGTTGGAAAGCGGTCGCTGACGGTCACTAGTGACCAGATCCGGATTCGTTTGTTCGAGATCGACCTGGATCGTGGCTTTCGCCAAAAAGATATTCGGCTTGCGCGCCATATAAATCGCCGCAAGCGTAGTTACGAGAACGGCGATCCCGACCACAAGCCATAGCCGTTTTCTGATCGCCCGCCAATAATCGAGAATCTGAAACCCGTCTTGGGCATAAGTTTCGCGATACGCCGGATACCTGCCCATGACGGCAATTGAAGGCGTTTCAAATGGACGTTCAAGATCCACCACCGGATCGCTTAGCTTCTGAATGATTTCTCGACTTTCCTTCATAGAAAAAAACTATGGTACGCGGTAAAAGATCGATGGGATACCGTTTGTGAGAGAACGCCCAATACTGTTGATAATGCTCTTTGCCCGATCCTCACTGACTGCAACGATGTCGTTCGGTTCGAGGAAAGGATCATTGACCTTGCGCTTGCTGATAGCATCAAGATCGTAAACGAACTCGTCGCGTTCCGGGCTTCCCTGCCGTTGACGTAGGATCCTCACGCTGTCTTTCTTTGTTGCCGGTTTCAGGCCTTCCGCCGATGCGATGGCTTGAGTGAGCGTGAGAGGTTCTTTCATGATCACCTGGCCCTGTTTGATAACATTACCTGTAACGTACACGACATCGGCCTCACGAACCGAGACAGTATCACCTGGCATCAACGGAACATTCTCCTTCGCCTCGAGCACGTCCCGCAGTTTGAAATCCAGTAGGATCAGGTCATCTCCGTCCGTTTTCGCCATACTCTGCGGTTCATTGAGCTTACAATTCGAGGTGCTGCCCGTCCGCGCAATAAGTACTCTCGACCCCGCCTTTTCCGTTTGCCCTCCGGCGTGGGCGAGCAATTCGAGGAGCCGGATCGGCCTGCTGATGAAATAGATACCTGGTTTCTCGACCGCCCCGATGACGGCGAAGGACTGAGATCGCTGTTCGACCGCGACGACCCGAACCTGAGGGTTTTTCAAATAATCCTTTTGGTAGGCCGCGGCGATCTCGTCCGCGAGTTCGCTTTCTGTTTTGCAAACTGCCGCAACCGGTTCTGACAGCCGGAAAAGATTGATCGTCCCATTCGTATTGACGCTAACTCGTTGGGTAAGGTCGGGATGACGGTACACCTGTATCTCAAGCGTATCTTGATAGCCGATCCGGTATCGCTCTTCTTGACCGGTTAGGTTCGAGGCAGGGGTGGAGACCGGTTGGCGAACAGCCGTGGTCTGCGGCTCGGTCGACTGAGCCGAAACGTCAAGCCCTGTGATGACCGCAATAGTGACCAATGCAGTAATAAATAACCTGTTTCGCATTCTAGATCTCCAATTTCTCCACTGGCACTACACCGAATACTTATCGTCTAAAAACCTTTGAACCAATAAGATAAAACACATTGCAGACGGCGGTTAATGAACGAACCCGAAAGAATTAGTTTAACAAATGCTTTTGCCTTTGAAAACCGAATGTTTTAAATGCAGCCACATTTTCGCTACACTTCAATCTCAGCGTCCTCAAATGCAGAAAGAAAGCACCACACCAATGTTGCGGCAGTATCTCGAGATCAAACGCTTGTATCCGGGTACGATCCTGTTCTTTCGGCTTGGCGACTTCTATGAAATGTTCAACGAGGACGCGATCATCGGCTCGAGAGAACTTCAGATCACCTTGACCGCTCGACATAAGGAATCCGCGAACCCGGTACCGATGTGCGGAGTGCCGCATCATGCAGCCGCGGGATATATCGCGAAACTCGTCAAAAAGGGCTATCGTGTCGCAATTTGCGAGCAAGCCGAGGCCGCCGGCAAGGGCGTCAAACTGGTCAAACGCGAGGTTGTACGTGTAATTACACCTGGAACCGCCGTAGATGAGCAGTTGCTCGATGATCATGAATCGGCGTATCTCGCGTCTGTAAGTTGCGACGGATCGACGGTCGGGGCGGCGTTTTTGGATCTTTCAACTGGTGAATTTCGTGTCACCGAGGTTGAAGGGCCCGACGCATGGGATCGGATCTCTGAACACTTCTATCGATTCGACGTCCGAGAAGTGATCGTGGCGGAACCTTTGATCGACCAGTTTCGGACCGACCTGAGTATCGGGACCGTCGACGTGTTTTCGAATCAACTGGCTTTTGAGGGGCAGCATACAGGCGATGAACGGCGGGTCCTTGGCAATGTGACTCTCACGCCGGTGAACGCCGGATTTTTTGAACTCGACGAATCTCGCCGGATACTGACCCGGCATTTTGAGGTCAATGACCTCGCCGGTTTCGGACTTTCAGATCATACTGAGGCCATAAAAGCTGCTGGCGCATGCATCCGATACGTGTCAGAAACGCAACGGTCAAACGCCGGTCATATTTCTTCTCTTGAGTTTTTTGCGGCAAATGATTTCTTGGTTCTGGATGCAGTAACGGTCGCGAACCTCGAATTGGTTCGATCGCGAAATGAGACCGTTAAGCGAACACTGTTCGATACGATCGACCATACCGTCACCGGAATGGGCGGGCGTCTGCTGAGGACATGGCTATTGCGGCCGTTGATAAAAAGGTCCGAGATCGCAACCCGCTTATCGGCGGTCGACGAGTTGTCGGATGTGATGACACGAGAGAAACTTCGGTTTTTGCTGAAAAACGTTCAAGATCTCGAACGTCTCATCGGCCGTCTGAACCTATCCAATTTGACCGCAAGAGATCTTTTGTCGCTAAAGCGTTCGCTGGACCAAGGCCCCAAGATCAGGGCTTCGTTGACCGATTCCAGGTCTCTTTTACTCCAGGTCCTCAGTGAGAATGTATTTGATCTGCCCGATATTCGTGATCTGATCGAGAGAGCTATCGCTGACGAACCGCCGCCCACGATCGCCGACGGAGGTACTATAAGGACCGGCTTCAACGTCGAACTTGATGATCTTCGGTCGATATCAAGTTCTGTAAAGCAGACGATCGCGGCCTTTGAGGAAAGCGAGCGGGAGCGAACCGGTATCATCAACCTCAAGGTCCGCTTTAACAATGTCTTTGGCTATTTCATCGAAGTTTCGAAAGGCAACTTGGCTAGGGTGCCGGACGATTACGAAAGGCGACAGACACTTTCAAACGCTGAGCGATTCACGACTCCTCAACTGAAGGAATGGGAATCGAAGGTCCTTGGTGCCGAAGACAGGATCCTAATGCTCGAGGCGGAGATATTCGGCCACGTTCGCGAGACTGTAAGACGCGAAACGCAGAAGCTTCAATCAACTGCTCGGGCTTTTGCAACCCTCGATGTACTCGCCGCACTCGCCGAGACTGCTCAGAAATTCGATTATGTACGTCCGGCAATACATGACGGCGACGAAATAGAGATAAAGAGCGGCCGACATCCTGTGGTTGAACGCGCTTTGGGAGACTCGTTCGTACCAAACGACCTCTACCTTAATAATTCTACCGACAGGTTGCTTATCATCACCGGCCCAAATATGGGCGGAAAATCGACCATACTGCGTCAGGTTGCATTGATACAGATACTCGCGCAGATCGGTTCGTTTGTTCCGGCAACATCTGCACGTTTACCTGTCTTAGATCGAATTTGGACGCGTGTCGGTGCTTCGGACGATCTTGCTTCCGGACGGTCCACATTCATGGTCGAGATGACCGAAACAGCCGCAATATTGCATAATGCCTCGCCGCGTAGTTTGATCTTGCTTGACGAGATAGGCCGAGGCACATCGACATTTGATGGGCTTTCGATTGCCTGGGCGGTTGCCGAATACCTTCATGATTCGCCGTCTCACTCGGCCAAGACACTATTTGCGACGCATTACCATGAACTTACCGAGCTGGCAGAAAAGCTGCCTGGTGCCAAGAATTATCAGATGACCGCTACTGAACGCGATGGTGACGTCGTCTTTTTGCACCGGCTTGTTAAGGGAAAAGCCTCGAAATCTTATGGGATCGCGGTTGCAAAACTCGCGGGCTTGCCTAGACCGGTCATTGAAAGAGCTAAGAGCGTTCTTGCAAAACTCGAGCAATATGAACTTGCCGTATTCTCAGATCAGGCCCCAGACGGAGTTGCTGCGGCGGCAGGCCGTTCGTCAGTCGCTCAATTTACGTTGTTCGACATTGCAAACAAAAACACTTTGAAGGAACTTCTCGAGGTGGACCCTTCGGAGCTAACCTTAGACGAGGCGGCACATCTGCTGCAGAACTTAAAGCAGAAGATAATGTAGAACAGCTGGTAAAGTCGATCATTAGCTGTCGGAGTCCGACTCTTAAACGATTGGCTTATATTTTGAGGGCTTTCAGCATGAAGAAACTCCCTGAAATTTCATCGTTGTCGATCGAAGAAAAGGTCGGGCAGCTTTTTGTGATCGGGATTCCGGGCGTTTACGTCGATCCGGAAACCGGGAGTCTCCTCGATTCCACATTACCAGGTGGAATATGCCTGTTCGCCCGCAATATTAAAGAAGCGGAAGAGACGCGACTACTTACCGACGAACTGGCTGGTCGGCTTCCGATCAGAGCTATTCTGTGCCTTGACCAGGAAGGCGGGCCGGTTGATCGGCTGCGTCGTTTATTGAACCCGATGCCGGCAGCCAGTGACATGCTCTCAGAGGAAAACGTTCGGGATCTTGCTCGGATCATAGCGGAGTCGATGCGAATATTGGGATTTAATCTGGATTTTGCACCGGTGGTTGATGTCGTCGACGAGGAAAGGCTTCGTTTTTCGAATGGATTGCGGTCACGGACTTTCGGACGTTCGTCGAATGAGGTGATCTCTCTCGCCAGAACTTTTCTTGAGGAAATGGAAAACGGAGGCGTGGCGACCTGCCTTAAACACTTTCCTGGTCTGGGAGCTGCAGAGGTCGATTCGCACGAGGAACTTCCCGTTGTTGGAGTCGATGACAAGACATTTTTCGATGTTGATCTCGCACCATATAGTGAACTGTTGAGCAAGACAAAAGTAGGAACAGTGATGGTCGCTCATGCGGCATATCCTGCTATCAACTTGCAGGAAACCGATCAAAATGGCAGACTTCTTCCGTCCTCGCTGAGTTTCAATTTTGTAAACACACTTTTGCGGAAAAGACTTGCGTTTAATGGTGTCGCCATCACCGACGACCTTGAAATGGGGGCGATCGTTAAGAATTACGGTATCGGAGACGCATGCAAACGTGCGATCTCGGCGGGAATTGACATGCTCGCGATCTGTGCCAGCGCCGATGCCATAAAAGAGGGTCACGCGGCATTGCTCGAAGCTGTTTACAGCGGCGAGATACCAGAATCGAGGATCGATGAATCGCTTTCGCGAATATTTGCCCTAAAAGATCGGCTAGCTCCGCCGTTGAGTCTTGACCTTGCCCGACTTTCTGCTTTGTCCGACGAGATCGCCTTGCTCAAAAAGAGACTTATTTGACGAGTTTGGAGGATTGATTTGTTGCCAAAAGTATTTTCGATCATTGTTGTCATTTTTCTTGCTTTTTCACTCTCGTGCAGACGAACGAATTCTGAATTTGTCACGATCGCGCTTTCTGATCCCTTTTCGAGCTTTGACACGCTTACGTCTGACAAATCGGATTCGGCGGCGGAGCGTGTTAGAAACCTGATGTTCAACGCTTTGGTCAAGAAGACTGAGACATTCGACTATACGGGCGAGTTGGCCAGCGAGATCAGAACGTCCGAGGACGGCAAGTCGATAACTTTCGTCATCCGTCCGGGAGTCAAATTCCACGATGGCCGGGAGTTCACGTCGGCCGATGTTAAATACACCTTTGAAGAGTTGTTCAAGAGCACTGGCTATAAGAAATTTGCCTTTTTCGATTCGGTTGGAAAGGACCAGATCGCCCACATCAACTCTATCGAAACACCCGATCCGCTAACCGTGATCTTCAATATTGCTCGGCCTACATTGAAGAACCAACTGCTGTCGAATCTGGTTGCGATCCCGATAATACCGGCCGGTTCGGTCGCTGAGCAAAAATCCAAACCTACGGGTTCCGGGCCATTCAAGTTTGTCAGTTTTGACCAGTCGCAGAATACGGTCGAGCTTCAGGCAAATCCGGAATACTGGGACGGTGCTCCGAAAATAGCTAAGCTGCGAGTGAAAACGATCCCGGATGCCAGTGCTCTTCAAGCTGAATTGCAGACAGGCGCGGTCGATCTGGCTCCTTTGCCGACGAACCTTCCGCCTGACACGCTGAAAGCACTTGGGGCTTTGCCAAATCTCTCGGTACAACAATTTGACGGCTCGAACATACAATACGTAGGCCTCAACACGCAGGCTCCGCCTTTGAACAATATCAAGGTACGGCAAGCGATCGGCTATGCGGTTGATCGGGAAAAGATCATTCGCGAGTTACTGCTTGGACAAGCAAAGATCGCCAATTCGATACTTCCTGAAAGCTCGTGGGCATACACCGCGGGCACGAATTACGACTATGATGTCGAAAAGGCTAAGCAGCTGCTTCGCGAATCGGGGTACAAGAACGAACCTATCAAATTCAAATTCTCTGCCGGTAATGCGGCCTTCAGTAGCTATGCTCAGGCCATCCAAAACTCGTTGATCGCAGCCGGACTAAATATCGAGATCGAAACACTCGATTCGAATACGTTGAGAGAGCAATTGGCTCAAGGTCAATTTATGCTGAACACTGGGGTCTGGATCGGAGGAAATCAGGATCCGATCTTTCTAAAGGATCTTTTCACGACCGGAAGAATTCCGGGACCAGGTGTCAGCTGCTGTAATCGTAGTCGTTACAGCAATCAGGAAGTTGATAAATTGATCGAGGACGCAATGAACGACCTGGACCGTGCTCAGGCAGCTGATAAATACAAAAAGGCATGGGCCATTATCAGCAACGATCTGCCTTTGCTACCTCTATGGTATCCGGCAAACATGATCGTCGCGAACAAACGGATCGGGAATATCAAGATAGGTCCGAGTGGTGATTGGGGTTTCATAAAAGATATAACGATAATGAATTAGGAGGCAATAGTTCAAGTATTACCGTATGTATCGCCCCGGGAATTCAAACTCTTTTCATAAGTCATATTATCTGCGATCGCAGGTATATCTGTTGAGAAGCCGGTATAGCTTGACAATCGTATTTTGAACGGTAAAATAATGGTTTGCGATGCGGGAGTAGCTCAGTGGTAGAGCGCGACCTTGCCAAGGTCGAAGTCGCGAGTTCGACCCTCGTCTCCCGCTCCAGTCTTTTGAAAGGCGGAAGGATAACGTGAAGTTTCTCACTCATATCCTTTCGCCTTCATGCATTAGCCGTTTTGAAGCGGCGGCGTAGCCAAGTGGTAAGGCAGAGGTCTGCAAAACCTTTATTCATCGGTTCGATTCCGATCGCCGCCTCCAAACCAACTTCCCGACTCGATGGCCGATCGCGGCCGTTTTTCGTTTTGATCTCAGTGTTTTTTTTAGCATGACAGAAAGCGGAGGTCGTTTTTCGAAGCGATACGTTTGGCCTTTGTATCCCATATGATGCATCCGAATTAGAAGAACGCGGCGAAATAAACATTTCAAGCAGTTAGTTCAGCCATGTTACTGGTTACGATCGGATCTGAGCGAAACCGGTATTTTCAAGGATCACTGCGTTCTTGCTAAGATGTTGATAGGTTTGAAAATCAACTACGGCGTCGCTTTCCTGTTGACGGATCTGAAGCTGTTGTCGGATTTGAAACAGGTAGGAGTTGGAAGAATCGGTTCACGCATAAAGATCTGGTCAGCGAAAAAGAATGGTTAAGTCTTGTTTCCTTTTCATTGCATTTTTACTTCCCTTCTGCTCGATCGCAGCAACACAGATCAGCGGCCAAAATCCGGTCTCACTTTCGATGAGTGTATCGCCGACAACGATCCCGGCTGGCGGCAAGGGAACGGCGAGGATCAATGCAAGTATCAGCGGCGATTGGAAGATGTACTCGATCACGCAAGGCGCTGGTGGCCCGATACCAACCCGCATCACGTTAGGCGATGGCCCCTTCAAAATGGGCAGTATTAGCGGCACCAGACCGAAAGTTGCGTTTGACCCTAACTTTAAGATCAATACCGAGACCTACTCGAGAAGCGCAAGCTTTAGCGTTCCTTTTACAGTTGCGGATGATGCCCAGTCCGGCGAGCAGACATTTACGGCAAGCATTCGATATCAGGTTTGTAACGACAGCGTATGTTTGCCGCCTAAGTCCGTTCGGCTCACCGCCCCAGTGGTCATTTCAGCGGCTTCGGCACGAACCGAAAGTTCGCCCTCGCCATCTCCGGCCCCATCATCAACGGCGACCCCAAGTCAATCGAATGTGAACAAAGGCGATGCTAACGTTAACGCGAACGCTTCAGGGAATTCGAACCAGAATACCGAGCCTCAGTTGGCAAATCCCGACGCTGTAAATCCCGTTCCGATCGCAGACACCGATCCAGATCCCAACGTCGCTGTTGTCCCTTCTGGAACCATCGTACGAACTGCGGAATCGGACCTAAGCAGTAAGCCTGTTTGGGGCTTTATTTGGCTGGCAATGACCTTCGGGGCGCTTTCGCTGCTAACTCCATGCGTATTCCCAATGATCCCGATCACGGTATCCTATTTCACCAAGCATGGCTCTGAAACACATCTTGGGGCGATTCGCGATGCGTTGATCTATGCCCTCGGAATCATACTCACTTTTACGGGGCTTGGTGTCGCCTTGGCGCTTCTATTCGGTGCAGCGGGAATCAATCGATTTGCTGCCAATCCGTATACAAATCTCCTTATCACAGCGATATTTCTTTTGTTTGCCTTCAGTTTGCTCGGCGCCTATAACCTCGGAGTTCCGTCCGGGTTGCTGACAAAGCTTGACGGAATGACACGATCGAAGAGTGTCGGCAAGACGTTCGCCCTACTGCTGATGGGGCTCACCTTTTCGCTGACGTCGTTCACCTGTACGGTTCCGCTGGTTGGCGTGATCCTGGTTGCGGCGGCCCAGGGCGAACTCGTTTATCCCATAATCGGAATGCTGGCGTTTTCGAGCGTCTTCGCCTTGCCCTTTTTCGTCCTGGCCATCGCTCCGAGACTTATGCACTCATTGCCGCGGGCGGGCAGCTGGATGAACTCAGTAAAAGTTGTAATGGGCTTTCTCGAGATCGGGGCTGCTTTGAAGTTTCTTTCGAATGTGGATCTTGTTTGGGGCTGGAATATCTTTACGCGTGAGGTTGTGATCGCCGGCTGGATCGCACTTTCGGTCCTTATCTTTCTTTACCTGTTGGGTGTTTTCAGGTTTTCTCACGATTCCGAGGACACTCGTATCGGGCTCGTCCGCGTGCTGAACGCCTTCCTTTTCGGAACTTTGACGTTCTACCTCATAACAGGATTGTTTGGGAGCAGACTGGGCGAGATAGAGTCGTTTCTTCCGCCGGCAAAGGAGTCGGTTTCGGGGCGATCGTCAGCGGGTTCGATCGGCGATGAGTTGGCCTGGATCACGAACGATTACGCCGCTGCCGTTAAGCAAGCAAAGGACGAGAACAAGAACATCTTCATCGACTTTACTGGTTATACCTGTACGAACTGCAGATGGATGGAAGCAAATATGTTCCCCCAGCCCGCGATTCGAACCGAGCTTGAAAGGTACGTCAGGGTGAAGCTCTTTACCGACGGCGAGGGCGATCCCTACGAAGGGTTCCAAAAGATGCAGGAAGAGAGGTTTGGGACCGTTGCGTTGCCGCTTTATGCCATCGTCACTCCGGACGAGAGGATCATCGGGCGATTTGAAGGCCTTACTCGCGACCAGAATGAATTCGCGGAATTCCTAAAGAAGCAATGACCCCGCAAAGTCGGTCTAGCGAAGCGACTTATTGATCGACTGAAGCATCGCATTTCCCGGACAAAGAATGTCCTTTCCGAGCGAGTTCAATGGCAGATCGCTTGTCTTTATCAGTTCATGCAGATCACTTGCTTCTCCGTCCATATACAATAACCCGGTCAATATCTCGCCACGCTGCTTTGCATTCTGAACTGCATTGATCGCGGAAAGCCGATCGAATGGATCCCAGTCCTTGGCTAATTTGTGTAAACGAATGACGGACCCGTCATGCATTGTCAGATCGTTCACAGCGCCAGATTCATATGTCGTCGTGATCTCTTTCATCATCGGCACGAAATCCATCGTTCCGGTCACCTCTACGTGCTCTCGGACATAATCGTATGACTTCGTAGATCCGGGATTATTGTTGAATGTCACACACGGCGAGATGACGTTCAAAAATGCAAACCCCTTGTGTTTCATTGCGGCTTTCATCAGCGGGATCAGCTGGTCTTTGTCACCAGAGAAACTCTGGGCGACGAATGTCGCTCCCAGCTCGATCGCAAGGCTGGCAAGGTCGATGGCTTCGAAGAGGTTCACACTACCAGCTTTGCTCTTGGAACCGGCATCGGCGGTCGCGGAATCCTGGCCTTTGGTCAAACCGTAGCAGCCGTTGTTCATCACGAGGTAAACCATGTTCAGGTTTCGCCGGACGACGTGGACGAACTGCCCCATTCCGATCGAAGCCGTGTCGCCATCGCCCGAGACGCCGAAATAGATCAGGTCGCGGTTCGCGAGATTCGCACCCGTCGCGACGCTTGGCATACGCCCGTGGACCGAATTGAACCCGTGCGAATTCGACAAAAAGTAAGCTGGCGATTTCGAAGAGCAGCCGATGCCCGAAAGTTTTGCCACCCTATGCGGCTCGATGTTCAACTGCCAACACGCCTCAACGATCGCCGCGTTGATCGAATCATGCCCGCACCCCGCACAAAGCGTCGAAAGCGAACCCTCATAATAATCGACCGTGTACCCAAGGTCGTTCTTCGGCAACGCCGGATGTCTGAATGTTGATCGTATGTAGGTCATTGTCTTTATTGGTCTTTAGGAGGAGGTGGGCCTGTCCTGAGGCCGCCCGAATATGTTTTTCGATATTGAGTGATCTCGTCCGCAAGTTTTGCATCCATTTTTCGAAGTTTTGCAATCTCTTCGTCCGTCTCTTTATTCTTGGATTTGAACGTATCTGCCATTTGGACGTAAGCCTTGCATATTGCGTACTGAGCTTGTGCGAAGTCCGGTTTTTTTTCCAATGCCTTCCTAAAGTAAACGATCGCCTTTTCCTGTCTTCCATCTACAACCCAAGACTCACCATCCATCACCATGAGGCCCATTTGAAGCAAGGCCTCTGGGTCGTTCGGTTTCTTCGCAAGCGCATCTTCGGCCTTTTTCTTTTTCTCGGCTCGTTCAAGCAGCGTGATGAAATTGGGGAATGTATTGTCTTTGTCTGACTTTCTCCCGTCCCAAACCTCGCGCGCCTCTTTCAACCGGCCTTGTTCGACAAGTAGCCTGCCTAATTCGAATCGCCCAATCATTTTATTGGGGTCAAGATCCATCACGTTTCTATAGACTTCCTCGGCTCCTTTTTTATCTTTTGAGACCGACAAAAACATCCCCAGATCTTTGTACGCGTTAAAAAGCGTGGGTTTCAGTTTTATTGCTGTGCGGTACGCTTCTATGATCTCGCTATAGTCTTTTGCCCCAATAGACAAGGCATCAGCCAATGCTACGTATGCCTCCGCATATGCAGCGTCAAGTTTTATCGCTTCACGAGCGGCGGCAACAGCCTCTTCTCTCTCGTTGCGATGCCGATCAGCGCGGGATTTATTGACGTGAAGACTCTTTTCTTTTGGGTTTAAGAAGATCGCTTTGGCAAACGCTTCGGAGGCGCTTTTCATTTTCCATTGAGCCATATAAACCGCTCCGGAAATGTAGTGTGGCCGGAAGTCCGATGGTCGCAACTCTACGGCTTTCACGCATTTTGCAAGTGCTTCTTCGTATTTTCGTTGCGAGTAGAGTTGAAAGGCATCTTTGATGAGATCGTCAAACTCGTCCAACACAAAAGGTTGAACTATTTGAGACTCCAGCCGCGCCGCGGGGACGTTTCCTCCGACGAGAATCGGGACACTAACTGCGACCAGCATTATCAATATGAGTCTGTAAATCATTTCAATCTTTCTTTTATCTGCCTAAATATATTATCCGCCGTGATCGGCATGCCGTCGTAGTTTAGGACGGAGATGAGCTTGGCGGCGTCGGTGCCGAGTTCGATCATCATCAGGCTGCGAAATTGAGCATCGCGGTTTTGTTCGATCACAAACAGTCTTTCGTGGGCATCTACGAACTCAACGAACGCCTTGCCGAACGGAAAGCCGCGGGGCCGCATGCCGTCGAGCGTAATACCCTCGGCGGCCAGCATCTCGAGAGCCTCCGCCGCAGCGTATGCCGACGTCCCGAAAAAGATCACGCCATCCGAATGACCAGTGACAACCGCTCCGGGTTCGGATTCATGAGACATCCCCGGACTAAAGAAAACCGGCTGCGGAACGAGCTCCTTAGCCGTTTCCCATTTCTGCGATAGCCGTTCCATATTGCGCTGATAGGCGGAGCCATCCTCAGTATAGACCGCATACTCGTCGCGACTCGACCCACGTGTTACGAAGGCTCCGCGTGTATGGTGCGTTCCGGGGATCGTTCGATAAGGAATTCCATCGCCGTCGATGTCCAGATATCGGCCCCATTTGCCTTTGAACTGTTCAAGCGGTTGAGTTGCCGAGTGGTCACCGTGAGTCTGTGCGTCGAGTTCCGAAAGGGATGCACCCATATGGCCATTTCCGCTGCCATTCGTAACGGGCTGATGCTCATCGACAGCAGCCTGCATTCGGTCTATCGCACTTCCCAGGAACTCCAGTTGCTCGGTCGTGAGAACCTTTCCACGGTCATACGCCCGCGAATCGTCCCAAACAAGCGGATCGGTCACGTGATCGTTCATGCCGAGATCCAGGTCGGTCATGACGATGACCGGCGTTTGCAGGCGTTCGGTCAGATCAAAGGCCTGGGCCGTCATCTCGAAGCACTCTTTCGGCGACGCGGGAAACAACAGCGGATGCTTCGTGTCGCCGTGCGATGCGTAGGCGGCAAGCAGAATGTCCGATTGCTGCGTTCGCGTCGGCATTCCGGTCGACGGGCCTGTGCGTTGAACGTCTATCAGCACCGTCGGCACTTCGGCGAAGTAGCCGAGGCCGAGGAATTCATTCATCAGCGAGACGCCTGGGCCGCTGGTCGCGGTAAAGGCCCGTGCTCCGTTCCACGAGGCCCCCATCACCATCCCGATCGCGGCGAGTTCGTCCTCTGCCTGGACGATCGCGTAGTTGTTCTTGCCGGTTTCGGGATCGACCCGATATTTCGAAGCATATTTCGCAAAAGCGTCGACCACCGATGTCGACGGCGTGATCGGGTACCACGCGGCGACGGTCGCACCGGCGTAGATCGCGCCGAGAGCACAAGCGGAATTGCCGCCGTATAATATCTTCTCGCCGAGCAGATCGCGGCGTTCGACGCGGATGTCGAGCGGGCAATCAAAATTCTCTCGAGCATGATCGACACCGATGTTCAAGGCCCTGATGTTCGGCTCGATCAGCTTTTCTTTCCCTTTGAATTGCTCAGCGATCTGCCCTTCGAGCACTGTAAATTCCAGATCGATCAGTGCCGAAAGTGCACCGATATAAATAATGTTCTTGAACAACTGCCGCTGCCGTGCGTCGGTAAATTCGGCGTTGCAGAGATTCATCAGCGGGATCGGAATGTGTGTTATGTCGTCGCGTTGGTAATCGGGCGGCAGGGGCTTTGACGAGTCATAAAGGAAATAGCCGCCTTGTCGAACATCGGCGTAGTCCTTCTTCATCGACTGCGGATTGACGGCGATCATCAGATCGACGCCTTCACGGCGGCCGAGATGACCTTTCTCGCTCACCCGCACCTCATACCAGGTCGGCAGGCCTTGTATGTTTGACGGAAAGATGTTCTTCGGTGTAACGGGCACGCCCATGCGAAACACCGCCTTGGTAAACAGAGCATTTGCCGATGCCGAACCAGTGCCGTTGACGTTTGCGAATCTCACTACGAAATCGTTGATCTTGCCAGCTTGGGTCATCAGTTTAATATTCTAGACCTCGTAATGTCTTTTGCAAACTACCGGTTGGATTTCAATTTACCTCCCAGGATCGCCATTGGAAGCAGGATCGCCGTAAAGACAAAGTGATGCCAAACGGGAACAAGCGGCCAGGACATAAAGGCCTTCAATAAACCCATTGCGAGCAGCAGAAAGCCGAGCACCAACGGCGCGCGTTTGTTTGCACCGGCGACGATCGCGGCCAGAAAGCCGGCTATTGCCGAGACTACTGTAGCTAGGACAATTTGCGTGAGCAGAAAACTAGTTTCCCCACTGAACGGAGCTTCGTTTTCGATCGCAGCTTGGAACGCACTTTGCTGAGCGCCGAACGCCGGCCAAATGGCCGAAAGGACTATTTCACTGCCAAACCATACGATCGCCCAGCCAAAGAATCCTGAAATAACGCCGAAGATGATACGTAACATATTTGACTCCTATCTGCGCCCGATCAATGCCCCATGGAGCAACACGTCATTATCGCCGACGCGTAAAACCGTGAGTGCGTTTCGTATACTATCACTAGTTCTCTTCTATTTGAGGAGCACCGATTCTAACCTCGCCGTCGCGTGTGTATGTGATGCAGATGTTGCCGTTTGGCGAGATCAGGCTGTCGGTCACCTTGAAGGACGCCGGGATGGTGCCGCTTTCGAATAGACGTTTTCCGGTGCCGAGGGTGATCGGGATTATCATGAGCTCCATCTCATCGACGAGGTCATTTTTGAAAAGCGTCTGAAGCAGGTTCGCGCTTCCGAATACGTACAGATCGGGTCCGTCGGTTTGTTTAAGTTCGCGCACCTTTTCCGCGAGATCGCCGCCCAAAAAGACCGTCGGTTGCCAATCGCTCGAGGTGCGTGTGTTCGAGGCGACGTACTTCGTCGCGGTCATCACATGCGGCCAAAAATGCGAGTGCGTCGGCCAGTACGGCTCCCACATGTCAAACGTCTTCCGCCCTAACAGCAGATCCACCTCTTTTCCCAGTCGCCGCTGTATCACCGCCCCGGCTTCCTCGTCCGTATATCCGAAAAACCACCCTTCATACTTAAACCCGTCCTCCGGGCTCGACTGTATGACACCATCGATCGTCATGAATTCTGCGGCAATTATTTTTCTCATCTTAATTTCATCCCCAACCGAAATCGCCTACCACAATTTCCACCACGATTTTTTATCGTCTTCCATTTTCCAACCATCAGTGTTGCTGAATGTTTCAAAATTGTATTTTGGCTCGTAATCGTAGTCCTCTGATTTTGTTTTTTTGTTGTAAGCATCTGCTGGCAAATACAGCAACGGCTCAAAATCCATCTCTTTTGGCATTTCTGTTGGATTTGCCTTAACTCGGTTGAAATAGTCTTTGCCATTAGCGACCACACAACACCTAACATACAAAAAGTAGTCCACTGAAAAGTGCCCGTCCTCGCCCTTGTAGGATTCTTCACCAATGTTTGAGGCGTAGGTAATTCCGTCTAATAGAAAAAGTTTCTCCGATAAAATATCGGCAAACTTGTAAATGTCCTCGACTGGCATGGACGCGAGATGCTTAACGGCAGGTCGCAAAACAGCGTCGTCGTTGCCGGTCTTTGTCCAGTCAAATAACTTGATTACTTCCCAAAAGATGTCTTCGTCCATCGGTTTGTAGTCCTCAACGGGTTTTGCCTGAACTTGCGACAGTTCGCTAATTTCTTGGTAGCCCTTACCTAACTTTTCGTTGGTGAGTTTTTCGACTTCCTTTCGACACGTTTCTCTGTCCTCGAAAGATTTTGAGGTTGTTCTTCCTTCCGTTCCGATTTTCCCCCAGGTTACTGTATAAGAATTTCCTGCCTGTTCAATAGTCCAAAACTTATTGGAGTCGCCTGTCTGGTTGATGTAAATTCTCTTCATAATTAGATTTTCACACTACATTCTCATCCGCAGTCCTGACTCATGTTTCGACCATTTATGATTTCTGAGCCTCAAACCCAAACCGAATCGCCGCTGCGAGGACATCGGTGTTTATATCTTTTAGAGTTTTGAACCGAATGCAATAGCGGGTCACGGTGGCTTTGCCGAGGGTGCTGGCGTATGTTTCGGCCAGGTATTTTTTGTCTTCGATGCCGAGGATATAGACAGAGATCCCGGTTTTGTTTGCGCTCAGGCCGATCTGATAGAACTCGCGGATCGTCCCATCGGCGTATTTATGAGGGCGAGATCCGTAGCCGATATCCGGATTAGAAACGACCTTACCTTCGCTGTTTTTGCCGTCGAGAAACCACAGCTTACATCCCGGACTGATCTGTAGTATGCGCTCGTGCAGCACTTGCAGATCGCTGCGTTTTGGTTCCGGGTGGCTTGCAATGTACGCGTCGATTTGTTCGTTTACTTTCATCTTAGTGAGGCTGTTCTAGCAGTCTTTTTCAGTCATAGCCCCGTCGTTTACGGCGGGGTAAGCTTGGGTGCAATTTACGAAGGGCGTTTTAACGTCCTTGTTCTTCCGGGCTTAAGCCGCCGGATTTCAAGCCCGTTGAAACGGGCTGAAAAGCATCTCACTACCTACACCCCGCCGTGAACGACGGGGCTATGCTTCCTTCGGGGAGCCCGCGTAAACGAGGCTCAGAAAATTAGCAACATAACCTGGCAATTCTTCCTCTATTTGCTTTACGGCTTCGCATCCAGGAAGTCGTTCACCATCGGCACGAGCGTTTGTCTGTGGTTCATCAGGGTGACGTGGGTGGTGTCGGGCAAAATTACCAATCTCGACGCTGGGCGAGGCTGCATGTCGCCGTGGATGTTGCCGCCGCCTTTTAGGCGGTACATTTCGGCGATGTGTTCGAACCGCACACCGTCGGCGTCGCCGTGGATGAAGAACATCGGTGCCTTTGTCGCTGCAAATTTGTCGGCGCCGAAATCGTACGGTTTCGAAGCCATCGCGACGACGTGCTTGATGAAGTCCGCGAACTTGTCAGGTGTCGGGCTAAGCCTTTTGTACTCAGCCTCCATTGGCGTGCCTTTGAATACTTCCGCCGTGAGATTGGGGAGAGCTTCGCGACCTTCTTTGACCCAGCCGTCGAGGCGGAACGGGGCCGAAATGCTTATGACCTTTCGCACTTTTTCAGGATGACGGATCGCACACTGCATCGCGACACCGGCCCCCAAGCTGTAACCCATTATGTCTGCCTTTGGGATCTTTAGATGATCAAGCAACGCGGAAACGTCGTCGGAAAGATTTTCAGCAGTAATATCGCGATCGATGTCGGCCGTACGACCATGACCCTGCATTTCCACGGCGATCACTTTGCGCGTTTTGGCGAGTTCGCTGATCCAATCATTCCAATCACCCGAGATCGCCATAAACGCCCCATGCAGCAACACCACCGGCTCGCCCTTGCCGTGAATTTCGTAATACATTTTTAGCCCGTTAACCGGCGCATAACCTGTAGTCGGCTTTTGCTGCGCCGATGCGATACCTGCTAACAACGTCATCGTCGTTATGGCGAAGGCGAGTGTCTTCATAATTGGTTTCCTCATGTTAGTTCTGAATCTCATAGCCGTGTTTTGTGCACGATGACAAGAGTTCGATTCGAAATCTCTCAGCGTCGAACCCGCCGAGCTTCTTCTTTTTGTCCACAAGAACAGAGGTAGACATGTAGATCAGACCCAACGCATAACTTGGTACGGAACCAAGTGGCAGATCTAATAACACATCGAAATCCGGTCGGACACTGTAATGTCCAACATTTTCATATACTTCGGTTCGCAGGCCGGTTAGTCTCGAAATGCCGCCACCGACCTTCTTCTGGAACCGAAACGGAAAAGGTGGTCGCCGGTCAATCCCAAACTGGCTTAATTCAAAATCGATCCAAAGATGCTGCATCGTTCCACCATAATCTCTACTTACGTCCTTTTCTATGATGTCGAAAACATCTTGAAGTCGAGCAGCGATTCGCTCCGTCGCAAGGTCGCAAATGTTTGCATTGATATTTACTTTCATACCATCTCATCGATTTTTCGCCCGCATATCGGTCCATCTTACTCTGCTCGCATGCCCTTCAATAGTTCTTCCAAATTTTGCAGCTGCGCCTTCGTTCCTTCGGCGAAGCCGAATTCGATCATTTGCTCGAGGCGTTCCAGCGACTCGTTGTAGATAGAAACGTGAACCGTCGTCTTTCCGTCTTGCTCGCTGAAATTCATGTCCCAATCGGAGCCGGGCAATTGCGGGTTTTCGTTTTCGTCTGCAAATGCGTTAAAGAGCTTGAAATTGGTTTTCGGGGTGATCGAAGTATATTTCTGCAAAACCCAACGCTCGACGCCTTCAGGGCTGACCATGGCGTAAAATCTCTTGCCGCCAACGGTAAAGTCCATGGCCTTTGTCCGTGACGCGAAAGGTTTCGGTGCCCACCACTGGTCGAGCAGCTCGGCCTTCGTGTATGCGTCCCAGACCAACGACAGCCCGGCATCAAACTCTTTGGTTATGGTGACCGTCTTTGTTTCTTTGTTTACGATAAACTCCATATTCATCTCTCTTCTAACAGTGCGGAAGCCCGCGCGTGAGCAAGGGGGTAATACCAACGTTGAACGTTACGCCCTTACTTACGTGCGGGCTTCTGCACTTAATACTTCGTCGAGCCGCGTATAGCTTGTCTCCATGCCGTCGGTCATGCCGGTTGCGAGAGCCGCATCGCGGTCGGCCTGCGACGCATATTTGATCGTGGTCGCGACGTTCGTGATGCCGTCGATCTCGTCGAACGTCACGGTAATGATCGACGGTTCACCGCCCATGGAAATGCCCATATTGCCCGGATCGAAAGCTTGCGTATGAACGATCTTGGCATGCGGAACTACCTCGAGTACGTCGCCGGTAAACCCAAACTCCATGCCGTCTTCGTCATTACGCCAACGCCATTGATACGTGCCGCCGACGCGCATATCCATATCGCAGACAGGCATCGACCAATTAGGCGGACCCGTACACCAGCGACGCAGCAGATCTGGTTCCATATATGCACGCCACACCATCGCGGCGGGGGCATCAAAGCTCCGTTTAACTAGAACCTCGGTATCTGACGACAATGTTGCTTCGGCTGGTTTCATTTCTTTCGCTCCTTTTTGTCCTGTTGCTTTAACTCGGCCAGCAGAACATCGAGCTGCTCGAACCGGCTTTCCCAGATCTTTCTGTATTGCTCCAGCCATTCGTCGATCTCTTTCATTTTTTCGATCTCCAGGCTGTAATAAATTTCGCGGCCGTGTCGCGATTGCGTCACAAGCTCGCATTCGGCAAGTATCCGGAGATGTTTAGAAACCGCTTGCCGCGTCGTGTGAAAATTCTCGGCGATCGCATTCGGCGTCATCGCCTGAATCGCTATCAACGCAATGATCGCCCGCCTCGTCGGATCAGCTATGGCCTGAAAAATGTCTCGTTTCATATCAACGAACAGCAGTATGCAACCATTCAGTTGCATATGTCAAGTGCAACCGAACGGTTTCGTAATGTGATTCGAGCGATTATCTAGGAGAGCGGTTTTATCAGGGTGTTATCTCGCGGATGCGCGATGCAATAAGCGCCTATTTCGGCTTTCGCAAGATCTTCTCCATTGTTTTGCCTTTGGCGAGTTCGTCGATGAGCTTATCGAGCCAGCGGATCTTTTGCATCAACGGGTCTTCGATGTCTTCGACGCGGATGCCGCAGACGGTACCTCTGATCAGTGGGGCGTTTGGGTTGAGTTTCGGGGCCTTTTCAAAAAACTCGCGAAAGCTGGTCCGCGTCTCGATCTGCTTGGCGAGCCCGGCCTTCGTGTATCCCGTGAGCCAGCGAATACATTCGTCGACCTCATCTTTCGTGCGGCCTTTCTTCTCCGCCTTCGCCACATAATGCGGATAAACCCCCGCAAAACTCATTGCATATACTCTGTCGTTTGGCATCGATAACCACCTCAACTCTCGGCCGTTTTCGGTTGCGGATAAGCAACTTGCCGGTCTTTCAATACGCCGGTCGAAATCAACAGGATCAACAGGACACCGAAGCTTGCTACGAACGTTGCGGTTTCATTCAACGAACCTACAAATTCCGTCAAAGGCTTGATCAGATCGAAATAGATCAGCAGTGCGTTGATAAGTTGATTAATCAGCAAAAATGATCCGCCCAGCAAGACCGGCCAACCAAATCTGCGATTCTTTACACAGTACATAATTCCTATGACCAAACAAATCGCAAGGCCAGTCAAAGCGGCGGTTCCGAATCTGTAGAAAGTTTCCGGCCCCTCGATCTTAAATTGGGGCACCCATGCAAGCAACGTGAAAAATATGGCGATACCCATAAACAACAGCGTCGTGCTCAACAGAAATGCTCCATGGATCGCCCGCCTTTTCCGCAGCACAAATCCCATTAGGATTAAGAAACCTAGCTCCAGAGTTCCCATCACGTTTTGGACCAACAAAGCATCGCCTTCGCCAGAGATCATCCCCTTGCGGGCCGAGTGAACTGACATAAGAGCGGTTGAAGCAACCAGCAAAGGGCCGAATAACAAGATCGACAGCCCAACGGTTTTATGACTTAGAAAGCTTTTCTTCCCGATCAGGGTGAGCTGGATAAGCAACAGCAGCAGCCAAGCAAACACCGTAATTACGTGGAGATAGTGATACGTAGTCGGCCTAGCATCAGCCCCGAAAAAGATCTTCCAGAACCCTGCGATGCTTAATAGAATTACGGTTACGATCAGAACATAATCGAGAATGTACTGTCGCACGACCTTCATCTTAATCTCAATTCCTGTCCGTTACCCCGCTCCATTTCCATTCCTTTCGATCTGGACTAGATTGCCTACGACGGTTGGTCCGTATTTGAGGTGGCCGGCTTTGGTGATGTTGTACCAGAAGGCCTGCATGTCCCAGGCGGCGGTGGGGCAGCGTTCGGCGCAGAGGCCGCAGTGGAGGCAGACGTCTTCGTCCTTGACCATGACACGGCCGGTTTTTAGACCGTCGGCGACGTAGATGTCCTGCTTTAGATTCAATGCGGGAACTTTTGTGCGTTGCCGAATGTCGGCCTCTTCGCCGTCTGCGGTAAACGTGATGCAGCTGGTCGGGCAGATATCCACGCAGGCGTCGCACTCGATGCATTTTGGGGCGTCGAAAACGGTCTGCACGTCGCAGTTTAGGCAGCGTTCGGCTTCCTTGTAGCCCGCGAGCGGGTCAAAACCGAGTTCGACTTCTTTTTTGCGGTCTTTGAGCGTGAATTCTTTCGGAGCCTGCGGCACGGCGAGGCGGTCGTATTCGTCGATGGTGCTGTCGTAGGCCCATTCGTGGATTCCCATCTTCATCGAATGAAGATTTACGAAGGGCGAAAGGCGTTCGGTCTTTACGTCTTTGCCGTTGCAGAGAAGATCGATCGAAACCGCGGCCTGGTGACCGTGGGCGACGGCGGTGATGACGTTCTCGGGCCCGAAGGCAGCATCACCGCCAAAGAAGACCTTTGGATGCGTTGATTGAAAACTGACCTTATCAACGACAGGCATTTCCCAATTGTCGAACTCCACACCGCAGTCACGCTCTATCCATGGAAAACTGTTCTCCTGGCCGACGGCGATCAGGACATCGTCTGCCGGATAGAACACGTCGGGTTCGCCCGTCGGCACAAGGCTGCGTTTTCCGTTCGCATCATACTTCGCCTCAACCTTTTCAAAGGTCATGCCCGCGAGTTTACCGTTCTCGATAACAAACGATTTCGGCACATGGTTGTCGATGATCGGTATGTCCTCGTGCATTGCGTCTTCCTTTTCCCAGGGCGAAGCTTTCATCGATGCGAACGGCGAACGGACGATGACCTTCACGTCTTCACCGCCGAGTCGCCGAGCGGTTCGGCAGCAATCCATTGCGGTGTTGCCGCCGCCGAGGACGATAACCGTCTTCCCGATCTTGTCGGTGTGTTCAAAGGCCACCGAGCCGAGCCAATTGATGCCGATGTGAATATTCGCATCGCCTTCCTGACGACCCGGCAGATCCGGCAGATCTCGTCCCCGCGGAGCCCCGGTGCCTACAAAGACCGCGTCGTAATCCTGTTCGAGGATTTCCTTGAGCGAGGAAACGTAATGCTTGAAATGGGTGTGGATACCGAGACGGAGGATGTAATCGACCTCGTCGTCAAGCACCTGCTCCGGCAAACGGAATGCCGGTATCTGCGAACGCATGAAACCGCCACCCTTGATCTGCTCGTCAAACAAATGAACCTCATAACCCAGCGGCGAAAGGTCCCTTGCGACCGTAAGCGATGCAGGACCGGCACCGATCAGTGCGACCTTTTTGCCGTTCGGGGTGAACGGCCCCTGGGGCATGTATGGAATGACATCGTCTCGATTGTCGGCGGCAACGCGCTTCAATCTACATATGGCAACTGGCTCTTCGTCGATACGGCCGCGGCGACAGGCGGGCTCACAGGGTCGGTCGCACGTTCGACCAAGCACGCCCGGGAAAACGTTGGAGTCCCAATTGATCATGTAAGCTTCGGTGTACTTACCCTCAGCGATCAGACGGATGTATTCCGGAACAGGCGTGTGTGCCGGACATGCGTATTGACAATCTACGACCTTATGAAAGTATTCGGGATCCTGAATGTCTGTAGGTTTCAAGTCGATATTTCCTTTTGTTGTGAGTATTTGCCGCAACGTAATGATAAATGATGTTTTGTCACAATGCTAGGAAAATGCTAAGCAAACACCGTGTCGAAGAAGATATTTCGCATACGTCACCAAAAGCAATTGGCAATGTGCGTTTGCGTACAAACAATCAAGTTTCGACTCAATACACTTGTAGGTTATGGCAGAAGAAAATGGAACAGGAAGTAACGCAGTTTGGGCGATCGCACTGGTTGTCGTGGTCGCGATCATTGCAGGTGTTGTTTATTACAGCGGGGTCTTAAGGTCGAAGCCCGCTAAGGAGAGAGACATTGATATCAACGTAACTGTGCCCGCAGCAACCGCCCCTTCACCGGCTCGTTAGTAACTGGAGAACTTATGCAAACGGAAGTAATCGAAGTTGACGGCAAAGAGGTCGTAGTCCGTGAAGATACCGCGAAAGCACATCGATTCGTGATGTGGGGCTACATTGTTGCAGGTATTGGGCTCGGGATCATGGTCGTGCTTGGCATCTTTCTATATATCGTGGCGGCAGTTGATGGAAATCCTGATGCCCCCGCCAACTCAATAAACGCGACCCGCGAATGATCGGTCTCGAAATTCTTAACGCTCTTGCACATAGTCCATCGACGCCGCTATTTATAGAACTGGGGCCAACGAAGCCCTTTCACCATCGTCCATTGGGCAGATTCATCAAGCTGTAACAAAGCTGCTGTTCGGTCACGGAACGGACTACTGAAAAGGCTCTCCTTTTGTAGAACGTCTTCGCGCGTCACAAATATCTTCTCGTTATTTCTATTCGTTGAAGGCGGTGCCGGACTCGAATCCCGCACCGCCATTCATTTATTTTTGAAGCTCAACTGCAAAGCAGAGTTATGGACTTCCTTTGCCAGTTACTGGACAAACGCATTGGGAACCGGCTTGTCCGTTCCCAAACCGAAGGATTGAACACCCATTGTTCCGCTCGAAGTTCTCAAAATGTACCAAGCGCCATTTCGATATATTGCGACATCTGTTTTGCCGTCGCCGTCATAGTCGGCCGGAACCGGGATGTCGGTGCTTAAGCCCCAATTCAAATACACAGCCTGACCATTTGAGCTCTGCTTTATGTACCAGGTTCCATTCCGAAATACTGCAAGGTCGGTTTTCGAATCACCATCGTAATCAGCGTTTACAAACCTATCAGTCGGTAGTCCCCAGAAATCGTATCTGATCTGCAGATTCGAGCTTTGAAGTATGTACCATTCTGAAGTCGATGTCCGAAAGACCGCCCTGTCGCGCTTTCCATCGCCGTCGAAATCGCCAGGCATCGGGATATCGCCCGAGAGTCCCCACGGCAAATAAGTGACGTCGCCTCCAGGATTATTTAGGGAGCCTCTGAAATAAAAGCTGCTCTGCCCGCCGCCGACCGGTGCCCTGAAAACAGCCGGATCAGCTTTGCCGTCACCGTCCCAATCTCCAACGACTGCCGGATCGTCGCCGGTCTGTCCGAATCTCTCGATCCGAACGGTCGTGCTGGAACTTTGAAGGATGTAGAATGCTGCAACTGTTGGATCATCCGGGCGCCATACCGCGATATCTGCCTTGTCATCGCCGTCAAAGTCAGCAGGGGTTATATCGTCGGTTGAGATTCCCCACTGGATAGCGCCGACCCCGTTCGTGGTCTGATTCAAATACCAGGTACCGGTAGATTGACGAAATACGCTGGCGTCCGCCTTTCCGTCGCCGTCAAAATCCGAAAAGCCGTGTCGAATTATCACGGGCGTTGCAGGTTGAGAGACCGCGTTGGTCGTGTAGGTTTGATCGCCGTTATCGTCGTCCTGATTGTCGCCGTGAAGGCCCGCGGCATAAAAGGTCACTGGCCCAACATTGGTTGCAGGTGCCGTCCAATTAAATGTCCACGAAGACGAACCGGTTTGGCCCGGAAAAACGCCAGCGGCGGCCTGTTCGATATAGCTTTTGCTATTAGCAGTCCTGATCCGGGTAGTAGCATTAACATTCGCGAATGTGCCCGCAGCCGTGTTCGATCCGGTGAGCGACGTGAGTTCAAACCCCCAACTTGACCGAGACATATCGGTTGTAGAATTGTGCACTTGGATGGAATATGTTTGTCCCGGTACGTAATTGGTCGGAACGACTATCGAGAACTGTCCCGTTTGGGGATTAGATGCGTGGCAAGATGTACAAGTGGACTCACCTGGAGCTCCCGTCCGACCTGCGGGTGGGCCCGAGGTGGATGCGATCGCTGTCGGAGACACGCGTTCTGTTGAAAAAACGATAAATGAAACGAATCCTGCAAATATCACGATCGTGATGATCTTCAGCGATCTTATAGCGGTTGTCATTATTTTATCCTCCGTGAGACATATTGTATTGCGTGGGCCATTCCGATGCTCTAGCTCGTTCGTGTCCACTCGGTTCGATTTCGTATAGAGAGCAGGCTGTCCATCAGCAGATCCAATATTCCTGGCCGAGAGTTTTCACGATGAGATCGTAAATGCTCCGATCTGGAGTTGGAGCTTTTCGTCCGATCTCTTTATCACGCCGATGGCGGGCTTCAACGCGTGGTACACAAACCTGACGCAATACGGGTGCCACGTTAAAAGTGGTTGATTCCGAGCGTTTCAACATATCTCGTCAGGTATTTTGGTCTTGCTCTCAATTTGATAGAAAAGAGCTGTCGCGAACCAGTGCACGGACGAGCGCGAATAAATTCGCTGTTTTCGGACAATCGTGGCTGCCGTCTTCTTTATGCCGCAATGCGGAATTTTCGGTAACGACCATATGAGATTAGACATTCTCTTGTTTTCACTTTTCCAAAACAGGGCCATCCGGTTTCGATTCGTTCGGCCTCGATCAGATGCAGAAATTGCCGAATATTAGTTTCGGTACGCTTACTTTTAATTTGATGCCAAACGGTTTAAGATTTCGGGGGCTGTCTTCACATCCTTCATCTCGATTTGTGTGCCCAAATTCGCTGACGAAACCTGGAATATCATGACCTTTTTTGTTTCTACCTTTGAGTCGTTCAGCGGCTTGCCCGATGTCGTTGGCTTTATCCTCGTAGGTGTGTTCGGTGCCGCCGTCGGGAGCTTTTTGAACGTTGTGATCCATCGCGTGCCGAGGGAAGAATCCATCGTTTTTCCAAATTCCGCATGCCCAAAATGCGGAGCTGCGATAAAACAGTACGACAACATTCCTATCCTCAGTTGGCTGTTACTTCGCGGAAAATGCAGAGGCTGTAAAGAACCGATCTCAATACGCTATCCGGCAGTGGAGTTGCTGAATGCGGTTTTGTGGCTGCTCGTTTTTTGGCAGTTCGGCCTTAGCCCGCTGTTGCCGGTCGGCTTGGTTCTCGTTTCGGTGATAGTCGCCCTGATGTTCATCGATGCGGAGCACATGATACTTCCAAACGCGATAACCTACCCGTTCTTGCTTTTCGCGCTATCAGTCAGGTTGGTGCTCCCGCTCGTTTTCGGCGACGCAGTTTTCAGCGACATGTCCTATAGCCCGCTTTCCGGTATTCTGGTGGAGTATCCGGCTGCAGCGGTCTCGCTGCTTGGTGCGATCCTGGGTGCGGCGGCCGGAGGTGGTTCGCTTTGGTTCGTCGGCGAGGTTTGGAAACGATTCAGGGGTGTCGAAGCGATGGGTCTCGGAGATGTCAAGATGATGTTTGGCGTTGGTGCTCTTTTGGGCTGGCGATTGTCTTTGCTATCGATCTTCATTGCAGCCTTTGCCGGAGCAATTGTCGGCGGCGTTCTGATCGCATCAAAAAAGGACAAGAGTCTTCAAACTCAGATACCATTTGGGATCTTTCTGGGAATCGGGTCGATCGCGGCCTTTCTGTTCGGTGAGAGGATCATTGCTTGGTACGTGAATAACTTCATTCCTTAAACGGTCTTTGCCGATCCCTCTAGACAGCTTGAAGAACAATACACGATCTTATTTCCGAGCATAATGGCGTTATTTTCTGAAACCCATTTTCCACACTTAGAGCAATTGACAAGAACCTCATTCGAGCGGCCAGGCAAGTCGGATTTGCCGTTATTGACTTTCGGATTTCCGTCTCGAGCGGATTTGATCATCCGCCACATCTGGATCACTGTCCAAATTTGACGCCGATATCGAAAAGCGGTCAGCCCGAAGAGTACCGCGATCACCAATAGAACTAAAAGGGCCTCTCTCATTGTTTTGGCGGGTTCTGGGTCAATATCGACGATAGCTCATTCACCGCCGGACTTTTCGGATTGATGACCTTCAACTGTTCCAAAAGATCGGCGGCCTCGTCCCCGCGTCCCATACGCCAGAGGGTCTGAATCGCGAATTGAAGCGTCTTTTCATTCTTGGGGTCGATCTTTAATGAACGGTCGAATTCTCGCTTTGCAGCGGCCAGATCCTGCGGGTCCTGAAGAAAATAGGAAAGCCCTAGGTCGGTGATCACGTTGCTGTCCGTTGGATTATCCGCTAGCGCCGCTGAATAATATTTCCGGGCTTTTTCAAAACTCTCGTTTTGTTTACCAAAGTAACCCATATCGAAATGAGCATTTCCGGCCGCCACTTTTAGTTCCCGGTCCTTTGGAGAAAGCGAAATTGCTCTTTCGATCAATCTGGCCGATTCACCCAACAGCCGAACGTCCTGCTTCATCGAAGAATATCGGTAAAGCGCAAGGCCCAAATTACGCTGAAAGCCGAGATTTTCCGGACTTGCGTCAGCCTCAGAGATCTTGGCCTGGATCTCATTTTCGGCAAGTTCGGTCTGACCTGTTTGCTGAGCGGAACTGCCCGAGGTCGATCTCAATCGTTCGTTCTCGGCCCGCAGCACATCCATTTCGCCACGATTAAATGTATTTGCAAGGAAAAACCCAAAAGCGAATCCAAGCAAAGCAACGGCAGCAGCAACAAGGAAGGTATTCTTCTCCATGTAAGGTGATTCTAACAAAACCGGCACGTCTAAGAAAAAACGCCGGCCCAAATGGACTGCGGCGTTTTACGTCGTCTGAGCTAATGGGACGTCTGGCTATTTACTGTCGTCGTCAGACGGCGGTATGTAGGGCAGATCTTCGGCACGGCGTCTAGTCGGGGGATCGCTTGCCCTACGGCGCGGGACGGCACCGGTCGTCCGTCGGTCGACGCTTCCGGCCGGCAAGCCTTTTCCGTGTACGGCTTCGACGAGAATTCGGGTTATTTCCTGAGATAGGGTCCTGTGTTCCGCGGCGGCACGACGCCTGAGCGACTCTTTTAGCTCATTTGGAACGTAGGCGCCAATGAATACACCTTTTCTGTTAGCCATACGATCGATTGTTTCTCCTAGAATTACGTGAACGACGGAAAAAGTGCTTGCCGTGGTACAAACCTATAAGCCGAATTTTGTCCTGCCGAAACCGACAGTTGACGATCATTCATCTAGGCCGGACGTTACCATCCGACTCTAGCGACCTACCCGAAAACACCGACGATGTTTCCATCGTACATCGGGCGGGCAGCCCGTTAGCGTTTTCCTATTTGGTCTTGCACCACGAGGAGTTTACCTGGCCGCGCCTGTTTCCATGCACGCCGGTGAGCTCTTACCTCACCGTTTCACCCTTGACCTTCGAAAAGGCAGGTCTGTTCTCTGTTGCACTTGTCGTAATCGCCATATTCTGGCGATTCCCGGGTGTTACCCGGCTCGTTGCCCTTTGGTGTTCGGACTTTCCTCTGTCTTACGACAGCGACCGTCCAGTTCGCCCCACGGCGAAGCTAGAGGATTATAGCAAAAATCGTTCAGTATTAAAACGGTGTAAACAGGGTTTCCCGTCATTGTGGCCATCGAATTGTGAACGGCGTTCAAAATCTGTTCCCGATCAAGAAATCGTCTGGGAACAAATGTGCCCATTTTGACCGGACAGTTGCTATCGCCGATCGCTCGACCTCATCTGCAGTCTTGCATTCTAATATCCGTTCAGCCAGATCCCGTGCCTCCTCGTAAGCAATTCCTCGGATTATTCGCTGGACTCGTTCGATCGAACTGATATTCATGCTCAGTTCCGTTGCCCCGAGACCGACAAGGATCGGCACATAGAATGGCGAACCCGACATTTCTCCGCATAAAATGACGGGCTTTTGACGCTGCCCGGCAGCGGTCAAAACGGATCTGATCGCCTGGATCACAGAAGGATGTAGTGTGCGGTACCAGTTGGCAACATTCTCATTATCTCTGTCGACGGCCAAAAGGTACTGAATTAAGTCATTTGTTCCTAGACAAATAAAATCGACTTCTTCAAGTATCGCGTCAATCACCAGAAGAGCGGCAGGGACCTCGATCATAGCGCCGATTCCCGGCGTGTCTACCGACGTGCCTTTCTTTTCAAGATCGATCCGCTCAAGATTAAGCATGTTCCGAACTTCGCGAATCTCGGCTAATCCCGCGATCATGGGAATGACCATGTCGATGTTCTGCTCCGTATTTGCTCGCAGGATCGCACGGAGTTGTACCCTTAGCTGTTTTGGGTAGGCTAAGCTCAATCGAACACCTCGCAGCCCGAGGGCAGGGTTACGTTCCCGGTCTTCTTGACGTTCGATCAATTGGCCGATACCTATGTCAAAGGTCCTAATTCGCAAGCGGTCCTTTCCGGCGACTGCCGCTAACCTGCGATATGCTTCGAATTGTTGGTTTTCAGATGGAAAGCCTTTGAATCGATTAAAGAGTGACTCCGAGCGAAACAGGCCGATCCCCTTTACTCCGAGCGTCTTAGCCCGCGAGTAAGAAACAGGTAGGTCAGCGTTTGCCCGGATGATCACCTCACGCCCATCTAATGTGGTCAATGGCTTAGACGGCGCGAGCTTCCTACTGGACGCGGTTTTTACGGATCGGGCTTTCGTTAATCGATACTCTTCGGTTGTGGCATCGGAGGGATCAATGATCACAAGTCCATTGTAACCGTCTACAATGGCCTTATCACCGGTTTCCAAACGACGAAGAACGTGCTTCAGGCCCGTGACCGCGGGAATGTTCGATTCGCGTGCAAGAATGAATGTGTGTGACGTCCAGCCACCGTGCTCCGATATCAATGCGACCGGTTTTTTGCCATGCAGTCCGGCAATGGTCGAGGGGCGAAGATCTCTTGATGCAATGATCGAGTTGGGTCCTAATCGGATCTTCGGACTCGCCTTTCCTGCCAAAGCATTCAGAATTCGGTCAGCAACGTCCTCAATATCGATATACCGATCCCTGAGGTGTTCGCTTGTCATTGCGTGAAAGCGAGCGATGTATTCGTCGGCGACACACTTTAGAGCCCACTCGGCATTTACGCACTGTTTGACTACATGATCTTCGATCTTGCTTCTGAGCGTCTTATCGTCAAGTATCAGTTGCTGAGCTTCGAATATTCCAGGACCGGATATCGAGCTCTTTCCTGACTCCGCACTAGCGAGTTCACGAAGTTGCTTTTCAGCGAGGCGAAAGGCAGAACGCAGACGTTTGATCTCTGAAGCGGTCTCTTCCGAAGGTAGATCGACGCGGAAAAACTGTCGATTTCGGCCATGTAGACAAATAACTTTGCCAAAGGCGATGCCCCGGGAAACAGCCTTTCCTTTGATCCGCGTCTCAACTTTGTCGAAAACTGCGGAAGAACGATTTCCGTTGCTTTGAGTAGGCATCTTCGAAATGAGAGCTGCCGTTCGTTGGGACTCAGCTTCCGAAGCTGAAGCCTCCGCCGCTTCCGCCTTGCGATGGGAAAAACGGCTTCAAGAGTCCGGCAAATGCCGCAAGGTTGCGTGTTTGAATGAGAATTTCACCGGGGCCCGTAAACTCGGCGACCATACCTTCACCGCTGAGAAAGCTTCTGAAGAATCCACTCTTCGCAGCTTTGCGAAGACTGTACTGCAGGTGCCCTTCCCACGCGACAAGATGTCCGGTGTCGATCACATACTGTTCACCGGGTCTGAGTACCTTGCGATGTATAGCTCCGAACGATGAAACGAGCAATAGGCCTGTCCCCGTAACCTCTAAAACAAAAAGCCCCTCGCCGCCAAAAAATGATTTCGTCCCGCCAAATTTGGTATCTACCTGCAGTCCAACGTCACCGGCCAAATATGAACTCGATTGAACCTTGAACATCTGGTTCGCCATTTCAATACCGGTTATGTCTCCGGGAGCTCCGGGAGCGAGCGTTACTTCGCCCGGGCCCCCACGAGCCGTGAAGGTCGAAACGAAGGCTGATTCACCGCCAACCGCCCTTTTCAAGGCGCCGAAAACACCACCTTTCATCTCGGAATGGAGATCGATGTTTGCTGACATCGAAACCATCGCTCCGGCTTCTGCGGCGATAGCTTGCTCTGGCTGAAGATTGACAACGGCCAGCGCAAACGAACCGGGATGCTTGATCTCCCAAGTGTATCCACGGCCCTGACCTCTGCCGTCGGCGTCTAAGTGAAACGCACCTGCTGCGGTTCCCTGCTGCATAGGCGGAGCCTGCTGCTGAACGTGGGGAGCCTGCTGCTGATCGGGCGTAGCGGCGGCGAGCGTGAATCCGCATGATCCGCAGAAGCGGGCATTAGGCAAAAGCTCGACGGTACATCTTGGGCAATTCATACAACGACACCTCGCGATTTCTCAACGATAATTCCGCAAGCCTCGTCGGCGTTGTGTGCGAAATCAAGCAGAGCAACGTCCTCAGCCGAAACGACCAGGTTGCTTTGCCACGCATGGACCACATCTTTCCAACAATCACCGATCAGCACCAGCGGGCGACGATCGAGAACGCCCGTTTGAAGCTTGTTCCAAACAAGCGAGATCTCGGTTACGGTCCCCATGCCTCCGCGGAACGCAACGAATCCAACCGAACGCGTTATCAGGTTTTGAAGACGCTCGTAGAAGTGATTTGTTGCGACCTTATCGGTCAAGTAGCGATTTGGCTCCGATTTAAACTGGTTCATCACGATACCGAACACGCGACCGCCAGCCTCACGAGCTCCGCGAGAGGCGGCCTCCATAACGCCAAGGTAACCGCCGGTGCATATCGTGAAACCCGTTTTAGCTAGTTTGAAACCGAGTTCCTCGGCATCTTTGTATTCAGGCGATCCGGGGCCGCACTTGGAGCCGCCAAAGATCGTCACTATTCTGTCGTTTCCACTTACGATCACAATCGTTTGACCATCCTGATCTCACTGATTTCGAACATCTCGATTATAGCCAAGTAATGACGTTTCTCAAATTGCCGCTTTTTTCTCAGCTTCTTCCGGGGTGACATTACCGGCATCATGAATTGCCTGGGTAGTATTCGTGAAAAGAAGGATCAGGCTGCCGGTCACGAAAAAGAAGATCAGCGCCAATATTGCGGGCCTGAACGATCCCGTAATTCCAACGACCACGGCAAATACCAGATTCCCCAACCAAGAAGTACCCTTTTCCGAGATCTCGTACAATCCAAAAAAAGAGGATTCGCGATCTGCTGGGATCATCTGCGAAAACAATGATCGGCTCAGCGCTTGTGCGCTTCCGAGTACCAAGCCGATGAATACCGCCATGATCATCGCTTGGAACTGGCTTTCAAGCAGTGCGTAAGCGTATATCACAATTCCGCACCATATCAGCAGGCTGACAATGATGGTTCTCTTTGCACCGATCAGCCGCGCGATACGCTCGAAGATGATCGCGCCAAATAAGGCAGAAACCTGGGCAATAAGGAAGATTCCGAGAAGAAAGGATTGGCTTGGCTGAAGCCCGTTTGCGACGAATAGTTCCTGTGACAAAAAGATCGACGAATTCAGTATTACGGTCTGGATCCCATCGTTGTAAAAAAGGTACGCAATAAGGAATAGCAATGTGTATTTCAGGCCGACCAGCTCTTTTAGTGTTCGCCATACTTCCTTAAAACCGATGACCATCAAGGGATCGTGGTCCGCGCGAACGCGGTTTGCCTGGCGCGAGCGGATCAAACGGAAGGTCACGATCGCGAAGAGCCCCCACCAGAGCGATGCCGCCAGCATCGAAATACGTACAGCCTCGCCCTCTGTTACGCCTAATGACGAAGCATAGTTGATCATGGCAAGGTTGAGGACAAGCATAACGACCCCGCCCAGGTAACCTGCGGCAAACCCGTAACTCGAAACGCGGTCGCGCCGATCTTCGGTGGTCAAGTCAACAAGGAACGCGTTATAAAATACATTTGCGGCCGCAAATGACATATTAGCTATTACTAACAAGATACAGCCCCAAACATAAGAATCACCCTTAATAAAGAAGAGGAGCGAGCTCGCGATCACGCCCATATAACAGAAGAAGGCCATCATTTTCTTTTTCAGGTGCGTGTAGTCGGCGATCGACCCGAGTATCGGCAGAATGAAGACCTGAAGGAATATTGAAACGCCGAGGGTTGAAGTGACCATGTTATCTGAGGTGACCGTGCCGAGTGGGCCCAGGGTCAACACAGTACCGCCCTTGCCAACGTCGGCTTGAGCTAATGCCGTGAGGTAAGGGCCGACCAAAACTGTTACAACGGTCGTATAAAAGGCCGAATTCGCCCAATCGTAGGTGAGCCAGCCAAATATCTCTCTTCGGTTGTTCTTGGGAAGTCGTTCCTGCATCGAATCATCGTAACAGAACTTGCATAATGAGCATCACCGCAGTGACCATTGCCGACCTTTAGGATTCTGAGGGGAATATCGCATAATCTTGACATCGGACCGGAAAAGTCGTAACTTTCTGACGCTGTTTTCTTTTACCGCAACGCAAAATGCGACTATTCTCTGACATCTCGTTATGAACGGATTCATGCGAGCGGCCAGAATTTTTCAATTTTCCGAGGAGGGAGTATTGCGTATGTCTTGGATGAAAGGTAGGAAGTCCTCACGAACGATCTTTATGGCGGCAGCGGCGATCAGCTGTGTAGTTGGGGCAATCATATTGAACACGAGAGATCAGGCGGTCGAGGCAAGCAAAGCAGTGGCAAAGCCTGTGGCGGCATCACCGGCGGCGGTATTTCCGGCAAATGCGGGGACGCTTGGGCCGATACCGGACAATACATGTACGGGGCCTGGCCGATCGGTGACGTTCACGGTTTCAGGATTGACCGGAGCACCATCGAACATCGTGGTGAATTTCACGTCGGGATCACCGGCCCACAGTTGGGTAGGCGACGTGGACACGGTATTGCTGGCACCGGGTGGAGCACCGACCCACGAGATCTTCACATTCACGAATCCGGCTGGATCAGGATTTGGGGATGATTCGAATCTGGCCGGGCCGTACAATTTCTTTGATGCGGCGGCGGGAAACTGGTGGGCAGCGGCAACGGCGGCGACATCGGTACAGCCGGTAGCAGCGGGAGATTACCGGACTGCGAGCCCGACGGGAACGAACACATCGATGAACCCGGTATTTGCGGGAGTCGCGAATCCGAACGGGACGTGGACGTTGAGATTCAATGACTGTGCACAGGGCGATACGGGCGGCATCACCGCGGCCAATCTAACCATAGAGACCGCTTCGGCACCTGAACCGGCGGAATTCGATTTCAATGGCGACGGTAGAACCGACTATACCGTTGCCCGTGATGTTGGTCCCGGAGCAAGCGGTGCGACAAACCAGATCCGCTGGTTCACCAGAGAGAATGGGTCGGGGACGGTTACAAGTTATGATTGGGGATCCGCGACGACGGATTTCATCACGCCGTCCGATTTTGACGGTGACGATAAAACGGATTATGCGGTTTGGAGAGAAGCAGCCGCAGGTGTGGCCGGATTCTACATTTTGCAGAGCCAGACCAATACCTTTGTGTTCCAGAACTTTGGCCAGACCGGCGATGATCCCGCGATCATCGGCGACTATGACGGAGATGGCAAATCTGACCCGGCGGTCTATCGCTGTCCACCGTTTTCAGACCCGGACGGCCAGTGCTTTTTCTATTATCGCGGGAGCAATGCTAACCCAGGCGGAAATATCACGTTTGTGCCATGGGGATTCGGCGTTCAGGGTGACTTCTTCCCGAATCCGGGTGATTTCGATGGTGATGGTCGATACGACTTTTGTATTCAGCGATCTAATCCGGCGGCACCCGCGCAGGGACAATTCGTCCTCTTGAGGTCCTCCGACAACGGTATTGAGTACATCAACTGGGGAACGTCCTCGGACTTTATTATCCCTGGCGACTACGATGGCGATGGAAAACACGATTTTTGTGTTCGCCGTACAGTCAGCGGTGCCCGGCAACACTGGGTTTTGACTCGAACCGGGGCGACATCATTCGTTCAGTGGGGTTCTACCGGAGACGTCAGTGCTCCCGGCGATTATGACGGCGACGGATCGACCGATTTCGCGATATGGCGTGGGAGTGCAACGCCCGGACAATCGGGATTCTGGGTACGCAACTCGAGCAACGCGGCAGTTTCGTTCGTTCCATGGGGACAATGTCCAAACGTGAGCACCTGTGACTTCGCAGTCGCGAGTTCTTGGGTACACTGATCACCGAAAGCACCTGAAACAGCAAAGGCCGGGGACACCCTCCCTGGCCTTTTTTATTTCAAGCGCTGAAGCAAACGGACATACGACGTGTTCGAAAGGGATTTGACGATGTTAGCAGGGATTCCTAATCCTTGACATAAAAGTCGAAAAGAATTAAGTTACTCGCACTGTTCCGTTTAGTTTCACTAAATCAAAACCAAACTTATCAGCCGAAAGTTTTGATCTTGGCCGAGATTTATGATTAGGCTTTTGGGTGTTTTCTCCGAGGAGGGAGTATTGAGTATGTCTTGGATGAAAGGTAGGAAGTCCTCACGAACGATCTTTATGGCGGCAGCGGCGATCAGCTGTGTAGTTGGGGCAATCATATTGAACACGAGAGATCAGGCGGTCGAGGCAAGCAAAGCAGTGGCGAAGCCTGTGGCGGCATCACCGGCGGCGGTATTTCCGGCAAATGCGGGGACGCTTGGGCCGATACCGGACAATACATGTACGGGGCCTGGCCGATCGGTGACGTTCACGGTTTCAGGATTGACCGGAGCACCATCGAACATCGTGGTGAATTTCACGTCGGGATCACCGGCCCACAGTTGGGTAGGCGACGTGGACACGGTATTGCTGGCACCTGGCGGAGCACCGACCCACGAGATCTTCACATTCACGAATCCGGCTGGATCAGGATTTGGGGATGATTCGAATCTGGCCGGGCCGTACAATTTCTTTGATGCGGCGGCGGGAAACTGGTGGGCAGCGGCAACGGCGGCGACATCGGTACAGCCGGTAGCAGCGGGAGATTACCGGACTGCGAGCCCGACGGGAACGAACACATCGATGAACCCGGTATTTGCGGGAGTCGCGAATCCGAACGGGACGTGGACGTTGAGATTCAATGACTGTGCACAGGGCGATACGGGCGGCATCACCGCTGCGAACCTCACCATCGAGACCGCTTCGGCACCGAGCGATGCTCAGCTCGATTATGACGGCGACGGCCGTTCAGATCACGTCGTTGTTCGAAATGTCGGCGGCGGAGCGAATGGGCAAGTTCGTTGGTTCATTAATCCGAATTCGGGCGGGGCAACTCAATCGTACGATTGGGGATTGGCCAGCGATTTCTTTGTTGCGGGCGATTTTGACGGTGATGCAAAAGATGACATTGCTGTTTGGCGGGCCGGAGCACCGGAAGCCGCAACCTTCTTCATTCTGAACAGTCAAACCAGCACCGCGCGCGTTGAGGCATTTGGCCAGACAGGCGACGACCCAACGGTCGTTGGTGATTATGACGGTGATGGGAAAGTTGACCTCGCAGTTTATCGTGCTGGAGGATCTGGCCAGCAGTCCACATGGTACTACCGTGGATCCCTCAACAATCCCGGCGGCAACGTTGCATTCGTTCCGTGGGGCATCGGCGGTGACTTCCCTGCTCCCGGCGACTACGACGGCGATGGCAAATACGACTTCGTCGTTCAGCGTGGCGGTTCGCCAACGGTGTTCTGGCGGCTATTTGCTACTGGAGCAACGAGCGCGATTCCTTTCGGCGGCTCGAGCGATCTGATCGTTCCCGGCGATTATGATGGCGACGGTGCAACGGATATAGCAGTTGTTCGGGTGAGCGGAGGTAATTTCCAGTGGTGGTATTACGGAAGTAATACTAACACCGGCGTTTACGCGACGACATTTGGCAATTCCGCAACCGATTTTGTCCTTGCAGGCGGTGATTACGACGGTGACGGTCGCGCCGACTTTGGCGTATGGCGAAGCGGCGTCTTCTGGTATCAAAGTTCTGCATCGCTTGCGGTCTCTAACAATTCACTCGGAGCTGCCGGTGACTATCCGGTCGCCAATTTCTCCGTACATTAATTTGAATATTCGTTCATTACGGAATTGGCCGGCTCGCCCGGCCTTTTCCATTTTGCGCGATGACTTCCTACCGAGGAATCGTAGAAAACGACCGAATGTCGCTGGTTTTGGAAATTAACGGCTTTGACGTAAAGTGTTGTTTGTTCCCTCGGGTTTACGGATCCCTTTATGAAAGCAATGATCCTTGCTGCAGGTTTCGGTACAAGGCTGTTCCCCCTGACGATCGACCGAACAAAGCCGGCGATTCCCTTTTTAGGCAAGCCGTTGGTCGGATATGTGGCCGAATACGTAGCTAAATTCGGATTCAACGATATCGTCGTAAATCTGCATCATCAACCTGAGTCAGTGGTCTCAGCGTTGGGCGACGGCAGCAGCTTTGGAGTGAACATCGCATACACGGTAGAGCAACCGAACATTCTTGGTACCGCCGGTGCGTTGGATAATGCCCGACACCTCCTCGAGGATGAGACCTTCCTTATCGTCAACGGCAAGATAATCACAGACATCGATATAAATTCTGCCCTGGAGACGCACCGCCGAACCGGAGCGCTCGCCACGATGGTCCTAAAGCCCAATAGTAAACGTGAGCACTTTACGATCGTCGAGACCGAAGACGGACTGGTGAAAGGATTCGGAGGCTTTGCCGAGCCGCTTTCGGAGGATGAGATCCGCAACACCGAAAGCGACATCGAAAAACCATTGATGTTTACTGGTATTCATATCGTCGAACCTGAGGTCTTCGACTATATTCCGCGCGGTATCTATTCCGATATCGTCCCGACCTTCTACGATCCAGCAATTCGAGAAGGCCGCACGATCGCCGCTCATATCGACGATGCAAGGTGGTTCGAGCTTTCGACGATACCGCGCTATCTGGATATTTCGCTGGCTATGATGAATGAAACGGATGTTGATATCGGCACAGGCTGCTTGATCTCGGGTTCGGCGTCGATCCGCGATTCAGTATTGTGGGACAATGTCACGGTCGGCGACGACGTCCGGCTCTATCGAACGATCATCGCAGATGGCGTTTCCATAGAGGGCGGCGCATGCTTCGAAAATGCTGCTATCGTACGTGCAGAAATGGTCCGAACCTGTTCGGAAATTCCCGAAAAGGCACTTAAGGGCTACATTCAGGGAGAAAACTACGTTGTCCCGCTGAATTGATATCTATGTCTGATTTTCGCTCGAGGCTTGAAAGCTTTCTCGTGGCTCGCAACGAGAAAGGCCTGATTCGGCAACTTACTCCCGACGCCTCTACACGTGAGTACTTTCGGATAGGGTGGCGCGGCGAATTTGCGATCGCTTGCGTCTATCCGGAACCGTTTAGTTCCTCAGAGCAAAGCTATCTCGATGTATCCGAGCTTTTTCTTAGTGCCGGATTGCCGGTTGCCCGCGTGATGGACGTAGACGAGGCCCTCGGGGTCATTGTGATCGAGGACTTTGGCGACCGGATACTGCGTGATGAACTGCAAACTTCGGACGATGAAGGGCGCGAAGAACTTATAGTTAGAGCGATCGATCTTATACCGCATATCCAGGCTGCGACCGCAAAGGCGTTTCAGGTCGGGTCGATTGCATCTAAACTAAAATTCGACAATGAGAAACTGTTCTGGGAGCTTGCTTTCTTTAAGACACATTATTTCGCTACTTTCAAACAGCAGCCACTCGTGCCGACTCTCGATGAGGCCCTGGATCTGGAATTCAGGAAATTGTCGCTCGATCTGGAACGACGCGCGTCCGTTTTGTGTCACCGCGATTTTCACGCTGCGAATTTGATGCTGGATAAAGACGGCAAGCTCAGGATAATCGATCATCAGGATGCACGGATCGGGTCGGTTGCATACGATCTGGTCTCGTTTCTTCTGGACCGAGTCACAGTTCCGCCTTCGGCTGATTGGCTGGCTGACAAACGACGACATTTCTTGTCAGAACGGGTTCGCGTCGGTTTGGAGCCGCTCGATGAGGACGCGTTCAGCACCGAATTTCGTCTTCAGACGATTCAAAGGTGTCTCAAGGCTGTCGGAACATTCTCGTATCAGTCGGTAAATCGGGGCAAAACCTATTTCGTTCCCTTCATTAAGCCGATGTTTCAGATCGTGCATCGCGCCGCAACCTCATTGGGCGGTTTCCCGGTGTTGGTCGAGGTACTGGAAACGGAACTCGAGACCTAAGATATTTGGCCTGCGGCAGGAGTTGGTCTAGATTTTACCAACACCGCTAGACGCGAAAATGGTCGGCCCGCCAGTTTTTGATCGCCATCTTTATTTCCTTTTGGCTCACAAGCTTGCCGGCTGCGATGTCATCGACTAGTCCACTGAGTTCCGCGTCTGAAGCAAATCGAAGGGCGACTATCTGACCAACACGGAACTCTGACGCTTTTGCGGCGAGTTCAGGCGTGAGTACGGCCTTGTACCGGAGCCTTTCCTCCAGTCGAATCAAGCGATCTTGTGCTCTGAGAGCTTGCAGTCTCGCCGCAAAACTGAGCAGGACGACCGCGATCGAGAGCACAAGATACTGAACACGAAACCATTCAAATTCCAAGACCACGCACACCGTCGCCCAAACAAGATTGACGGCGAGCAAGGGGAATATGGCGAAATGAACTAGTGGAAACCAACGCGTGTGATTCCGGTAATTTTGTGATTCGGGCATAGGTGATCGTGCGTGAGGCAAAGATCGCATCGGCGGAAAAAGTCTAGTCTATCGAAGACTCATAGTTTTGTTTGCGCCAATGTTACAGGCGGCTTCGTCGTAAAGTCTTCGCCTGGGTTAACGAATAGGTTCTGCTCGAACCGATACTGCTTATCATAAAGCTGCTTATACCGACCATCGATTTTGATGAGTTCGTCGTGAGTCCCCCGCTCGAGTATCTCGCCTGCTTCGACCACCAGAATCTGATCTGCGCTTCTGATCGTAGACAATCGATGAGCAATAACAAATGTCGTGCGGCCCTTGCGAAGATTATTCAGGCCCTCCTGGATCAGAGCTTCAGATTCGCTGTCGAGACTTGAGGTCGCCTCATCAAGGATAAGTATCCGCGGATCGGCCAACAAGGCTCGCGCGATCGCGATCCGCTGACGCTGGCCGCCAGAGAGTTTCACTCCGCGTTCGCCAACGATGGTGTCGTAACCGTTCGGAAACTTCTCGATGAACTCGTCGGCATTCGCGACCTTGCAAACCGCTCGAATCGACTCGAGGGTCGCGGTCGGGTTTGCAAATCGAATATTCTCTAATATAGAGCCATCGAACAGAAAGTTGTCCTGCAGGACGACACCGAGATGACGGCGGTAATCGCGTAGCTTCACAGTCTGGAGATCTTGACCGTCGATCTTGACAACACCAGCCGTGGGCTTAATGAAATTCAGGACCAGGCTTAAAATTGTCGATTTCCCAGAACCGCTCGACCCGACCAAAGCCGTTGTCGTTCCGGCATTCGAGCGAAACGAAACTCCCTTCAAAACAGGCACACCCTTTTCGTATTCGAACTCGACGTTCTCGAATTCGATCGTGCCGTCCGCGTTTGTGATCGGCCGAAGCTTCGAGTCCTCTTCGTCCTCCGTAGTCATCGCCATGACCTCGCGAATACGATCGAGCCCTGCAAGAGCCTCGGTTATCTGAGTACCTACGGACGTCAATTCAAAGACCGGGATCGCAAGTAAAAAAGTGAAAGAAATGTACATCAGAAAATCGCCCAAAGTCATCGTTCCCGCCTGCACGGCGTTGCCGCCAATGACGATCATGATAACCGCGACCGCGCCGATAACAATTGACGAAAATGATCCAATGGCGGAAACGCCCGTGACCGTTTTCGCAATGTTCCTGAATAGTCTGTGAGCACCCCTGGCAAAGCTCAGGTCCTCGCGTTTTTCAGCAGTGTAGGCCTTAACGACCCGTATGCCGCCAAGGCTCTCGCCTAGCCTTCCTGTAACCTCGGCTGTGATCTCGCCGCGTTCGCGAAAGATCGGCCGCAATACCTTGAATGCATATAGCAACGCACCGCCAAAGATCAGAAGGACCACTATCGTGGCCGCAGTTAACTGCCAGTTTAGGTAGAACAGAACGCCGATCGCTATCACTGCGGTCACGAGACTGCCAAGGATCTGGCCAAGCCCTGTTCCCACAAGGTTCCTGATCCCTTCGGCATCGTTCATTATTCGCGAGATCAGCTGGCCGCTTTGCGTCGAGTCGAAGAACGAGATCGGAAGGCGTTCGATATGACTTTGAACCCTTTTGCGCATTTCGGTGATCGCCCGTTGGGCGGCAACACCAAGGATCTGCGAAAGCGCAAAAGACGTCGTTCCCTGAACGAGAGTGGAAACCCCGATCGCAAGAGCGATCCATTTGATAAGGTCATATCGCTGATTAACAAAAACCTCATCTCCGATGAACTTCGTGGATGCCGGCAAGACCATCCCGGCGAGACGCGAGATCAGCATCAGAACGCTGCCGGCCAACAATCTCCAGCGAGCGTTCCAAATTATCTTCCGGGCTTCCGCCCAGGCGGTCGAATAGTTGACCTTTTTCTTTTCGTGTGCCAAACAATCCGAGTCTGAATATCGTTCTCGGAAAAGTCAAATTGTTTCAGTCCCCGAGTGTCGACGAACCGTCAACCGCCCTTTTTAGTGTCAGATGCGTGAGGTACCTGGTTATTGCCTGATGAGCGTCCGATAGATCAATCCTGGTCTGAGAGGAAATCGATCCCATTCAATTCGTCCACGACATTTATCAAGCGGCTAGGCTCGTGAAAGCGGAACCGGGTTGTTCGAACGCTTATTATATAGCTCTGCCCTGACGCGACACCATTGAATGAAAAATATCCGAGTGAATTCGTGCGAGTAGCTCTTGTGGTTCCGTCCAAAGCTGAGAGCAAAACGGTGATGTTAGGAAGACCCCCACCGTTCGACATCGCGGCTCGACCTGAGATACTGACCTGAGCAGCGGTTGGCGAAAACTCAGGCACCCAGAAGCCGGAAAAGGCCAGCATTGACGGGGTAGAAATTGGGCCACCGCCCGCTGACTGCCCGGTAGTGAAGATAAGTTCAAAGGTGCCTGCCCCAGCCGTTCCACCACCCGGAGCGATCACACTTTTCTCGATCTGGAACGGCCCGCCCATTTGCGACTGCAATAGGACCGGGAAAAATAAGATGACCACAAATATCTTCATTTCTTTTCCTCCTTGACCGAGCAAACATCAGCCGAAGGAAGAACCGAGCAAACCAACCTCGTAAGTTCTCGGATCTGTCTCGCCTGGATCTCGATCTGCTCCTGCTGTTCCTTTATCGCGTTGACGAAAACCGCGGACATCCTGCCATAATTCACACCCTCGATATCCCCATCTTTGTTCTTGAACGTCAAAAGCGGTTCGATCTTCGCAGTTTCCTCGGCAATAAACCCCAGATCCCGGTCGCCCGAAACGATCCAATCAAACGTGACTGGACGCAGCTGACGGACAATGCTCAGACCGGTACGAAAATCTTTAACGTCCCTTTTATACCTCCGCGAGGACGAGCAGAATGAAAAGTTCCCGGTCGAAGTATTCCAACAAACATGGGTGCTCGTCGCGGAATCGAGGTTTTGTACTGAGAGTATACCGTTTGGCGTAACCGCAAGCCGGTCCGTGCCCCCGAGGCTCAATCGGGCTGTGAAACCGGAGGAATAAAGACGCCATTGCGACGTTGGTGTTTCCCGATCGGAAAGGAAATAACCTGCTTGGTTACCGAATGAAAGCATTTCACCGTTGACATGGAGGGTTCTGGTTGGGCTGCTGGTACCGACCCCGACAGTCGTGGCCGTGGCCGTACCCGTCGTTATTGAGCTGGTAGAGATCGAATTGGACGTGATCGAAAATGATGAGACCGAACTCGCATTGATCGTGCTTGTCACGAATAGGGAGCCTGGCACACGAACTGTGTCGGCCGAACGTCCAAGTACAACCGAATTGCTTGCATTCACAGACGCCCCGGCCCCGATCGCTGTTGCAAACGACAGGCCATCAGCGGCCACGTTTGCTGCGCTTCCGACCAACGTGTTGTTGCTTCCGGTCGTATTGCCTACACCGGTTCCGTTACCGAAGAACGCGTTGCTGTTTCCGGTGAGATTTGCAACACCGGCCTCTTTGCCGAAGAATGAGTTGGCAACCCCGGATTGATTTAGTTGACCGGCTGCCATACCGAAAAAGGAATTGTCTGAACCGTGATTCTGAAAACCCGCCGAGTTTCCGAAGAACGAGTTTGAACTGCCGTTTGCTAGACTGTTTCCTGCCGTTCCGCCGACTATCGTATTAAACGACCCTGAAACGAAATTGGTCCCGGTGGAACGCCCCACAAAAAGGTTAGACCCCGGACTATGCAAAATTCTACTGACGCCGATATTGAATTGGATCCCGGCTCTTACGACCGGAGCCTCAAAACTGCCGGCGACGTTTAGCAACCCGGGTACAACCACAGTGTCGGCCGGCCGCGGAATCCCATCGTATGTCCCGGCGGACTTCCCAAGCACGATAGTGTCATCGTCTGAGACTGTGGCGTACGAGCCGATCGCGGTCCCGAACATGCGCGTATTTGAGCCGGTGGACGCGAATGCCCCTACAACAGTATTATTGCTCCCGGTTGTATTCGCCGCTCCGGCCCCATATCCGAAGAATGCGTTGTCGCTGCCCGTCGAGTTGATGAATCCGGAAAGTCTGCCATTAAATGTATTTCGGCTACCCGTCGTATTTTCGCGACCCGATTGAACTCCGAAAAAGCTGTTATCGTCTCCGGATGCTGTATTCTGTCCCGAAAAGAAGCCGGCGAAAGTGTTTCTATTTCCGCTGTTCAAAGTGCTGCCTGACGACATCCCTAAAAAGAGGTTCTGGTTTCCGGACGTTATATTCCCCCCGGAATTAAGGCCGACCACCAGATTCGAAAGACCAGGTGCAGAAAGAACGGGATTCCCTAGAATTCGGTACGCCGTTGACACGTCAAAACCCGAGGCTCGTCCGGTTCCGTTTATTTCAAAACTCGCGGTTTGCTGATTCCCGGACTGGTTTTGAATATAGCTACCGCTACCAGGTAGCGGATCTCGCTGATCGGCCATTCTTGGATCATCGGTACGCACATATTGGGTTGCCGCAATGCCCCCGAGGTTCGATGAATCGAGTGCCTGACTTGCGAAATTCGCATTGACCGAAGTCGCGGCTTGAAGGGCCTGCACCGCAAAGGGCGACGATAGCAACTTCTGACGTGGCGTCAGGGTGACATAGTCGTTCGCGGCAGCTGTGCTTATGCCAACCTCGATCCACCTATCCTCGCCAGACAAGGATGCGGCTCCAAAATCGAGGGTAACCGTGAATATTCCGGCGATCGGCTGGACATTCGCTATATTAAGAGTTGAACCGACCTGATTGCCGCCGAACTGTGAGTCAAAGAGCCGAAATCTAAGGTCGTATTGAATACTTGCTGGCGAACCACCGTCAAGAAGCTTTCCTTGAAAGGTGAATTCGGTAGTTTGAGCGGATACCGCTGCTGCACATGCCGCAATGATTATCGTTCGCAATAGCTCCTTCATTAAATACCTCCAAAATGCAATTCGCCGGTGAGTTTGATGTGTTCCGTTACGGCTTCCCGGCGACTTCGAACCCCATCGGAATCTCGATATAACTCCAGATCAACGGCGGATAAGAAAGCCCGCGACAACAAGGACGAAGCCGAAAAGTGTCACTATCACAGCCGTCACCATTGACCTTTGTGCCCCGGCATTCATTTCGGCACACGTTTTCGCCCAACCTTCTGCGATAGCTCCTCGCTTCCGAAGTTCATCTTGAGCTTCTGAGGCCGAATGTTCTACAGCCTCAGCTCGATTGAAAGACTCGAAGGCCGCATCGAGTTTCACTCTTTCCCTTTCAGCTTCGACACAGGCGATCCCTCTGTTGCCGGATATGGCTCCACGAATGCCCATCAGCGAGAAAATTCCTGCACCGACGAATATCAGTAGCCCAAGGACCAAAAGAAGGGTTCCGAGTCCGGTCATCTTCTTCGGAATCTTGGCCAATTCATTGCTCGAGTCTTCCATAACCTCTAACCCTTGTTTCTTCGTGAGATCCTTTGGTGCTGAGGTCCGCATCGACGTCCGACGATCTGACCTTCTGAGCCAGAGCGAGCTATCTGGTTTGAGGTGGACGTCATATCAAACCACTGCTTTTTTTCTTCGTCCTCTGAAAACGAAAATTCCAGAAGCGAAGAGGATCAACCCGCAAAACGCGATGAATCCGAAAATTAGGACCACCGGCAGGTCTTTTTGTCTGACGGCCAGACATAATTCCCTGGAATCCTTTTCGATCTTTTGAATGTCGATCGTCTGAGACCGTCTCGATGCTTCGTCTTTGTACTTTCTTGCCATTTGTTCTTCACAAGGGTCAGACCATTTTTCAACGAATCCCCAGCCAAGGATGGTGACCGGTGCAAGGAATGTAAATAGCCCTAGGATCATAAGAACAACCGCAATGAAACGACGGAGTAACGATTTCTCCGGTGCTTTTTCGATTTGCATAATTGCCTCTCATCGATGTGCGACGCCCTGGTCGCCGAAGTTCGTACGACCACCTTTCGACGGGAGTATTGAAAGACGTGCCCCCGCGAAGCCGTCAGGAACAGGTCTAGTACGTACTATTTTCCCAACGGAAAGTTCGCCAGATTTCCGTACAGTGGTTCAGTTAACGAACCCGCAGGATTCCGTTTGTCGAGGGTTCCCAGGATCTTGACCGGCGTTATTACTCCCCCGTAAACCATTGGCATATACTGAGCCCATGGATTCGCGGGGAGAAAGCCCTGTGAGTCGATCGTAAATGACAGTTCGCGAACCTGAACTCCTTTGTAAAATATCTTCACGGTATAATCACCGGGTTTGTCGCGGGTGAATGTTGCCCTTGGGTATTTCGTTCGGCCATAGTCGTTATTCTCGATAACGAAGTTTGTCCAATAGAACTTCCATAGTTTGTAAGAGCAAACATCCGGTTGAAGGAAGCAGTCTTCGCCACGCGACCTTTGGGAATTGACATAACCTCCATCGTCCGTCGAGGCGACCATTGCTCCGTTGTGAAAAAGCCTTGCTTCAAAACTCTTTGAGTCGAGATTGCCTTTGAACCAAAGGAAAACCGAGGGGTTCAACTGATCGCTGTGCCAATTATCAAAATCCAGGCCTACGGCGCCAACTGACAAACTCCAGTCCTGATCGACATAAAAAAGGCTATAGGTGGGTTTGGGCGGATCGGACATCGGTAATTTCGCGACCCTGAATATGCCCTGAAAAACGACACTGCCGGATTTTGAATCAGTCACTTTCACCCCATACGTACCCAACACGTTTGTTGCGTTCTGTTTAAAGGAGGCATCGTCATTAGGACTCTTAAGGCTGGTGAACGCCTCTCGATAACTGTTCGACGCGTCAAGTTGTTCAGTAAACCACGGTCCTCCGTTAGGCTTTGTCCATTCAGCCACATACCGAAGTACAGTGCTCTTGTCGAAATAACTGTCAAAGCTGATACGAGGTATGAATCTGGAGACCTCGTTCAAATGTTCAGTTTTGACGCTGATCTCGATGGTTGTTCCGAGTAGCTTCGGTGTGCTCGTAGCTTCTTCATAGGTAAATTTGGGGTAACCGGCAGCCGATTTGGTTTGTGTTGACCCGGCAGGACCCGGACGATTCTGTGCAGGTTCCTTGGTCTCAACTTGTTTGGACTGGTCCTGTCTGGGCTGCTCGTTTATCTTGGGCACCTTCGGTATCCCGATCTTTATCTGAGCGGTCCCAAACGAGTGAAGCGTCACAAGCAAAATTGTTGTGATCAAAATTGTTGATTGTGTTTTCATTTTATTTCTCCGTTATCGTTTCGGCTGAATGAGTAATGGTCGGACAGGTCGCCCTTGACTCGTATCGTTAACTGGGTATATTCAACTCTGCCTCACCGGCTGCAACCCGATCGTATCTGCAGAATGTCGTACGAGAACCATTGCGTTCACTACGTTTATTGGCATAAACTTCTGCTACTCACTGCGATCGAGCCATATGTTCAATCCGTAGAAGCACATCGTTGGCTGGTTCGTATTTTTGAGGTTAAGGTAGGATCTCCGAAAAATACTTGAGAAAACTTCCGTTTTTTCTCCAAAAAACTTCCAGTACATGAAATGAGCAAGAAAAGGTCGAAGATCTATGAATTCGCAGATTTCCAACTAGTGCCGACCGAGGGGTTGCTCCTGAGAAACGGTGAACCTGTCCCGCTTGCGCCAAAAGCATTCAGCACATTGTTAATGCTTATTGAAAACAATGGCCACCTTGTCGAAAAAACGGAATTGATCGAACGTGTCTGGGCCGATGCGTTTGTGGAGGAAGCTGCGGTTTCGCGATGTATCTGGACAATACGAACAGCCTTGGGTGTCGATTCGAATGGCCAAAAGTACATCCAGACAGTCCCAAAACGAGGTTACAGATTCGTTGCGGAGGTAAACGAGTTCGACGGTGAAGAACCGGGCGCCAAGTCAATATCGAAAGAAACAGCCGCGATCCAATACTCAGCAGTACGTCTGCTATCTGATGCCCGCCCTGCCAATACCACTTCAGGCGCGAATGATGTTGTTTCGAAACCGCCCGGTGGTCTATCAGTAGCCTTCGACGATCAAACAGGCAAACTGGAAGATGCGCCTCCGAAACCCGTTAATACGGGACTCGTGTCGCGAAATAATCGCAGATTTGCGACATTTGTGATAGCGGCTCTTTTAGCGGTGGGCGGGATCGTCACTGCTGCCTTTTTGGGAATTTCGAGTGGTCAGTACGATACACCGATCGTTTCCCGCAGTCTTAGTGTCGAACGCTTGTCCAACGACGGCGGAGCGCTTCACGCGGTGATCTCTCCGGATGGAAAACAGATCTTCTATGCACGCGAACTGGGCGATCTTCAGAGCATCAGGCTTCGTGATGTTGAAACCGGAAACGATACAGAAGTGATCTCTAGTGCCCAGACCCATTATTTTGGGCTTACGATCGCCCCGGACGGAAGAACCCTTTACTTCGTCCGCAGGAGCGAAGGTAATCAAAGATCAGACCTGTTCCGTGTCCCAGTAACGGGCGGCATTCCACAAAAGATAGCCGAGAACGTACAGGGCTGGACCGGGATATCATCGGATGGCGATCGTATTTCGTATGTTAGGTGCCTTCGGCTTCAAGAAGACTACTGCTCGCTTTTCATTGCAGACACGACAAATGGCGGTAACGAGAGAAAGTTGATCACACGGGCTGCACCGGTTCGAATCGGCGACAGCATCTTTACACCGGATGGCGCCGACGTCATTTTCGCCAATGGGCAATCGCTAACGGGCGCGAACGAATTCATTTTGAGCAAGGTGAATATAGTGACCGGCGAGGAACTGAATCTCTCATCCGAACGGTTCTTTGACATAAAGAACATCGAATGGCTCAAAGGCAGTAGATCCCTGCTCATGACGGCTGCGAGGGGAAGGAGCGATCGGTCGGGCTTCTGGAAGGTCGATTCCGATACATGGCAGGCAGTCCCGCTCGGGGGATTTAGCGGCAACTTTAATAACGTGAGTCTGGATCAGGCCGCGACCATTTTGGTTGCGACCGAAGTAACACCGGATTTCCGCCTTCGGGTCCACGGACTCGGGGAAACATCCGAAACCATCACACTCGCGCACGGTGGTGCATCCGATTTTACCCCTGACGGAAAGATCGTTTTCGGTTCAAACATATCGGGGCAACTGGATATTTGGATGTCGGATCCGGATGGACGCGGCCTCCGTCAACTTACCAACGCGCCTTCTGAAGAACGAACGGTGATCGCCGGTCATGATGGCCGTTCGCTTTTTTATTCGAGCAACCGATCAGGTGATCTGCAGGTTTGGAAGATGAATCTGGATGGTTCAGAGCCAATTCGAATAACGACGAAAACGGGCGGTTATCCGACGTCCGTTTCAGTCGACGGCAGATGGGTCTTTTTTGAATCACATATCGACAATACCATATGGCAAGTTAGTACCGATGGCTCGGTCGTGGAACGACCGATCACGAAAATCTCATCATGGCCTGTCTCGATTTCACCGGACGGATCAACACTCGCATATACCGAAACGGTTGGACAGTCCTCGCACGTTTTCCTTACCAGAACCGACGGGAATGCTCGCGTTCGGAGCTTTGACCCGGTACCCTTGGGAGGAAGGATCGAGAGTCTGAAATGGTCGGCCGACGGAAGAGCGATCTACTATCTTCTCCGCGGCCCGGCTGACGGCACCTCGTCGATATACAAGCAACTGAAAGAGGGCGGTTCGGCCATCAGGCTCCATGAGATCCAAGTTGGGAACGTCATCGCGGTACACAGTTTTGCAGTTTCGAGAAACGAGCGACTGGCGATAGTCTCGTCCGGGGAATGGAAACATGATCTGGTACTGATAAACGGGATCAAACAAAAAGAACGATGACTTCGGTTCGAACAAAAGCTTTTCGTGAATCCTTCCGTTTCCAGCTAACTCGGACGCTGCGAAAGGCAGCGCCCATCGCTTAGGTTGTTTCTTGCATTTCATCTAGAATTGTATTTTCGCCTAATTATGAATCAAACATACATCGAGCATTTAAGGGACCACGTTGGCCAGGACGTCACACTCAAGGGCTGGCTTTATAATTCGCGATCGAGCGGCAAACTCGTCTTCTTGCAGCTTCGTGACGGTACCGGGATAGTTCAATGCGTCGTATTTAAGGGCAACGACGAGGCACTTTTTGAGGTAGCCAAGGGCCTAGGACAAGAATCGTCGATCATCGTCAAAGGCAGCGTCAAGGAAGATGCGCGTTCGGCCATCGGCGTCGAGATCGACGTTACCGGCATCGACGTTCTTCAGAACGTTCACGATTATCCTATAACGCCGAAAGAACACGGCACCGAGTTTTTGATGGATCACAGGCATCTGTGGATCCGTTCAAAACGCCAGCACGCGATCCTTAAGATCCGGCATACGGTTATCAAGGCGGTTCGGGACTATTTCGATGATAACGGCTTCACATTAGCCGACACACCGATATTTACACCTGCGGCATGTGAAGGCACGACGACGCTTTTTGAGGTTGATTATTTCGGCGACGATAAGGCCTATTTGACCCAGTCGGGCCAGCTTTACAATGAAGCGACCGCAGCTGCATTTGGGAAATCATATGCTTTCGGCCCGACCTTTCGAGCGGAGAAATCCAAAACTCGACGCCACCTGACCGAATTCTGGATGGTCGAACCCGAGGTTTCATACGCCGGCTACGAAGACATGATGGACCTTGGGGAAGGCCTCATTTTGGCGATCGTTGACCGCGTACTCAACGACCGAAAACAGGAGTTAGCGGCACTTGAACGCGACGCGGATGTCCTCGAAGCGATCAAAGGCCCCTTTCCACGGCTGCATTATGATGATGCAGTGAAATTGCTCCAGGAAGGCCACGCAAAAGGCGAACTGGAAAACGACTTCGAATGGGGCGGAGATTTTGGCGCACCGGACGAAACATACCTCTCGAAGCAGTTTGGGCTTCCGGTTTTTGTGCATCACTTCCCGACCGCGATCAAGGGCTTCTATTTTGAAGTGGATAAGGAACGCCCCGAGTGTGCTCTCGGCATCGATCTTTTGGCGCCAGAGGGCTATGGCGAGATCATCGGCGGTGGCGAACGAGCTGCCAACCTTGATTACCTGATCGAACAGCTAAAGGCACATGACCTGCCGCAGGAGACATTCGAATGGTACCTCGATCTGCGTCGTTTTGGCTCAGTTCCGCACGCGGGATTCGGCATGGGCATCGAGCGCACCGTCGCCTGGATGTGCGGTATCGAACACGTGCGGGAGACGATCCCTTTCCCAAGAATGCTATATCGCTTGAGGCCGTGAACAAGATCTCAGTAGTTTGATACGAGTTCAGGCATTGGCCGGAACTGGTCAACCTTCAATCGATGCGTTCCCAAATGTCGGTCAATGTTCGGCCTGATCGCGACAATTGAGCCGCATCTGGCCGATCAGAAGGCCGGCTAGCAGCCCAACTCCGATCCCGACCCCAAAAGTGACGCCGACCGCACGAAACGGTTCCTTTTTGATCAGATGTTCCGTGTCGTCGATCATATCCTCGGCGGCATAGCGGCCCTTCTTTGCCAATCGCTTTGCATTGTCGACCGCATCTTCGACGAAATGTTCAGCCTTATCTCTGAATTCCTCGACACCATGTCTAGTCCGAGCTGCTGCGCTTTCGACTGCCTCGACCGCGTCATCAAACATCGCTTTGCCATTGATCTTTTCGATTTGTTCGATCATTTCTCCACCTCCTGACATTCGCCCCTGTGCATCCCGGAATACCGTGTCGAGATAAGGGGCTATAATTGAATCCGATAAGACTGATCGCAAATTACGAGCCAAAGCCATTTACGGAAATCATCGAGATTTCCGGCATTCCCCGATCGTGACCTGAACGATTCGAAGCATTTGTTCGCGCAAATGCGAATAATTCCCCAGCGCAGATTCATCAGGTAAAATACTTTCAAAGGTATATGAGACACGTGAAAGATATCATCCCCGCGCGGCAATCGCTGCTACCGGGCGGATTCATCGTCTATCGAGCATTGCCGCATCGGCAGTTGCGCAGGGTCGGAGGATTCGTTTTTCTCGACCATTTCGATCAGCCCGACATATCGCCGGAAATGTTCGACGTGCCGCCCCATCCGCACATCGGGCTTCAAACCGTAACTTATTTGTTCGACGGTTCAATACTTCATAACGATTCGCTCGACCACGAACAAATGATCTTTCCGGGGGAGGTCAACTGGATGACAGCTGGCCGTGGAATTACGCATTCCGAGCAAGTCGTCACGCGTCAACCTCGACTTCACGGTCTGCAAACGTGGGTCGGGCTGCCGCACGACAAACGAAAGATCGAGCCAGGATTCGAACACTTCGGTACCGGCCTTCTGCCCGCACTCGATCACGAAGGGGTACTTATCAATGTCATTGCCGGTGAACTCTTTGGAAGGCGCTCTCCGATCCCAACGCACCAATCGCTCGTCTATCTCGATATCCGGGCACACGCAAATGGCAACGCGGAATTTTGGGTCGAGGGTTCTCACGAACTCGCAGTCTATGTCTGCGAGGGGACCATCGAGATCGGTGGTGAACCGATCAGCAAATATGATCTTGCCAGTCTTTCCGCCGGCGAAGCGTTCGGCTTTTCGGCGGTGAGCGACGCACGGTTCGTTCTGTTTGGAGGAGAACCGCTTCACGAGCCGACGGTCATCTACTGGAACTTTATTGCCGATTCGATCGAAGAGGCAAAGCAAGCCGAACGAGATTGGGAATCCGGAAACTTCCCTTCGGTCTCAAGGTACAGGTCGTCGTCTATACGTGATGAATCCGACCGAACATTGCTATGAGACCTTTTCAGAATCGGTTAATTTCGTACTTGCGCCTCCCAGCGACAGCTGTGTTAGTCTTTTGGAGTAAGCACTTACCATATCTTTCATTGAATGAGGGAGGGAACGACTATGTCCAAATCGCCGGGCGATCTGCGGACATAGGATAATCAACACAACTTATGCTCAAACCGATACTCACGAACTTGTTAAAAAGCGTTTCTGTAATTGTTTTGTTCGTCTTTACGGCTGCCGGACAGCAGCTCGTATCCTTCGAGCAAAATGGCAGAATGTCGGCGGCTGAACTTAATGAACGCATGGCAAAAGTGTATGGCAAATACGCTGTGCCCGCCGCGAACGCCGACGTCGAACTTTACAGACTCACATACAAGTCGCTTGACGCCCGCGATCGCGAAACCGAGCTTACGGGCCTGATCGCCTGGCCGGTCGGCGGTGCTCCAAAAGGATTAGTGGTCTACTGCCACGGCACGACAGTCGATCGCGATCGGTCGCCTTCCCGTTTCAAGGGTAAGGGAGAGGCCCCCGAAACGGTCGAAGCGATCACCGGTTTTGCGACCGGCGGCTATGCCGTTGTTATGCCTGACTATATTGGTTTGGGCGATCATATGGCGGCCCATCCGTACCCGTTGAGCATTGTGAACGCTCGTTCGGGTATCGATATCATTCCAGCCGCACGCGAGGCCGCGCGTCAAAAGGGTTTCGAGATCGGGAAAGGCCTCTTCGTCACCGGATATTCCGAGGGTGGCGGTGTCGCGATGGCGTTGACACGGGCGTTACAGGCCTACACCGGTCCGGAATTCGCCGTGACTGCATCGGCACCAGCGAGCGGTCCGTATGATCTTTCCGGGACAACACGAAAGTTCATGCTCCAAGAGACCGGGGAACAAGTTGGGTTTATCCTCCGCATTTATCTGATGTCATACGCAGTGAATTATCTTGTTAAGGATAAGGGGCTTAAGTGGCGCGATTTCTACAAGCCGACACTTGCCAACGCGCTGGCGGTCAACTATAACCTCAAACCGACAGATGACGGTGTGATCAAGAATATCGGTATAACCACAACTTTGATGAGGTCTCAAAATCGGCTTGCTAACGTGATGCAGCCCAAATTCATGACGGCCTTGCGAAATAATGACCGTCGAAATGCATTTGTGAGAATGCTGCAGGAGAACGACGTCTACGATTGGTCGCCGCGCGTTCCAATGCTGCTTATCGCGCTCGAAGGCGATGTGGTCGTTAGTCCCGAAAATACGACAGTGGCTTTCAACGCGATGCGCCGACGCGGCGTAACGAATTCGACGCTTCGACGCCTGATAATGAAAGACGCGGAACTCAACCACTTGAACGGCATTGCACCTGCGCTTTCGTTTGCACGAACATTTTTTGACAATGGGTTTCCCGCACTTCGTGATGCTCAGTGATTAACTTTCAAGGTCAGACAAGAAAAAGCCGGGCTATCATTCCCGGCTTTCCTTTTTCGCTCGATCTGGAACTACTTCTTTTTGGCTATCTCGGTCCCGAACCGCGTTGAGCCCTGGCCGCCCCATTTTCCTTCGAGTGTCCCGGTTTGCGTTACCTCGTACATAACGAATCCACACTGCTGCCCGCCAAAACCGACTGCCGACATATCACCCATGCGAATTCCGAATCCCTTTAGTTCCGAGGGGGCTGCTCCCCACCGAAATGAATAACCGTCGCCGTCCTTTTCGATGTTGAGGCCGAGGCTGTAAGCCTTTCCGTCGGGGCTTTTTCCGCTTGCTTCGTACTTCCCTTCAAGATCACTTCCGCTGATCCGCTTGGCCTTTTCAAACTCCGCCTTGTTAACGCCCCAATAGCCCGCCTTTCCGTCAAGACTGCCGTCCGTTCCGATCTTATAGAGCACCACGCCGCACCCCTTTCCGTTTTCACCTTCAGTGAACGAAACAGCAACGATATCACCAGTCTGAACACCTACGCCGTCATAAGTCCGGCCGCCACTCGACCATGAAAACTGAAACACATCGTCGCGCGGCGTGATCGTCAGGCTCCCGGTGTAGTCGCCCGCCCCATCAACGTTCTTACCCGTGACAGTATAATCGCCCGCGATGGGCGCTGTTTTGCTTGGTGGTTCAGATGCTGGCGAAGGACCCGCGTCGGCTTTATTGACAGTGGCAGTATTGGCGGTTGGGGGAGATTGATTTGTGCTGCCGCAGCCGACGATAATGAAGGTGAGGATAGCTGTTGCTATAACAAATGAGAGGCTATTGTTCGATTTTGTCACACGATTCTCCTTGAATAAGCTGTTCTGAATGAACTTGGACAAATCTTATACCACTTCAGGTAAAGGCGCCATCATCAGCTTGCGTAAGATGATAACGAGATCAGTTTCGCGTTTGTGCGGTCTAGCGGCCGTTCTGCTTATCTTTGTCCATTCACCTGCAGTACACGCGCAGCAAAGGATCAGCGATCTGGAGTCAACCGTGATCCTTATTTCGATCGATGGATTTCGGGCTGACTATTTCGAAAAACATCAGCCTCCCTTTATCACTGAACTCCTTAGACGCGGCGTGCGGGCTCGATGGATGACGCCTGTCTTTCCGACGAAGACCTTCACGAATCACTACACTCTAGTCACCGGGCTTTATCCTGATAATCACGGGATGATCGAGAATAATATGTACGACCCGGGTATCGGAGCGGTGTTTGGCATCAGCAAAAAGGAGCAGGTTACCGACCCGAGGTGGTGGGGAGGTGAACCGATCTGGCGGACAGCCCAAAGGCAAGGGCAGATTTCCGCATCGTTTTTCTGGCCGGGTTCTGAAGCACCGATCGGGGGTATGCTGCCGAACTTTTTTAAAGAGTACGAGCACACAACGCCGCATGAGGTCAGGGTCGATACCGTGCTTGGCTGGCTCGATCTTCCGCGAGGCCAACGCCCGAGGATGATCACGACCTATTTTTCCGATGTGGACGACGCGGGTCATGCATATGGCCCCGACGATCAGCGAACAAGACAGGCAGTCCTGAAGGTCGATTCAAGCATTCGTCGTCTTTTCGAAGGGCTGCGGGCCCGCGGCATCGAGAAAATGGTCAGCGTTATACTTGTTTCCGATCACGGGATGTCGCCGTACCGTGTCGGTGACAGCATCGTTCTTGATACAATGTTCGATCCGAATGACGCGGAACGCGTTTTCTGGGTCGGCGAATTCACGCAGATCTTCCCAAAACCCGGGCGGGCCGATGCGATCTTCGACGCCATAAGGTCGAAACTGCCGCCGACCGCTACGATATACCGGAACGGCGAATTTCCGCCGCGCTTCAAATTTGGAAAGAATAAGCGGATCGCTCCGATAGTCGTAGTCCCAAATGAAGGGTCTGTCATAACTACGAAAAGCCGTGCTGAATCGGCGAGACGCGATGGTCGGTTCGATAACATCCGCGGGGCGCACGGCTACGATAACGGCCTGGAATCAATGCGCGCGATCTTTGTCGGGCACGGCGGTCGTTTTAAGCGCGGAGTGGTCACCTCACCGGTCTCCGCAATAGATGTGTATGAGTTGATGTGCAACATTCTGAAAGTGAAACCGGCAAAGAACGACGGTAGTTTGAAACGTATCCGCCACGTCCTTAGATAACGAATGTCTATGGTTTTCTGGGCGCCCGTAGTGTGAGTACAGCGATCTCGGGCGGCACCAGAAAACGGAACGGCATGATGCTTGTACCTATGCCGGTCGTTACAAAAAGGTGCCTGCCGTCTTCCTTTATATGGCCGGAAACATACTTCTGACCGAAAGACGAAGGCACCAGCGGCGAGCCGACTATCGGTAGCCAGACCTGCCCGCCGTGACTGTGGCCGGCGATCATGAGCCGGAAGCGGTCACCGAGACTCTTGTGATAGTTGAGAACGTGAAAAACGTCGGGACTGTGTTCTAGAACAATAAAATCGCCGTTGGCATACGGCTGGCTGACCCCGCGGACCATTGCATCGAACGTGTACCACGAATCGAGCCTAAGATGGTCTTTCAGCCCAAGGATGTTTAGCTTTTTTCCTCCCCTTTCGATAACGGCGATCTCGTTTTGCAGGACAATATACCCAATGTTACCGAGTGATGAGGCAATTGTCTGATCACTGTGCCACCCGTCGTGATTTCCCAAAACGACAAATACGCCAAACTTCGATTCGATCCCCGAGAGCCCGTCCGCGATCTCGCTAACGGGCATGAGTATCGATTTCCGATCGGACGTGTTCGCTACATAATCGCCGAGCATGACGACCGCGTCAGGTTGCTGTCGGTTTATCTGTCTGACGATCTCGCGAAGCTTCTCGTGATCGATTCCGTTCGAGCCGCCGTGAATGTCGGAAACTGCTACGATCTTTAGTCCGTCAAATGCCGGTTCGAGCCCCGTAACAACGATCTCGCTGCTGTTTATGACAAGACGTCTCGGTTCAATGAAATATGCATATCCCAACAAAGCGAACGCGACAGCGGTCGTTAGCAGAACAATGTAGATATTTTTGATCGGGAATGCCATCTATTGGGCGGCGTTCAACGTGACGACATTGATCTCTGGCGGAACTCGGAATCGGAACGGCAGGACACTGGTCCCAACACCGCTGGAAACATACACATGCTTGCCGTCGACGATGGCATGGCCATCCATGAACCGTTTGTCATTAAAGACAGCGAACGGGCCTATGATCGGCCAATTGAGTTGTCCTCCGTGCGTATGCCCCGAAAACATAATGGCGAAGCCCTCAGGCATTTGCAGCGAGGAATCGGGATTATGAGTCAGGGCGATGATGTTCGTTTTTTCGGCAAGTGCCTCAAATGGTTCGAGCGGTACACGCCGGTTGCGGTAAAGATCTTCGATGCCCCAAAGCCTCACCTTTTCGCCGTTGATCTCTATTTCCTGGATCTCGTTCTGCAGGACGGTGATCCCGGCAACCTCTTCGAACTTGCGATGGATGTTCGGCTCGTTGTGATACCAATCGTGGTTGCCAATGATCGCAAATACTCCGTATTTCGCCTTGAAGCCCTTGAGGCTGGCAGCTATGTCATCGACCGGAACCCATAGTTCAGTTCGGTCCGTTCCTTCTGGCTTCCGTCTTGCCTCGCGGTCCCAAACGCGTTCGCTGACGTAATCGCCGAGCAGAACGATAAGGTCGGGGTTCTGCGCATTTGCCTGTTCGACGACGTAGCGGATGCGCTCAGGCGGCGCCCAATTCGAGCCGGTATGAAGATCGGCGATCGTAACGACCTTGAGTCCGTTGAGATTCGGACTCCAATGCGGGATAGTCAGTGTGTCGTGTATAACAACGAACTGCCGCGGTTCGATAAAATAGGCATAAGAAAGAAATGCCGCCAAGAGCAAAATTATCACGCTGAAAACGATTCCGATTCGCTTAAGCCATTTCTTCATTCGATAAGCTCCTGCTGACTCTTGTTTACGACCGACCAAAATACTCGTTCCAACGTTCATCGACGAGCTTGGCGATATCGGCTCGAACCTCGACGACACCGGGATACCAAGGCTTCATACGAGCGTCGATGACTATCGGCGACCCATAAGCGATATGATTGTTCCGGACTTCCGCGGTTCCGGCCGAAATATCGGTTGCCGGATCGAACCGAGTCCACGTCGCCCAAAGGAACTTATCCGTGTATCTCGCGACATCGGCGTCGTCGTGGATCACGACGACCTGCCAATCGTCGAACATGCCCGAGGCGGCAAGGCGTTTCCCGAGTTCCCTCTCACTCTCGAACGCTTCGCCCTCGACGACCAGACAACCGCCGCAAACCGGCAACGCCTTCCGGACGCCGGGCGGAAGCTCGCCGCTGAACTCGCGAACGAGGTCTCTTCTCGCATCACCGGTCCCCATCAAAATGGCTTTACTGCCATGATTTATCTTTCCACTTGCGTAATCGAGCGTATCGAAAGCCGTTTGGGATAAGATGAAAAGATCACGCTGCCAATCGACCCGGGCGAGAATGTACTCGAACAGCGACCCAAAATCGCGCAGGTCCTGTTCTTTGTCGGTAAGCAGCAAGAATTTTGTCAGAGCAAGCTGTCCTTCTCCAAGTATCCGGAATCCTGCAGAGAGCGCCTCACGGCCGTATCGTTCTTTCACGACTGCCGCAGCGAGCGAATGAAAACCAGTCTCGCCGTAACTCCAAAGATCCTTCACCGCCGGCATCACCAGTGGGAAAAGGGGCGAAAGCAGTTCTTGCAAATAATCGCCGATAAAGAAATCTTCCTGACGCGGCTTTCCGACGACGGTCGCCGGATAAATGGCATCCCTTCGGTGAAAGACGGCGTCCGCGTGGAAGACCGGATACTCATGCGCAAGCGAATAATAACCGTAATGATCGCCAAAAGGCCCCTCGGGACGGCGTTCGTCCGGCGGAACATAGCCGCAGATCGCAAACTCTGCTTCCGAGAGCAAACGGTGGTGGCCGGCGATCGGGTTGTCAGCGACGCCGATCTTCGAATCGGCGAGTAAAGATGCGAGCATGAGTTCGGGAACGTCCTCCGGCAAAGGCGCGATCGCTGCAAGGATCATAGCCGGCGGGCCACCGAGAAAGATCGTAACCGGAAGTGATTCGCGTCGCTGTTCGGCTTCGAAGTAATGAAATCCGCCGCCCTTGCCGATCTGCCAGTGTATTCCGGTCGTATTCTTGTCATACCGCTGGATACGATACATGCCGAGATTCGGCTTGTGGGATGAGGGGCTCTCTGTGTAAACCAGCGGCAGCGTGATGAAATGCCCGCCGTCCTCATGCCATAGTTGAAGAAGGGGTAGCTTTTCAAGATCGACCTGCGGCTGACGCGATTCGAGCACCGGCGGACTTCGAACCGTTCTGGTTCCCAGCCGCAATGCGGTCAAACCCATATCTCGGTAGCCCCATAGCTTCCCGATCTTGGGTGGGACGAGAATATCGACCATTTCGACGGCTCGTTTTACAAACTCTAGCGGACGTTTCCCAAATGCCAGTTCAATACGCTTTACGGTGCCGAATAGATTAGTGACAACCGGGAATGTGGAACCCTTTACATTGGAAAAAAGCAATGCCTTGCCCTGCTCTTCGATAACACGTCGATGTATCTCAGCGATCTCAAGATACGGATCAACCTCGGCTGAGACCTCGGTGAGTTGATCCTCTTTCCGAAGGACTTCGATGAACGACCGCAGATTCTTGTGCATATTTCCGTTACAACGCTAAAATCAATTGAAACAAAGCAATCGCGAAACGGCAAACCAAAGCCAATATCAAAACTTCTACATGCGAGAGAAACCATTATTCAGCACTCCGCATCAAACCCAGCCTAGCTTATCGGATCCCGATATGGTCACGGTCACAATTATGCTAATCAGAACTCTCCTCGTTTCATTGCTTGTTAGCTGCCACTTTACTGTATTCGCGCAGACGGCTGACCAGATGCGCTCCGCTGCCGAGGCAGAGCAGGCAGCCGTCAAGGCCTACCGGGCAAGAGAAAACGGCGAATTCCTTCTTCAGATCGCGAAAGCCAATTCAGATCGTCCAAATCATCCGCGGCTGATCTACAATCTCGCCATTGCTAAAACGCTTAATGGCCTGCACACCGAAGCTCTGGATCTACTCGAACGGTTGGCCAAAATGGGTCTTTCTTACTCCTTTGAACGGAACGAGGACCTGAAGCCCTTGTTCGAAAACGAACGCTTCAAAGCGATCGTGTCACAGATCGCAAGCAATCGGATCCCGATTAATGCCAGCGAGAAGATCTTCGAGGTCGATGACAAAACACTCATCGCTGAGAGCGTTGCTTTCGACCCGAGGTCCGGATCGTATTTTGTAGGCAGCGTGCATCGCCGAAAGATCATTGAGATCGATAGAACCGGAAAGCAATCCGAATATTCAAGGCCAGAGGACGGACTGTGGAGCGTGCTTGGTTTAAGGGTCGATACGGCACGCGGTTACCTTTGGGCTGCAAGTTCGGCTGTACCGCAAATGGCGGGATTTAAGGAATCTGACAAGGGGCGTGCCGGAATCTTTAAGTATGACCTTCGTACCAGAAAACTGCTGCGGGCCTTTCTCTTGCCGACCGGTGAGTCACACCTTCTCGGTGATCTATTGGTCGATGGCGAGGGCAATGTCTACGCGACCGACAGCGTTTCACCAAACATCTACAGAATAGATCTTCGAAAGAACGAAATTTCACTATTTCTTAGTTCCGACCGTTTTTCCTCTCTCCAGGGTCTGGCATTTGGGAAGCGGAACGAGGAGTTGTTCGTTGCCGATTATTCCAAGGGTGTATTCCGTATCGACGTCGCGACAAAGGCGATCACGCAGATGAAGCCCGCCGATCACGTTACATTATTGGGTATCGACGGCCTTTATTACTATCGGGGGCAGCTGATCGCGATCCAGAACGGTGTGAATCCTAACCGCGTCGTTCGTTTTCAACTGCGCGGAAACGAGATCAGTGAGACTCGAACGCTGGAAGCCAATCATCCGGACTTCATGGAACCAACTCTCGGTACTCTCATCGGTGACGAACTGATCTACGTAGCCAACAGCCAGTGGCCATTAGTGAACGAAAAAGCCGAACTTACGCTTGAAAAACTACGTCCTCCCGTGGTTCTTAGGCTCAATCTAAAAAAGGCGCTGGCAAAATGACCAACGCCTTAACATCGTTGTCTCAGACAAACTCAACTGGTTTTTCTTAAACCCGGTCTCGTGATATCCAACTCCGCCACCGGGATCACGTTGACAGCCCTATCCGGGAATCTCTTGGCAAGATCAGCCTTGAACTTCGAATAGTCGCCGACGATTATTATATCGCCGCCGAGAAGATGGGCCTTTGCGAAATCCCGGATCTGGGCGTCGGTCACACCGCCGACGTCTGTCACATATGAATTCAACGTTGTATTGGGCAAATCGAACGTATAGAGGTCAGCGAGTGCATTAACGAGTCCGCCGGTTGTCTCGATATTGCGCCCAAATCCACCTGTGAGTACGGCCTTACGCGGATCCAGTTCTGCCGGCAGCACTTCACCAGTCGTTAACCTGTTTACTTCGGCGATCATCAGCTCAGCCACTTCCGGCGCTGATTCATTCTTCGTTTGGGTCCGAGCCGTGAACCGTGCGGCGGCGGGTCGCCATGCAAATCCGCTGCCCGCCCCGTAGCTCAGACCCCGTTTAATCCGAATTTCCTGGTTCAGCCGCGATGAATAACCGCCACCGAGTAGCGAGTTAAGAACAGCTGACGGGTAAAAATCAGTCTTTTCAAACCGCCGAACGCCGTTCAACGATCTGGCGTAGGTTACGGCCGCCTGTCCGGAATCCGGTACGTCGATAACCAAAAGCCGATTTGATGCTGTCGAGTTTGAACCTGACGACGGAAGAGCCGTATATCTTGCCTCCTGAGCATCGCTCGCCCAAGAACCAAAATATTTCTCAGCGAGTTGAGTTGCCGCGGCCGCTGAAATGTCACCTGCGAAGATCAGGACCGAAGATCTAGGACCTATTTGTTTATTGTAGAAGGCGCGTAGATCATCGACCGCGATACTTTCGATGCTTGCGGTCGTGCCACCCGCGGGGTGTTCATTAAAGGTATATCGGCTGGCGACATAGCCGGCGATAAAACCGGGCTGCGTAAGGTTGTAAGTCAGTCCGTCGATCGCCTGAGTTTTGAGAAGATCTAGTTCGGACCGTGGAAAGGTCGGATTTCGAACGACATCGGCCATGATGGACATTGCTTTTTCGATCTTGTCCGACGTAACGCCGATCGTCACAGCCGAACTGTTCCAACCCGCGCCTGAATTGATGCCGCCCCCCAGAAACTCGATCTCTTGTGCTATCTGTTCAGCGGAGCGCGTTCTCGTTCCTTTCGTCAGCATCGACGTGGTCAGATCAGCAAGGCCCGCCTTTTCCAACGATTCGTTGTAAGCTCCGGTGCGAATTAGTAGTTGTACCGTTATCATCGGGATCGACCGCTTTTCAACGACCGATACCGTCAAACCATTCTTCAACGTTGTCTCTTTTATCGCCGGAATCGTTACCGAACGTGCCGGGCCGGGCCTCGGTTCCTGCGATAAAGATGGAACGACCGAAGCGCAAATGATGATCATCGTGACGAAGATCGTAATGATCGCCGCGGTTCTTGTCGTATTATGCTGATACTGACCTGCGTGTCGATCTCTGCCGATTGGCGACCGGAGAGGTTGATTAGTTTTCATTGGTCTTCACCTCCGCCTTCGCTTGGTTGTAATAGATCACGACGCGATTGTTGTCTTTCATATATTGCCGCATTACACGCTGGATATCGGCCGGCGTCACGGCCTGTAGTTTTTCGACCTCATCATTTACAGCTTTCGGATCGCCAAGGTAAGCAATGGCTCGCTCGATGATTATCGCCCGGCCATCGTTATTTTCTCGTTGTTGGATCGCCGATGAGATCACTTGATTCTTAGCCTTTTCCAACTCCTGGGCCGTCACGGGTGCATCCTGCATCTTTTTGATCTCGGCCAGCAACCCCTTTTCAAGAGACTCCGACGTACCGGTATCGGAGGCGATGCCGACCAACGTTATCAGCCCTCTATCTACCCTGATGTCTGCCCGGAAAGACGCGTCCTGAGCTATCTTTTGATTACGTACGAGTTCAATATACATTCGTGAGCTTGCGCCGCCTGAAAGTATATTCTGAGCAAGAATTAGAGCCGGCACGTCGGGGCTCTTTGGACCTGGGGCGAGATATGTAATGGCGACCGCCGGAAACGGCACGATCGGGGCAAATTCGGCATATCGCCTTTCGGCAGTCCAGTCAGGCTCGGTGACATTCACTCGAGGAATATTTCCGGCTGGTTTCGAGATCTTTCCAAAATACTTATCGACCCATGCAGTCAACTGCGCTTCGTCAAAATCGCCGACGACGATCAGGACCGCGTTGTCCGGACGATAAAACTCGCGATAAAACTTCTGGGCATCCGCCGGAGTTGCTGCGTCAAGCTCTTCAAGATTTCCGATCACGCCTCGCCGATACGGATGCCTTTGATATGAAAGGCTGTCTATCAACTCAAAAAAACGTCCATAAGGATTCGCCAGCACTCCCTGGCGAAACTCTTCTTTCACAACATCGCGCTCTGAATTGAAGTTTGTCTCGTCGACGTTCAGATTTACCATCCGGTCGGCCTCGGCCCATAACAGAACTTCAAGATGGTTCGATGGAACGACCTCGTAATAATTCGTGTAGTCTGGCCAGGTCGAAGCGTTGTTAAAACCGCCTACGTCCTCGGTCAACCGGTCCAACTTTTCGTTTGGCATGTTTTTGGTCGATTTGAACATCATGTGTTCGAACATATGTGCAAAACCGGACCGTCCGGGGGGATCGTTCTTGCCCCCGACGTTATACCAAACATGTATCGAAACCGTCGGGCTCGAGGTGTCGCGATGGGTCACGACTCGCAGCCCATTTGAAAGCGTGCGTTCCTTGATCGCCAGCGGCGGCACCTTAATCTGGGCGACCGCCGTAACACTAAGCAGCAACAACGAACAACACAATATCTTCAGCATTTTCATATTTCACCAAATGAAATTTAGCAGCGACCGACGTACGAGAAAAAGTAGTTCGTTACCGATCGCATCAACTTGGATGCGAGCTGTCGCCAAACGGTGACGGGCGTGTATGCGCTATTGAGCGTAGTCGTAAAAGCCCTTTCCGGACTTTCGTCCGAGCCAGCCGGCATCGACGTACTTTTTAAGCAACGGGCACGGACGGTACTTGGGGTCGCCTAGGCCTTCATGGAGGACGTTGAGGATCGCGAGGCATACATCAAGGCCAATGAAATCAGCTAAGGTTAACGGACCCATTGGATGGTTCATGCCGAGTTTCATGATCTCATCGATCGCTTCCTTTGTAGCAACGCCTTCATGGAGGGCAAAAACGGCCTCATTGATCATCGGCATGAGTACACGGTTAGAGACGAATCCGGGATAGTCATTACATTCGACCGGGACCTTCCCGAGTCTTTCCGATAGTTGCTTTACCGTCGCATATGTCTCGTCAGAGGTCGCGATCCCGCGAATTACCTCAACCAGCTTCATTAATGGAACTGGATTGAAAAAATGCATTCCAATGACCCTATCAGGCCTGGCCGTTACAGCAGCGATCTTCGTGATCGAGATCGAGGAAGTGTTCGATGAAAGAATAGCGTCCGGCCCACAGATCGAATCAAGCTGTTGAAAGATGCTTTTCTTTATCTCGAAATTCTCGGTTGCCGCTTCGACGACGAGAGCACATTCCTTGAGGTCATTAAGTTCGGTCGTAACCTTGATGCGTCCGAGGATCTTCGACCGCTGTTCCTCGGTCATAGTCTCTTTTTTTACGAACCGGTCAAGACTCTTTCCAATGTTCGCGAGGCCTCGTTCGACGAGTTCAGGTTTTACGTCACACATAACGACGTCAAATTCCGCGCCAGAGGCAGTCTGGGCGATGCCGTTCCCCATTGTTCCGGCACCGATCACTCCGATAGATATGGTCATTTGCTTTATCCCTTTAGAATTGATTTGGATCGAGAACGGAATAGAATATCGAAAGCCACCTGCGAAAACAAAGACAGTGACGGGCAGCGTGTGTGGGCCGGTGATTTTGGTTCAAATCTATTCAGTCCGGTCGGCGGAACATGCAATATGATAACGGGTCGAAAAACAAACGTCTTCCAACCCGCACAAACTACCGAACTGGCCATTGGCGCTATTCGCGCTCAATCGCCATCGCAACTGAGTTGCCGCCTCCGAGGCAAAGGCCCGCTACCCCTCGCTTGGCCCCTCGGCGTTTCATTTCATATAGCAGAGTTGTTAGCACACGTCCGCCGGAATTGCCGATCGCGTGACCCATGGCAACCGCGCCGCCATTGACATTGACCAGTTCAGGATTGATCCCAAGCTCTTTCATGACACCAAGAGCCTGGACCGAGAACGCCTCGTTCAGCTCGAATAGGTCAACGTCCTCGAGCGACCAACCAGCTTTAGCGACAGCGCGTCGGATGCCCTCGACCGGTGCGAGCATGATGTATTTCGGTTCGATGCCTGAAACTGCATACGATACGATTCGTCCCAGCGGTTCGATACCAACCTCTGCAGCCTTGGCAGATGACGTGACGACAAGAGCCGAAGCTCCGTCGTTCACTCCTGGTGCATTGCCGGCGGTGACGGTTCCGCCATCTTTCTTGAATGCCGGCTTGAGTTTTGCGAGAGCTTCGATCGTGGTTTCCGGACGGACCGGTTCGTCGTGATCGAGCAAGATCGGATCGCCTTTCTTTTGGGCTATCTCGATCGGGATGATCTCGTCCTTGAAGCGGCCGGCTGCCTGTGCTTCCGCAGCCTTGCGGTGCGAGTTGAACGCAAATTCGTCCTGGAGTTCACGTCCGATCTGATGTTTTTCCGCAACCACCTCACCCGTATTGCCCATGTGCCAGTTTTCGAACGGACACCAGAGACCGTCATGGATCATCAGGTCTGTAGCCGTCTGATTTCCCATTCGAAATCCCTCACGCGCCGTTTGCAGGGCGTAAGGGATGTTAGACATCGATTCCATTCCACCGGCAACGACGAGGTCGCTGTCGCCCAACTTAATAGATTGTCCGGCAAGCGCTACCGCACGCAATCCCGAACCGCAGACCATATTGACCGTGAGCGCTGAAACCTCGGGCGGTAATCCTGCTTTCAATGCAGCTTGTCTCGCCGGCGCTTGCCCAATGCCGGCCTGGACCACGCAGCCCATTATCACCTCATCGACCGCTGCGGGATCGACACCAGCACGTTTGACAGCTTCCCTTATCGCGATCGCACCAAGCTCTGGCGCGGTGAAACCCTTCAAAGCACCCTGAAATTTGCCGGTCGGCGTTCGAGCGGCGCTGATTATTACTGCTTCATTCTTGATCGTCATAATTGGTAATATCCGTTATCAAAATAGCTCACTATAACACTCTAATTCTAAGCTCTCTATTCGTCCGTTTCAATCCGGAGGTGTCCAGACGTCTAAAGATTAATACCAGAGAGCATGCAAAACATAATACGACAGCGATCAGATATTGACCTTAATTTCGCAACGTGTAAAATTGGTCTATCCGAAAGTTCTCTAACGAAACATACGTCCACAAATTAGGATTAGGAGGCCGCGATGTTACTTGCCCTCGAAGGAAGCTCGCCAACGATCTTCGGCGAAAACAACTATAAATATTACGTTTGGGAAGCTTATCTTACTACTAAAGAGCCGCATGGCATCTACATACCGGGACCGGCAGCGATCTCGAATTCCTTCAGCGGCATTAACATCAGAAAAATGGCCGATCGCGCCTGTTCCTACATCGGCTCAAATAGCGGAAAAGTTTGCCTGATCGGGTGGAGCCGCGGTGCGGCGGCGTGCATTCAGGTGGCTCATAACCTCAAGGGCCGAGGCACAAAGGTGGACGCAATGTTCCTTTTCGACGCGGTCGACCAGGATACGTCAACAAATAGCGACCTCGATCTTATCCCCGACAGCGTCGTGAATGTGTACCACGCCGTTGCAACCAAAAAGAGTTGGATGGATAGACAATTATTTCCCACTTGTGGAAAACGGGTGGCGAAAGGCGTCAATCTCGATCGGAAGGACTTCGACACATCTCATGGTGGAGTTGCCGGTGCAGGGGACGACGACGCCGGTTCAAAGGTTTGGATGTGGGAAAAAATGCGGAACGAAGGCGTTATTTGATGTGCCTGCTTAAATTTGATCGCGATGGTTCTTATATGCGCCGAAAGCGCTCTGAGGAACTTCGCTCAAGATCTTCGCGATGATCGGGATGAGCAACTGCGATAAGGGCAGCGGCCCTTTGCCGGAGGTTCTTTCCATAAAGATCTGCTACCCCATATTCGGTCACGACGTAATGCACGTGTGCTCGGGTGGTGACGACTCCTGCACCTTCCTTAAGAAAGGGAACGATCTTGCTTTCGCCCCTCGAAGTGATGGATGGCAACGCTATGATCGGCTTTCCGCCTTCTGATAACGAAGCCCCTCGGATAAAATCCATCTGACCGCCTACACCCGAATACTGCCTTGTCCCGATCGAATCAGCGCAGATCTGACCTGTAAGATCGACCTCGATCGCGCTGTTGACAGCGATGACGCGGGGATTTCGTCGGATGACCGCGCTGTCATTGACGTAGGCAATATCCAGCATTAGAACCTGCGGATTATCGTCGATGAAATCGTAAAGCCGTCGCGTCCCCATCACGAAGCCAGCTACGATCTTCCCAGGATGCTTTGCCTTTTTACTTCCGGTAACAACACCTTTTTCGACGAGTTCGATCAACCCGTCCGAAAACATTTCGGTATGGATCCCAAGATCCTTGTGTCCGAGCAGGGACGCAAGCACTGCATTTGGTATCGAACCAATTCCCATCTGAAGCGTTGATCCATCTTCGATCATTTCAGCAACATAGCTGCCGATCGCCCGATCGATGTCGGTGAGTTCGGGCATCTTGACCTCAGGCAGCGGCGTGTCGACGAAAACTGCGTGATCGATATCGCTGATGTGAACCAGAGCATCGCCATGCGTTCTTGGCATTTGCGGATTGATTTGAGCGACGACGATCTTTGCACACTCGACCGCCGAGCGTGCGATGTCGACCGAAACGCCCAGCGAACAAAACCCGTGCTTGTCTGGCGTCGAGACGTGGATCAATGCGACATCGATGGGTAAAACTCCACGTCGAAAAAGCGCGGGTATCTCGGAGAGGAAGACCGGGATATAGTCAGCCCTGCCATCATTGACCGCGCTACGAATATTTGGGCCGACGAAAAATGCATTTACCTTGAAACTCTCAACATAGGCCGGCTCCGCATAGGTCGCTTTCCCTTCTGTGTGGAGGTGCACGAACTCAACATCACGCAGCTCCGCTGCCCTTTCGACCAAAGCGTCGATAAGGATCTGCGGGACCGCCGCAACGCTGTGAACGAAAACGCGGTCATTGCTCTTCACCGGCTTTACGGCATCTTCTGCTTTATTGTGGATTTCCATCTGGGGTTTCTTTCATCACGTCCGTATTTCTATGTTCGCCTGTTGTTTTTTAATTATGCTAAGGTTTTCCAATGCCTTTAGAATTTTTGCCGGGCGATTATCTCGTTTTCCAGCTCGAATCCGGATTCGGAATTTTAAGAATATTGCATCGGGACGATTCAACCGATGGCCTGATTTGGCACATTGCCGTGTATTCGGATCTTTTTCTAGACGTAGAGTCGATCGAAAACTCGGACAGTTGGGCTCATGATCTGAGTGTCGCGTTACCTCACGTTGCGATGACCAACCGTTCGTTCGAAAGCACCCAAGTAGCTTTTCTCGCTAATATTCCACTGAGTTCGCATGAACTGATCCCGCTTGAGAAGTGGCGATCGGATCCAGATAGGGCCGTCGTCGATCGGTCGGTTCGGCTTATGCTCGGGCTACGGTAAATACTACTGTTTTGGCAAATTGATCTTCGTTGCAGTGCTTTTTGAAAAACTGGCTGTGACAAAATCGGCGTAATTCGCGGCGTTGATCTATGCAACCGAAATCGGCACGCTCTCGCGTTTTGGCCTCAACATATCGATCGGCATTTTCACTATTCCGGTTCTTACATAAGTCTGGATATGCCACGCGGTCATCGCGAGCAAAAACCCTGCTGCCGGATAGATCACCCGTGGGACACCTTCGCGGCACCAAAACGTATAATGGACAACTATCGCAAAGATAAGCGAAACGGCAGCCGTGATCAGCGTAAGAAACGAATCTGAAGTTAAGTGAACTTCGATAGGCTGCTCTTTCTGAACGACGCCATCCAAATCAGGAACAAACGATCCGCACATCCGGCAAAAGTTCAAAGGTTCCTGCTCACCAGTTCCGCAATTCGGACCGATAATAATATGTTTGATCATACGAACCGAAGGATGGTTCAGTTCATTTGCGTCTTCGCCGTTCCATTTCCCTTTCTAGCAGCACGAGTTCGCGGCTCACTTGACCTGCCGTTGAGGTATTCTCTTCCGCCCGTCTAATCAAATATGGAACAGCATCCTTTACAGGACCGTAAGGAACATATTTTGAGACGTTATAGCCATGTTTCGCCAAAACATACGAAAGGTTGTCGCTCATCCCGTATAGCTGCGAAAAATTGACGTGAGGATGCTTTGGCGGAACGTTCTGGTCATGAAGCTGCTCGACAAGGCGACGGGTACTGGCTTCATTGTGCGTGCCCGCGACGAATGCGATCTCGTCCAAATGAGACAGGCAATAATCGACTGCAGCATCGTAATCGGCGTCCGTGGATTCTTTATCGGGCTGGATCGGCGAATCGTAACCCATGTCAGCGGCACGTTCGCGTTCTTTTTCCATATAAGCTCCGCGGACAAGTTTCATCCCAAGAACGAACCCCTCGCGTTTCGCAAGCTTTCGCGAATCGCGGAGAAACTGCAAGCGGTCTTTTCGATAGAGCTGGACCGTATTGAATACGATCGCCCGGCCGACGTTGAACTTTGCCATCATCTCGTTCGCCATTCGATCGATCGCATCCTGTATCCAGGATTCTTCAGCGTCGATGAATACCGGCTGGCCGAGCCTGTGCGCAAGCGAGCATATTTCCTCGACCCGGGCATGGATCGCCTCGCATTTCATTTGGCTTTTCGCGTCGAGTTTCTTCTTCGAACTCATTCTTTCGAGCGTGCCTAAAGGGGCAATTCCCGAGACCTTGAAGACCGCGAAGGGAATATTCGGGTCGTTCTTGGCGCGTTCGACGGTCCGCATTATTTCGGCCTTGGTCTCATCGAATTCTAACTCCTTTGTCTTTCCTTCAACGGAATAATCGAGAATCGTCCCAATACCCGCCTTACCGAGCCGCTCGATCACGAGCTGGCATTCCTCGATAGTCTCTCCACCGCAAAACTGCTCGTATATCGTGCGTTTTATCAAGCCTTCCACCGGCAGTCCCAGACCGAGCGCGAATTTAGCCGCTCCGGTGCTTATTGCATTCAGAAAAGGCGAATTCATCATTCTGAAAAGTCTGTACTTTTCCTGGAGTTCTGTGTCTGATTTATCGGCAAATGCAGTTGCGGTGTCCTGGAAATCGATTGCAAGTTCGCTCATATGATCGTCGCGGGTTCGGCAAGAACAAAGCCACAGATTATGCCATAGAAATACTTTTGTAAAATTGTGACTTTGCGTAATTTGCTTTAGTATCTTTGTTTTACGAGAACTAAAGCAGCGAAACAGTTATGAGCAAAGCATTACCGAAGCGATCCGAGAATTATTCGGAATGGTATAACGAAATTGTCAAGCGCGCGGATCTTGCCGAAAACTCGGCGGTACGCGGATGTATGGTCATCAAGCCTTACGGCTTTGCAATATGGGAAAAGATGCAGCGTGCTCTGGACGACATGTTCAAAGCAACAGGTCATCAGAATGCTTACTTCCCTTTGTTCGTCCCAAAATCGTTTCTGGAGAAAGAAGAAGAACACGCCGAGGGCTTCGCAAAAGAATGTGCTGTCGTGACGCATTACCGTCTCAAAAGTAATCCTGACGGCCCTGGGCTCGTTGTTGATCCGAACGCGAAGCTTGAAGAAGAACTCATCATCCGGCCGACGTCGGAAACCGTCATTTGGAACGCCTACAAGGGTTGGATACAGTCGTGGCGTGACCTTCCGGTTTTGGTGAACCAATGGTGTAACATTGTTCGCTGGGAGATGCGCACCAGGATATTCCTCCGTACGGCAGAGTTCCTTTGGCAGGAAGGGCACACCGCACATGCGACCGAGCAGGAAGCGATCGCCGAGACCGAGCAAATGCTTGGTGTTTATGCCGATTTCGCCGAAAACTGGATGGCGCTGCCTGTCGTCCAAGGCGTAAAGACGCCAAGCGAACGGTTTGCAGGCGCTCTGGAGACTTATTGCATTGAGGGCATGATGCAGGACGGAAAGGCTCTGCAATGCGGCACGTCGCACTTTCTCGGACAGAATTTCTCGAAAGCGTTCGATGTAAAGTTTGTCAACAAAGAGAATCAACTAGATTTTCCGTGGGCGACGAGCTGGGGCGTCTCAACACGACTGATGGGAGCGCTCATCATGGCGCATTCCGACGATCAGGGACTTGTTCTTCCCCCAAAACTTGCTCCGATCCAGGTGGTCATTATCCCGATTTACAAGACCCCCGAGGATCTCGCTGCTTTGAGCGAGAGGATCGGTCCGATCCTCAATGCGCTTAAAGCGGCCGGCATATCCGTAAAATACGACGACAGCGAAAACCAAAGATCCGGGTGGAAATTTGCCGAATACGAACTCCGCGGAGTTCCGGTTCGCCTTGGCATTGGCATGCGCGATCTCGAAAATGGCACGGTCGAGGTCGCTCGTCGTGACACGCTGTCAAAGGAATCACGGCCCGTCGAAGGAATAGTTGAGTATTTAAGCTCCTTGCTTGACGAAATACAGGCAAATATTTACCGAAAGGCGATGGAATTCCGCGAAACGAATACATTCAATGTCGACACTTGGGATGAATTCAAGGAACAGATAGAAAAAGGCGGCTTTTTGATGGCTCATTGGGATGGCACAGCCGAAACTGAAAATAAGATCAAAGAAGAGACCAAAGCCACTATCAGGTGCATACCTCTTAATTCGCTGGAAGAGGCAGGAAAGTGCATTTATACGGGTAACGAATCGGGCAAACGCGTTGTTTTCGCCAGGGCCTATTGAAACAAGGAAATCCGGTTGAAGTTTGGACGGCTACGCGCCGTCCTTTTTCTTTTTCAACAGAAATCTAATCTGTTACACACCACTCATTTCGACTTTTTCGGGTTTTGACTCGTCCAAGAATGTGAGAATGCGAATGTTTCGCGTTCGTTTCCGCAGATGCGGTATTATTCTCGTGCAAGATCGTTCGCCTACACGAGTAGATGTTTAAGAACTTTACGGATGAGCAACTTGTCGAATTGGCAATTTCGGACGACCCCGAAGCTTTCGGCGAAATCGTTAAACGCTGGGAACGAAAGATCTTCGCTCTCTGCTTCGGTATGCTTACACGTGAAGATGAGGCAAGAGATGCCGCGCAGGAGACTTTCATCGCCGCGTATCGCAATTTGGCAAAATTCCGCGGCGAAGCAAAGGTGTCGTCTTGGCTTCATCGAATCGCGGTGAACCAGTGTTTGACAACCAAGCGTCGAAACAAGGCCCGCTCAGAGGATTTTCTCGATGACGAATCCAATGAGGAAGATAGGGTCTTCGTGGCACCGGCCAAGTTTTCGCCGATGATCAATGCAGAGCAAGGCGAGCGACTGGTGATCGTCAGGCAAGCGGTCGGTTCGCTTCCGGTCGAACTGAGGCAAGTGATCGTCATGAAAGAGTTTGAGGATATGACGTTTCAAGAGATCTCAGAGACCCTGGAGCTTCCGCTGAGTACGGTAAAAAGCAGGCTATATACGGCGTTGAGGCAACTTAGGATGAAATTGGAACGGTTACCGATCGAGGTGGCATAAATAAAATGACCGAGAAAGTGGAAAAGCACAACTGCAACTTCAGCGGGCAGATCGTTGCATATATCTATAACGAAATGCTTGCGGCCGAACGGGAGAGTTTCGACGATCATTTGCCGAAATGCAGCTTTTGTATCGATGAACTTGCGGGACTGTCTAATGCAGCCTTTTCGCTGCGTGAATGGAAGGATGTTGAATTCGCTCCTTTGTCCGACCCCGTAATAGAATTACCGAGCGTTGCTGATACATCGTTAGGTCATACGCCAGGTTGGTTTGACGGTTTTCGAGCGATTTTTCAAGTTCCACGTTTGGTCGGAGCCGGTTTTTCTGCAGCCGCGATCGTGGGAATATTGGTTCTTGCAGGATTGGTCCTCGACCTTCGCGTACCGGTTGACGTTGCCGTCCTCGAAAATCGCAATTTGCCCGCACCGTCGCCGGAAAAAGTATCTGCAGTGAGCAGCAATGAGGGTGCTATTAGAACGGTTGGCGAAACCGTGGTCAGCGATACCCTTCAGACTTCGCGATCAGATACGGTCCTTCCGGTTCCTCCTAGTGCGACCCCGACGAGATCCGAACCGGCGAAAGCGATCAGGACATCGTCGCGACCGACAGAACGACGAACGAACGCAACCCGTCCGAATCGCGGTTCGGAGACCACAAATATAAGGTCTCCGCGGTTGCTCGAATATGAAGAAGATCAGGACGACAGCCTTCGTTTGGCTGACCTTCTGGAAGACATTGAAACAAGTGATTGAAGCCCATGTTTAAGACCGTATTTAAAGAATGTGCCCTTTTCGGGAATTTGTTTCTGGCATTTCTCCTGTTCACTGTCGGTGTGTCAGCCCAGGTCACGCAACCGGTTGACCGCCCCGAAGGGCCCCCGCCTGATGGCCAGGCAATTCGGCAGCCTAATCTGTTGCGCGAACTCGGCCTGACACAACCGCAGATACGGCAGTTGCGGCTTTTGAACGTTGAGGGCCGGCCGTTGATGCAGGAAGCACAACGCAAACTGCGGGAAGCGAATCGGGAACTCGACCTTGCGATATATGCTGATAATATGCAAGAATCCGAGGTCGCTGAAAAGCTTCGAGCGTTTCAGTTGGCTCAGGCCGAGGTCGCAAAGCTTCGCTTCCAGGGTGAGCTCGCGATCCGCAGAATTTTGACTCCTGAGCAACTTGTCAAATTCAGAGAGCTACGAGCGCGTTTTGGACAGATGAGAGAAAATATGCAGCAACGGCGCGGGAATAGGCCGGCTCAACCTCGCGACGGCGTGCCGGGCCCAAAAAGGCCCCTAGATCCGCCTAGTTTATAGGTTCCCCCAAAGCAACGGCAAAAGCAGTCGACCTTAACCGGCCGGCTGCTTTTGTTTGGTGTTTGCTTTAGTTCGTTGTAACCTTTAGCAGTTGATCCAAAAGCCTTACCAATTTTTCGTTTGACGATGAATCCAGTCGCTAAATTTCTCTCCGAACTGCAAGATATAAGTCTGCTTATTTGGCGTGGGATCGTAAGCCTCGCCACGGGGCCGCGTTATCTTTCAGAAACTGTAAGGCAAATGGATCTTATCGGGGTCGGTTCATTACCGATCGTCCTTTTGACTGGATTCTTCACAGGCGGCGTCCTCGTTCTTCAAACATTCCCTACCCTTGAATATTACAGTATCCAAAGTGAATCGGGCCGTTCGGTCGCGACGTCTCTCATCCGCGAATTGGGCCCGGTCCTATCTGCGTTAATGGTCTCTGGACGCATCGGATCGGCGATCTCCGCTGAGTTGGGGTCAATGGTCGTCTCGCAGCAGATCGACGCAATGCGGGCATTAGGTACGGACCCGGTCCGTAAACTGGTAGTTCCGCGAATAATTGCCTTGATAATGATGCTTCCGCTTTTGACCGTTGCAGCAGATATCTTCGGCCTGATCGGCGGCGGCGTTGTCGCGAACTACCTTTACAACCAGGACGTCAATGTGTTTGTCGAATCGGTCCGAAACGGAATTTCAACGTCTGACATCATTGGCGGCATGATAAAACCGCTGTTCTTTGGATTGGTCATCGGAGCAGTTTCGTGTCACAAGGGATTGAGCACCTCGGGTGGCACGGTCGGCGTGGGCCGTTCGGTCACGAACGCTGTTGTGATCTCGTCGATCTGGGTCATCATTTTCGACTTTTTTCTTTCGAAGGCGCTCCAGTACGTTCTCGACATCGGCCGTATCTAGACCCTATAATCGGTGAAATCTTATGCTTGCGTCCGATATTGATGAACACAAAGACTCCCACGGTTTCAATATCGAGGACGCCGAAAGCATCCACGATGCGGTCGACGAACCCGATCGGATATTGCCGGTCATCGAGTTTCGAGACGTGCATTTGGCATTTGACGAAAAGAAGATCCTTGACGGTATCAGCTTTTCAGTTCGAAGGGGCGAGACAAAGATCATTCTTGGGCGCAGCGGCGGCGGCAAATCGACGATCATTCGGCTGATCCTCGGACTACTGAAGCCGGATTCGGGCGCGATCCTTATCGATGGTGAGGACATTACGGCATACGACGAGCCTGAAATGATGCCGGTGCGGCAAAAGATCGGGATGGTCTTTCAGGAAGGAGCATTGTTTGACTCGATCTCGGTGCACGACAATGTCGCATACCGTCTATTGGAACAGGGCGTATCGGAGGACGAGGTCGAGATCGAAGTAAAACGAATGCTCAGGTTCGTCGATCTCGAGGACGCGGTCGATAAGATGCCAAGTGAGCTATCAGGCGGAATGCGAAGGCGAGTCGGGATCGCACGGGCCCTCGTCGGCGATCCTCAGATCGTACTCTTCGATGAACCAACCGCCGGCCTGGATCCCCCGACCGCTCGAACGATTTGTGAACTGGCAATAAAGCTGCGCGATCTTCAGGATGTCTCGTCGATCTTTGTCACGCATGAGATGAACAATGTAAAGTACCTTTCATCCGAATACGCGACCGTGAATGAAAACGGCGAGATAGTACTTGAAAAGGAAGGCGAAAGGCTTTGCCTCGTCAATACCGATATCCTGATGCTCCGCGACGGTAAGATCACCTTCAGCGGAAGCGACGAACAACTATCCTCGAGCGAAGATCCGTATATCAGGCGATTCGTCTACGGCAAGTGAGAGATCGATACAAATGGTGCAAACACGCAAAACACTGACATTTACGCAGCTGAGAGTTGGCATTTTTGTGCTTTTTGGCCTTCTTATCCTCGCATTTCTGATCCTCAATTCCACGGGTGACTTTAATCCGTTCGAGAAGAAGATCATACTCAAGGCGCGTTTTGCAGCGGCTGACGGACTTCGAGAAGGCTCTGAGGTTCAATTGGCCGGCGTCAGAATAGGAAAGGTACGCGAGGTCGTTCTACTCCCGCCCGATTCGCCGGAAGAAGCCAAGATCGAGGCTGTAATGGCCGTTGACGGCGAATTGAACGGTAAACCGATATCCGAGCGGATACGAACGGACTCGACCGCGCAGCTCATAGCTGTATCTGTACTTGCAAACGACAAGACGATCAATATCTCTCCGGGAACCGCAAAAGGCTCGCCCGTTGCTGAAAACCATATTCTGGAATCAAGCGAGGCCATTTCCATCAATCAGCTTACGAAAACAGGAAACGATCTGCTTCAGCAGATCAATAAGCTCGCGGTTCCTGCGAATGAGATCCTAAATAAGGCCAATCAAGGCGAAGGCACCATCGGACGGATCGTCAATGACGAGTCACTTTACAGAAACCTTGACGCAACGGTAGCAGAAACCAAACTGACGATGGTAAAGCTGCAGACGACGATCGAAAAGATCAACAAAGGTGAAGGAACCGCCGGCCAATTCATCAACAACCCGGATCTCTATAACAATCTCAACAAGACCGTCGCACAGCTTGAAGCTATTTCAAACGATATCAAAGCTGGCCGTGGTTCGGCCGGCAAGTTTGTCACCGACGATGCTCTTTACAATGAGACCAGGGCTGCCATCACCGATCTTCGCACGTCCGCAGCAAAGATAAACGCGATCGCCGACGATTTTAAGGCCATATCAACCGACCTTGCAGAGGGTCGCGGAACGGCCGGAAAATTCCTCAAGGACGAACAGTTTTACGAAGATGCCCGGAGTGCGCTTGCTCGGTTCAACTCCACTACGGCCAAGGTTGAATCCATACTTGCGGATGCCCAGGCTGGAAAAGGCACATTGGGACGTTTCGTTACCGACGAAACGCTCTACAACAACATCAACCAAACCGCGTCGAACATCAATCAGTTCTCGAGCGAGGGAACCAAACTCCTCTACGATTTTCGCCAAAACCCCAAAAAATTCCTTCGGATAAAGCTCGCAATATTTTAGCGACAAAAAGCGGACCGTATTTGACGCGTTGTATATTTCTCTCCTATACTCTGTATATATACAATGTATATACAGTATATGTGTATGCATACGGGAAATATGTCAAAAAGCCAAAGACAAGAGACTCTTCGAAATATCGTTGCTGCGAAACGTATCGAACGTCAAGACGAACTTGTCAGGCTGTTGCGTAGAAATGGTTTCAATGTGACCCAGGCGAGTATTTCCCGCGATCTGGATGAACTCGGGATCGTTAAGGCCGGCGGTAAGTATGTATTGCCGGGTATCGATGCCAAACAGTCGAAACTTGGTCTCCGCCGCGTCGATCTGGCAGGCGAAAATCTCCTCGTGGTTCGTTGTTCTCCGGGATTCGCGTCAGCGGTCGCGTCGATGATCGACGCCCTGAATGATCGCTCGGTCGTTGGTACTATCGCCGGTGACGATACGGTATTTGTTGCCGTAAATGACCGCACGGCGCAAAAGTCTGCTTTGGCCGCTATCTCAACCTTAATGGAATCGTGAACCGATGAATACTGGGGAAAAAATAAAGGTCGCTATATTTGGAGGGTCTGGTTATGGCGGAAGCGAACTTTTGCGCATTTTGCTCTTCCATCCGTTTGCCGAGATAGTCTTCGTCACCGCAAATGAACATGCCGGACGAGCGGTCAGCGACGTGCATAAAAACCTCCTCGGCCTGACAGATCTTGTTTTTGTGCAGAATTTGGACTCGATTGGATTGCTTGCGGGCGTTGATTTGGCCTTTTTCGCGTTACCGCACGGTCAGGCATCGGATCTGATTCCACAGTTACCCGATCATGTCAGGGCTATTGATCTTTCGGGAGACTTTAGGCTCGATGATCCCAAGACGCACGAGCAATATTATGGTCGGAAACATGCAGGTGAGCTTCAGAGTCGTTTCGTTTACGGACTTACAGAAACAAACCGCGACGCGATCAAAGACGCGCAATACGTAGCAAATCCGGGTTGTTTCGCCACAGCGATCACTTTGGCGCTTGCACCAATGGTCAGGAGCGGTCTGATAAACGGGAAAGTGATCGTTGACGCTAAGACGGGTTCGTCCGGTTCGGGAGCAAAACCGGCTGCCAATACGCATCATCCGCAGCGAATTAACTCGTTTTACGCCTATAAGCCATTTGAACACCAGCACTTACCCGAAGTAAAACAGCATCTTCGTTTATTTGGGGGATTTGACGGCGACCTTATCTTGATGACGCACAGTCTACCGGTGTCGCGGGGTATTTTCGCCTCTTGTTATCTAGAAACGACCGTCGAGATCACAAATGAAGATGCCATGAACCTGTTCAAACATACCTATTCCGATTCTTTTTTTGTTCGTCTTAGGGATGGCTCTCCTGATATCAACTGGGTGAAAAACACCAATTTTTGCGATCTAAGCGTTCGCACGAGTGGTCGAAACGTGGTCATATTTTCGGCCATCGACAACCTTGTCAAAGGCGCCGCAGGGCAAGCAGTACAAAACATGAATTTGATGTTCGGATCGAAAGAGGAAACCGGGCTCGTATTTCCGGGAAGCAACCCTTGATCAATAACTGTCTGAATACATCAATTATCCGATAACCGATGCGATTTCAAGAAATACAGCGTACGGAAGATCTATACCAGGTCGAAACGTATCAAAAAATGGGTATCTCGGTCGCTCGCGGATCGGGTTCGCGGATCTGGACCAACGATGGTGAAGAATACCTCGATCTTTACGGCGGGCACGCAGTCTGTGCGACCGGACATTCGCATCCGCATGTAGTTCAAGCCATTAAAGATCAGGCCGACAAGGTCATATTCTATTCAAATCTTGTCTACTCCGAGGTACGTGGTCGTGCCGCAGAGAAACTTGTCTCTGTAGCGCCAGATGAACTGAACAAGGTGTTTTTCTGTAATTCCGGGACAGAAGCCAACGAAAACGCAATGCGAATGGCTCGCATGACGACTGGAAGAGAAAAGATCGTGTCATTTTCAGGGGGCTTTCATGGACGTACTGCCGACTCGATCTCGGCGTCATTTCTCGGCAAGTACCGCGAGATCGGGAAACCGAATGTTCCCTTCCATATTGAAGCCGAATTCGGGATTGTCGAAAGCGTTCAGGCCGTCATCGATAACGAAACGGCCGCAGTCATCATCGAACCGATCCAGTCGATGGCGGGCGTTTCCGAGGCGAAGCCGGAATTCTTCGCGGCACTCAGGCGGTTGTGCGACGAACACGGCGCGATGCTGATCTTCGACGAGGTGCAAACAGGGCTTGGTCGAACAGGCAGATGGTTCTTTTCAGGTAGTGAACTTGCGGGCGGCGTCGTTCCTGACGTTCTGACACTCGCAAAGTCGCTCGGAAGCGGGGTACCGGTCGGAGCCTGCTTGGTGCGCGAATCGATCTCAGACAATCTCCAGATCAATGATCTTGGGACGACCTTCGGCGGCGGCATGATCGCAATGGCCGCGGTCCTGGCGACGCTTGAGGCGATCGAAAATGACGACCTGATAGCGAATGCGGCACGCATCGAACAACAGCTGCTCGATGCGCTGCGAGGTCATGAGTCGGTCGTCCGCCTTCGAGGGAAGGGGTGTTTACTTGGGGTCGAGTTAGATCGGCCATGCAAGGCAATGCATCAACTTCTGTTCGAGAACAAGATATTAACGGGTACATCAAGCGATCCGCATGTACTGAGAATTCTTGCCCCACTTTGCACGACGCACGATGAGATCGACCGGTTTCTTGGAGTTATCTATGGATAGTTTCTTAAGCACATCCGGCCTTGATCGGGCATCGCTCGAGTATTTGGTCGAAAATGCCGTCGGGTTCAAGGAAAGACGAGATTCGGACAGCAAGCCCCTTTCAGGCCGTTCTATCGCACTCGTATTCTTTAATCCGTCGCTTCGAACGCGTGCATCGATGCAGGTCGGCATTTATGAACTCGGCGGTAATGCGGTGATCTTGGAGCCCGGGTCTACATCGTGGACGCTCGAGCATCGAGAAAGCGTGGTCATGGACGGCGACAAGACCGAACACTTGAAAGAGTTCGTCCGCGTGCTTGGGCGATATGTTTCGGCCATCGGCGTAAGGACATTCGCCGAGTTGAGAGACTGGAATGTCGAAAGGACCGACCCCGTACTTAATGCATTTGCTCGATACTCTACCGTACCGATCATCAATCTTGAGTCATCAATGCACCATCCCTGTCAGGCGATGGCGGACATGATGACGATTCGTGAAAATCTCGGGGTCGGTGGTAGAAAGGTCCTGTTGACATGGGCCTGGCACCCAAAGGCTCTGCCAATGGCCGTTCCGAACAGTTTTGCCCTTGCGGCGGCCCAATTCGGGCACGAGCTGACGATCGCCTGTCCTGAAGGTTATGAACTGGACGATGCATTGATGGCTCAGATACGATCCGAGGCTCAGTCAAACGGGGGAACAGTCAGTTTAACGAACAACGAAACGAGCGGATTCGATGAAGTTGACGTTGTGTATGCAAAGAGTTGGGGCAGTAAGAACCACTACGGCGATCTGGAGCGGGAAATCAGCGAGCGCTCGTTGTACCGCGGGCAATGGATGGTCGACGAAGCGAAAATGTCACGGACGAATCGAGCGAAATTCATGCACTGTCTTCCTGTCAGGAGAAATGTGATAGTTTCCGACGCAGTTATCGACTCTCCAGATTCAGTCATTATCGACGAGGCCGAAAATCGCCTTCATATTCAGAAGGCGATCTTGACGGAGATGCTTAAATGAACATTGAGACCTTAGACCTGCTTCGCGAGGCTCTTCCCTATATCCAGCGATTTCAGGGAAAGACGTTCGTGGTCAAATTCTCAGGGAAGGTAACCGAGGACAAAGAAAATCTCGCTTCGCTTGCCGAGGAGATCGCCCTGCTCCACCAAGTCGGCATCCGCATCTGCGTAATTCACGGCGGCGGAAAACAGCTTAGCGAGCTTGCTCAAAAACTCGGGGTTGTTCAGACGGTGGTCGAAGGCCGGCGCGTGACGGACGACGATACACTCGATCTTGCGAAAATGATCTTTCGCGGCAAGATAAATACGGAGATCCTATCTCAGTTACGGCGGCGAGGGGTCGATGCTGTCGGGCTTTCCGGTGTCGACGGTGGGGTAATTAAAGCTGTCCGAAGGCCGCCCAAGAACATGTTGAACAAACAGACCGGCGAAATTGAATCGATCGACTTTGGCAATGTCGGCGACATCGTAGAGATCGATACGCATCTGCTCGATCTCTTGCTCGAAGGCGGCTATTTGCCCGTGATCTCGTCGCTCGGAGCTGACGATGAGGGGAAGGTCTTCAATATCAACGCAGATACGATCGCGGCCGAGATCGCCGTTAGCATGAAAGCCGAAAAACTGATCCTGCTTTCTGATGTCGACGGTATCTATACCGACCCTACTGATCCTGCGACAAAGATCGATCGCTTGACAACGATCGGCGCAATAAAAATGATGAAAAGCGGTAAGGCTACCGGTGGAATGATCCCGAAACTGCAAAGCCTGACGTCGCTACTATCGAGAGGCGTCGGATCTGCACACGTGATAAGCGGCACTGCGAAAAATGCACTACTGGCAGAGGTGTTTACCGACGAAGGATCGGGAACGATGATCTGCAAATAGAAAACAATTGTTCAATGATCAACCAGAAAACTTGGTGCTGAGGGCGGGACTCGAACCCGCACGGATTGCTCCACACGCCCCTCAAACGTGCGCGGCTACCAATTACGCCACCTCAGCAATTGAAAGATCTAATTATTCGCCGGCGAATTCCCCGCATTGTTTGCCGGCGTCGCGTTCAAATCCTGCTGATTCGATGCCGGAGCCGATTCGGCGTTCTGGGCGTTCGGTTCGGTCGGAACTGAGTTTGAGTTCGAATCGACAACGGCCGGTCCGGGATCGGTCGTCGTATCAGTGACAGTCTGAAGCACCGAAACGTTCCCCTGCAAAGCCGGCATCGAGATCAAAAACGCTGAGACCATGAACACCGAGGCCGCGACGATCGTTATCTTTGAAAGGATCGACGCAGTTCCACGAGGACCAAACGCAGCACTCGAAACATTACTTGTAAACAAAGCACCGGCGTCAGTCTTCCCGGGCTGGAGCAAGACCGTTGCCACAAGTACGAGGCACGCTATAAAAAATAGTCCGTAAAGTATATAAAGCAATCTAGTGTCCTACCTGATGATCTTAGATCTCTCGTCTTCCCAGCAACTTATCGATAATTCACGATCCTCGAGAAGCTTTGATGGTCAAGACTTGCCCCGCCAACAAGAGCACCGTCGATGTCCGTTTGCGACATCAACTCCGCAATATTTTCGGGTTTGACCGATCCACCGTACAGTATTCTCACTGAAGCCGCAACGACTTCGCCATGCGATGAAGAGAGAACCGTGCGAATATGACGGTGCATTTCTTGAGCCTGTTCCGGCGAGGCGGTTTTACCCGTACCGATCGCCCAAACAGGCTCGTAAGCGATAATGATACTTTCCGCGTCTTTTGCTGTCAAACCATCAAGTGCTGCGACTATTTGGTGTTCTACGATCGCCTCGGCCTGCCCGGCTTCCCTTTCATCGAGACGCTCACCGACACAGACTATCGGTTTCAGGTCCGCAGATATCGCCGCTTTTGTCTTTGCGTTTACAGATTCATCGGTTTCGCCGTAAAATTGGCGACGCTCGCTGTGTCCGATGATAACGTGCGAACACCCGACGTCCTTTAGCATGACCGGTGCTATCTCACCGGTGAGTGCGCCAAATTGGTTCTCTACGGCGCAGTCCTGTCCGGCAACCGAAATGTTCGATCCCTCGAGGCGATCTGAAACCGTTTTTAGTGCAGTGAAGACAGGTGCGATGATCACTTCGCAATGATTCGCATTGGCGACCAGCGGCTTCAAAGCAAGCGCAGTTTCGACCGCTTCGCCGAGAAGCTTATACATTTTCCAGTTTCCCGCAATTACCGGTTTTCTCATTTACTTGTCATCCAATGCGGCAACGCCGGGTAAGACATCGCCGGCAAGAAATTCAAGCGTCGCACCGCCGCCGGTCGAAATATGCGAGATCTTGTCAGCGAGTCCGGCCTGATTGACCGCCGCGACCGAATCGCCGCCGCCGACTATCGACGTTGCTCCTTTATCAGTTGCCTCGGCGACAGCATTCGCGATAGCGATCGTACCCTCGTCAAACGGCTTCTCCTCGAACATCCCCATCGGGCCATTCCAAACGATCGTTCTGGCACCCTGAAGCGCGTGTGCGAACAACGCCGCCGTGTCCGGGCCAATATCGAGGCCAACTAGTCCGGCGTTCGTGAATTCGATCTGGATTGCCTTCCGCGAATTGATCGGGTCGTACGAATCGACGACCTGATGATCGGTCGGCAGCAAAAGTTCGACGCCGGCATCTCTTGCTCTCGCTTCGATCTCAAGGGCCTTCGGCATCATGTCATCTTCGACCAGCGACTTTCCTACCGTAAACCCCTGGGCCTTGAAGAATGTGTAAGCCATCGCACCGCCGATAAGTAGTTTGTCGACCTTTCGTTCGATCAGCGATTGTATAACCGGGATCTTGTCTGAAACTTTCGCCCCGCCGAGGATCGCAACGAACGGGCGTTCTGGATCGTTCAATGCCTTACCGAGAAATTCGAGTTCCTTCTCCATCAAGAGGCCCGCAACACAAGTCTCGACATAGTGCGTGATTCCCTCGGTAGAGGCATGTGCCCGGTGGGCGGTACCGAACGCATCATTGACGTAGACATCGATCCCCTCGGCCAGCGATCGTGCAAATACAGGGTCGTTCTTCTCTTCTCCGCTGTTAAGCCGCAGATTTTCAAGCATCAAGACTTCGCCGGCATTCAGCTCTGCGATCTGATCGGCGAGTTCGTCACCCTCGAACTTCACGGTCGTTGTTAGCAGTTCGGATAATGCCCCAGCCACCGGGCGAAGTGAGTATTTAGCTTTGTTGAACGGTAGACCTTTTTCTTCGGCCTTCTTCTGATCTTTCAGGGGCCGCCCGAGATGCGAGGCCAGGATTATCCTGGCTCCCTGGCCGCGAGCGAATTCTATTGTCGGAACAGCGCCTCGAATTCGAGTGTCATCCTCAATTTTCCCATCCTTGATCGGCACATTGAAATCCACGCGGATGAAGACAGTTTTATCCTTAAGCTCAACATCCCCAATACTTTTCTTCTGCATAAAAGATCAAACAAACTACCAGTCCAAGCTTCGTGTCCGCAATTCGTTTTAGCATGCGGCATCAGCGGCAGTGCGTCTCTGGCTCATATTCCCTTCGATGCAATGAATTTCACGAGATCGCGGACGCGGCAGGAATAGCCCCATTCGTTGTCATACCATGAAAGGATCTTGATCGCGGTTCCGCCGATGACCTTCGTGTTCTCGGCGTCAACGATCGAGGAATTCGGATTGCCGCGAAAATCGATGGAAACGAGCGGTTCTTCAGAAAATGCCAGAATCCCCTTCATCTCTTCATTTGCGGCGTCTTTCAACACCTGATTCACTTCTTCCGTCGTTGTTTCCTTTTCAACGTTCATGACAACGTCAACGAGCGAAACGTTCGGCGTCGGGACGCGGACTGAAATACCGTCGAATTTGCCTTTCAACTCAGGTATAACGAGGGCAACGGCCTTTGCTGCTCCGGTCGAAGTTGGGATCATTGACATCGCGGCTGCACGCGCCCTCCGGAGGTCCTTATGAGGCAGATCCAAAAGTTGTTGGTCATTCGTGTAGCTGTGGATCGTATTCATCAGAGCGTTCTTGATCCCGAACTTTTCATGGATGACCTTTGCGACCGGTGCGAGACAGTTCGTCGTGCACGAAGCATTGGAAATTATGTGGTGATTGGCAGCGTCATACATGTCCTCATTGACACCCAGAACAATTGTCACGTCTTCGCCTTTTGCAGGTGCGGAAATAATGACCTTTTTAACAGTTCCCCGCAGATGTTTCGACGCGTCTTCAGCTTTTGTAAACCGTCCGGTCGATTCGATGACGATCTCCGCTCCTACCGATTCCCAATCGATCAGTGCCGGGTCCTTTTCGGAGAAGACCTTGAATGAATCTCCATCGACCGTGATCAGGTCGCCTTCGGCAGAGATCTCATTATCGAGATTGCCCATTATCGAGTCGTATTTCAGAAGGTGCGCGAGGGTTTTCGTGTCAGTAAGGTCGTTTACTGCCACAAAATCGATGTCTTTATCACCCAAACAGGTTCTGAGAACGTTTCTGCCGATCCTTCCAAAACCATTGATGCCAACTTTGATGCCCATTGTTTAACGGTTCCTCCTCCGATGCGGTCGTATTAAAGAGTTAGTAAAACTCTGAAGATAACCTAAATCACACCAAAGTTCAAAAGACACCCGAATCGTATCGGATGAGGGTATTTTCCGCCCCATTCGTCCCAAAATTGTTGAAACAATACGAATTACGGCCTCGTAGTAAGCGATTGAGTTTTACGCGGTGAAACCACCGCATTGACCTAAAACCGGAGCAAACCGTAAATGACCATTTCTCGTCGTAAACGAATCAATTTTCTTGCCGTCTGTTTATTTGCTACTGCGGCTGTCACGGCCGATGCACAGGATCAGCAGGTCGCAAAGGTTGTTCCATCGCCGGCAAAGCTGACGTCTGCCGTTGATGATCCTGTTCCGACACTCGGTGATGGCCGGGGCATAAGCTTTGACACGGGGCGAACGAACCTCGCGAGAGTTGGTGTTCAGACCGGAACGACCCTGCCGTTGACGCTCGATGACGCGATTCGCAAAGCATTGGAGAACAACAACAACATCGAACTGACTCGTGACGACGTGAGATTTCAGGAAACACAGATCCGTTCGATCCAGGGATTCTATGATCCGGTATTTTCAGTGACGCCTACCTACACGAGAAATTCAACTACCGGATCAAGCGCCACTAACGATTTCAACATCAATTCAAATTTGCTTCAGCAGCTTGGCACCGGTGGAAATTTCTCTGCTTTCTTCAACACTTCCAGGACCGAGAACGCATTTGCTCAGGCGCAGGTAAGCTCCGGTCAATTGGTCTCGTCCGGATCGAGCATATATACGTCTAGCTACGGTATCCGTTATACCCAGCCATTATTCCGAAATCTCAAGACGGACAGCACACGCCGCAATTTGAAGATCGCCAGGCGCCGGCTCGAACAGACCGACGCCGATTTCAGGCGGCAGACGATAGAGACCATCGCACAGGTCCAGCGAGCATATTGGGATCTGGTATTCGCATTACGAGATCAGCAGAATCGCCTGGCGAATCTCGAATTAACCCGCGAAAGTCTGCGCCAGGTAGATGCACGGATCGCGGCAGGAGCCGCGGCGCCACTTTCAAAGGCAGAGGTCGAGACCGAACTTGCAAACCGTGAAGGCGACCTGCTGATAGCGACACAGCAGGTATCGATCGTTGAGAATCAGTTGAAACAGCTGTTGCTTCGTGACGTGACAGCAGCTGAATGGTCGCAGACGTTTGTGCCGACCGATCGCCCTGCCTTCAGCACCGATCCGATCAGTCTTGACGATGCTGTCAAAGATGCCATGGACAACCGTTATGAGCTTCGTCGTCTCAAGCTCGCAAAAGACATCAACGACATCGATATTGACTATTTCAGGAATCAGACCAAGCCGCAGATAGACCTGAATACGACATTTTCGTTGGATGGCTTATCGCAAGGCGGCACGAATTCTGCGTTCACGACAACACTTTTGACATCGCAGCAGGACATCTTTTTACTTGCTCGCGAGAATGAAACACGCGCGATCTTGAATCTTCCCGGCCTGCCGCAGGTTGTCAATCCGCCCGTTTTCGTGCCGGCCCAGCCGTCATTTCTCTTTGGTGGATTCGGGCGCTCGCTGGCGAATACGTTCAGAAGCGATGCTCCGAATTTTTCGGTCGGCGTTACGATCTCGTTTCCATTCAGGAATCGTACGGCAAAGGCCAACCTTGCCGGGGCCGAGATCCAGAAAAGTCAGATCTCAACACAGTTGCGGGCTCAAGAGCAAACGGTGATCGTCGAGGTAAGAAACGCCGTACAGGCGGTCGAGACCGCCCGCCAGCGTGTTTTAACGGCAAGACGAGCCCGTGAGAATGCGCAGATCCAGGCAGACGGCGAGAGGCGGCTGTTCGACTCAGGCCGATCAACGACCTTCTTGCTATTTCAGCGGGAAAACGCCCTGACCAATGCGCGAAATGCAGAGATCCGTGCCGAGACTGACTACAATAAGGCCCTCGCGGATCTTCAAAAGGCAACATCCACGACATTCCGTGTGAACAATATCGACGTGCAGTCACCGATCGATAGATGATCTGCCTTCTGATCTGATCCGAACTACATCCGCCGGAGAATAAAAGCGTCTCGTTCGAGACGCTTTTAGTTTTTCAATAACTTTGCGACAATCGAGCCGGTGAAGATCTCAGCGGTAATAATTTCCTTTAACGAGGAAAAGAACATCGAGTCCGCGATCCGCTCCGTCGATTGGGCGGACGAGGTCCTCGTGGTCGATTCCGAAAGTACCGATCAGACCCGCGAGATCGCCGGAAGACTCGGCGCCAAGGTTATCGTGAGGCCTTGGCCAGGCTTTGCCGAGCAAAAACAGTTCGCAACCGACGCCGCTGAGAACGACTGGATATTCAGCCTTGACGCTGACGAAAGAATGACGCCACGTCTAAGGGACGAGATCCTCGAACTCGAACGATCGAATGACATCGCCGACGGGTATCGAGTTCGACGGCTTTCTTACTATATGGGAAGACCGATCCGACACAGCGGTTGGTATCCGGATCGTCAACTACGTTTTTTTGATCGGAGAAAAGCAAGCTGGAAAAAGCAGTTGATCCATGAATCGGTCGTTATGGTTTCAGGTTCAGCGACTTCAGATCTTGACGGCGATATCGAGCATTTCAGCGTAGATAATGCAGCCCATCATCACAAGATGATCGGCGAACGCTACGCTCCACTTTCGGCTCAACAGATGTTTAATTCGGGTCGGAGAACCACACCGCTGAAGGTCGCTTTTGTCGGCCCCGCAGCGTTTCTTAGATCATTCATTTTGCGACTTGGTTTCCTCGATGGCCTTCCTGGGTTCTGCATCGCCAGGTTTGGCGCATATCACGCGTTTCTGAAGCATCTTTTGCTATGGGAACTTCAAACCAGCGCAAAGAATGGCGGACAAATGTCCCCTCCGACAACCAAACAGGATTAAACAACATCAAACCTTTCGTACATTCCTGTTTTTGCGTTATATTTTAAAAGGCCCTTGTCGATCGTGATAATTATGAAAGCCCTAATAGCTTCGTCCATTTTGATGGTCCTTGTTTCGGCCGGCGTTTCTGCGCAAAAAGGTATCGACACCCAAACCCAGAAGATCAAAGACGATACGAACAAAACTACGTCACGCGAAACAGATGTCACCCGATCGTTCGACTGGGGCAAGGGAAAGACACAGACGCGTGAACGACTTGCGAACCCTTATCAACTGAACGCGAGACGCGATGTTCTCGTCGAAATGATACAGCAGGTCCTACGCGAAAAGAAGATCGTTATTGACGAACCGTCGTCCAGGCTGAATGATGGCATCATCATCACTCAACCGTTCGTGTTTGGTAAGGGGCCAACGATCGCAACGGCCGAGCTGAAGAGATACGGCATTCTCGAATTTGCTGATACTGCCTGGTCGAGAGGACAGTACAGTCTGACCATCGAAGTTCAATCGATCGATGGCGTTAAGAATAATGTTTCTGTCAACGCAAAGGTCGAGGGCCGGTCAGGCACCGGTTTGACGACGGAATGGGTGACAGTTAGGAGTTCGGGCCTTGCTGAAGAGGAATTTTTGACGAAGCTCGTCGAGGCCGTCACTGGCCGATCTCTTGACGAGCCGCAGACCATAGATCAGGAATAGGAATGGAATCCATTGCTCGAAAGACGCTTTTTTTGGCCGTGTTGAATTTTACGGTCTGTGTCTTTATGTCCAATGATCTGTTTGCTCAGTCGAGTTCTGCGGAAAATCCGTTCCCGAGTCGTAACAGCGGCCGCATTGAGTTGCCAAACAACATGCAGGAAATGCTTCAAAAGCAGCGGTCGGCAAAGTTGAAGCGCGAACACGAGGAAATGCTAAAACGCGGCGAGACCGCACTTTCCATAGCGTCCGAGTTAGACGAAGCGTACGCAAAAAATGAGTCCCTCACGCCCGCCGAACGCAAGAAACTGGAAGATCTCGAAGAATTGGTTGAAAAGATCCGTAAAGACCTTGGCGGCGACTCCGATGGTGTAACGGACTCTCGGCTTGTTGACGATGCCGAGGAAAAGCCTGCATCAACTAAAGACGCGATCAGCTTTCTTAAGAATTCTACGGTAAAGTTGTTTGACGAACTTAAGAAGACGTCGCGATTCACGATCTCCGCTATCGCGATCCAGAGTTCCAATACCGTTATACGATTGGCTAGATTTCTTCGACTTCACAAGTAGTACACTTGACGCCACTATGCAAGCCGCAGTCCGATCGTTGTTCCTGATCGCAGCGATATTCACACTCCCCGTTGTTGTCCTCGGCCAAACAGATGAAGATGATGTCTTGGAGGTCGATTCAACATTAGTTGTGTTGAATGCTGCGATCACGGACTCAAACGGCCGCCATGTAAGCGGACTCCTGCAGCGTCAGTTTTCGGTACTCGAAAATGGCATTCCACAGGATATCTCGTATTTTGCCGCAGAAGAGACACCCTTTGCCGCTGTCATTTTGCTCGACACATCGGGCAGTATGGGCCGAAATGTCAGCCTGGCCCGTGCAGCGGCGATCAGGTTCCTGGACGGCATCCGCTACAGCGACGCCGTCGCGATCTACCGGTTTGATTCGAAAGTGTCCCTTGTACAGGATTTTTCAAACAGCCGCGACGTATCCGAAAAGATCTACGATCTGAGATCAGACGGAATGACCGTTCTGAACGATGCGATCTATGTCGCAGCCGAAAAGCTTGCGAACCGACCCGAAAAGCGTCGTGCGATCATCGTCCTCTCAGACGGCGCCGATACGCAAAGCGGGCGGTCGGCCGATCGGGCGCTAAAGGCCGCACTGGCCGCAAACGCGGTCCTCTATACGGTTGACATGACACCCGTGGATGGGCGATCCGGCAGCGGCGGAATGAATCGGGAGACCCTTAAACACTTCGCGGAAAGGTCGGGCGGGACGTTTGTTGCGACACCTGCCGGGACGGCCTTACGTGAAGCTTTCGAAAAGATCGTCGACGAGCTTGGCGTTGTTTATACGATCGGATATTCGCCGAAGAACGAGAACAAGGACGGGAAATGGCGCTCGATCGAACTACGAGTCGCCCGGCCAAACCTGACGATCCGCACTCGTAAGGGCTATCACGCTATCAAGATAAAATGACTGCTAATCATCGTCTGCGAGCACGAACGTCAATATCATCGTGACCCGATATTCTGTGATCGAACCCGACTCGATATTCACCTTCTGATCTTTTATCCACGCACCTTTGATATGCTCTATCGTTTTCGAAGCTCGGGCGATACCGGTTTTCACCGCGTCTTCGAAACTTACCGTTGAAGATGATGTTATCTCGATATTCTTTGCTACTGTCATTTTGTCCCTCCTTTTGATCGTTAAGCTTTGTCCGCCAAAGAGGTCAGGTTGCGGGCGCGGTCGGCATACCGCTCGAATGCAAGCTCGATCAGCCTGTCGATCACTTCACGGAATGCAACGCCGCTTCCCTCCCACATTTTCGGAAATCCCGATGCGTCGGTTAAGCCAGGCATCGTGTTTATTTCGTTGACAAGCAATACGCCGTTGTCCTGTCGCAGGAAGAAATCGACCCGAGCCAACCCCGATCCATTTATCGCTTTGTACGCCTTGATCGCCATTTCTTTGATCTTGGCTTCAAGTTCCCCGGAGACCGGCGCGGGAACGACGAATTCGTTGTTCCCCGTGCCTGAATATTTCTCTGTGTAATCCAAAAAGGCCTTTTCCTTATTACGGATTATATACTCGCCTGGACGGCTCGCCTCAGGTTCGTCATTTCCGAGGACAGCACATTCGATCTCGCGCATTTTTAATGCTTCTTCGACAATTATCTTATGATCAAAGACCGCCGCATGGTCGATCGCGGAAGCGAGACTTTCAAGATCGTCAGCGGGCGAAATGCCGACCGATGACCCTAGATTCGCGGGTTTGACGAAACACGGTAGGCCAAAGTTCTCTGACAAGCGATGAAGGACCCTTTCACGGTCGTTTTCCCATTCACGCCTTAAAAACCACGTGTATTTGCAGATCGGTAATCCGGCATCCCGAAATAGCGATTTCATGACCGCTTTATCCATTCCACATGATGAGGCAAGGACGCCGCAGCCAACATAGGGAACGCCAGCCATTTCAAAAAGCCCCTGGATCGTGCCGTCTTCGCCAAACGTCCCGTGCAACACCGGAAAGAAGACATCGATCTTGATGCTTTCAAAATCGGCCCGTCCGATCTCAGTCAAGCCCTTGAAGCGGGGATCGCCGACCATGACAAGGTTTGCCCCCTCGAACGGCTGAAGTATTGCCCTGAGCCGTTCGGTGGTCTCCTCAGGAAAAAGCCCGGCCGAATCTATCGGATTAAGCCAATGCCCATCGCGCGTCACCCCGATCGGGATAACGTCATATTTATTCGGATCGATCGTTTCGATGACGGCCTTCGCCGACCGGATCGAAACATCGTGTTCGCCCGAGCGCCCGCCGAATACCAAACCTACAACCTTTTTCATAGACACAATTTATCCAATTATCAGAGGATGGTCTTACCGAGTGCGGAAAGTATTAGCTCGCAAGCCAGTTCGACCGTGATGTTCGATTGATCAAGAAGCGGGTTGACCTCGACTATCTCGAAAGAGCGCATCCCGCCGTGTTTGGCGATCAATTCAAGAGCAAGGTGAGCCTCCCGATAGGTCGTTCCGCCACGCACAAGCGTTCCGGACCCCGGAGCGAATCGCGGGTCGATCATGTCGACATCGAATGTCACGGCAAATCCGCCGCTGGCCTTTGAAGCGATATTGATCGCATCGGTCACACAAGCAAGCATGCCGCGCTCGTCGATGTCGCTCATTGTGAAGAAGTGGTCTCTGAGGCCATGTTCGTGCACGCGGCGGCGTTCGCCCGAATCGAGGTCCCGAGCTCCAATATGTGCAAAGTATTCAGGCTTTAGTTTCGGTTTAAAGCCCTCGATATCCGTGAGTTCAGGCACTCCTTCGCCCAACAGGACGGCGAGCGGCATCCCATGAATATTGCCCGTTCCTGAGGATTCGGGCGTGTTTATGTCGGCATGCGCATCGAACCAGATAAGCCCCAGATCATTGCCGCCGGCACGACTTGCCGATGCTAGGCCCGAGAACGTGCCAATAGCGATACTGTGGTCGCCGCCGAGAATGACCGGGATCGCATCGTTCTCCAAAGACGCCTTCACCGCTGCCGCAGCGGCCATAGATGAACTCGACATTTCGGCGACGTATTTCGGGTTCTCCGAAGGCGATGCCGGCTTCTGAGGTTTGGTGATCTCAACGTCACCGGTATCAATGATCTCGTAGCCGAGGTCGGCTATATGTTCATGCAGGTATCTTCCGCGGATCCGCGAAAGCCTCATTGCATCTACCCCAAGTTCGCTGCCAGTCTGGCCGGCGCCAAAACCTAGCGGCACGCCTACGATCGCCACTTTTTTCCCCAAACCCGGTTGCTCGATAAAAGACATAAGACAATCTACCTAAATTTCCCCAAATCCGTTCTCGAAGAGGGCTCTGACCGCGTCATATGCAGTAACGGCATCGGCGCCCTCGACCTTTAATTCAAGGGTCGAACCGAATGCAGCTGCCAGCGTCAGCACGCTCAAGATCGATTTCGCATCTGCGAAAATGCCTTCATCCGTCCGCGCGATGATGATCCGACTTTCAAAGGTGCCGGCGAGCCTTACCAACTGAGCTGCGGCCCGAGCATGCAGGCCGAGCGGATTGACTATTTTAACGGTGCCCTCGATCATCGGGTCAGGCCTTATGCGGTTCCAACAATGCTCCGGTCCGGTAGATCGCTTGACGGCCCTGTTCTTCGACGATCTTCGCTACATCAGAGAGCGTAGCTTCCTTATTGTACGATGCCAGTTTTATGACCATCGGAAGATTGACGCCGGTAACGATCTCTACCTCGCCCTCTTTCAGGAACATTGCAGAAATGTTCGTCGGGGTCCCTCCGAACATATCCGTCATGATCAAAACGCCTGCTCCTTCGGAAACCTGCTTTATGGCGCGCTCGATCTCGTCCTTGGCAGCTTCGACATCGTCATGCCACCCGATTGAAACTGCCGTCAGGTGCCCAAGATCGCCAACAACGGTTTCGGCTGCAGCAAGTAATTCTGTTGCCACTTGGCCATGTGACACGATAACACCACCGATCCTCTTCATAAGTCCACGTCCTATTTTTGCATATCACGATGAACCACCGAAAGTTCGTAACCCGACTTCTTCAATCGCTTTCGCAACTCATTTGCGACCATCACCGAACGGTGCTTTCCGCCAGTGCATCCAACGCCGATCGTCAGATAGGATTTGCCTTCATGCCTATAGAAAGGCAAAAGATATTCGAGTAGGTCAGCAAACCTATCGATGGTCTCCCGAACGTCGTCGCTTTTCTTCAGGTATCGCACGATCGCCGGATCCTCGCCCGTCTTGTCGCGAAGCTTTAGATCGAAAAACGGATTCGGTAGATGCCGGACATCAAATAGAATGTCCACATCATGCGGGTTGCCGTACTTATGTCCGAAACTAAGGATCTGTACTTTCAATGGCCCGGCTTCGCCGGCATGACTAAAGCGTTGAATGATCGACCGCCGCAGTGTGTGAACTGTATGATCCGAAGTGTCGATGATCAGATCGGCCATCGACCGGATGACCTTCATCGCCTTTTTTTCCGATTTGATCGCGGCAAGGAGCCCCTTGCCCGAGTCGGCGGGGTGTGGCCGACGCGTCTCAGAGAATCGCCGCCGAAGAACATCGTCCGATGCTTCGAAAAAGACAACGAAGGGTTCGATATCGCGTTTGGCCAGCTTCTTGACCTCTGATGGAAATTCGGCCAAAAACTGCCGCTCCCGGATATTGATCACGAGCGCTGCTTTGTTTATCGCGGCAATGTCTTCGACGGAGGGCGACAATAATCGCGCAAATGTAGAAAGCAGCGTAATGGGTAGATTGTCGACACAGAAATACCCGAGATCTTCGAACGCATTTGTCGCCGAACTCATACCGGAACCGCTTAAACCGGTAATGATGACGAGCCTCGAATCGGACGGATGCGCGATCTGGCTGGATGACATATATGCGTTAGCCCATTGCTCGGGTCACGGTCGCGTTCCCGGCGTTCAGCATTTCGGAATGTGCGTCGATCAGTCTTTGAGCTGCGTCCGAACCGTTTCGACGAAGCAAAAAGACCCTTACTGCGGTCTCAAGCAGGGTCGAAAGATTTCGCCCTGGCCTGACCGGCAAAACAAATTTAGGGAGGGCGACGTCAAAAACGACCGTTTCATCCATATCGAGGCCGATACGTTCGATCGTTTCAACGTCTTCCCATTTTTTCAATTCTATACACAATTCTATCGCCGTCGGCCCGCATACCGAAGTACTCCCAAAAAGCTCTCGCACATCAACGATGCCCAGGCCGTGTATTTCGAGGTGACCGGCTGTTAGCTCCGGCGCCGAACCTACCAATCGTTTGCCGACACGTTTGATCCGAACAGCATCATCTGCGACAAGCCGATGTTTTCTTGATACCAGATCCAACGCACTTTCGGATTTGCCGATGCCGGAATCGCCGACAATGAGAACACCGAGGCCGAACATCTCCATCAAAACGCCATGACTTGTTTTCTCAGGGGCGAGCTCCTCTTGTAGAAGTTCCGTCGTCAGGCCGATCGCCCGCGAACTTATTGCTGAGGTCGACAACAATGGCAGGTCGTTCGATTGGCAAAATTCGATCAATTCCGCGGGCGGGCTGATACCTTTTGTCACCAGGATACAGGCGATCAGGTCGGGCGATAGATTCGCCAGTGCCCTTCGTCGTCCTTTCGGATCCATCGTACTAAGAAAAGCGACCTCACTCTTGCCGATCATTTGGATCCTTCCCGAATGGATGTAATCGGGGAATCCGGCCAGCGCGAGTCCGAGCTTCTGAACCCGCTCCGAAGTAAGATAACGCGCGTCGCAGCCGTTGGTTCCGGCAAGAATGACAAACGCAAGTTCGTCGGGGGCACGTTCGACCAAATGACGTATTGAGAGCCTTTTTTGCGAAGCCGGCGGAGTATCGTTCATACGCATCACGGTTCAATTAGCCCGTAATTACCGTCTTTTCGTGAATAGATCACAGACGTCCGTTCATTTTCTGCATTTCTGAAAACCAAAAACGTGTTGTCTTGGGCATCGAGTTCCAATATCGCCTCTTCTGCGGTCATCGGTTTAACGGAATAACGCCGTGTACGAATGATACGCGGCGAGTTAGGCGTCGGCGACACCTCGGCGACGCGGCCTGTGATCGACCCCATCTTTTTTGCTTTATGCGACTTATCGATCACCTTGTTCTTAAGCTTGAGTGCTTGCTTTTCGATCTTGGCGATAGTCTGCGAGAGCGAAAGATACATGTCGGAATTGTTGGTCTCGGCCGTCAGCACCTCATTTCGCCACTTGACGATGATCTCCGAACGATGCCGCCCACGCTCGACCTCGATGATCACGTGAGCCTTTGCGGGTTTGCCCTTGAAGAGGTGGTCAATCTTGTTGAATTGCTCCTCAACGTGAGCACGTAAAGCCTCGGTCACCTCGATATGACGTCCTGTGTATTCGTATTTCATATTAGATAGTGGTCTATCGATAGGATAGATAGGCCGGAACAATTCCGGCTAAATTACTGTTCTCCGCTCGCGAGAGCCCGGTATGTTCATTTGGTCGCGATATTTTGCGACAGTCCGTCTTGAAAGCTTAACACCTTCTTTGCTTAGTATTTTTACGATTTGTTCGTCGGTGAGGGGTTTCTTCGTATTCTCCTCTTCAACTAGCTTTTTGATCCGCAGTTTCAGAATACGGGTCGATACCTCTTCACCGTCTTCGTTCATCATTCCTTCGCTGAAGAACCGGCGGAGCTCGATCACACCTTGCGGCGTGTGAGCATACTTTCGGTTGACGACCCTCGATATCGTCGAAAGATGCATTCCAATGTCTTCGGCAACGTCCTTTAACATCATCGGCCGAATATACTCAACGCCCTTGTCCAGAAACTCCTTTTGACGGTCAACGATACACTCAACAACCCGATATATGGTCTGACGCCGGTGTTCGATATTGCGTAGCAGGTCAACTGCTGAGCGGACCTTTTCCTTGATAAAATCCTTGGCTTCTTTTGACGTATCGTTCTGATCGAGGAGCTGATGATACGTCTGGCTTATCCGAAGCCGCGGACTGCCGTCATCGGTGAAGTAAATGAGGTATTCGTCGTCGATCTTCTCGATATAGACTTCCGGAGCGACAAATACCGCTTCGTCGCTGGAATATCGACGCCCGGGATACGGGTCCAGCACGCGGATCTTCTTGATCTCATCATCCAGTTCGTGCAGGTCCCGACCAGTGGCTTTTGCGAGGTGCTGGAGCCGATGCGGCTGCAGATCTTCAAGGTGTTCGCGAATGAGTTCTGCGGCCAGGCTTTGACCCTCTCCGTCGGCGTATAACTGCGCGTAAAGACATTCTTTAACGTCAAATGCACCACATCCGACCGGCTCGAGTGCGAGGACCTCCTGGCGAGCGGCCTCAGCGGTCTCGATCGTGCAGTCGGACATGGCCGCGATGTCATCCAGACTCGCTTTGAGACGTCCGTCCTCGTCCAAATTCCCAATGATGCTGATCGCCGCCCGCCTTACATCTTCGGGGATCTGAAGCATCCCGAGCTGCCATTCAAGATGCTCGCTTAAAGAAGGTGTGTGAGATAGAAACTGCTCAAAGCTCGGTGCGTCGTCTTTATATTCGATCTCCTGCGTCTTATATCCGGGATCGAGGTAATCTTGAAATTCCCTGCCATAATCGATCTCTTCGAACGAATCCGAGCGGTCGACGGCCGGGTCATCTCGCTGTTCAATATCAAGCGATCGAAGTTCATCGCTTCCGTTTTCGTTTTGAACATCGGGCAGATAAAACTCAGCGTTCTCGGCATCATCGGGGAATTCCTGTCCGGAGCGGACGATGTCGCTGATCGAAGATCCGTCAGAGAAGGAGTCGAAGCCCTCGGCATTCTGATCGAGTATGTTGTCAGAGATCTCCTGTACCTCATCGCCCGGCTGTACTTCTTCAAGTACAGGGTTCGCGACAAGCTCCTGTTCGATCAGCTCGTTCAATTCAAGCGATGTCATCTGCAGCATTTCGATCCGCTGTCGCAATTGCGGCGTGAGGACCATTTTTTGCTGCAATTGGGCAGATAGCCTTAACGTTGACATAGCTTAGAGAGGAGATCGATCACAGCCGGATAAAAGAACCGAGCCATACATTCGATAACCAAATTATACGTTTTATGCGAAAAAGAGGAAACCAGGCGGCTCACAATGTGAACCGTTCGCCTAAGTAAAGACGGCGGACGTCGGCGTCTTCAACGAGCTCTGTTGGGACACCGCTCTTGAGGAGCCTGCCCTCCGCCATTATGTATGCACGGTCAGTGATCCCGAGCGTTTCGCGAACGTTATGATCGGTGATCAGGATGCCGATGCCTTGCTGCTTGAGGTACGTGATTATATCGCGAATATCATCGATCGCCAGCGGATCGATCCCGGCGAACGGCTCGTCCAAAAGGATATACTTGGGCTCGGTCGCGAGACACCGTGCGATCTCGGTCCGCCGGCGCTCACCGCCCGAAAGCGCATCGCCGCGAGTCTTGCGGACATGCTCGAGGCCGAATTCTTCCAACAGTTCTTCGAGCCTTTCGAATCGGACGTGACGCGAGATCGGAAGCGTTTCCAACACGGCGAGAATATTCTGTTCGGTCGTGAGTTTTCGAAAGATCGAGGCCTCTTGCGGAAGATATCCGAGTCCGAGCCGTGCCCGAAGGTACATCGGCAAATGCGTAACATCTTTACCGTTCAAAATGATCCTTCCGTGCTCGGATCGCTCGAGCCCGACGATCATATAGAAGGTCGTTGTCTTTCCGGCGCCGTTAGCTCCCAATAGCCCGACTATCTCACCTTCTTGTACCGACAATCTAACATCATCCACAACAAGGCGTCGCCCGTAGGTCTTTCTCAAGCCATCAGCGATAAGAGCATTATCGGCGGGCCGACTGCCGTTGCCGTTCGCGGGAGAATTCTTTGGACTGATTTCCTGATCCACCTGATATCCGGTTCAATTGGTTTTGACTTTATAGACCGATCGCAGCCTTCCTGACGGATCGCGCTGAGAACCGCCGACGCCGATGACACGATTGTCTTTGACGAACATCGTAACTTCGGTTCCTTGCGTCGCCCCGGCCTTTGCATCATCGATGCGGGCGGGGTTGCCGCGGATCACGAATTTGTCATCCGCCGCTATGTACTGGGCAAAATCACCGGTCGCCTTTCGGCCGGGCTGATTGATAATGACGCTGCCTTCGAGATCTGTACGCGTGATCTCATTACTTTCATCCAGGAAAATATTCGCGATAGCACCGGTGATCCGATCGCTGCCCTGCCGAATGTCTACATTGCTCTCGTACCGCAGTAGACGCCCGTCTCGTTTATAAATGATCCTGTCGGAAGCGACATAGACCGGCGATTTAGCAGCCTTGGCATCTGCTGACGGTTTCGTATCATATAACAGACTCTGGACGGCCCCTTCACCAAAAAGTTCACCTTCGACCTGTTTGATCGTTAACGTGTTTGCTCGCACGTAGTTATCGTCCTGCCAGGCTCGGGCATTGCCTTTGTACACTGCGACCTCCGATCGATGATCGATCGACGCGTTCGCCGCTGTTATGAAAACCGGTTTTCCCGATTGTGAAAACGGCGTTGCACCTCTTGTCTGAGTTTGGCTGTAGTAAGTGGTACTGACGCCCCCTCTTAATTCTGATCTTTGATTCTTGGTGTCCCAATCGATCTCTTTTGCTTTTCCACGTGCACGCGAATCCCATGCCGTCGGATCATTTCCACGGAGTCTGAGCATTCCTTCCGATGCCGAGTATTCGAATCGTCCGGACGACGCAGTTCGGTCAAGCTCTGAGAACTTCGCCTTTCCAATTGCAGTCATTGACGAGACGTCGTTAGACCCCTGATCGAAAGCGGCGGCAAGACTGTCAGCCGTGATGATCTGATCGCCGACCCCAGGCCTGGCAACCGTAGGTTTTCGTAAGGCCCGGGCACTGACCGACGCAATGCATGATCGGACATTGTTCCCTGTCGGAAAGAACTCGCAATCAAAACGCGGCGCGTTGATGGTCGTAAGATAATTTCGCTCGCCGGCGGTATGCGGGGTCACGATCAACTCAGCACTGCCAACTGCAGACGCCGTCTTCATGTTTTTGCCGTCAGCCGCAAATTCGGTTTTGACGGTATCGGCGACAACCTTTTTGTCTGCGGAATCCACACCGTTATTCGGAGCGGTCAATACAATGGTAGTGCGCCCCTCCGTCAATATTTCGCCTAAAGATCCAGCCGACTTAAAGAACGCTTTTATCGAGCGTTGAGCCGACAACGTCAGCAAAGTGAATTGCCCCGCCGTAGTCGGACTCATCTTGACCGTCGACCCTCCGACACTCGATGCATTCTTTATCTGGCCGTTCGCTTCAAATTCGGCATTGACCTCATTGCCGCTGATCTCAAGTATCCGTTCCGGCTGCGTCTGTTTCAAATAAGCATTTTGTCGGACGACAGCGCTTTTTAAGCTGCCGCTTTTGCTCAACAGCGCATTTATTGTCTCGCCTTTGACGATCTCAGCACCCTGAACGATCTCGGCACCGCCGTTCAACGCAAGCTTGCCGGCGGTACGCTCGTAAACCGCGTTGTTTGCGCGGATGGTGGTCGGCTGCTCACCTTCGGCCGTTACGATGTTCACGTTCTCACTGAGGTCAAAGCGATCCGGGAGCCGATCGTATTTTGCATAACCGGAGGAGATCTTCGTCGTCTGGCTGCCAGTTTCGACCACAGTAATGCCAACGTCGCGGAATAGCTCGGCCGACAGCAGGTCGTGGGTCGAGGCCTCGATCTTTGTCAATCTGACGACCCCGTCAGCTGAAGTGATCTCGACCGTTTTTCGCCCGGCCGCTGACTGCTCGGTAGAGACGATATTTACCCCACCGTTCATCTTTATCGTCTCGCTGACCTGATCGTAAATGGCCGAGCCCGTCTTGATCTTTGTCGCCGAATTGCGTGCGACATCGGCGGGATCGGCGTTTATCTCAATGCTCACGTCCTTTGCGAGCGTGATGCTCTTGGCACCCGCGTTGACGCTCGCACCGATCGAGGTTCCCTTGATGCCGCCGCGTTCAAACTTCACGAATTCTTCTGCGGTCGCGGTTTCAGCGGCTCGCTCATATTTCAATTGTTCCGTGTTTACCTTTAGAGCATCGCGGGTTTCGATCGCAACATCGCCGGCGAAGAACGCGGTGAAATCCTTGTTATCTCCGGGTATGTATATCGCCTTTTGCGAAGTGATCTTTTCGGAGCCGATGCCCGTCGCATTGAAAACCTCTATCAATACCCCTTCAAGTTCCTGATGTTGATCTGAAAAGGTCGTAGCTTTATCGGCCTTGACGTAATAGCGCAGAATGTCGCCGTCGACCTCTTTGCGTTCGTATGCATCTACCGTGGCGACGACGTCTTTTGAAAGCGAAGCCGGAAGGCTTTTCATTCGAAACTCGGCACTACCGGTGTTGCGATAGAACGCGATGGCTATGACGACCACGATCACACCGACAAGAATGACCGCCGCTGAACGGAAATAAAGCGGCAGCCTGGCGCGAACCGAGTAATCCTTTTCTTTGCCGGGCGTTACCGATGTCATCCGTTCAATTATGTTCTCTGATGTCTTCCACGACAAGTTGGAGCCTGGTATTTCCCTGCCATTTATTGGCTTCAGGGGTGTAAGCGAGTTGGATGCGAGTTCCGGGTGTCAGCGTTCGCCCGATTGATCGCTCAACGCCATCCCACCAGACGGCTTCAAATCGCCTCCCCCCGCTGTCGATCAGATAGAGTTTGAGGTGTTTGTCCTTCATCACCGTTGGGTCGAACCTTATCTCGAGCCCATCGGTCAAAAAAATTGGCTTCGGGTTGCCTGCGCCGAACGGTTCAAGCTTCGCTATCTCGTCAAGAAGTTCCAAAGAAAGGCTTTGTGACGCGACCCTCGCATCGATCCGCAAAGCCGGCGTACGATCTTCGACCGAGATCGCATTCTCGGCGTAAACGTTCAATCGATCTCGAAGCTCGTCGATGTTCTCCGCGCTCATTTTCATTCCGGCCGCAGCGGCATGGCCGCCGTATTGATCGAACAGATCGCCGCAGGAGGACAATGCATCGAGAAGGTGAAAGTTCGGAATGCTTCGTGCACTCCCGTGAGCAATGCCGTTCTCGGTCGAAAGAACGATCGATGGCCGGTGAAGCCTTTCGGCGATCCGTGAGGCTGCAAGGCCGATCACACCGCGATGCCAGCCTTCGCCTGCAACGACGATGAATCCGAGGTTACCGTTGCTCTCTGATTGTTCGATCGCCTTCTCCGTTATCAATTGCTGAATTGTTTGGCGCTCGCGGTTCTTTTTGTCGAGGAGTTCGGCGATCTTTCTTGCCTCTCCAAACGACCCAGCCTCGAATAATTCGATAACATGATTTGCGACGTCCATTCGCCCTGCCGCATTGATCCGGGGAGCGATCCGAAATCCGATATCGTAGCTGGTCATGTCGGATCGGCATCCGGCCGCCTCCATCAAAGCACGAAGGCCGAAATTCGTCGTCGCGGTAATATCTCGAAGCCCGAGTGCCACGATGGATCGATTTTCGCCGCTCAGCCGCATTACGTCTGCGACCGTACCGATTGCAGCTATTTTTAAGAATGACCGGACCACCTCGTCACGGCCATGATCGCGCAGCAATGCCTGCGCCAGCTTGTACGCAACCCCGACGCCGGCGAGATCCTTGTCCGGATAAGGACAGCCCGGCTGATTGGGGTTGACCACGGCGACCGCCGGCGGATTGCCTCGTTCAGGGTCAGAAATGTGGTGGTCGGTCACTATCACGTCCAGGTCATTGTCCCGAGCCCATTCCAGCGGTTCAAAGCTGCGTATTCCGCAATCTACGGTGATCACCAGCGAGCAGCCGCGCTGCTTTGCCGCCGCCATTGCAGGGATGTTGAGTCCATATCCCTCTGTAAATCGATTTGGTACGTGATATTCGCTATCGAGTCCGAGGATCCTTAAGGCCTTTCGCAGCAGGACCGTTCCCGTTGTTCCATCGACGTCGTAATCGCCCCAGATCAAGATCTTCTCCCGGCTCGCGACCGCGGCCGTAAGACGCTCAAGCGCTGTGTCGATCCCCGCGAGCAGAGAAGGATCGCTTAAGTTGGATTCCGAGGGGTTGAGAAAGCTCTCGGCTGCGGCGACCGTATCGTACCCCCGGGCGATCAGAAGCGCAGCCGTAAGCGGCCGCACACCGATCAGGCCCGCGAGTTCCTCGGCAGCCCGATGGTCGTGTTTAGCGATCTCCCATCGTTTTTCGAGCATTCTTCGGTCAAATGTTGATCTGCGGGCTCAGCACACCCTGCCAAAGCAGAACGATGATAACCGTTCCGAGTATCAGGCGGTAGACAATGAAGATCAGTGTTGAATTCTTGCGCAGGAACGCGAGAAGGAACCAGATCGAAAGATAGCCGACAACGGCGGAAACGATCGTTGCGACGAAAAGCGGCATGAAGCTGTTCTCGGGCAGGATGTTCCATGCCTCGCGCAATTGAAGCAGGCCCGCGGCCGTGATCGCCGGGACAGAAAGCAGAAACGAGAAGCGCGCGGCTGTTTCGCGTGTTTGGCCTGCGAACAAACCGCCCATTATCGTGGATCCCGACCGGCTAGCACCGGGCATCAATGCCAGAACTTGGGCGAAACCGACGACCAACGCGTCAAAAGCGCCAAGCCTTTTCAGTTCTTTTCGTTGGCTTCCTACAAGTTCCGCGATTCCAAGCAAAATTGCGATCCCGATCAGCATGAACGATATGGTCCATAGATTTTTGGTATCGGGCCCCTCAATGTACTCCTTGAACCAGAACCCGACAATCCCGATCGGGATCGATCCGATTATTATCAGCCAGCCAAGCCACGCCTCTTCCGATAGCCAGATCGGCCTAACGCCGCCTGTTCCGGAGTGTCGAACGGGACGCTTTCGGGTCAACACGCCCCAGTGGTCGCGGATGAACGCATTTGCAATTCCGAGAATGTCACCGGCGAAATAAACAAGTACCGCGGCGATCGTACCCAGTTGGATGACCGCCATGGTCGCAGTGATTTGTTCGGGATTCCCGTTATAAAGATCGATCCAGCGACTAGCAAATACCAAATGAGCGGTCGAACTTATAGGAATGAATTCGGTAAGGCCCTGGACGATTCCTAGAATTACAGCCTGAAGATATGTCATAAACGCCGCGCTTTGTGGGCGAAAAAGGGCAAGAATGGGGAAACTGCGGAGATTATACCGCTTTCGAGCGAACGAATCTATTCACGGTATCGTGCTCTACCCGCGATGCGGTCATACAGCCAGGCGGGCATGAGCTTACCGGCTCTGACGATCGTGGCAAGCTGCCATGGAAACGCGGCGAACTTCTTCTTTTTCTCGATCGCCCTGATGAAATTCGGGATCGCATCGTCGAGTTCCATCAGGAACGGCATTTTGTTCGCTCGTCCGGACGTCAAAGGAGTGCGGATAAATCCGGGCTGAATGATCGTAACATCGACGCCGGTGTGCCTGAGATCGAGCCTGACACTTTCAAAAAACGCTGTCATACCGGCTTTGCTTGCCGAATATGCGGCCGACTTGGGCAAACCTCGAAATCCTGCAAGGCTGGAGATCGCTACGACCTGGCCATATCCGCGTTCGACCATTTTCGGCACGACGGCGTGGACTGCATTGACCGCTCCCATCAGATTGGTATCGATCACCTTTTTGACCGCAATCGGTTTGTACGACCGTGTCTCATCGTCATTGCCGCCAATACCGGCGTTGGCGATCAAAACGTCAATGTGTCCGAATTCGGAACGCATTTCATCCGCCGCATCGTAAACGGCAACTTCATCGGTAACATCGAGCGCGTACGATCGTGCCTGGCCGCCCGCAGCCCGGCATCGGTCAGCAAGATCGTCCAACATCTCCCTCCGCCTTGCAACGAGCCCTACAATTGCTCCTCGTGTCGCAAGCGCAAGAGCAAGTGCCTCGCCGATGCCGCTAGAAGCACCGGTTAAGAAGATCACCTTGCCATTCCAATTCATTCGCGTAACTCTAACACAATCTGAACCAAGGTTCGAAAAGTGAAACGGTTCCGAATCGGATATCGATTCTGGGTAATCGATCGAATGATAAACACATTTCGCAGCAATATCAGCGCCGTCTAGCGTTGTAAAAACGAAACCCCGCCGATCGATAACATCGGCAGGGTTCAAATCATTGGTCTGACAAAAAGGTGATCCTATTGGGGAGCACAGACCTCTCATGTCAAAAAGTTCGCGAGACCTCTCGCGGTCTAACCTCGTCGGCCTCTGTACCAAAAGCCGCCGCCACCCAAAAGAAGTACCAGTACAACTATAACGATTAAGAGTGTTGTTGAGTTCATTGATCTAGTTCTCCGCCGACCGAGTTACGGCCGGTTTTGGTTGTTCGCGTTCACCATCGAATTTGATCGATTCATGCCGTTGACGGGACTTGCGGAATTCGCTGCAGATGAATCCGTGCGACCCGCATTTGTCGTCATCGGGGAAGAATTTGAATTGTTCACCAAATAGGCATTGTTCGAGTTTGAACCCCGAGTGTTCGCATTATTTGCGGTGGATGTACATCCTGTCATTACGCACATGGCGAGTGACAAGATGATCGCAGTTGTCTTGCTTTTCATAAAATTTTCGTTTCTTACGTCTCAGTTATTTCTGTCGAGGAATCGCTTTGGAGTTTGAAGGAGAAAGGAAGACCTTTTCTTCGCGACAACCTCTTGAGAATACCCGGGACGCGGCTAACTCTCGCTGCGTCCCGGGTATGAGCAAATACTGTCTATCTGTAGATATGCTGCCCGTTATGCTTGGTCTTCCATTCGCTTTCAAAGAACTCTGCATCTTCAGGCGACTTCGGCGTTACGCCGAGAACAGTTCCACCGTTACCAATACCAGTCTCATAAAGCTTTGCCCGGTCTTCCGGAATCCCCCAACCAACAAGGGCTCCAACCAACCCGCCCGTTATACCGCCCGCACCTGCTCCCGCAAGCGCGGCCGCAAGTGGGCCCCAAACGATCAGGCCGAGGCCTGGCAAGATCAGGTTTGTGCCGATCGCGGCCACTCCGCCTATGATGGCTCCAAGTGTTCCGCCAATTGCGCTTCCAATTCCAGTTCCCTCGGCGGCCTTGCTGCCGAGTTCAGATTCTGTATCATTCTTGTAATACTCGTCGCGCGTCGAATCAGACATTATTACATTGATCTCGTCGTCGGAGTAACCCCGATCGCGAAGCGACCTGTAAGCGTTCTCGGTGCTGTCTTTGTCGGTAAACATACCGGTTAGCATTCCGTCCTCGGTTTTTCGACTTGTGGCTTGATTTTCCATATTATTTCCCCTTTATTAAGTGCTTCAAAATGAGTGTGGGCACGATTCTGACCTAATGTGAATCAGGGTATAAATTGATATTAGGTTGCGTGTCAGCGCGGGTCTGTGTGTTCTCACACATACACGAAAATGGCGAAAAGAAATGCGCGAGATTTCAGTTAGAGAGGTGTCGGAAATAGCTCTTTGTAATGAACACAAAGTGCATTCCGATCGCATGAGCCGCCGTGCGGGCCATACAGATCAGCAAAGCTCTTTGACGTGTGGGCCGAGCGCCTTAAGGGCTGCTGCCAAATGCATCTGCTTGATCAGAAGATGGTCACGAGAAAACGCCGATAGCGGCAATATCGGAATTTCAGCAGCCGCAAGTATTCGCGATACTTCAGCGATGAACCCGATCACATCGAAATCCATGACAGTATCGAACGTCAACAAACGATACCCGGTTTCGATCTTCGCGTCTTCCAGCCCTGGCCTCATTTTGGCGAGATCGATCTCATCCAGCACCATTGTCACTTCATACTTGTCCATGAAGACCATGAAAGGAGCAGTCATCCGCGGACTACGGTCCGGTTCCGAAACGAGGCGGTGCCACGTGTCGAAACTGACAGAAACGATCGCAAACGATTCGGGGGCGATCTCAACCGATGTCCTGAGCAGTATGTCTATCGCACTTTCCATCAATAGACCTTCTTGTATCGCTTGCGAAGCATTAGATAAATGAGGGCACCGAGAATGCTGCCGATGAAGACTACAATGATCCATAGGATCTTGTCGTTTGATGCTCGAAAGTCGCTTCTCAAAACGTCAAGAACTGCGTAGAGCCAAATGCAGAAAAGAACTATGAAGATCAGGAAGGCAAACAAGTACGGAAGTGAGTCCATCGGGCAACTAGACCTCGACTATTGTGGTAACGATAACGGGCTTGGTCCCGAGCTCTTTTTGAACAAATCGCTTCAAATGGATCCGCAGGTTTTCCTTAAATACCGTCTTGTCGGCGATCTGGTCACGTTTCATTTCACCTACCGCATCGGCGATCGCACGGCGGGCATCCGACGTGAATCCGTTGGTCAGATCGAGACCGGCGACGCCGTTGAATGATATCTGCGGTTCACCGACCAGTTCATGCGTCGACCGGTTGACCGTAACGACGAGCGAAACCGCTCCGCCATAAGCCAACTTCTTTCGCTCGCGGACAACATCGTATTCGATCTCGCCTAGTGACTCTTCGTCAATAAAGGTCTTATGAAGCTCGTGATTTGCGATGACTCTCGCGCCATATTCATCGAGTTCGAGGACATCCCCGTTCTCGATGAGGACAATATTCTCATCCGTATAGCCCGGGATGTGGTTTTTTACGAACTCCTTGTGGCGAAACAGCATTCGATACTCGCCATGGATAGGAATCACATAGCGTGGGCGTGCCGCCTCCACCATGATCCTGATATCTTCCTGAGATGCGTGGCCTGATACATGAACGAGCCTTCTGCGTTCTTCGATTATGTTGGCACCGCGTTTATAGAGATGTCCTATCAGGCGGCTGATACTCTTCTCGTTACCTGGGATTATCCTTGCTGAGAGCACGACCGTATCACCTTTTTCGATCTGCATCCCCTTGTAGGTTGACGTAGCGATATTCCACAATGCGGCACGCGTCTCTCCCTGTGAGCCGGTGACCAGATAACATATCTCGTCGTCATCGAGCGCGCGGGCGTCGCTAAGATCGATCTTCGTTCCATGACCGATCTTCAAAAGCCCCTGTTCTTCGGCGATCTCGACGTTCTTCATCATCGATCGCCCAAGAACACAGACCTTTCGGCCGTACTCATGGGCAACGTCAAAGACGATCTGGAGTCGGTGAAGCGATGACGAGAAGGTCGCGACGAACAGCCGGCCTTCGGTCTCCTCAAAAATCTCACGAAACGCCGGGATCACGGCCTGTTCAGACGGTGTGCGGCCAGGAACGGTGGCATTTGTAGAATCTCCGAGAAGCGCGAGCACACCTTCGTCGCCGATGCGATTCAGCGTCTTTAGATCATACGGCCGGCCAATGACCGGCGTATCGTCGATCTTGTAGTCGCCGGTATGGATTATCGTGCCGATCGGCGTCGTTATCGCAAGCGAAAAGCAATCAACCAAAGAATGCGATGCATGGATGAACTCGATCTGAAAGTTGCCCACCTCGATCTTATCGCCTGCAGTGACGCGATGAAGCAAAACATCGTCGAGCATTTTGAACTCCTCGAGCCGCTTTTCGGCGAGGGCATGCGTGAACCGCGATGCATAGACCGGAAGGTTGAACTTGCGAAGGATATAGGCAAGCGCCCCGATATGGTCTTCGTGGCCATGAGTGAGTATCAATGCCGTCAGGTCGTCGCGATACTCTTCAAGGAAATCGAAATTCGGGATCGAAATATCGACACCGAAAGGGGTCTCTTCCGGGAAACCCATTCCGGCGTCAACGACGATCATCTCGTCGCCATAACGTATACCCATGCAGTTCATTCCGAACTCGCCGATACCGCCGAGCGGAATTATTTCGATTTTAGACAAGCTGTTTGTGCCTCGTTCCCTTTGAATATCAAACGAAAATGATATCACATCTGTCCGTCCGCCCTGCTCATCCGTATCGGCCGGTCGACGGCCGACGTTGGTCACCGGCAATCAGAAAATGTGAAATCTCTCCAATTCTGTAATAAAATCGACCAAATTCGCGGTAGCTGCGTCATATTGAGAGTTTTCTGAGACGGCTTCTGCTTCCTTATGTCCACCTTTGTGCGTCGATCCATCATCGTTAAATCAGCGGTCATCCTTATTTTTTCGATCGCGGCGTCGATACATGTCTCTGTCAATGTCGCTCGGGTCGTTGATGCTCAAACCGGTTCGGGTTCATTGAATGCACCTTCTAATGTCAGCGCAACCGATAATGTTTATGCGTCAAAGATCGGCGTTGAATGGAGTACGGTAAGAGGCGCAGCCGTATACCGTATTTTCCGGAATACGGTAAATGATCTCTCAACGGCAACTGAGATCGGCTCGACCCCGGCAAACTCCTTCTTTGATAGCGACGCCGTTGCCGGCCAGACCTTCTTCTACTGGGTGAGGTCTGAAAACGGAGCTCTGATCGGAGGTACCAGTGCATCGACGCAGGGGATTCGTGCGATCGGCAGCCCGCAGGGGCCGGTTCCGCCGCAGGAGCCGCCGCCGATGCCGCCGGCAAATCAGGTCACGGCAGCAAAGATCGAACTCGGCAAAGCCTTGTTCTGGGACGAGCAGCTTTCGTCCACACGAACGGTCTCGTGCGGAACGTGTCATATTACTTCAAGGGGTGGTTCTGACCCGCGGACGCTGGCAGCGAATTTGGCGTCGAGGAATCCGGGCCCGGACGGGGTTTTCAATAATGCCGACGACATCCTTGCATCTCCCGGCGTGCCGATCACGAGGCCCGACGGAACGTTCCAGTGGTCTTCGATCTATGGAATCGACGAACAGGTTACGGCCAGGAAAGCGAATTCGACCATAAATGCCGCGTATTCTCCGACACTTTTTTGGGACGGACGCGCGACACCGACGTTTCGTGATCCGCTAACGAATATTATCGTCATCAACGCCGGCGGGGCCCTCGAAAGCCAGTCGATCGAACCTCCGACAAGCGGTGTCGAAATGGGACATACGGGCCGCGATTGGGTAAATGTCGCAGAGCGTATTTCTGGATCAAAGCCCCTGGTTCTTTCGCCGCAGGTGCCCGCCGATCTGAACGAATGGATCGGCGGCCGCAGCTACCCGGATCTATTTCTTGAGGCGTTCGGATCGCCCGGCGTCACGCCGGTTCGCATTGCTATGGCCATCGCGACCTACCAACGCACCTTATTTTCCGATCAGACCCCGTTCGATCGGGCCGCTGGCGGAATTCAACCGCTGACAGCTCAGGAACAGCGAGGACGCGGTGTATTCAATCAGGTGAGCTGCAATGTCTGCCACGCCGGAACGAATTTTACCAACAACGCTTTCATAAATATCGGGATCCGGCCGCAAAACGAAGATACTGGGCGCTTTCAAGTAACGGGGAATCCGCTGAATATCGCCGAGTTTCGAGTGCCGAGCCTCAGAAATGTTGAATTACGCGCGCCTTATATGCATAACGGTCGTTTCGAGACCCTCGAACAGGTTGTCGACTTTTATGACCGCGGCGGCGATTTTCCAAATGCGCCGAACTTCCCCTCGAACCTGGTTCAACCGCGAAACCTTACGGCCGGGCAGAAGGCCGACCTCGTCGCATTCCTGAAAAGGCCGTTAACTGACACACGGGTCGCGAACGAAACGGGAAAGTTCGCTCGGCCCGCCCTGTACACCGAATCTGACCGGGTACCAACGATCAGCGGAACCGGAACCGTCGGGACAGATGCTCTGGTGCCTGAGATTCACGCGATCTCACCGCCGCTTTTGGGCAACCCCAACTTTATTGTCTCTCTATCGAATGCTCTGCCAGGCTCGGAAGCGACACTGGTCATCAGCGGCTCGGATCCCGGAAATTCGGGCACGGTTCCCCCGTACGGAACGTTTTCGCGCGTCACCGCTCCATTGGAAACAGCATCGAACGGACGCGGTTATGCTTCAGTTAACATTCCGCTTCCTTCGACGCGCGCGCTTGCTGGCCGAACCTTTTACGGCAGGTGGTACGTCCCTGATCCGGCAGCCCAAAATGGATTGGCTGTCTCACGGTTGTTGACCTTCAAACTTTTTGGTGATTCGAGCTCCGTGGTTGTGCCGCAATACGTCGATTTCGACGGCGACCGCAAGACCGATATTTCGGTATATCGCCCTATCGAGGGAAACTGGTATGTTTTTCGCAGTTCCGATAATTCGGTGAGCATTGTCAACTTCGGACTTCCGACCGACCGCCTTACTCCGGGCGATTTTGATGGCGACGGCCGAACCGATCACGCAGTTTTTCGTGACGGAATCTGGTATCTACTTCGCTCAACGGCGGGCTTCGCGGCTTTGCAATTCGGGCTTGCGGGCGATATTCCGCAGCCCGGCGATTATGACGGCGACGGAAGCTCCGATCTCGCTGTCTTTCGGCCGAACGACCGAACGTGGTACATCCTGGGCAGTAGGGACGGGTTTAGAGCGGCTCAATTTGGGCTGCCTGCCGACAAAGCCGTTGCTGCGGATTATGACGGTGACGGGCGCTTTGACCTCGCGGTCTACCGCGATGGAGTTTGGTACGTTCAGCGAAGCCAGGACGGATTCATGGCGATACAGTTCGGCCTGCCAGACGATAAACCAGTGATTGGTGATTATGACGGTGACGGCCGCTCAGACATCGCGGTATGGCGGCCCGGAAATGGTGTCTGGCATCTATTGAAGAGCTCGGATCGATCGTATTCGTCGGTGCAATTCGGATTGAGTAACGATACGCCTTCGCCCGGGGATTACGACGGCGATGGGATATCGGATCTCGGCATCTATCGTCCTGACGTCGGAACATGGTTTGTTTATTCTTACGGCACGGGAAGCGTTAGGATACAGCAGTTTGGCGTAAGTTCTGACCTTTCGGTACCAGCATCGAACGTCCCGTGAAACCGAGACCTGCCCTATCGCATTTGGTGTTTCTCAAATGCGTTTGAAAGCCTGATCCATTCTTCGAGCGAAAGTGTCTCGGCTCGGCGGCCGGATTCGATCTGCGCGGTCTCCAATAATGTAGATGCCTCCTTTGAATACAACTTCAGGTTGTTGAGGATCGTTTTTCGCTTCTGCACGAAGCCCGCCGATACGATCGTTCGAAACAAATGTTCGTTTACATCAATTGAACTTTTGGGGATCAGGCGAATCACTGAACTCCAAACCTTCGGCATTGGTTCGAATGCCGTTGGCGGCACGTCAAACAGGTGCTCTACTTCGAACGCGGCTTCAACGAGTACGGTCATAAAGCCTCGAGCCGATGAGCCCGGCTCTGCCGCGATCCGTTCGGCAACTTCACGTTGAAACATCAATACCAATCGGGAAAACGCCGGACGCTGATCGGCAAGCACCTGAAGGATCGGTGTAGAGATATAGTATGGAAGGTTAGCAACCAGCTTGGCCGGGGAAGCCGTATTCCCGTGCCACACTTCACCGTATTTCACGGTGAGAGCGTCCTGCTCAAGTATCTGTACCGCACTATTTCCCGCGTATCGTTCTCTTAAAGGCCCTATCAGATCACGGTCCAATTCGATCGCCGCTACCGTTGCATTGGAATCGACAAGGCGATCCGTGAGCGCTCCGCGGCCTGGGCCGATCTCGATGACGCGATCGCCGGCGTCAATATCGAGAGCATCCACGATCCGTTCGATGATCGTCTCGTCAACCAAAAAGTTCTGTCCCAGACTCTTTTTGGCCCGCTTCGCTGTATGTTTCGAGCCCTTCATCTGATCCGCAGCCGCAACCCATTTACAAAAACAAATCTTGATTTTCCCGTAAATATAAACTATACAGGGAGAGTTGTCTTTTTCGCGTCACTTTCGTTTTTGTCCGTCACGTACTTTGCCCCGGAGTCCGAGTATGCGCAAAATTCTTCGCTCGCTGCCTGCAGTAATCACTGCGCTTGCCATTACCGTCAACATTTCTGGTCAGGCCGATCCCGACCCTAATTCTCCTGCCCCAATGGTCATCGCGATCAAATCGAATGGTCGATCGGCTGGACGCGAGATCGTTGACCGGCGTCAAACGACCCGCGTTGAGCCGGGTTCGACGATGACCCTCATTTTGAACGGGTTGGAATTGATGCCGTTCGAGGGACAGAACTCGTTCCGGGTGTTCTTGCGGCAAAAAAGCGGCAAAACGTTCGAACTCCAAAACACCGATCTCTCCAGTTACGACAAAGATACTTTGGCGCTTAGCGTTCGTATTTTCGATCGGCACGGCTTTCGCGGTCAGCCGTCTGCGGACGGCGAATCGTTGGTCTATCTGACTTGGCGTGGATTGATGAGCAACGTCGTAAAGATCAATGTTGGTAAAGGCGATCGCCCGATCGATCTTCCGAACGACCTTGCGTATGCGTCCCAATTTTCGAATGTGTCGGAAGCCGCTGGCGGCTATCGGTGGTCCGGCGACCGAAAGCGCTTTCTTGAACAGGCGACGTTCGGGCCGTCGTCACTGCTTGACTCGCGTTTGCGCCGGATCGGCTTACGGACCTGGCTGGCCGAGCAGTTCGAAGCACCTTATCCGTCATCGCCGTACCCGAATATAACGCAGATGCCGACGACGCCTCCGAGCAATTGCACAGCCGCGTCACACCCCGCGTGTTACCGAGAACATTACACGATGATGCCCCTGCAGAAGTGGTTTTTCCTCGAAGCAATGTACGGCGAGGCGCAGCTGCGGCATCGTGTAGCATGGGCGTTGAGTCAGATATGGGTCACGTCCGGTGTCGGCGTTCAACAGGCAAGCCACCAGATCGCCTACTACAAAATGCTCGGCGACAATGCCTTCGGAAATTACCGATCTCTGATGGAAGCCGCAACCTTGAATCCGGCGATGGGCCACTATCTCGATATGGCCCGCAGTACAAGAACGAATCCCAACGAAAACTATCCGCGCGAGATCCTACAGTTGTTTTCGATCGGATTGTACAAGCTAAACCTCGATGGCACCGTTCAGCTCGACAATAATGGCAACCCGATAGAGACCTACGATCAGGATGACGTTAACAACTTTACGAAAGTCTTCACGGGTTGGACATTCTGCAACATCACCTGTGAGAATTCGCGACCCGGCATCGTCAATTACAAGGATCCGATGATCGTCGTTCCGGGGAATCACGATCTGACGGCGAAGACCCTTCTCGATTATCCAGGCGCACCTGTCACCTCGATCAGCGAATGTACTGACTGCACAACCCCCGAGCAAACGAGGCTTTATGCTGAAAACTCGTTAAGAGCGGCGTTGGACAATATATTTCATCATCCGAATGTCGGACCCTTTATTGGAAAGCTTCTTATCCAGCACCTCGTGACAAGCGATCCGTCACCTGCTTATATCGAACGGGTCGCGATGAAATTCAACGATAACGGCAATGGCGTCCGAGGTGACATGCCCACGGTGATCAGGTCAATATTGCTCGATCCTGAGGCTCGCGGCGATATGAAGACAGCTCCGCGCTATGGCAAGCTTCGCGAACCTGTCCAATTGATCACAAATCTCGGCCGCATCTTTCCGGCCCGGGACTTTAGCGGCGAGAATATCAGCGACGGAGCATTGGCAAGCCATGCCGCAAAGCTCGGGCAGCACCCGTTTTATTCACCGACGGTATTCAATTACTTCGCGCCTGATTACGTGATACCGGGGACCACGATCCTTGCTCCTGAGTTCGAGATACTGAACACCGGTCGAGCCGTCGCTCGTACAAATTTCCTTCATACGTTCGTTTTTGAGGGACTCACTGCGAATGCGACCGATTCTCTTCGCGGAACGTCGCTCGATATCAGCGAGTATCTGCCGTTCTCGCAGGACGATGCCAGCGGATCACTTTTGCTCGACATCCTTAACCGAAAGATGCTCCACAGTGCGATCTCTGATGGACACCGAAGCGCGATACTCAACGCCATTCAGGCTGTTCCCGAAACCAATCACCCTTTGCGGGTCAGAACCGCAATCTACCTTATCGCTGCCTCATCGCAGTACCAGATCCAGAGGTGAACGTTATGAATGAATCACGACGCAAGTTCCTTCGAGGCACCGCCTGTGGATTGTCGATGGCGACCCTCGCGATGCGGCCCGACTATTTTGGCCTGATCAACACCTACGCACAGGCAAAAGGATCGCGGCCAGGCTCGGTCGTCCCAACGGACTACCGGGCCTTGGTCTGCATCTACCTCAACGGCGGGAACGACGGGAATAATATGGTCGTGCCGATACACAATGACGCAGGCGTCAGCAACTATTCGGCATACAGCGCCGCACGCGGCTCTCAAGGGCTGGCGCTGAGTCAGAGCACTTTGCTGCCGATGTCGGTCCCACGGATCGGCGGATTGCAGTATGGTCTGCATCCGGCTCTCGGAACCGTCAATGGCGGGGTCAATCCGGGCATCCATCCGCTCTATGGTACCGGACGGCTTGCCGTGGTCACGAACGTCGGCACACTTGTCCAACCGCTTACGCGGCAGCAGTATATCGACGGTTTGCCGCGGCCAAGACAGCTTTTCTCTCATTCCGATCAAACAAATCAGCACCACAACGCCAGCGCGGATATCGTGATGCTCTCGGGCTGGGGTGGCCGCATTTCGGACCGAGTAACGATCCCCGCCAATCCCAATCGGCTTATACCGACGGTCAGTTCGCTCGCGGGCACGCGGCTTTTTACGGTTGGTGAAGACACCCAACCGCTTTCTCTTGCGCCCGCCCCGACGCCGCTCAGCACCGTCCTTTCGCTCACAGGCTACAATGGAACGCCGATCGCAAATGCCCGGCTCGCGGCGCTGAACGCCGGTAATCTATTGACCGAAGGGAGTGATATCATCGCCGCCTCGAACGAGATACATCGCGAGGCGATAAGAATAAGCCAAAGTCTGAACAACGGTTCAGAGGTGACAGCCGTCTTCCCGAACACAGATTTTGGAAATCAATTGAAGCAGATCGCCAGGCTGATAAAGTCGAGAACGACCGTTGGGGTAAACCGTCAGATCTTCTATTGCTCAATGGATGGTTATGACACCCATTCGGGACAGTTGGGAGCGCAGAACGCATTGTTCATCCAATTAAGCCAGGCGATGCGTGCCTTTTATGATGAAATGACGGCTCAGGGAATTGCTGACAAGGTGACGCAGTTCACGCTTACGGACTTCAACCGAACATTCAACCCCGCCTCATCAGGAAGCAACGTTGGCAGCGACCACGCTTGGGGCAATCATGCATTCGTTCTCGGCGGTGCGGTCAATGGCGGCGACTTCTACGGAAATAACACAAGCAACGGAACGCCATTTCCAACGCTTGTTCAGAATGGCCCGGACGACGCTGACACGAATTCGGCCGCGCGGGGCCGCTGGATACCGACGACGTCGGTCGAGCAATATGCCGCGACGCTGGCTCGCTGGTTCGGCCTGGAGCCAGGCGACATGGACTACGTGTTCCCGAACCTGCAGAACTTTACCACGACCGACCTCGGCTTCATGCAGTCGAGCTGATATTGATCAGAGTATTTGCTTCTTGGGTAAGACATCGGAGCATTAAGCGCCGGTGTCTTTTTCTTGCGGATACCCGGTTATCTCCAGATCGCTGCCGTGCAACCTATGGGTCACGTTCGCAAGTCTCAAGGCCTCGTGAACGTTCGCGGGCCCGGCGCCGCCGATCGCAACAGGAGCTGATCGGCCGCCGATGATCATCGGCGAAATGATGAAAGTGAACTTGTCAACGAAACCGGAATCGACAAACGAGCCGGCGACCTCAGATCCGCCTTCGACCAGAACGCTTTGAATTTCGCGCTTGCGAAGTTCGCCAAGCACGGCCCCGATATCCCGGCCGCCCATGTCAGATCGAACTACGTCGACACCCATTTCCGTCAGCGCTCCGATCAGGCTCTCGTCTCCACTATTCGTGAAGATCATCGTCGGAATTTCCTTTGCGGTTCGAACTAATTTGGATTCAAGAGGTGTCTGTAACCGGTTATCCAGGACGATCCGGACAAGAGGGCGTCTTCGTTTGCGCAAGCTTCGGTCGGTAAGATTCGGGTCGTCTATTGCGACGGTCGCGGCGCCGACGAGGATCGCGTCGTGTTCGTGCCTTATTTCCTGAACTCTGTTTCTGCCCGCTTCTCCGGATAGTGCAGTAGACACGCTCCCGTCGACCGAGATCCTACCATCGAGCGATATCGCAAGCTTCAAATGGACGAACGGCCGTTGTGCTTTATGCCAGTGAATGAACTTCTCGTTCACCAGAGACGCTTGTGTAGAGCCGATCCCTTTGACGACTTCGACACCGGCGTTCTTAAGTCGTTCGAATCCCCGCCCGGATACCAGCGGATTTGGGTCGTCGATCGGGCAAACGACGCGGCGGATACCGGCGTTGATCAAGGCTTCAGTGCACGGAGGCGTTTTTCCGAAGTGATCGTGCGGCTCGAGTGAAACGTACGCTGTTCCGCCCTTTGCCTGCTCGCCGGCCTGTTCAAGGGCGATGACCTCCGCGTGAACGATTTTCTCTTTGATGTACGTCCCCTCGCCGACGACCTGTCCGGCTGCAGAGACGATGACACAGCCTACAAGAGGATTAGGAGAGACCTGTCCCGCACCGGCCCGCGCAAGTTCAAGGGCGCGTTCGGTCATCTCAACGTCGATTGTGGTTTGATCGATCAATTTGCTTTTCCAGCATTCAAGCGTCGGACCGCTGTAATCAACTAAACAGGCTGTTCACGTAATTCTCGGCATCAAAGACCGTCAGATCGGTCACCTGTTCGCCGATGCCGACATACCTGATCGGCAGATTAAGCTCCTTCGCGATCGCGATCGCAATACCGCCCTTTGCAGTTCCGTCGAGTTTTGTAAGCACGATGCCGGTAACATCTGCGACCTTGGTAAACTGTCGTGCCTGTTCTAGCCCATTCTGCCCGGTTACGGCATCGATCACCAAAAGCGTCTCGTGCGGTGCACCTACTACTTCCCGACCGGCGATCCTTTTCATTTTCTCGAGCTCCGCCATAAGGTTCGCCTTATTGTGCAAACGGCCCGCGGTGTCAACGATCAAAACGTCAGAATTCCTGGCCTTTGCCGACTGCAATGCATCGAATAGCACAGCCGCCGGATCCGTCCCCTGTTTTTGCTGCACTATCGGAACACCTGCCCGTTCTGCCCAGATCTCAAGCTGATCGGACGCAGCGGCCCTGAATGTATCGGCAGCACATATGAGGACGTCGTTACCTTCGTCTTTGATCCGTTGCGACAATTTCCCGATCGTTGTTGTTTTCCCGACACCGTTCACGCCGACGACCATCAACACGTAAGGCTTGATGGTATCGTCGACAGCCGTCTCTGAGGCAACACCGTGTTCGGTCGAATGCTTAAGGATATCGAGCAATTCTGACTTCATCACGGCCTTCAAGGCAGCGATGTCGTTTATCTCTTTGCGAGACACGCCGGTTCTCACGGCCTCCAGCACCTTGAGCGTCGTCTGCACGCCGATATCCGTCGATATGAGCATTTCCTCGAGCTCGTCCAGAAGAACGTCGTCGATCTGTTTACGGCCTTCGAAGATCGTGTCAAGCCTTGTGTTTATTGAATCGCGGGTCTTCGAAATGGCATTTGAGAACCGGACCCCAAGCTCCCGTTCGACGGCCGCCTCTTGTGCCTTTAGTTCCTCGATCGATCGGTCGAGTCCTAACACTGATGACGAAAAGCCATCGTCCTTCTTTCGCTTCCAGAAAAATGCCATACATCTATTGTCCGAGCACGCTCTGCATCGGCAAAACCCTAATTATAGAAAAATATCGCACGACCAACAACGTGCGATATTATTCGACCTTTGATGATGTGAGTTGAATTATCTCGGAAGCTTGAGACGGCCCGAGGCTTTGAAGAGCATTAGGCCTAATATGCACGAGAAAACAACGCTGAAATAGAACCCGAAAAGGGCTGCAAACGCCTTGGCCGGCAGGTTACCGATCCCCGGCATGGCAAATGGCGAAAAGACCGCAGCAAACAGGCCGCTTACGAAAGAAGCGGCGATCACGATGACCAGGCCCATCAAGAGGACCTTAATATAATCGAGCCCGAGCCGTCTGATAGTATCGAGCCCGACCAATGGATTTATCGTTGCCATGAACGATCGTGTATATCCGGCAACCGCACACGCGGCCGGAAAGAAAAAAGCACCCCAAAGGAATGCGATCGCTCCTATCACCACGAGCGGTGCCGCTAATTTGAGAAAGCCGCTGACCATGGCCTGAAACTCTATTTGTTCTTCTTCGGGCGTCTTTCCTGCTATCGCTTCGATCTGCTCTCGGCGCGCGTCCTGAACCGAGCGCCACAACTCTTCCTGATCGAGCGTATCCTGGTCGATATTTGTCGGCGCGATGCCTCCAAATGTGTTTTCTGGTTCCGATGTGATCGGTTGCGTTCCGCTTTCGGCATTACGACTCACCCTATCGAGTTCGTCCGCTCTTCGCTGGACGTGCTCCTCCAAAACCCTTCGGACTTCTTCAGATTGAACGTCCGGTTCGCGTCCGGCGTAATACGGCGTTCCTGGAATTCGCTGCAGATCGGCCTGTATCGATTCAACATGCGACGAAACCGCACTCAGGACCAGATATACTCCGATGATCGCAGTAGCAAAGAACGGTCCGAATGACACGAGGTAGGCAGCAATGCTTAAAAAGAACGGATGAACAACGTCATCCCAGATCGAAAACTCATCGAAGCTCGGCATAAAATCCGCTGCGAGCTGACCGCGAGTAAAATTATCGATCGTATTTGCCAACACACCGAAGGTGAGAGTATTCGCGAACATCAAACAGATGAGAGACGCCGCCGAGAGCATTATGCCGCCGATTCCCCACGCCGACTGGCCGAGCGTGGAAAACATGTACATAACACCGCCCATGATCAGACTTGCACGAAACCCAAACGGAAAAGCGATCGCATAAGCAAAATCGGTCATTCCAAAAGGCTGGTCCATTCCAGCCGAAGTGGTGTGAGTTTTCCGATCGCCGGAAGGTGAGCTATCGATCTGCTGGCATAGCTGTCCGCAATCAGGGCATATCTTTACAGTGCCTCCGTAGGAATTTGGACACGCCTTGCAGTAAGATCTGCCGCAGCCGCCGCAGACGTATGTCGCTGGTGCATCACGGTGACGCGAGCAAACCGTCGGATCGGCAGAACCAGTTTGGATCGCGGGCCGGGGGTCAGGCGAGACGCTTGCCGTTTCAACGACCGCGGTCAATGCTGGTTCATTTCGATGAATCTGATGGGCCGCAACTTCTTCGCTTGCCTGGGCCGTTGATGATGTGCTTACAACCACTGACGGCGTCCTGCCCGCGGCCTTTGCATTAAAAAATGGGATCAACGCCGGAACGCGCCGGGCTTCGATCCAACGCAGATTTCCGCGGCGGACCTTATCCTCAGGCTGCAGCGATCCCTCGCCGATCCATTCGGATAATTCGGTAAACGGCGCCTCGTAGATCTTTCCGGCGACCTCAACCTGCCATATCTCTGTTTGAATTTGCTCGCTCATTCGGATGGACGGACAAAGGCGGGATATCGAGTAGGTCGTCGGCGGCCGGTGAACTCTCAAGCGAACGGGCCACCCCTACATTGATCTGTTTTTCGGTTCCGCTTTGTGCGTTTGCTATGAACTGGACCACCCCTCGCCCGATCTCGCCAGACTCGCAGCCTTTTACAAGCGCCGTGACGACGCTCTGGTCGTACCGTGTGCCGACGAGTTCCTGGATCTTGTCCAATGCTTCCGGCAGCAGCATACCCTTCGAATATGGCCGATCGATCGTCATTGCATCGAAGGTGTCCGCAACAGATACGATCTTTGCCTGAAGCGGTATCTCGGCGTCTTTCAGGCCCTGCGGATATCCCTGACCGTTGACCATCTCGTGATGCATATACATCCCGGGCAGGAAGTCCTTCATTGCCGGTATCTGCGACATGATCTTGTAACCCTTTACCGGATGGGTCTTCATTATCTCGAATTCTTCTTTGGTCAATGCAGCCGGCTTTTTGAGAATACTGTCGTCGATGGCGATCTTGCCGACGTCGTGAAGCAATGCGCTTATCCTGAGCGTTTCTAGTTCCTCTTCACCCATACCCAGTTGTTTTCCGATCGCTACCGATATTCTCGCGACGCGTTCTGAGTGGCCGCGCGTATATTTGTCCTTGCCGTCAATTGCGGCCGCGAGCGCCTTGACCGTACCGACGAAGAGCTCGCGGTTTTCGCGGGCGGCCTTTGCCAGGCTTTCGATATACTGCTCGAGCCGATCGCTCATCGTATTGAACGATTCGCCGAGGGTTCCGATCTCGGTTATATTTCTCGATTCGACGCGGGTTGAAAGGTCGCCTGCAGCGATCCGCTCGGCGGCTGAAGATAGTTTCAGGATCGGCGAGGTCAAAGAACGAGCTGCGAATGAGCCGATCAACAGCGCCAGAAGTGCAAAGAGAAGGCTGATAAGCCATGTCTGCGTCCGCATTTCGCCTACAGATGCAAGTGCCTTTGCTTCGTCCTGCATAGTGATGACGCCGAACTTGGTTTGGTTCGCGATGTTCACAGTCGAATAGGCCCCGATCATATCGTGCGTAACGTCGTCGAAGCTCGCGGAAAAAGGCACCAGTCCGGACTGGATCTGATGATTCGACTGCTGCCATTCGTCAACGATACGGAGTTCGGTAAGCGATCTTTGGTCACGAACCAATGCCGGGTCCGGATGAAATACGGTTCGACCGGATTGATCGACCACATAAATGATCGGAAGCCCGGATTTCCATAGATCACTCTCGGTCATCGCATTTGAACCGACCACTCGTCTCGAGATCTCGCGAAGTGAAACGATCGCCGTAACCGATCCGATCTTTGTTCCGTCCACGATTATCGGCGAGGCCATCGCCATTACAGATTCTTTCGCAGAACCGATAACCTTCGGCTCGCTGATCAGGATCTTCTGATCGGACAGGCCGTCCAGTATCTGCGTTGCGATCGTTTGTATCTCTTCCCGTCCGATATTGCCGGGACGATAAAGCGAAAGCGGTTCGGCGCTTGACGGACTGACGTAGAGAGCTAGAAGGTCTGGGTTTTCCCGCAGCGTGGCCTCCAGTTTTGCGTCGGTCTTGGCAGACGAGAAAACGGAACCCTCGCCGGCAAGTGAAAATGCCGTTGCCAATCCGACAACCAGGTCCGAATGACGCTGGCCGAACATTTCGATCTGACGCGCCTTTTCTTGAACTAACTGGATCTGATAGCGATTTTCGACCGCCCGAAGTTCCTGGCCGCTTCGTTCCGACAGAAACCAGCCGGTCAATACAAGCGGAACCAGCCCAACGAGGAGAAGGGTGCAAATGACAAAGTAAACCAGGCTGATTTTCGTTCGTTTCGGGGGCATTGAGGTGAGAACAAGGTAGGACTCCAGAACAAAGTTTACGACAAATAGAGACGGTGGTCAACAATTTTTAACGTCGGAACGATGCTCAAGATAGCTGACCAAACCGGCTTTTCTTTCCGCGCCTCGAATTGCCGAATACCGCTGAATAGATTAGCGCGCGATTTCCGTTATAATAGAGGGCAAATGTTGCCAGAGCAGTGGAAAGCCATTGAAGAGATATTTTCCGAGGCAGTCGACCTGAACACCGCGGAACGCATGCGTTTCTTGGACGAACGCTGCAAGGGTGATCTTTTCTTGCGGCGGGAGGTTGAAAGACTGCTTGAGGGCGACGATGCGGCCTCTGATTTTATCGAGTCACCGGTCTGGACCGACAGCAGTTTCCTCAACACAAACGTAAAAAAAGAGATCTCCGACTCGCTCGGCAGCAGAAACGAAAAAGACGATGTTGATTCACTTTTGGGTGAGCAGATCGGAGCCTTCCGAATAGTTCGCGAGATCGGTAGAGGCGGGATGGGTGCGGTTTACCTTGGCGAACGGGCCGATGGTGAATTCACGCAAAAGGCGGCGATAAAGGTGATCAAGCGTGGCATGGATTCCGACTTCATCGTCCGTCGTTTTCGACACGAACGCCAGATCCTCGCGTCGTTCGAACATCCGAATATCGCCCGGCTACTCGACGGTGGAACTACAGTGGACGGTGTTCCTTATTTCGTAATGGAATTTATCGAAGGCGAGACGCTGTACAACTATTGCGATTCGCGGCGCCTTAGTATTCCTGAGCGGTTAAGGCTCTTCAGAAAGATCTGCTCGGCGATTCAATACGCCCATTCGAGACAGATAATTCACCGTGACATCAAGCCGAGCAATATTCTGATCAATGCGGCCGGCACTCCAAAACTCCTTGATTTCGGCATCGCTAAGATCCTCGATCCAAACCTGATACACGAATCGGTCAACCCGACGGCGTCCATGCTCCGTATGATGACGCCCGATTATGCTAGTCCGGAACAGGTCGAAGGAATGGACGTCACGCCCGCCAGCGATATCTACTCGCTCGGAGTTCTCCTTTATGAACTGTTAACGGGCCATCGACCCTACAACTTTGCCGGGCGAGCCTTGCATGAGGTCACAAAGGTCGTTTGCGAGGTTACGCCTGAACCGCCAAGCGCCATCCTCTCAAAAAGAGTCAATCTTCTCCCTCAATATACCGAAAACCCTTCATCGTATCTTGATGTTCGGCGGTCAAACCTTTCGACTTTGACCGCGGGTCTTAGCGGCAACATCGATAGCATCGTAATGAAGGCTCTATCAAAAGACCCGGCCGATCGATATTCGAGCGTTGAAGCGTTCTCTGAGGATATAGGCCGACATCTGAACGGTGCTCCGGTCACCGCACCGAGATTCGTTCCCGGCCCAAAGGCCGCGAAGGGAACGGTCAGAAAGCCCTCGGACAGCGGCAAGGCGGTGGCCGTTCTGCCCTTCAAATTCATCAATCTTGGCAATGCGGGCGACACCGAGGACCGGTTTCTAGGGCTCGGGCTCGCAGACGCATTGATCACGCGATTGAGCAAGGTCAGGCGATTCGTCGTTAGGCCTACGAGTTCGATCATAGCCTTCGATTCGGTCTCGACCGATCCGATCGCAGCCGGCACCGAGCTTAAGGTCGATTACATTCTCGATGGCAGCATTAAAAAGGCGAATGACCGGCTTCGCGTTACCGTTCAGCTGCTTGACGTCGCCGAGAATGCCGCAATTTGGGCGACCTCGATCGACGAAACACTTTCGGACGTCCTGACTCTCGAGGACACTTTATCAAATCGGGTGATCGAGTCGCTTTTGCCTCAATTGACCGGCAGTGAACTCGAAGAATTTGCAAAACGCGGTACCGATGTTCCTGAGGCCTTTGAACACTATATGCGGGGCCGATATTTCTTCAACTCGTTTACCGAAGATGGCCTTGCAAAGGCATTCGTAAGCTTTCATCAGGCGATCGCTGCCGACCCAGGCTACGCTCTCGCCCATGCCGGCATCGCAGACTATTACAATTGGCTCGGGATGATCGGCGTTCTGCCTCCGCAGGAGTGCTTCCAACCGGCCATCGCCTCGGCTTCGCGAGCGGTAGAGATCGATCCGCACCTGTCGGAGGCTCATGCAAGCCTGGGCTTTTCGCTTCACGCAGGTGAATACGATTGGTCGCGTGCCGAGCACCATCTCCTGACCGCCCTTGATCTTAACCCCAGCAATGCGAGCGCATATGTTTGGTATTCGATCGTCCTTTTTACAGAAGGTCGTTTTGACGAAGGCCTCGAATATGCGAGGCGAAGCATCGAGATCGATCCGCTTACGCCTTTCAATCACCACAATCGCGCGTGGGGACTCTATTACGCACGAAGATACAGCGACGCCGAGGCCCACTATCAGCGCGTCATCGCTGAGTTTCCCGATTATAGTTTTGGGCATTTCGGCCTTAGCAAGGTCCAGCGCCTGATCGGAAAGACCGATCTCGCGCTCAAGGAGAATTCACGGGCCCACGAACTGATGGGCGAGGGGATATTTTCGATGCTTGCCGAGGCCGAATGCCTGGCTGCGGACGGCCGGCAGGAAGCGGCTGTTAAAAAGATCGAACGGCTGAAAGAACTGTCGGCGGATCGTTTTGTCTCGCCTTACGGATTTGCTCTCGCATACATGTACCTTGATGATCGTGAAAATGCGCTCGCGCATCTTGAGCGTGCATTCGAGATGAAAGAGCCCTGGCTCAATTGGATGCACATCGAACCGGTATTCGACCCGCTTCGCGACGAGCCGCGATTTAGGTCCATCGCCGAAAAGATCGGTTACAACGCGTTCAAGGCAAACTATTCTTCGATCTACGACTCAGATAGATCGAATGATAAGAATCAGGCGACGACCGGTAGTCGATCTCGCGCTGTCCGGAGGCTCCATGATCGTACGACCTTGGTGATCGATGAAACGAGCATCACCGACAGCGGTGAAGGCGAAACCGGCAGATGGCCGCATCCGGCTGCCCGCTGGCGGCAGGCGGCCACCATCGGCGGCATCATCGCATTATTAGTAGTTGGCTATATCGGCGTTTCGAGATTTATTGCTCCTCGATCACCGGTTTTGCGTCCGATCGGTTATCAGAACCCGACCCTTGTCGTTCTTCCGTTTTCTTCGGATGAGCCGGAAGATTTTAATCTCGGCGTAGGCCTTGCCGACGCTCTAACGAACAAACTAGGGAACATTCGCAGTTTACGGGTTTTATCGGCGAATACGGGCCGGGCATTGGGAAGCGCAGAGCCGAAAGAGATCGCCGCTGACGTCGGTGCCTCATTCATTGTAAAAGGCCGTCTATTGCGGAACGATGGGCGGACCATCTTGTCAGCCTCGCTTATCAATACCGCGGCGGAAAGCCAGGTGTGGCAGGAGGATTTCGCCGCCGACAACGAAGACCTTTTCGGTATGCAGACACGACTTGCCGAACGAATATGGAACTCATTGGGCATCATTCCCCAACCGCTTGAGAGGCTTCAGGTCGAAAAGAGTTATACCCAGGATCCAGAAGCATATGAACTTTACTTGATCGGTCGATACCAGCTGACCCGCCGAACATCGGCAGATCTTCGTCAGGCTATTACTACGTTCGGCAATGCCATCAAACTTGACGTCAATTTCGCACCGGCCTATGTCGGAATGGCAGACGCCTACGCGCTCCTGAACCTCTACGATGTCGACCCGCCCCCGGACGCATATCAACGAGCCAAGGAAATGGTGACGCGGGCATTATCGATCGATGATGGGCTTGCTGAGGCTCATGCGACCAACGCCTACATCAAATTTTACGCCGATCGTGACCGTAACGCAGCCGAATTGGATTTCAGGCGGTCACTGCAGGTCAATCCCTCTTTGTCGCAAGCTCATCACTGGTTCGCATTGTTTCTCGCAGCAACGGGAAAAACCGTTGAAGCTCGCCAAGAGATCGAGACCGCCCGTTCACTCGATCCGCGCTCGTTGGCGGTCCTCTCGGCTATCGCAGTCGTGAACTTCTACACTGGCGATGTACAGGGTGCCATTAGCTCTGCAAATCAGACGCTCGAAATCGACAGGACTTTCGTGCCCGCCCTCAAAGTCAAGCGGTGGGCGTATTCGGTTTTGGGCGATCGACCGGCGGCTGCGGCAACGTTCGTAAAGGAAGTCAATTACAGCGGAGGATCCGAGGGCGATCCCGGGTGGCAGATCATCGCCGTCCAGGTCGGACGTGCAGGAGCCGAAAATGGCGAGGCAGCCGCACGGCTCGCGGCGGCCGCGGCCGCGCCCGAGATACGGGCGAACCCGTCGGTATACGCCTACGAGACCGCCCTTGCCTATCTTGCGCTTGGTGATAAAGAGCGAGCTCTCGACCATCTCGAACGAGCCGAATCATCGCGTGCTCATGGGTTCAATTTCGCGGAAGTCGACCCTCGGCTGGAATCTCTTAAACGCGAACCCCGCTTTACACGCCTTCTTGAACGCCTCAAGAACCCCTAGCGACCGCTTCCATCGCCCGCATTAGGAAAGCGGATTGACCGGCATCGAGACTGGTGGCAGAATTGTGTTTCTACCCCTACACGCTCTCGAACCCACGAATATGCCGCTGGCGGACGACAATTTGGGATCCACAATGATCGGCGAACGCGTCGGATCCTATCTTCTTGACGAGGAGATCGGCCGAGGCGGAATGGGCGCTGTTTACCGTGCTGTCCGCGTTGACGGGGAATTTGAGCAGGTCGTCGCGATCAAGTTGATAAAACGCGGAATGGATACGGACGCCATTCTCCGTCGCTTCAAACGCGAGCGCCAGATCCTGGCAACTTTAGACCACCCGAACATTGCCTATTTTCTGGGCGGCGGTTCGACCGAGAGTGGTTCGCCATATTTTGTAATGGAGTATATCTCCGGGCGTCCGCTATACGCGTATTGTGATTCTGAGCGCTTGGCGATCCGCGAACGCCTTCTCATCTTTCGGCAGATCTGCTGGGCAGTTCAGGCCGCACATGAGATACGCGTCGTCCACCGCGATCTCAAACCTTCAAATATAGTCGTCAGTGCAGAGGGTAGGCCAAAGCTGCTCGATTTCGGGATCGCAAAGGCACTCGAGGCCGACGCCGAAATGACCGACCACGAGCCAACCGCGACACAATTGCGCGTCATGACGCCCGAATACGCGTCGCCTGAACAGATCTCAGGCGAAGAAACTGGGCCTTCATCGGATATTTACAGCCTTGGGGTCATATTATACGAACTACTTACAGGCCATCGACCTTACATAATTCACCGAAACGACGACGCTAAAACGAAACAGATCATTACGGCAGAATATCCGCTCGAACCGAGTGATTCGATCGACCGCGGCGAAGGTCTCATCCCGATCGACGGCCGGCCTTCATCGATCGCCGACATTCTCAACCGGCGGCGTACCGACCTGACAGAGCTGCGGCGAGCGTTAAAAGGCGACCTTGACCGCGTGGTGCTCAAAGCACTTCGGAAATCGCCCGCCGAGCGCTATTCCACGGCCGCCGAATTCGCAGATGACATCACTCATTATCTCGAAGGAAAGCCGGTAAATGCCGAACATTACCAGCCTGGCCGCATTACGCGACACAGGCATGGTCACGACAAGCTGAGACTCGCAATACTTCCCTTTAATGTTCTGAGTTCGACGACCGGTGACGGAGGCGACGAATTTGTAGGTATCGGCTTCAGCGATGCCCTCATTTCGCGGTTGAGTGTCGTCAAGCGGCTTGTTGTCCGGCCGACGACATCGATCCTTCCGTTTTCTGGTTCCGATCCGTTCGATGCGGGCCGCAAACTCGACGTTGATTATGTACTTGACGGTAACGTCCGCATTTCCGGCGATCGTATCAGAGTTTCGGTTCAACTGCTCGACGTTAATGGCGGATCGACCCGTTGGGCGCGTGCTTTCGACGAAAGGACAGGTGACGTACTTGTGCTCGAGGATTCACTTTCCGAACAGGTTGCCCGTTCGCTGCTTCCTGAACTTACGTCCGAAGAACAGGTTCGCCTTGAACGGAGAATAACAAATAAGCCGGCTGCTTACGAAGCGTATCTGCGAGGGCGGTATTTCTGGAGTAGATTCACGGATTCTGATCTTCAGAAGGCGATCCGCGAATACAAACAGGCGATCGCGATCGACCCCGAATACTCGCTGCCATATATCGGCCTCGCAGAATTCTATATTTGGTCAGCGATCTTTGGTGAAATACCGGCGCGCGAAGCATTTCCGGAAGCGCGGAGTGCGGTTCGAAAAGCTATCGAGATCGATGGATCGATGGCGGAGGCCTATGCCGTTTCCGCATTCATTGAATTGCTTTACGGTTGGGATTGGCCCGAAGCCGAATATCTTGTGACCAAAGCATTGGATATCAACCCGAATTACGGGTTCGCACACGAATGTTATTCCAATCTACTCTGTTCGCAGGGAAGGTTCGACGAGGCAGTTGATGAGATAAAGCGTGCTGAATCATTAGATCCCGTCTCACCCCGTTCGATCTTGATGTCGGCCTGGACGCTATATCAGGCACGGCGTTTTGACGAAGCGGTCGCAGCCGCACGAAAAGCCAACGAAATGCAGCCTGATTTCCCTCAGGGCCTGCTTCATCTGGGGAACTGTTTGACCGCGGCCGGCGAGCATGACGAAGCTGTTACCGTACTGCGTCGAAGTTCTGAATTATGGGGCGGCTCGGGCCTGCCGCGGCACCTGCTTGCATTTGCGCGTGCGAGCCAGGGAAACCAGGTCGCGGTCAGCGCGATCCTCTCAAAAATGCTTGAAACGTCGAAGACCAAATATGTTAAGCCGTATTTCATAGCGATGTGTCATGTGGCGGCGGGTGACTTTGACACCGCGTTCGATTGGTTTAATTCGGCGATCGAGGCTCGCGACGAATGGATGGTCTGGTTTGGCGTCGACCCAAAGCTCGACGCGGTGCGAGACGATCCTCGTTACGCGGACCTGCTGCATAAGACCAACAATCCGATCGCGCACCGTTCCGGCCGTAAAGCCGCCGAAGATCCTACTACCGGCAGCAGAATCCGCTCCATCGCGGTCCTTCCGTTTCAACGGGTCACGGCCGGCGCTTCGGGCATAGACAGCAACGACTACCTACCGATCGGGATCGCCGATGCGGTTACTATGCGCCTCTCGAACGTTCGCAAGTTCCTGGTTCGTCCGACGAGCTCGGTCCTTCCCTTCGCGGCTGCCGAACTAGATTCGTTCAGTGCTGGACGCCAGCTCGCCGTCGAATTCGTCGTCGACGGCATCATTAGGCACGTCGGCGGAAAGATCGTCGTGACCGCACAGCTGCTTGATGTTAACGAGCGTTCGGTCCGTTGGTCCGCAAGCTTTACCGAAAGCCTCGCAGACGTGCTCGAACTCGAAGATACCATCTCCGAGCAGGTAACGAGATCTTTGATCCCGCAATTGACCGGCGAAGACCTCGATCAGCTTGCAAAACAGGGAACCCGATCTTCAGCCGCGTATGATGCTTATCTGCAGGGTCGCTATTTCTGGAATCAGTTTCGGCCGGATACATTTCCAAAGTCGATCCAGGCGTTCAGCCGAGCGGTCAAGATCGATCCCGGCTTCGCCCAGGCCCATGCGGGTATTGCCGACTTTTATGCGTGGGCTTCGATCTACGGACTGCTATCGCCGGGTGAGAGTCTCCAGAAAATGCACGATTCAGCCGCTAAGGCCCTCGAACTCGACTCCGACCTGAGTGAAGCACATGCGGCAATGGGGCTTTACTACTCGAACATGCAGCAATGGGATCGTGCTGAAGAGTTCTATCGACGGTCGATAGGGCTCAATGCACATTATCCCCTCGCTCACGAGTGGCTCTCGTCTGTTCTCGTGGCCCGGAAACAATTCGACGAAGGCCTACGCGAACTCGCCGAGGCTGAGAGGCTTGATCCGCTCTCACTTCGTCCAAAAGTACTTTCGGCATGGACGTACTATCAGGCACGTGAGTTCGATCTTGCCCGCGAAAAGGGCGAAGAACTTCTAAAGCTCAGTCCGACGTTCATGCAAAGCCATCTTCAGCTTGCCAATGTCCTCTGCGAGATCGGTGACGTCGAAAGTGCATTGCACCATGCCCGTCGTGCCGCTGAGATAGAACCGGGATCGCCGCTTACTTTACACCCGTTCTGTTTTGCTCTGGCGGCCGCGGGTGACATAAATGAGTTGATAACAATGTTGGAAATGTGGAAACAACGAGCTTCAGAGAATTATGTACCGCCGTTCTTTCTCGGCATGGCGTCATTAGCAGCGGGCGATAAAGATGCGGCATTCGAGTATCTCGATGCCGCTCGAGCCGAATTCAGCGCGTGGACGATTTGGTACTGTACCGAGCCAAAGCTGGACAGCATCAGGGATGACCCGCGCTATTTCGCCTTGATCGAAAAGATGAACGGGCCGAGCCCTCTTGAAAACAGGAGTGATGCTGAATAACGGCACCGTCAGCCGATATTGGCCCATGTCGTCAACACTATCTCAAGTTCGCGCGAGCCGGTATTCTCGACCACTAATTTCCACGTTCCGCCTTTTACCCGCTTATTGACAAATATCGAACGGAACAGCCCGCGTGCCTCCGACGATGTCGCGAGACTCTCGCCGGCGATCGTTCCATCGGCATCGACGAGCCGTACCGCGACCTCCTGAGGTGCGACGAACGTAACGCCGAAATTTGTCGAATCGCTGACGGGCAACTCGATCACGACCGTTTGACGGCCGCCTACCACAGCAGCCTTGGCAAATGGAGTCATGGTCCCGTCATCCGGTAACCCTCTTACACCACGGGTCCTCGTCAACAATAGTTCGTCGCTTCCGCTGTCCAGCAAAGCCGCTGATGTGGTTCCGCTACCGGGAATCTGAGGTACCTCTGGGTTATGGTTTCCCTTCGGTCCTATCGCGAGCCGCGGCTTTACGAATGATGAAAAATCAGAAGTCCCCGTAAGATCAGTGTGCAGGCTTTTTGACTTTGCGTTATCAGCGATCTGCCAGATCGCCGACGGCACAGGGACGACACCATCGTTCCAGACCAGGGTCTTGCACATTGTCGGCAGCGGGTCGCCCGCGAGTACCGAGAACTTTACGCCCTTGCGGTTCACGGTAGTCCGATTGAACTCGGCCACCACATCCTGCCGAAGCTGTCTCACCGCCTCAACCTTTTTGCCGAGAACCTCGAACGCGGTATTCATCACATCGGCACACGGTGAACCCATGTTCGGAGTGCCAAGCATGACGAGCCTTGACACCTGCGGGCGTCCATCGCGTCCGTTCATCGGCATCAAGCGGTTGATATAATCGCGTGCGATCAGGCCGCCCATGGAATGTGCGACGATATCAACATGCCATGCATTTCGGTCGCGTTGTGCGTACTCGATATAGCTTTTGACCTGTTCGGCATTTTGGGCGATCGTGTTGGTCGGCTGCGTTGACATGAAGCTGCCGCCGGTATTCATTTCGCCATGGGCCGGCTTTTCGCCGACCGGGAACGCTTTCCAGTCGTATGAATGCGATGTGGTAAGGATATTCTGCCAAGTTTCCCAAGCCTTCCAGTTGCTCCACAGGCCGTGGATGAGCACGAGAGGCTTTGGCGCAACCTTGACGTTCTTTGTCATTTCGTCGGTCTTTTTACCGTTTACCGTCAACTCCGCCTTGACCCGCTGAACGAGCCGCGGCCGACCGTCGTCATACCATGCGTATCCGGACGTATCCCATAAAATCTCGACGTCGCGTTCTTCTCCGGCTTCTAGCCTAATGCTTACGGAACTGTCTTTGATGGGAGTGTCGGCTTTCGCTCCGTCCCATTTATCGCCTTTATAGGTCTCTAGAAAATTCACGTCGGCGTATTTGGTCTCGCCTGAGGCATTCAGTACCTTTGCGGTCACCTTAACGAGGTTGCCGTCGATAGTACCGGTCTGTTCATTCAATTCACGCCACTCGTTCCAATTCGGAAACACCATATCGGCAAATTTCAGATCGGTCAAACGAACCGGCGCTCCGCACTTTTGCAGGCTCCAGGTTATCGTTTCGGTAACGTTCTGCCAGGTTCGCGAGTAAGAACCGCTGAGCCTGTTCGGGTCGCTGGGATCTACCCGATTGGTGCCGTCGCTGGTGAGCGAATTGCCTTCGATCGACGTCGGTGTCGCGGGCATCGTGAAGGATTTCCCTTCCTTTGGTGAACATTGGCCGCTGTAGCTTGACGTCTGCGATCCGGTGGTCTGGCCCTGGATCGGCGGTAACGCGACGCTTACTGTATAAGTTCCGTCCTGATTCACGCCGACAGAGACGTTCGCATCGACCGAACCAGTGCCGGATGTTTCGGTCTTTGTTTCCGAGACGCCGGTCATGTCGCGCCACGTTTTTCCGCGGTCGCACGAATTCTTCTCGACCGCTTTGACGGTCTCGTTTGACGTAAATTTGTGATCGACGGTCGCTCTGCCGATGCTCGATCCGTTTCGCGACGGATCCTCGAGCACCGTCACCTGAGCCTTGTAATCGTACTTCATCTCGAAGTCGGTCGTGTCCTTGCCGCGGCCCGAAACACGGTCAACCGTCTTGTTGTTGGTCATCCCCTGAGTTCTTGTATATTTGACCGTTCCGGTCCAGGCACCCGAACATTTCGACGCCTGCGACGGCTTGTTTGCGGCAACGGCACCTGCTGGTGCTCGGCGCGTTTGGCCAAACACTGAGATCGTGGAGTGCATCGAGATCGCGATCGTCGCGATCAATGCCAGGCTTGCGGTGATCTGACTTCTTCTTTTCATCATTTTCTACGTCGCTCGCGGACAAGGTGTTGGGGTCTCAAGCTCATACGCGAAAATAACGAAGAAATAATGTCACAAAAAAGAGGCTCATCAGCGAGCCTCTGCTTTAACTGTTAATTGATGATCGAAACCGCTATTTCAGATCGGCGATCTCAACCGAACCGTTACTCTCACAGAGTACGAACCTTCCGCTCGTGTATTTCTGGACGTTCGCGACAATGTGTTTGTCCGCCCACTCCTGCGGAAGCTGTGCCTTATCGATATCGCCTTGACCGCTGATCGCTTTCACGTAGGCGATATACTCCTTGACCTTCGAGTCATCATCGACCAGGATCAGCTGCGTGTCCGGTTCGGCGTCATGGATCTTTTGCGCCGTTTTGATCAGGTCTTCACGACTTAGGCCGGAAGGGATCTTGTAATACGCAAACTTGATGCCTTTTATCGTGTAGGAATCGAGTTTTGCTTCCTTCGCATCTGCCTTGCCCGAAGTGCCCTGGTTCCCGGTCCCCGAATTCCCGTTGCGGTCATCGGTGCACCCAAGGTTCACGGCGATAAGTGCGCTTACAACCAAACAGAGATTTAGTAGGTTTTTCATAATGTTCTGTCTCCTTCATGATCGAAGGCAAACCACATCCGGACGGTTCCCGATCAACTCACAAATTATAAGAACAAGCGACTACGCTTATTACCCTTTGACGGCCTCGACGATGCTCACCGGGCTTGAGGTCGGAATGATCCTTGACAGCCTGAATCCAGAATTCTTCAGGAGTTCTTGAAATTCGCTTGCCGTACGCTCGACACCTCCGGGTGACATCAGCATTTCGAGGTCGAGCAGCTTTCCGAAATGGGGCAGATCATCTTCGGGCAAAACGGCGTCAATAATCAATACACGGGCATTCTCAGGCATGGAAGCCCCGATATTCCGAAGTATATTCTCGTTGGTCTCGTCATACCAATCGTGGATGATGTGTTTCAGCAAATAAACATCAGCCGAGACCGGTATCGAATGATTGAAATCGCCTTCAACGATCGAAACGCGTTCCGCAACCCCGTAAGATTCGAACATCGCCGGCGCCCCGGCTGCAACGGCAGATAGATCGAAGAGCACGCCATTCGCTTGTGGATTTGCCTTTAAGATCGCGCCGAGAAGATGTCCGTATCCGCCTCCGATGTCAGCGATGGTCTCGGCAGCGGCAAAATCGTATGCATCGAGGATAGCGGGGATCGTTTGGTTTGAAAATGACGTCATCGCGCGATTGAAAATATCGCCCAACTCACGGTTCGTATTGAATAGATAAGGGAAGATCGGTTCGCCGTGAACAACATCCCAAGCCGGCTTGCCGGTTTTCACACTGTGAAGGAGATGGCCGTAAACACGCCAGTGTTCTTCCTCATTCATCCAGATCGCCACGTCCCGCGTCGACGCAGGATGATCGGACCGTAGAGTTTCCGACATTGGCGAATTTCCGTAGATCATTGGCTCAACCTCGGTAAATACGCCGACGCTCGTCAGACTGCGCAGTAGTCGATATAGCGATCTCTCATGCGTCGAGGTTGCAACGGCGAGAAACTCCGCCGAGCGTGGCCCATCCGCCAAGAGATCGGCAATTCCCAATTTTGCCGCAACGTATATGGCCTGTGAGACAAAGGCTCCGCCAACCAGGTCCATTAATTTCGCAGCCGGCGGTGCAGCCTGTTCTGCTGACGCGATCTCGATCGTTTCTTTCGGTATCACTTTATTTGCTCCTTCTAGTGGCATTTGAGTCGTGGGATCTTACCTTCGAACGCGTAATGATGCTCGAAATTCTATCAGAATCGTCCGGTGAAGATGCATCTGAATAACACAGGTCCTCGAAACCGAAGCTTATGGCAAAACGTTTCGTATTGATCGGCGGCAGTTATGGTATAGGAAATGAACTTGCTTCGCGGCTGGCTAGCGATGGGAACGACGTCTCGGTTCTAAGCAGAACTGCGGGTGATCTTGCCAACATCGCGGGCATTGACCATATAACATTTGATGCGCTGACAGATTCGATACCGAAGTTTGACGGGCCTGTCGATGGTTTGGCTTATCTGCCGGGAACCATAAATCTCAGGCCCTTTCATCGGCTTACCGACACCGATTTCCAAAATGATCTCAATGTCAGCCTCTTCGGCGCTGTTTCTGCCATTCGTTCATTGCTTCCGAATCTTAAGGAATCCGATTCCTCATCCGTCGTTTTGTTCAGTACGGTCGCGGTCAAGATCGGCATGCCGTTTCATGCTTCGGTCGCCGCGTCAAAAGGAGCGATCGAGGGGCTGACCCGTTCTCTCGCTGCGGAACTTGCACCTAATATAAGGGTCAACTGTATTGCTCCGTCGCTGACCGAAACATCGCTCGCCGAAAAGCTCTTGAATACTGAGCAAAAGAAGGAATTGGCTGCTGAACGGCATCCGATGAAGCGAGTCGGAACCGTCGATGATATTGCTTCTGTCGCTGCTTTCCTGCTGACCGGGAACTCATCGTGGATCACCGGTCAGGTCATTCACGTCGACGGCGGGATGAGCGCGATAAAATGACCGCCTGATCCAGGCGGCCATTTCCGTGACCTGCGTTTTCGTTCGCTCGCCGGGGAAGCTACCTTCCGATCGAGGCGGCGATCGATTGTGCGGCCTGTTCTACTACCTGCGAGATTATGTCATCTCCGTCGGATCTGGCCTTTACCTTGAATTGCTTTGAGAGGGCCGGCCCGCCGCCTACACGGCTAAGATCCAAGTCCAGCGTGATCTCGTCTTTGGACTTGATATTTGAAGAAACGCTCGTCGCCGATATCAAAGCCTGGGTGGCAACCTGACCAGCTATGTTGCCGACCGTGCTTCCGGTGTGACCGATCCCGGTTCTGGCGATCGCCGAACCGAGGGCTGATCCGAACATCTTCCCGAATCCTCCGCCGCCTTTCTTATGCGAGGCCGTGATATCGATCACAAAGTCGCATTCCTTTTCTTTAGCCTCTGCTTCACGTGCGGAAGCAAGCCTCGCATCGATCGCTACGACCTCGACGTTTGGCATTTTGAGGAACACCGTAAGGGTGTTTTGCACCGCATTCGCGAGTTCTGCTGCAGTAATACGGTCACCGACCGCCCCGGTCTTTACGGTTGCTAACCCGATCCGTGTCGTACCAGCGGGTTTCGCCGGAACCGGAGGAGCAGGAGCAGAAGCTGCAGCATTCGTTACCTGCACCGGGCTTTGCATACCGCTGACCGTTGGCTGCGTTAGATTGCTGCCTCTTGTAGCCTGCGGTGTTGCCGCCGCCGCATAGAGCTGTGACGGGTCGAAAACTTCCCGATAATCGGCAGGGACATCGAAAAGCGCCGCGTCAAGCTGCGACCTTGAGAGTTCGACGACCTCGGTGAGCATCGACATGACCTCTTTACCGCTCTCGTCGAACATGGTCATCTTTTCGTAGACCGGAAAGCCACGCGTGCCGCTACCGGTCTGCTTCATTTCAAACTTGTCCTGACATCCGCCGCCGTTCTTTGCTCCGTAGTTTCGCGGATCAAGGGTTTGGCCGCAATCGAAATTCTGTTCAAAATCGATATACCAACCGTCGGTTTCCATCCTGCTGTTCGTCTTGCTGCAGGCATCGGGCGAAGACTTTGTATCCATAGAAATGATCAGCCTTCGTGCCTGAAAGCCGAACATCTGCTTTCGCTCGCCGGTGTCTTTGATGTTGATCGTCGTGACAATTCGGCCGCCTTTTGTGACCGGTACATTTGTTTTGGTATTTACCGGCGATTTACCGGTCGTTTCGATCTCGCCGAACTCATTAACGACAAAAGTCTTTGTTGATGGGTTCATCTGGATCGCACGCCGAAGGTCACACTGCGTTATGTTGACCATCGAGCCGCCCATCGCGTCGGTGCGTTGACGCTTGCCCTTTATGTAGGTCGTATTTTCATACGTTTGACCGGCCATTGACTGCTTGGATCTTACCTTGACATCCGCAAATGCTGACTGGAACGACACAAGCGTCAGGATGATGACCGCGAACAGAAAGAACTGTTGTTTCATTATTGCCTCCGGAAAATATGATCTGGTGTCAGAGTTCGTCTCTCACCGGTAAACGCGTGCCGGGTCCGGAATTCGTATCTTGGCATTAAAAAGTCTGCGCGTTGATAAGCAACGCTCCATTGAATATAATCGCGAAGGCCCGTAACGAAGCCGCGATTATGACCAGCCAACAACCCAACGAGATCACCCAGATGCTCATCGAATTGACCGACGGTAATAAAGACGTCGTCAACCAGATACTGCCGCACATATACGACGAACTTCGGCGGCTGGCGGGAAGCTATCTTCGCAAAGAGCGTTCAAATCACACTCTGCAACCGACAGCCCTCGTCCATGAGGCGTACATGAAACTGATCGATCAACGACAGGTCAAATGGCAGAACCGGGCACACTTCTTTGGCATTGCGGCTCAGGTGATGAGGCGGATATTGATGGATCACGCCCGAAAACATCTGGCAAACAAACGCGGCGGCGATGCTGAGATCTTGCCGATCGAAGAGGAGATCCTTGTAGTTTCGCAGGACAGATCTGCCGAGCTCGTCGCACTTGATGATGCACTCGAACAGTTGGCGAAGATCGACCCGCAAAAGGCGAAGATCGTTGAGCTGCGATATTTCGGTGGGTTGTCGATCGAAGAGACTGCAGAAGTGATCGGCGTCAGCGTTCCGACCGTAAATCGCCAATGGAGAATGGCCAAAGCGTGGTTATATTCGCAGGTCAGCGGCGATTAGTTACGCTTCACGATAAGTAGTGTGATGTCATCGTTTGCAGGAGCTGTTTGTGTGAATGCAGAGAGCGACGATTCGACCTTATCGCGAATACCTGCTGCCGAGGCTCTTAGATTCTTGCGGATAACGTCGGTCAATCGTTCCATGCCAAACTCTTCGTCCATCGGATTGACAGCTTCCGACACGCCATCCGAATAAACAACGAGAACGTCGCCCGGCCCAAGGGTGATCTCGCCGCCCTCGTATTGGGCATCGGACATCAGGCCAAGCGGAAGCCCGCCTGAATCCAGCAGCGTGATCGTACCGTCGGCACGCCCAAGCAGCGGCGGATTGTGGCCCGCATTGATATATTTTAGATTCCCGCTCGCGGGATCCAACTCCCCAATGAAGAGCGTGACAAAACGGTTGGAGGGCGTGTTCTCTGCAAGGTAATGGTTGACCGACCTCACGGTCTCATCGAGCGTGCTCTTGGCGGAGATCTGAGCATGGATCGCGGCGTGCAGGCTGGACATCAACAACGCAGCGGCGGTTCCTTTACCCGATACGTCACCAAGCGCGACGACCATCTTGTCATCATGCCGTCCGATAAAGTCGTAATAATCGCCGCCGATCTCAAAACAAGAGAATGAGATCCCCTGAAACTCGTATCCTTCGACCTGCGGCGGAGCCGACGGCTGAAAACGCTGCTGAATTTCGGTCGCAAGCTCAAGCTCGCGCTCCATCCTTTCGCGTTCCATCCGCGATTCGATCAAGGTAGCGTTCTCGACACGGATCGAAGCCACCGATGCAAGCGTCGTCAGAATGTTCAGATGCTCTTCGGAAAATGTCGTCTCATACGTCGGCGAATCAGCATAGATCAACCCAAAGATATTTCGTTCATCGACGCTCAACGGTACCGCAAGTACCGAACGAATTCCCTGCAGCACCATTGTCTGAGTTCCAAAGCGCGGATCCTGCTGCGCATCAGCTGTAAGTACGGAACGGCCGTTCTTGAGCACTTCGTCCATCACGCTGTGGCTGACGCGGACCTCGCTCAAGGTCTCGTCGCGTCCTCGAACGCGGGCGACCATTATCCGCATTTCGTCGGGTGCGTTCTCGTCACGCAGCATGATGACGCATCGTTCTGCCGGAACTGCCTCAAAAACAAGCGATGCGACCTGATTCAGCGTTTCGTCGAGCCCGCTTGCTGAAAGCAGCGCGACTCCGACCTTGCTTATCAGGCCAAGCAACTCGGTTCGTGACGAGAACTGGCCCTTTAGCAGCTCTGTCGTCGGAATACGTCGGCTCTGAAATGAGATCGTCTTTGATGGATCTAGCGCCTCTGTCCGGTCGGCAATGAGCGTCGCACCCGCGGGAAGGCCCTTGATATCGCCATCGAACGTGATCTTGGTCTCGCCGATCTGTATCTCACCGCCGGTCGATAGCGGAACCCCCGCCTTCACCAAAACGCCGTTGTATCGTGTGCCATTGGCCGACCCCAGATCCTGCAGCCAGTAACCGTCGCCCTCGAGCCTGACCTCGGCGTGAAGACGGGAGGCAAATGCATCAGGGATACAGACATCGCTCCGGGCCGACCTGCCGATGGTCGTGCGCAGACGGTTGAGCTCGATCTTTTCGGGCTCGCCGGATGAATTTTTGATGATCAATCGCGCCATTAGGGAAAGTCTTAGTTCATTCTCCGCGAACGGTCAGCGAATATTACGACCGTTCCGAACAAATAATCGTGCAGAGCCCTGCCTTTACTGCTGAACAATGAGGTAAGGAAGCCCAGCCCCACAGATGCAAGCAGCAAAAGGTAGCCAACCGTCTGGCGCAGAACCATCGCCTTTAAAGACGGAGGGTTGCCTGAAATGTTAACGATCGTGATACCGGCGACCATCTTCCCGATCGATCGGCCGCCGATCGCCGGCAGGACGATCAAGTTTGCCATCGAGATCAGTACAGCCGTGATCCATCCAACATTGTTCAGTTCGCCATTCAGTAGCGAGGCACCGTCACTTCCCATCATCCTACCCAAAATGAGAAATACGACCGGCCCGACGACCACAAGCATGTAATCGATCAAGGCTGCTCCGCATCGCAATAGGAATGGAGCCCGCACAGCCTCGGGCGTAAACCCGACGATAGTCTCGACGGCACGTACCCGTCCTGCGCTTCCGCGGCTGATTGGCTGTGAGGTCATAGATGAGGTCATGCCGAACTAGCCAACAACAAAATGAAGCGTGGTATCGCCGATCCTCAGCTTGTCGCCGCTGACGATCGTATGCGGTTTGTGCGGTGCGAGCCTGACCGAATCGTTCGAAACGGCCGAAAGGATCGTACCGTTCGAGGACCCGAGGTCCTCGACAAGAAAATTCGAACCCTCTCGCCAAATTCGGGCATGACGACGAGAGATCTTCGTTTGCGGATCGTACTTTGACAGATCGACCTCTGGAAAAATATTGGACATCGGATCGCGCCGCCCGACAAGGTTCTCGTCCTTCAAGAGCGAGAATGTCGGAGCCGATAGTTCGCCGGTTCCCTCGACAAAAAGTTTTGCCGTAGCGGAACCCGACGAATAGATCCCCGAATGGACGCCCTGCTGTGCGATCGGCTGCTTCGAACCGCAAAAAGCGCAAAAAAGGTCGGTCGCGACGATCCTCTGCCCGCAGAAACCGCAAAATACGTTCTGGTTGGCCAGGCTCACTGAGGCCGGGATCTCCGAGACACCGTATGTCACCAGTCCGGCATTAAGGTTGCTGAGGTGCTCTTCGAGAACCTTGCGCATCTCGGCAGCAGACGTGAACCGAGAGTCGGCGTTGTACTCGACCGCCTTCATCAAGATTCTCTCCATCTGATCGGACAACTGCGGATTTATCTGCCGAGGCCTCGGGTTCTTCTGAAAATCGAATATCAGCAGAGGATTGCTCTGTGGGTCGGCACCTGTCATCAAATGAAACATCGTTGAACCAAGACTGTAGATATCTGACCGCGGTTCAACATTGCCGCTAAACAGTTCCGGCGGAGCGTATCCCATCGTCCCGACCGCCGTAACGCCTTTTTCTTCTTTCTGACTGATCGATCGAGCGATGCCAAAATCTATAAGCATCACGCGGCCCGAATTCCCATCGACCATGATATTCGATGGCTTAAGATCACGATATACGATCGTCGAAGGCTGGCAATGGAGATAGTCGAGGACGTCGATTATCTGGATCGCCCATTCGGTAACGGTCTTTTCATCGATCTTGCCCTCAGGTGCAGATCGCAGCCGGGACGAAAGATCGCCGCCGGAAATATATTTCATTACCAGATAGAAACGGCCCTCGGAGGCATCGTAAAAGTAATCGAAGATCGTCGGGATGGACAGATGGTCGAGCGAAGAAAGGATCATCGATTCGCGTTTGAAATCGTTTATCGCCTTTTCCTGCTGCTCGTCTTCGATATGTGCCTGGACCATCTCCTTGACGGCCCTCAGTACGCCGCCAAGATTATTGTCGCTTGCGAGATAGACGGCACCCATGCCGCCGCCGCCGATCTTTCGAATGATCTCATATCTCGAATTAAGTATGGTCCCTTCCTGCAGAGGCTTCAGCTTTGTCGATTTTCGTCCGTCAGTATCGCTGTCGCCGGTGGTCGACGATGTAAATGATCCGCCCGAGGTATCCACATTCGCCACCGCCGCCGGCGGTTCGGCAACCGGCGGGGTCGGCGGCTCCGCAACAGCGTTAGGCCGCTCCAGCTTCGTATCAGCTTCGTCCATCAGGTTCGGGATCTCGTTCTCCATTATCCTGACCGAATCAAATGTAGCTCCCGATCTGAACGGGTCATGGGCTGCAAGCTCGTCCGTCGGCATTTTTATCTCTGGCTCAGGCTCGAATTCGGCGGCAGGTTCCGATTGAGCGGCCGGAACGGCGGCGACATCCGTCGGAACTTCAGTTGCGACAATAGCCTCAATGACCGGCGTTTCTGCTTCAAAGGGAACCTCGATCTGGGCCGATCGTTCCGGTTCCGCCGTGCTTTCATCATCGATGATCGAGCCTTCGACTTCCGGTGAAGCATTCTCCCGCGGCTCTTCGGCCACTTCTAAAGGAACGGCCGCGATAGTGGCACCGTGCGACGAATCTACTAGCAGTTCATCGGCCTGAAACTCGGATGTCGACTTGGGGACGACAAAATCATTCGTCTTCTCTTTGTCGACGATATCGGTCAAAATGCTCGGCACCGGTACTGCGTCCACGTCTGACGGAAGCGCTTTTTCAGCAGCCGCATTTTCGATCACGGGGTCACCGGCCGATAACATGTCGGCCTGCGGCTCAGGCGCCGTCGGAGCAGCGGTTGACTTAGCCGCCAATCGGGCTGCTTCGTCCGGAGCCATCATTATCGTGCTCTCAAATGCTTCGTCCGGTTCTGCCGGGCTCTCGGCCGCCGGTTCGGGCATCGCAATTGGCTGCAGGCTAATACCACAGAACGGGCAAAACACATCGTTCTCCGATACTTCGGAACTGCATTCATGACAACTGATCATTTGCTATATTTGGGCAGTTTTCGTCTGCCTAACCGTCAATTCGAAATCTCAAGAAGGTCTTGCCGACAATGATCTCATCGCCCTCGTTAAGGACGTGCGGACTGCCGGGCAGAAGGCGGCGTCCGCGATTGACGAACGTGCCGTTCGTCGAACCCAGATCTTCGATAGTGTATGTGTCTTCATTTCGGCGGATCCGGGCGTGCCGGCGGGATACCTTTGCGTCCGGGTCGAACGAATCGAGATCAACGTCTGGAAAAATTCCGTTATCCGCATCCCACCTGCCAATGTACGATTCCACGGCGCTGAGCGGAAACTCAGTGTTCGCCGCATCACCACGCTCGATTATCAAGCGAGCGTGCATCGTACCGGCTGATGCGTCAGTTTTTTCACGGCCCGCATCGCCGTTGCTGTCGATCTTTTCAACAAGGGGCGGAATTCCGACCGACGTAACACTTGAACGGCGAAAATCAGGGCTGCTGATGGTCTGCGGCATCGGTTCCGGCACCCGGTGAACCGGTGCAGGTTGCGGCGGCGGCGCTTGGACGGAGGCCAATCGAGTTCCGCACTCATCGCAAAATCGCGAACCTTCAATACTCTGTTTTCCGCACGACGGGCAATTGTTCATTTTCGCAAAACGGCGCAGACCTTCGGGACCCAGGGAGCCCCTGATATAATAACCTGAAAAGCATTCTATCTCTTAATGTAAAATTCGTAAATCGGCTAGTGCATATCAATCGGCTTCCGAAGTGGCGCGATCGGCGCGGCAAGCTCGCTTCCGGCATATTGATGATCGCAGTTTTTTGAAACTTGGCCGAACATGTGGTCGTAATAACGGCTTGACGCGGCTTTGCGGTTGATAAGGGCACGTCTAGATTCACTTAAATTGTTCAAATCAGAAGAATAGAGGAAATTCAGATATGGCATTGAGCCGAAAGAAGAAGATCATCATCGGAGCGTCCATCGGCCTGCTTCTTGTGATCGTCATTGTTGCGAGCATCTTTGCGACCCGCAAAGATACGCCCGAGGTCACGGTCGTTAAGATCGAAACAAGGCCCGAGCTGCGATCGACCGTAACGTCGTCAGGCGAGATAAGGCCGATCCAATTCATGAACCTAACGAGCGAGGTCCAGGGACGCATCGAGGAGATCTACGTGAAGGAGGGTCAGAAGGTCAACAAAGGCGACCCGCTTGTTCGGCTCGACCCAAATCAGCTTGAATCGAGTACGGACGCTCAGTTTGCAGCTTTGCAGACCGCTCAAAATGATGTTCGCTCGTCTGAAACGCAGATCTCAGCCGCTCAAAACCAGTTGGCACAATCGCAGCAAGCTCTCAATGTCGCTCAAGTTGCTGTCGATAACGCAAGACAGGGAGTTGTGACCGCCCAAACCGAAGTCGACCGTGCTCAGGTCGAATTGAATGCCGCGAACCGCGAATTGCGCCGAAACGAGCAACTTCTCGAAAGCGGAGTCATCTCTCGTCAGGAATTCGATTCTGCTCAGGACCGTGTTGAGAATGCGAAAGTCGCTTTGAATACCTCAAGGGCAAGGCTTGAATCGCAGAAGATATCTATTCGCGACGCAACGGCGCGCGTACAGCAGCAGGAGGTTGCCGTTCGAGACGCCCGGCGGGCCGTAGAGACGGCAACGATAAACGTCCGCTCAACCCAGTCGCGTGCCGATCAGCAGGCTGCCGTTCTTCGTGGCCAGCGGAGCCAGCGCGACAAGACCCTGCAGGTTGCCCCGATCAGCGGCGTTATCGCCGAGATCCCCTCGCGTGTCGGTACATTTGCGGTCGCGGGACTGTCGACGACCGCTTTGTTGACTATCGCAGATATGTCAACGATAAACGTTGAGGTCAAGGTCGATGAGACCGAGATCGACAAGGTCGCCGTCGGCCAGAAAGCAAAGATCAAGGTAGATGCATTCGGCGAGACCGAGATCGAAGGCGAGGTTACTCAGAAAACCCCGCTCGCGGTCGGCAAGTCGCAGACGAGTGGCGGTCTCTCGACGAACATCAATGTACAGGAAGCTAAGGAATTTCGCGTCGTGATCCAGCTTACAAACCTCTCTGAGGAGGTCAAGAACGGTCTCAGGCCCGGAATGAGCGCGACGGCAACAATTACGACCAATACCGTCCCCAACGTGATCGCGGTCCCGTTGCAGGCGATCGTCGAGAAAAAACCGGACGCAACGCCGGAGCCTACGGTTCAGGGCAACGCCCCGACACCGGCTGACAGGCCGAAACCTATCAAGGGTGTTTACGTCCTCGACGGGAACAAGGCAAAATTCGTGGCCGTTGAGACCGGAATTACAGGCGAATCTGACATTCAGATCTTGTCGGGATTATCCGAAGGTCAGGAAGTCATCACCGGGCCGAGCCGGATCTTGAATACGATGAAGGAAGATACGGTCGTTAAGCGGCAAGTTAAGAAAGAAGGCGAAGTCGCGGCAAAATAGGTCGCACGCAGGATAGCTAATGTATAAATTCATGGAAAACGGAGAAAGCGAGGGTGCGGCCGAATCGAACGGAGCAACCGGCTCCAACGGCGCTCTTATCTCGATGCACAACATCTGGAAGACGTATCAAATGGGCGTCGAAGAACTCCACGCGCTAAGGGACGTTTCTTTCAGGGTCGAGAAAGGCGAGTACCTTGCGATCATCGGGCCCTCCGGCTCAGGCAAGTCTACGCTCATGAATTTGATCGGCTGTCTCGATTCGCCGACGAAAGGCCAATATTGGATAAACGGCCAGCTTGTCTCGGAAATGACCGATGACGAGTTGGCGCGTATTCGTAACAAGGAGATCGGTTTCGTTTTTCAGACGTTCAACCTTCTAGCCCGTGCCACTGCCCTTCATAATGTCGAACTCCCGCTGATATACGCCGGGCTGCGGGCGGGCGAACGTCACGAAAAGGCTCAGGCCGCTCTTGAGTCGGTGGAACTCGGCGACCGTGTCCTTCACCGTCCGAACGAACTATCCGGCGGACAGCGGCAGCGTGTCGCGATCGCCCGGGCGCTCGTAAATCATCCTTCGATATTGCTTGCCGATGAGCCCACCGGTGCACTTGATTCAAAAACGAGCGTCGAGATCATGGCTCTTTTCGAAAAGCTCCATGCCGAGGGCAACACCATCATTATCGTCACGCACGAACATGAGGTGGCCGAACGCGCTCACCGGATCATCACCATTCGCGACGGCCGGATCGAAAAGGACGAACAGGTGAGATGATCGAGAATTTGCCGGGACACGTCGGACCGGTGTTCATGATCACGACCTTTGTTTGCGTGATATGGTTTCTCCATATTATTCGATCGAACGCGGCTGATGCGCTTTCGGGCAAACTGCTACTATTTCTGATCCCGGCCTGGTTGATCTTCCAGACCATCATCGCGATCGGCTGCACATATCTGAACACATCCGCCTTCCCTCCTCGGCTCTTTTTGTTTGGCGCCGGGCCAGCCCTCATTCTCGTGATCGGATACCTTTTTTTTGCCCGAGGATCTCTGATCGCCAAAATGCCGCTTGGAGCCCTCACGGTCATTCACGTGATCCGGATACCGGTCGAGATCGTTCTCAGTTGGCTCCACGATGTAGGGTCAGTGCCCGCGATAATGACATATCACGGGCAGAACTTCGATATTATTTCAGGTTTGACCGCGCCGATTGTCTATCTCATCGCATTTCGCAAAGGAAGGGTAAATGTGCCTGTTTTACTTGTGTGGAACTTGGCGGGTTTGGCATTACTGTTGAATATCGTGATCACGGCTGTACTCTCCGCACCGACGCCGCTTCAGCTGCTGGCCTTCGATCAGCCCAATCGTGCGGTGCTGTACTTTCCTTTCATCTGGCTCCCGACGATCGTCGTCCCGATCGTTCTTTTCTGCCACTTTGCATCTCTTTACAAACTACTTGTGACCAGGCGGAGTGAATCTGACATCTAACTTTTCTGCGAACTGTGCGTATAATCAGAGCGTCGACCGTTGGATCAGATGAATTTCGCCGAAACACTTAAACTCGCTATTGCTTCGATCCTTGGAAACAAGCTTCGGTCATTCCTCACGCTATTGGGGATGATCATCGGCATGACCGCGTTCATGATCGTGCTTTCGCTGCTTCAGGGTTTCAATGGCTACGTGGATGAAAAGATCGCCGGTATTGGTTCCAATACATTCACGGTCATGCGCTTCGGCTTCGACGACTTCAAGGACAGCGACACGATCGCGGCCGCACAACGACGAAACAAGGAACTCGATTTTGCAGAGCTTGACTTCTTGAAACGCAATGCCCGACAGATAGGCCAGATCGGGGCAAAGGCCGGAAACACGACCCGCGACGTAAGGTTCGGGACTCAAACACTCGCCGATGTGTCGATCAGCGGCGTTGAGCCGGTGATCGCCGAGCTCGAGAATGTGGACATCGCAGAGGGGCGATACTTTTCCGATGCCGAAAACAGAAATTCTACCCGTGTGGCATTCGTCGGGGCCGATGTCGCGAGCAAGCTCTTTCCCAAAGGCGGTGCGCTTGGCAGCGAGATCTCGATCCAGGGCATTCCGTATCGCATTATCGGCGTTCAGGTAGCGAAAGGAAGCGTCTTTGGCCAATCGCAGGACAATTTTATCCTGCTGCCGATCGAGACCTTTGGAGCGAATTTTGGCGGATTGAAATTTAGCCGCGCGCCAAGTTTTATAGTCAGTCCGAAAGAGGGAGTGAAAATGGCCGATGCAGTGGACGAGGTCCGGAGCCTGCTTCGGATCAAACGAAAGCTCGAGTCTGGCGAAAAAGACAATTTTGGGATCATCACACCTGACGCGATCAGCGGCCTTCGGGACAGTCTCTTTGGGACGATCTCGATCGTCATCCTCATCGTACCTGCGATCGCGTTGTTGGTAGGTGCGATCGTGATAATGAACATCATGCTTGTTGCGGTGACCGAGCGTACGAAAGAGATCGGCATCCGCAAAGCGGTAGGTGCAAAGCAATCGGATATACTTCGGCAGTTTCTTTTCGAATCGGCGTTGCTTGCAGCTATCGGCGGGGTCATCGGCCTGGTTCTGGCTTTGGTCGCCGGCCAGGCGATCACGGCATTTGTGTTCCCGACACGTATCCCATGGTGGGCAGCCGTGGTCGCCATCGGTGTATCGGCAGCCGTCGGGATTCTGGCCGGATTGTTCCCTGCATGGAAAGCGGCACAGTTAGACCCGATCGAGGCGTTGAGGGCGGATTGAAATGACAGTTGCTACCAGCAGACTATACGAAAACCTGAAGATGGCGATCGACACGCTCCGGAGCAACAAGCTGCGGTCCTTTTTGACGATCATCGGCGTCGTGGTCGGCGTGATAACGGTAATGCTCATTTCGTCGATCATCTCAGGAATTCAATTGGCAGTTGAGCAGCAGGTCAAAGCGTTCGGAACACGATCGATCTTCGTTTACAAGATGGACGTGGGGATCCGGTTCGGTCGCCCTAGCCGTGAAGAAAGGATGCGGCCAAATCTTACGCTTGACGATGCCCTTGCGCTTAGGGGCCTATCAGAACTCGAAACGGCCGTGCCGCGATTGGATGTTTCGAGCGGACGTTTCGGCAACGCTACCGTCGTCTCAGCGGGCGGAAAGCAATCGACCTCGATCAATTTGATGGGTACGCTTCCTGAGATCGAAGCAGCGGGCACCGAAGAGATCGTCGACGGTCGATGGTTCACACAATCGGAAAACGACAACAAGAAGGACGTTTGCGTGATCGGTGATTTCGTCAGAGAGACGTTCTTTCCGTATCGAAATCCGGTCGGCGAGACCATCGAGATCAATGGACGTGCCTTTACCATTATCGGCCTTTTGCAGAAGAAGGAACAGTTTCTTGGCGGCGGAGGCGGGCGAGGCGATCAGAGCAATACGATCTATTTGCCGTTCGAATCGGCCGCGCGAATAAAGCCGAACGCCGATGATATCTTCATAATGGCGATAGCGCGTGAGGGCAGGCTTCGACAGGCCCAGGATCAGGTAGAAGATCTGCTTCGTGTTCGCCGCCAGGTCTCCTACGGCGAAAAGAACAATTTTTCACTTTCGACGGCAGACAGCATAATCGATCAGTTTCAATCGATCACGGCAGGCGTCGCATTGGCGATGGTGGTGATTTCCTCGATCGGCCTTCTTATCGGCGGGATCGGCGTTATGAACATCATGCTTGTGTCCGTCACCGAACGGACCCGAGAGATCGGCATTCGTAAGGCCCTCGGTGCCAAGCAGAGCGACATTCTGCTGCAGTTTCTTATCGAAGCCGGAACGCTCACGGGGTTCGGCGGTCTTGTGGGCTTGCTGATCGGATGGGCACTGACACAGCTTATCAGCCTCGTCTTTCCTTCGTACGTGCCTTATTGGGCACCGCCGCTTGGATTTTTCGCCAGTGTCCTTATTGGTCTCTTCTTTGGGCTCTTTCCGGCGTGGAAGGCCGCAAGACTCGACCCGATCGAGGCATTGCGTTACGAATAAAAAACCGGGCCCGTCGCTATTAACGGACCCGGCATTCCTTATTATCGTATCGGACTAACTTGGGTTTCCTGAGAAGAAGGCACCGATCACCCTGAAAGTAATCCCGATCAATGCGAATATCAGCGTAATTGCCCACGCCGATCCCGATGAGATCTTGTTCGTGATCCGAAGCCCGATCGCCGCCAAAACCCAACCCCATATCAAAAAGATGTCAAAGGCGCTGATGAGCGTAACAAGCACTGGGCTTGCGTCAGACCCAAAAAGGACCGATGGATTTGCATTGACGACGCCGCGCTGGCTTGCCGCAATATCTATGTCGTCGGGTGATTTGAAGAACAGTACTATGAAGTTTGCGATCATGCCGACCACACTCGGGGGCAGAGACGCATAAACCCATGTTGAAAGACCGTGCAGAAAGCCGCCGGTCCCGCCAAAAGCCTTGGCTCCAAGCCAATAAAACAGGCCGCCGACCAGCATCGATATCACGACCAGAAGAGGCATCACATAGCGTACTACGCTCCCGATCGTCATATTCATGTCGACCATGTTCGACTTTTGCTCGGGGCTCATCGACCCGCTTTGCGGGCTTTTGTCGATCTGCTCGGTCATGAACCGCCGCATACCAGCGTCACCGACCTTATAGTAAAGACCGAATGCAAATCCGGTGACAAGTAACGAGATGATGACCGTTGCGAGGACGAAACGCGGCTTTTTCCGCAGATCTTCAAAGGTCCGGCCGGGTTCAAGGAAGATATTCCCGAGCGTCGCAATTTCCGACATCTCGTGCGTTTCGACTACGATCTTCTCGGGCGGCGGCGGTGCCTCCCATTCTGCCTGATTTTCAGCTTCCATTCGTTTCTCTCCTGTAAATGGCGGTCTAGAGTGGACGACGTTTCGATCAGAGACAATACAGTCGTCAAATTGTGTTGCTGCTGCATCGTGACTTACGTAAAACCGAAGTTCCGCGTTTCAATTTTCTCGGCTCGTGTCGTTCTACAATTTTTCTCCAATACGGATACAGGCCGCCATGTGGCCTGTTGTGACTTCGACCAACGCGGGCTCGACGTTCGCGCATTCACCGATGGCGATCGGACATCGAGTGCGAAAGCGGCACCCCGACGGCGGATCTATCGGCGTCGGAACGTCGCCGGAAAGTATGATCCGCTCTCGCCGCTGCGTCGGGTCCGGCAGCGGGATCGCAGAAAGTAGAGCCTTGGTATAGGGATGCTGAGGATCTTCATAGAGTTCCTCTGCATCTGCGATCTCAACGATCTTGCCGAGATACATCACCGCGACCCGGTTTGAGATATGTTCCACCACCGCAAGCCCATGCGAGATAAAAAGATAAGTCAGCCCAAACTCCTGCTGCAGGTCCTGGAGCAAATTTACGACCTGCGCCTGAACCGATACGTCGAGTGCCGAGACCGGCTCATCACAAATGATAAGCTTCGGGTTGAGGGCAAGTGCACGCGCGATGCCGATGCGCTGCCGTTGTCCGCCTGAGAATTCATGGGCGTAGCGATCCATATACTTCGGATCGAGTCCGACCTTTGACAAAAGATCGGCCACCCGGTCGCGACGCTCCTGCCTGTTTCCGATGCCGTGGATCTTCAACGGTTCGGAAACTATACCGAGGATGCTCAATCGCGGATTAAGGCTCGAATACGGGTCCTGGAAAATGATCTGCATTTCCCGCCGCAGTAACTGCATCTCTCGATGTGGAAGCCCGACGATATTCTTGCCTTCAAACCATACTTCACCGCTTGAGGGCTCGTGAAGCCTGAGAAGACAGCGGCCGACCGTCGATTTTCCGCAGCCTGATTCGCCCACGAGCCCAAGCGTTTCGCCTGACGAGATCTCGAAAGACACCCCGTCGACTGCCCGCACCACGTCATCACTATCCTCCACTGGAAAATGCTTAACAAGATCGCGAGCTGCGAGCAATACGTCTCTCTGGGTTTTCGCTGCGACAGATTCCATTTGCTTGCTTCGAACGTTATACAGCCCCGATCGCTTCAACTCGGGCCGGTTCGTGGAGGACGCATCTGACTTTGGAACCGCCGCCAATTTCGTAAAGACCGATCTGTTCGACCGAACACCGTTCCAGCCGAAACTCGCATCGCGGTTCGAAATGGCAGCCGGGCGGCAGATCGGTCGGGCTTGGCACCACGCCTTCGATCGTCTGAAGCCGTGCGTTAGCCACCGTTTTATGAGCGTTCAGTTTCGGAACCGAATGAAGCAGCCCGCGGGTGTATGGATGCTTCGGGTCGCGGAACAATTCCGCTACGTCCGATTCCTCAACGATCTTTCCGGTGTACATCACACATACCCTGTCGGCAACATCTGCCACGACGCCAAGGTCATGCGTTATCAAAAGCACCGCAAGCTTACGTGATGTCCGCAGCTCATTGAGAAGCTCCAGTATCTGCGCCTGAATGGTTACGTCCAAGGCTGTCGTCGGCTCATCGGCGATCAGCAATTCCGGATCGCAAGCGAGGGCCATCGCGATCATCACCCGCTGCCGCATACCTCCAGAAAGTTGATGTGGGTAATCGTCCACGCGCCGTTCCGGTGAAGGTATCGCGACCTCGCGCATTGAGGCGATCGCGGCCTCGCGAGCCTGTTTCTTGTCGAGCTTCCGATGCAGCCTGAGCGCCTCTGCGATCTGTTCCCCGACCGTAAAGACCGGATTTAGCGACGTCATCGGATCTTGAAAGATCATTGCGATATCGTTGCCGCGTATTTGCCGCAATCGCTCGTCGCTCGCCGTCGTCAACTCTTCGCCTTTGAACTTGATCGAACCGGCCGCGATCTTTCCAGGCGGATAGATCAGCCGCATTATTGACAATGCCGTGATCGATTTGCCGCAGCCCGATTCCCCGACGAGCGCCAGCAATTCTCCCTCCTTGATCTCAAAACTCACGTCGTTTACCGCCCGCACCAGGCCGGCACGCGTCGGAAAATGGGTCTGAAGTTCCTTTACCTCAAGAAGATCGGTCATCGCGGTCTGATAAGAAGTGCCGAAAACGACCAGAACATCGATCGGCTCAAACAAGTCTACCGTAATTCTCGTATTCGCTGAAACCGCCAGAACACGGGATTTCTGGAATCGGAAGCAACTATTTTCGTCGCAATTTACTCAAATGAATGATATTCTTAACGTCGATCGGCCGTTCCTCAAAACCCAAGGGAGATCTTATTTGTGAAGTTACGTATTAATATTTCATTCCTTGCAATAGTGTCGCTCGTTTTCGCTGCCGGGGCCTTTGCGCAGACGCAAAGCGCATCCAGGCCGTCGCAGAACACACCGGCAGTAACAACATCCACAAAAAAAGCTGTCACAGTCGAGAACATCGAACAGGATGTCGCCGAAGCTCTTTCGCTCATCGAATCTAAGCACGTCGTTGGAAAAAAGATAAATTACAACGACGTTTTTAAGAGTTCGATCGACGGTATGCTCCATTCGCTCGATCCGCATTCGAATTATTTCGATGCCAAGGAATTCGAACAATTCCGGACCGATCAAAGCTCTCGCTATTTTGGGATCGGCGCGACCATCGGCGATCTTAGCGACGCCCAGGGCAACGTCGTTGCAACATACATCCGCGCGACCTTCGAGAATGCGCCCGCAAATCGTGCAGGATTGCGATTCGGCGACAAGATCGTCGAGGTCAACGGAACGTCGATGATCGGAAAGCCATTTTCAGAGGTTCGCAACTTTCTGCGAGGGCCTCGCGGCACCGCGGCTAAGATCGTTGTCGAACGACATGGCAGCGGCAAGCGTGAAACTGTCGAGATCGTTCGCGATGCCGTTCCGCAGCCATCAATAGCCGAAGCGTATATGATCCGTCCGGGCGTCGGCTATATCGCGATGACCGGCGGTTTTAATCAGACGACCTACGGCGAGTTTGCCGAAGCAATGCGTACGCTAAAGGCAAAGGGGATGAAGCAGCTTGTTCTCGATCTCAAGAATAATGGCGGCGGCCTTGTTGGTCAGGCCTATCGCGTAGCGAACACGTTCCTTTCTACAGGCCAGACAGTTTTCACACAAAAAGGCAGGCTTGAAGGCACGACCGAACCATATCGTGCCGAGAACCCCAACCCTGAGTCGATGCCGATCGTTGTCCTTGTCAATCGAAATTCAGCATCGGCATCCGAGATCCTTGCGGGAGCGCTGCAGGACCACGACCGTGCGCTGATCGTCGGCGAAACGACCTTCGGCAAGGGATTGGTGCAGAATCCGTTCATACTCGATTACGGTTCGATGCTTTTGCTAACCATCGCGAAATACGAAACGCCTTCTGGCAGGCTCATTCAGCGCGATTACTCTGACGGCAATTTGTACAGCTATTACACCAAGGGCGGGATCGGACGTGATGATGAGACCGGGCCAAAGCAGAATGGTCAGGAGAGCAAGACAGACTCGGGACGCGTGGTTTACAGCGGCGGTGGAATAACACCTGATGTTGAGGTCAAGGCCGATACCATTCCGGTCGAACAAGCCCGATTTCAGCAGCGTCTGACCAACCCGATCTTTGCGTTCGCGCTTGACCTTGCATTTGGCAAAGTAAAGGGCCTCGAATCATTCAAGATCGATCGTCCGATCACGTTCTCTTACGACCTCGCTCCGGCCGACCTTGTGATTTCCGACACGGTTTTCGAGAGTTTCAAAAACTTCGCTGTCGAAAAATATAAATACACGCCTGCTCAGATCGAGAAGGAACGCAAGTTCGTCGAGCGGGTGCTTCGTTCCGAACTCGTCACCGCCGCCTACGGCAGTACCACATCGTTTCAGGTCTTCAATGAGTATGACAACCAGCTGATGCGTGCGATCGAACTGCTGCCTCAGGCTCGCCAGCTTGCGATCGATGGTGCGAAGGCACGTTCAAATGCGACAAGCAAGAATACCGGCGCGAACAAATGACACGGCACGATTCTCGTTAAAAAAAACGGTGTCTCGAACGAGACACCGTTTTTTTCATTGCGAAGACTCTGAAGTTCTCAGCCGAAAAGCCAACCGATCAGATAATAACCGCCAATTACCGCACCGGCCAGGATCGCGACCAACAGAACGATCCCGATGCCGACGAACAGTTTGAACTTGCGGTATCTGTTCTCATCAGGCGGCGAAAGCTGGTTCTGCGGAAAATATGGCGGAGGTCTGTTCATAATTGTTGGATTAAGTCTGACACATCAGCGACCCGATTCCAAATAGCTATCGCGGAAGCGGCCTTTCAAGATTCGCCAGGCCATAGGCCATCACCGCCATTACCGAACCGACGCGGGCGAGTTCGTCCGGTTTCACCTTGTCAAAAGTGTCGGCCGAATTATGGTGGTAGTTAAAATAAGTTCGAGTGTCGAACCAGGGAGCGAACGAAGGAACACCAAGCCGTGTGAGAGGTCCGATATCTGCACCGACGCCTGTTTCCATCCGGGACAATCCTGAACCGTGATGTCGCAATATCGCGGAAAGCGGTGCGAAGAACGGCATTGCCTCGGGCTTTCCGGCAAAAAGGAACCCAAGCGGATGCGAGGCTCCGAGGTCGCTCTCAAGTGCGGCAAAATGATTCTGAATATTCGCCGATTCCGCAGCCGCATACTGCGTCCCGCCTACCAACCCGTTTTCCTCATTCATATAAGCAATGAACCGGATCGTCCGTTTTGGCCTTAATTTGAGTTGGCCCAGAAGGTAAGGCACCTGCATTGAGACGGCGATGCCGGTTGCGTCATCGAGCGCTCCGGTTCCGAGGTCCCACGAATCGAGATGGCCGGAAACGATAACGATCTCATCAGGCCGGTCAGATCCCTTTAGGTCCGCGATAACGTTATAGCTCGTCGCATCCGGAAACGTCCTTGGGGTCAGCACAAGACGAATGTTGGTCGGGCCCATGCGGACCAGATGATCGATAAGGTCGGCATCCTCGCTCGAAACGGCAGCAGCAGGTATTTTTGGGACGTTCGTGTCATAACGCATCGCCCCTGTATGAGCAAGCCGATTCTGCGAACCGCCGGCCGAACGGACAAGGGCCGCAACGGCCCCGAGACGAGCAGCGGCAATGGCGCCGCCAGATCGAAACTGGACCGCTTGACCATACGCCTGGGAACCAAATCCGGCTGCAGCCATCTGCCGATCAAATTTCCCGTTGAAAAGCACGATCTTGCCGGCAACGGCGCTGCGGCCAAGAGCATTAAGCTCTTCGTAACTGCTTACGACCACAATTTCTGCGGTCAAACCGGATTCGGGCGTTGCAATACTTCCGCCGAGAGCGGTCAATACGACCTTTTGAGTCGATCCGGGTGCCATCCCTACGAATTTTACAAGTTCGCCCGTTTCTTTGCCGCGTTCCCAATGCGGCACTTTTAGCTCCTGCAAACGCACTTCGAGCCCGAGCTTACGCATCTCTTCGGCGACGTACTCGACCGCTCGCTGAGCTTGAGCCGATCCTGAAAGCCGCGGCCCGATATTGTTCGTTAAATAGGCCGTCTGACGATACGCATAGTCGCTGGCGATCGCGGCATCACGAACCGCCTTGAGTTCAGCCAGCGTTTTTTCGGAATAAAGAACGGGCGTAGGTGAGGCGGCCTGTCCGAAGAGCGCAGCCGAAAAACAGAGAATGGCTAATGCTGTCAACGATATTCGCATGGCCAACATCTTAGCTGATGCGTTAATCATTGCCAAAGTTATATGCAATAATAGGGGTGTTCAACCAATAAAATAAGATCTTCGGTGAATCAAATGAAACGTTCAATTCTGTCGGCTTTCCTCCTGTTCACGTTTGCCGCTGTCGGCGTAGCCCAAAGCACCTTCACATTCGACGACCTTGTTGCGGTCAAACGCGTTGGCGATCCACAGGTGTCGCCCGCCGGCGATCTGGTCGCATTTACGATCGGCACTGTCGATAAGGCCGCCAACCGTACACTCACACATATTTACACCGTGCGTCTTGACGGTTCAGGATTGAAACAGATCACCTCTGGCGACCGTTCGGCGTCGACCCCACGATGGTCGCCGGACGGAAGGCAGTTGGCCTTTGTGACCGGCGGACAGATCTGGCGAATGGACGCCGACGGCGACGACAAGGAGCAGATAACCAGGATCTCTACCGGAGCCGCTAATCCCGTTTGGTCGCCCGACGGCAAGTGGATCGCATTCAGTTCTGAGGTCTATCCGGAATGTACGACCGATGAATGCAACAAGGCCGAAGACGCCCGAGTCGCCGCAAGTAAGGTACAGGCAAAGGTAGCCGAGCGGCTGTTGTTCAAGCATTGGAACGAATGGCGTGATCGTAAGCGGACACACGTCTTTGTCGTCGCAAGCAACGGCGGAACTGCAACCGATCTGACACCCGGCGACTTCGATTCGCCGCCATATTCTGCATCGACCGGCGTCGATTACGCCTTTTCACCGGATTCGACCGAGATCGCATTTCTCAGGAACTTTGACCCCGTTGAAGCAACCTCGACAAATAGCGACATCGTAGTAATGTCGCTTTCGACAAAGTCGCAAAAGAACATCACCCAAAACAATAAGGGCTACGATGTCGAACCCGTTTATACACGAAATGGCAAATACATACTTTTCCGCTCTCAGGCGACGGCGACGTTCGAGGCCGATCGATGGCGCATCATGCGGTACGACCGATCTTCGGGCGAAACCGTCGAACTGACCCGCGGTTTTGACCAGATGGCCGATCACATCGTTTTGTCGCCCGATCAAACGACGGTCTATTTCACAGCCGGCGAACGCGGAAGGTCGCCGATCTTCAGCGTTCCGGTTGAACCCGATCTTCGCCTGCGGATCGCAACCCATGTCAAGAAGGTGCTCGGCAATGGCAGCTTTAGCAATTTGAGCATCACGCGCGACGGCCGCCGGTTCGTCTTTGTCAAAAGCTCGATGAATGAACCGGCAGCGGTCTTTTCCGCGCAAGTCGGTTCGGCGGAGTTCAAGCAGATCAGTCCGCCAGATCGAAAGTTTCCCTTCACAACTGTCGAGGAGACGGAATGGCGCGGTGCATTGAATCGAAACATTCATGGCTGGGTGGTGAAGCCGATCGGCTTCGACCCTTCAAAGAAATATCCGCTTATCGTATTGATCCACGGCGGACCGCAGAGTGCGTGGAATGACAGCTGGGGCTACCGATGGAATCCGCAGATGTTCGCTAATGCCGGCTATGTCGTCTTTATGCCAAACCCACGCGGCTCGACCGGCTATGGCCAGCAGTTTGTAAACGAGATCTCAGGTGATTGGGGCGGCAAGGTATTCACCGATATCAAGAACGGCGTCGCCGAGGTGATAAAGCGGCCCTATATTGACCCAAACCGGATCGGTGCTGCAGGTGCGAGTTACGGCGGTTACATGGTCAATTGGATCCTCGGACACAACAATGACCCGCGTTTCAAATTCAAAACACTGGTTTCGCATGCCGGCGTCTATAATCTCGAGAGCATGGCGACAGCGACGGAAGAGATCTTTTTCGTTAACTGGGAGTTCAAGGGAATGCCGTGGCAAAACCCGGTGCAGTATCAGAGATGGTCGCCGAACAAGTTCGTCAATAATTTTTCGACACCGACGCTCGTCACCGCCGGCGAACTCGATTACCGCGTGCCGGTCGATCAGAGCCTGCAGTTGTTTACGACGCTGCAGCTTAAAAAGGTCGAGTCGAAACTCATTGTATTCCCCGACGAAGGCCATTGGATCCTAAAGCCGCAGAATTCGGAATTTTGGTACCGCAATGTCATCGAGTGGTTTGGAAAGCACTTAAAGTAACATGATCCTCACGAAACTTTCAGGCGTCGTAATTTGTCTTGTAATCTTTTTCTCCCATTTTGCCGCCGGTCAAAAACCCGTTGCCGATCTTGACCGTCCGAGCGATTACGACGTTCAGCATTATGTGCTGCGTATAAGTTTTGACGAGACGACTCGGACGGTCTTTGGCGATACATCGGTTCACCTTAAACCGGTCGGGAATGAACTCGACACCATCGTCCTCGACCAACGCTCGATCAGCTTCGAAGCGGTAACGCTCGAACCATCGGGGGCAAAACTCACGTTTGCCGTCAAGCCTGACAGAATAGACGTAAAGCTCGATCGGCCTTACTCGCCGTCAGAGACGGTCGTGCTTCGCTTCAAGTACTCAGCCAAGCCCAAAAAGGGCGTCTACTTCATAGAAGAAAAGAAAGATAAAGGCAGCGTCGTCAATCCGGCCCAGATCTGGACACAAGGCGAACCCGACGAGGCGCGCCATTGGTTTCCGTCGTTCGACTTCCCTTCCGACAAGGCTACGACAGAACAGATCATCACGGTAGGCAAACCGAAAACGGTCATCGGAAATGGTGAATTGGTTTCCAGAAAGGAAAATGCTGACGGAACGGTTACCTATCATTACCGAATGGCGATACCGCACCCGACATATCTCGTCTCGTTCGTCATTGGCGATTATGTACGGGTGGATGACAAGTTTCGCGATATCCCGCTCGGGTATTATGTTTACCGCGGTACCGAACCGATCGTCCCTAAGGCCTACGGCAAAACAAAGGACATGCTGAGAATTTTCGAGGAGATCACAAAGGTCGATTACCCATTCAACAAATACGATCAGACGATCGTTTCCAATTTCACCTTTGGCGGTATGGAGAACATCACGGCTACGACCATGGCCGATACCGAGATCTTTCTTGCGAATTTCGATTTCATGCGCGGAGCCGTCGAGGATCTGGTCGCGCACGAGATCGCTCATTCGTGGTTTGGCAACAATGTGACCTGTAAGAACTGGGCCGAATTATGGCTGAATGAGGGGTTTGCGACCTTCATGGAAGCCGCCGTTCGCGAAAGGCTCTATGGACGTGCCGATTACATCCGTAAGATCGGTGTCGATGCTGAGAGCTTTATTGCAGATGCCGCGGTCAATTCAAAGCCGATGGGTTTGTACAATTTGACTGCCGGCAATGTCGATGCTCTGTTTGACCGTCCGGCGGTCACGTACAATAAAGGAGGTGCGGTGATCCATCAGCTTCGTGAGCAGGTCGGCGACGAGGCCTTTTGGAAGGCAGTGAATCTCTATCTCACCCGCCATCGATTTGGCTCGGTCACAACGCCGGACCTGCAGAAAGCGATGGAAGAAGTTTCGGGACAAAAACTTGGCTGGTTTTTCGAGCAGTGGGTTTACGGCACCGGCCATCCAAAGCTCACCATCCGCCAACGATTCGACGAAGCCAGAAAAGAACTCGTCCTTGAGATCGAGCAGACGCAGAAAGGTGCCCTTGTGCCCGAGGTTTTCCGCCTGCCGCTCGAGATCGAACTCCGATTTGCTGAAGAGCCCGCAAGGATCGAAAAGCTCGATATCAATGCTCGCAGGCAAACGATCTCGGTTCCGGTCGGATCAAAACCCACGTCCGTGAGCTTCGATCCGGCTTCGAAATTGCCGTTGACGATGATAAAGGCTCAGCAATAAGGTAGATGTCGTCGATCTCAGCCTTTTAGAGACGAACATCCTTTTAGATATCTTGGATTCGCAACTGTTGAAAGCAGAACAAAAGAAAAATCCCGCAGCCGTTGCTGCGGGATTTTCCCCTTTGAGAAGACCGGTGTCTGCTTGTTGTGTTGAGAAAGCAGAGCGCGAAGCACACACAAAATCGCGACTTTAACGTCAATTCGTCTGCAGTAACTCCTTTGCCACACCTACGAGGTTAGCTGACGGGCTAGGAACGAAAGATTATCCCCGCGTCTACTTAGCATCGACGCTTCGCCCCCTGTCTTGCGATCGCTCGCTCGACCCTGGTTCCCCCGCGTTTCCCGAAACAACGGGCAACTTCGGTGATCAACTTTTCAACAATTGCAGATTACACCAATCTTCGGGCTATTTCAAGGTTTATCCGAACTTTTTTCACCGACCTGGGAAAAGGTGGTACAGCATCACATAAACAATAACCCCTGTGGCTGAAACGTAAAGCCAAACGGGCAATACGAGCCTGGCTAAACGGCGATGTTTCTCGTCCATTCGCTTAAGCCCCCGAAAAAGTATTACAAGTACGAATGGAGCGACCAACGCCGCCAGGATCGTATGCGATGTCAGTATTGTGAAATAGATCGGACGCACGATACCCTCGCCGGTAAAGCGTGTCGGTCCAAGCCCGAAATAGTATGTCCTAAGGGCATGGTGCGTCAGATAACTCACCAAAAATAGTGCGGAGACGATGCATGCCACAAGCATGCACGCACGATGTCGCTCTATCTTGCGGGCCTTTATGAAATAGAAGCCCGTGATCACAAAGAGTCCGCTCAGGGCGTTCAATCCGGCGTTCAGATGAGGAAAAATGTGCAGGTATTCCATTCTTTTGCGATCGATATCAGGTTCAGGTCCAAAAACCCAATAAAACGAAAAGTACGAGCCAAAGAACACCCATAAAATGCCAATACCAACCGACCGAACGGGCGAGATTGCGGCGGTATTCAACTTCTTTCGCAGCCGAGGTGTCGTTCCACGACCTTAGCAGGACAGCTCCAAGGGCTACTATCCCGCCCAATACATGAACGGCGTGAACTCCGGTAAGGATGTAAAAGAAGCCGGCGTACGGGTTCCCGTAAACGAGTATTCCGCTGGTCGATAAGGCGAACCATGCTATCAGCTGCGACGAAATGAACATCGCCCCGAGAACGGTCGTCGCGATGAACCATTTTCGTGCATCGCCTTGCCTTGAGGCGTCGACCGCGGTCTTGGCCAAATGGTACGTGATGCTGCTTAGCAGTATCAGTATCGTGCTGACCCAAACAGCCGTCGGCAGAGCGAACGGCCGCCATTCAAGTACGTTATTCGTTGCTATCACAACGTACGCTCCGATAAGCCCGCCAAACGTCATCAGGACGATCACAAGCAGGAACCAGGTCACGACCCGGGATTTATCGCGATCCTGATCGTCTTCATCGTAGAGGCGGCCATCAAAGAACTCATTTTTCTTCGGGTCAGGCCAGTTTGGACCACTATCGCCCGACCCCGGATCGTCACCACCGCCGACAGCAACTGCAAGCCTTTCCCGCAAACGCCGGCGTGTCTCGACGTTGTCGATAGTATCTGGGTTCATCATCAGCGGTTGTCCAATACCAATAAACCGAAAATCAGGGGCAAATAAAGTACCGAGACCATTAACAGCCGACGAGCCTTGCTTGTCGACTTTGCCCGTGCCGTAATAATGCTCTCGCTCAGGAACCAAATACCGAGCAGCGAGGCCCCGACCAGATACGCCGTACCGGCAAATCCGAGAAAAAAAGGAGCAAGGCTGACCGGAAGGAGCATAAAAGCGAATAGAACTATCTGGCGGGCGGTAATGCGGCCGTCGCGGTCCACAACCGGGAGCATTATTATCCCAGCCTTTGCGTATTCCTCACGATACATCCACGCTATCGCGAAAAAGTGAGGAAACTGCCAGAGAAACAACATTATGAAGAGCGCCCATGCACCCAGCGTGATCTCGCCGGAAGCCGATGTCCAACCCATCAACGGCGGCATCGCACCCGGAATCGCGCCGATCGCAGTCGAGGCGGACGTCCGCGTCTTCAGCGGCGTATAAAGAAGCACATACCCGACTATAACGACCAAACCCAACAATGCCGTAAGTGGATTTACGAGGTAGAACAAATAGACTTCCGCGATGATGCACTGAAGCAGACCGAAAATGAGTGCTTCGCCTGACGTCACGCGTCCGGTCGGAAGCGGACGCTTTGCGGTTCGTTCCATCAGTACGTCGATCCGCCTTTCGAGCCATTGATTCAGCGTAGCAACACCGAATGCTAACAAGGCGATCCCGATCATCGCATTGGCAAATCGAACATAGTCGAGCGTACCGACTGAGCCGACATAGAAACCAGCCGCCGCCGTGAGGACCAGCATGAATGCTATCCTCGGCTTCGTCAGTTCGATATATGCCGCGATCTTGTCGCGGACACCAAGGACTTTTACTTGTTCGATATCAGCTGCAGCCGTTTCCATTGATAAGGGCCTGGTTCGGTGGATAAAGGAGAAGAATACAATTTCAAACGGGGAATTCAAAGCCGAAAGCCGTTGCCGAACCTTCTTTGACTTAGAAGAATCCCTTATTTGCCGGTGCGGTGACAAAACAGCGGCTCTAAGCTATTATTTTGTTAGATAAAATAATGGCAGCTTCTGAAGAGACCATCAAGGCAGCTCGTGTTAAGGACCGTCCTACGGCCCCGCTGTTGAATCGATTCATCGTTCTGATCAGTTCGGTCCGTTTCGGGGTCGTCTTACTTTGCATTCTCGTCGTACTTTCGATAATCGGGATGCTGATCGTTCAACAGAACGTCATTCCCGGATTCGACACGTATTATGCTTCCCTCACCCCGGCCGAACAAAAGGTCTTTGGCTTTCTTGGCCTCTTCGATATCTATCACAGCTGGTATTACAACCTGATCCTCCTGATCTTGTCGTTGAATATCGTCCTCGCTTCGATCGATCGGTTCCCGTCCGTCTGGAAGGGTTATTTCAAGCGTCCGAAGTTGAATGCGACAAAACCCTGGCTTCTCAACCAACAACAGAACGCACAGGCTGAATACATCGAGGCGAACGCACCAGAATTGCTTGAAAAGGTAAAACGTGCATTTGCCAAACATCGTCTTCGTCCGGTCGTGACCGAACGCGACGGAGCAACATTCGTATTTGGAGAATCCGGCCGGCTCAACCGCCTGGGCGCGTACATTGTCCATGTTGCATTACTGACGCTGTTCCTCGGACACTTTGTCGCTTTGCAGACGGGTTTTGACGCCGATGTCCGTATGATCCCGGGCGACACAACGGATCAGATCCAGATGATCCGTTTCGACCTTGACAAGAAGGAGAAATTCAACGTTCAGGTGCCGTTTTCAATGACGTGCACTGACATTCAGCAAAAGCTTATCGATCAGCGTGGCTCGATCGCGGTAACGAATACACTCGATTGGCGAACGCAGATGAGGGTTGATGATCCGGAATACGGAACGACGATCGCCGACATAAGCATGAATCAGCCTTTCGATTATCGCGGCTATCGCTTCTTTCAGGCCCAAACGATCCCGGTCGGCAATGCCAGGACCATTAAGCTCGACGTAACGCCGGTCGACGGCGGCGATGCGATCAGGCTTGATATTCCCCGCCTCGGCTCGACCCAGATGCCCGACGGGACGTTCGTTGAGTATGAGGAGTTTCTTCCTGATTTTACGTTCGGTCCGGATGGCAAACCTGATACGCGTTCGGGCGATTACAACAACCCCGTTGCCGTGCTTGGCGTAACGCGTCCTGGCGAAGAACGTATAAGGGTCTTTGCATTCGGTTCGAATGTTCCGGACAACATCCCGGTCGCCGCTCCAAAGGCAGGTTTCAAGTGGCGATTGTCGGAGTTTGAAAAGTCGCCTTTTGCTCACGTCCTGTCAATAAAGTATGACCCTTACCACGGTGCATTCATCGCGTGGTATTTCGGCGGTTTCGGATTGATGTTCGCATTGTCGTTCGTCTTCTTTTTTTCGCATCGTCGCGTCTGGGCAATGATCGAGGAAACGGACGGCCGGGTATTTATGACCCTTGCCGGGAACGCCAACCGAAATCATGCGGCGTTCGAAGAGAAGTTCGCACGCATTGCCCGCGAGCTCGACGTCCCGGTCGCAATTGCGGAAGAAGAAAGCGAGACGCAACAGCAAGTTGATGATTAACGAGGTAATTTATGGCTAGAGAAGTTTACGATATCGAGATGAGCGGTTCCTGGCGGTCGTATCTCCCCGCGATCATTTCTATCGGCGGGGCTTTCGCAGTTTTGGCCCTTCGCGTGCAGATGGGCAGCGGTTTTATATCCGACGGCGCGCTGATGATGATCGCCCTCGCATGTTATATCCTGGCCGCGCTCTTTCAATTGACAAATTTATACGCGCCGTCTGAAATGGCCCGCAAGATCGGTCTTTGGACCGCAACGCTCGGTGTCTTTTTCAACCTCTCAAGCTGGTTGGTCCGTTGGGTCGCCGCCTATGAACGCGAGATCGCGATGCTCCGCGCCGGCGGAAGCGATGAGACACCTTGGGTATTCCGGTATGTCCCGTTTGCGAATCTTTATGACCTCAGCATTGCGTTCGCATTCGGCGCGGGCATCGCGACCCTGATGCTGGCCCGCCGGAAGAGTTTTCAGGTTCTCAGCGCATTCACCCTGCCGCTCGCCGCCTTGATACTTACTCTTGCCCGCTTCATCGGCGACGAATTCATCGATCTGCCGCCGGTGCTTGATTCTTATTGGAGGCCGATCCATGTCGGCGTTGCGTCGCTGAGCTACGGCGTCGCCCTTGTGTGCTTTGCGATCGCCGTCATCTACTTACTGAAAGACCGTGTAAAGGTCGAAGCAATGGCTATTTGGTCAAGCGTTTTCGCATTTAGCGTGATCGCGACGATCAGCAAATTCTCGGTACTTACGGAATTCGTTTACCGGGCCGGGCTCTTCCTTCCGAACCAGTCAGGCGGAAAGCCTTTCTCAGCCCCGTTCCGACTCGAGATCCCTTATGTCGGTGAAACGCTCGTGATAACGGCCGTCTTACTGGTCGGGGTCGTTGCGTCGTTTCTCATCTATTTGAATAACGAGAATGCCGCGGCCAAGAAGGCCGGACACATCTTGCTTAAATTGTCCCTTGTTGCCCAGATCATTGCGATCGCATTTTTGGTTTCCGGGATCAGATCAGGCGGCAACGTCGCTGAAAGGCTTCAGGCTCAACTCGCAGCCGATCCATCCCAGTATGTGACAGCCGGCCGCGCGATCGCGGAACGCGAAGACCTCTCGGCTCAGGAGTTCGCTGCTTTGACCCCGATGCAGTTCGAGCAGGCTGGCCGGTCGTTCCTTCAATCTTCGGGCAGCAAGCTCTTTCTCAGCCTTCGGACAAACCCTGTCGAACTTGCCGGGTTGATCACGGGGCTGGCCGCGACTTTCTTTGTGATCCTTTTTGGGTTCCGCACAGAAAAGCTGATCGAGCGCCTCCCGAGCCTCGAATCGCTCGATTCCCTGATGTACAAGACTGCGTGTCTGGCATTTGCCGGACTTGCTATGCTCCTGATCACTGGTGCTATCTGGGCAAACGAATCCTGGGGCAGGCCCTGGGGATTCGATTCAAAGGAGACCGGAGCTCTGGTCGCCTGGCTGACGTATGCGGCATTTCTCCATACCAGAATATCGCGCGGTTGGAGCGGACGGAGTTCGGCGTATTTCGCTGTACTCGGGTTCTTGCTCGTCATCTTCACCTATCTCGGGGTCAGCTATTTATTACCAGGGTTGCACAGCTACGCCTAAGAACTGATGCAAAAACACGTAATTACAGGCATCTTGGGCTTGGTGGTCGGAGGGGTAATAGGGTTCTGGGGTGCAAACGCCCTTAACCGAACAGGATCTGAGATCGCTGCGCCGTCCGGAAACAGCCTTACGGTGGGTAGCGGCTCGCAGTCGGTTCAGGCGAACGGTGCGGGCATGTCTCAGGATGTTGCCGATACGCTTGCGGCAGCTGAACGTGAGCCGGGTAATTTCGTCGTTCAAATGAAGACCGGCGACCTTTACGCTCAGATCGGCCGGTTCGAGCAAGCGATCGAATTCTATAAACGCGGCCTTGCACTTCGGCCGAACGATAAACAGGCTTTGCTTGTCGTCGCAAATGCCTATTTCGACGCAGGCCAATATGAGGTCGCCGGCGATCATTACGCAAAGGTTCTCGAGATCGAGCCGGGCAACATCGCCGCGAGGACCGATCTCGGAACTACTTACGTCCTTCGAGCCTCGCCTGATTACGACAGGGCGGTAAAAGAATTTGAGGTCGCACTTTCGACCGACCCTAAACACGAACCTTCCCTTTATAATCTCGGCATTGCGATGGCCCGCAAGGGTGATCAGGCAGCGGCCGAATCGGTCCTTGCCCGGCTTGAAAGTGTAAATCCTTCGAGCGATCTGATACCGAAGCTCAGGCAGAATATCGCTCGAAAATAGGCTATTCGATCCCGACGCGTTTGATATCGACCATCGAGTAACGGCCGATCCGGCCTGACCGGTCGACCACGGTCAAAATCCCTCGGTCGACGGTAAATCTCAGTATTTCGGTCATCGGGCGTTCGACCCTCGAATCGTCCTTAAAGACAATAACGAGCCTGAAGTCGGCCATCGGATCCCGCGTTTCAGCTTCGGGCTCGACGGGCTTCGTTTCGGGTTCAGATCCGGCCTTTGCGGCCGCATCACGTTCAGTGCGCCGAGCGGTTCTGGCACTTCGTCGGGCGGTCGACGGTTTTGTTGCAGGCAGTTTTGGATCCGCCGCAGTTTTTCGAGCCGTAGATCCGCTTCCCGCGGCCGCGGTCTCGTTCGGTTCCGGAAGCGTCGATTCGACGATCACCCGATTACGGACCGTTCGGCCCGGAGCTGACGTCTTCGGCTTCTGCATTGCATCGGGCAACGGATTTTCAGTCGGTTCCTGAGCCTTTTCGGTTTCTACTTTTGCGAGGTCGGTCGTAACATCTCCCGCCGACACATCCGAATCGTCCTTCCGCGCAGCCGTTAAAGGTTCGGCCTCGGACGATCTCTTCGCGACCCGCGGCGGCTCCGGAACGTCGGCAGGCGCGGCAGCGACAAAGCTTCCGGCGAACTTGATCTGGATCGTCGCAGGGTCATCATTCGGGGAGCGGCCCTGAACCCGAAGCAATAATTTCTCGGGCTTTCTCAGGTAAAGGACTCGTCCTGTCTCGCCATCTCCGACGTCGGCATAAACGACGATCTTTGACAGCAACCGAAGCCCATCCCGGACGAAAATATCAATATCGCCATTGAGATTCTTTGTAACAACGTTTACGAATATATCGCCCTGCGTCCCGTCAAATGCGTAATAATAGCTCGTTAGACGAGCATCTCCGACGGCGCGAGGCTCGATGGTTGCCCTAAGTTCATTGGTTGTTAACGGGGTCGGAAACGCCTGCTCGACCGATTGCGCATTACCGGCAATGAAAAAGGCGAGAACCAGTAAGCCTGTCGGCATCGCGGTTCGCATTCTATTCTCAACGCGCCTTTTATATCGATCCGGTGTCATTTGATGCGGCTAGAGCGCTTTACGCAGATGAACAAGTCGTGATGTGACGTCGTATCCGAGCCTTCGATGTGCCTCAAGGCTAAGTTCGTTGCCGACCTCGGCATCAGAGGCCATTTCGGTACAGCCCTTGTCCCGAGCCCAGCTCTCGGCAAGCCCTACAAGAGCGCTCCCGATGCCATTTTGTCGATGCGACGGATCGACGAACCAGCCTTCCAGATAGCCCACGTGATCGGTTTCGCAGTCTTCGACGAAGGGCCGAATGCTTGCTTCCAGAAACCCGACAAGCTCGCCATTACCACGGTCGGCGACGAAAACGGCTTGTGAATCGCCGTGTTCGATGATCTCAAGCATCTCTGCTTTATGATCGTCCTCATGCGTGCCGTCCCAAAGTGCCGTCCTCAAACGGAGCCATTCGGTCAGGTCCGTTTCGACAAGCTGCCGAACGTCAATGTTGTCCGATTCCATTAAATGCGATTTTAACAGGGATGTCGGGTGCGAACAACAACTAAAAAGGCCGAACATCAATGCCCGGCCTTTGGTCGATCTGCTCGGTCAGGCAATGACTATTCCCCGGCCTTGGTCGCCTGCGATCTGTCCTGGAGAAGTTCCAGCGCTTTCTTCAGCTGCACATCCTCAGCCGCGGGCTTGGCCTTCTCGGCCTTCGGTGTCGGGGTTGCTGATGGTGGTGTACCGGCAGCGTTCTCGTCCTGCTGATCGATCAGTTCTTCGACCGCTAACGGTTCCGGAGTATCAGGACGCTTGACCTCGACGGTAGGCTTAACGCCCATCGACGCACGGTCATCACCGAGGAACGGAACGCCCGAAGGCGAAGCCCATTTCGAGACCGTGAGAAGCAGTCCGTCTCCGCCGCGGAGAGTAAAAAGCTGCTGTTCCGTACCAGCACCGAAACTACGTTCGCCTACCACTTCGCCACGCTTTCGGTCGGCGATCGCTGAAGCGACTATCTCACCCGCTCCGGCCGTGCTGAAATCGATAAGTGCGGTCATCCCGCCGTCAAAAAGAAACTTTGCCGGATCGGCGGAAAAGGTCTTGGTCACGGTATTATCGCGTCCGAGTATCCTCGCCAGTTCGCCGTCCTTGATGAACAGATTGGCAACGGCAACGCCTTCGGAAAGCGTGCCCGTCGAAACACCCCTAAGGTCGAGGACGATCTTTTGAACTCCCTGCCGCGTGAGCGACGTGACCTTTTCGCGGATGTCGTCAGCTGCGCCGGTTTCTAAACTGTATACCTTAACGACCCCGACGCGGCCCGATTCGACACGAGCCTCTGCTGGCGGAAACGAGTGAGTTCCGCGATTGATCTTCAGCATCTGCGGCTTTTCGCCCGAACGCAGTACCCGCATACTGACAACGCTTCCAGGATCGCCGAGGATCATTTGACGCGCATCATAGAGCGAAATGTCACGGGTCGCCTTGTTCTCAATGTATTCGACCACGTCCCCGGCCTTAAGTCCGGCCTTTTCCGCGTTCGAGCCCTTGAGCACAGAAATAACATAGAGGTATTGGGAAACCTGCGAGAATTCAGCTCCGATCCCGACCTTTTTGGATGATCCGTTAGCATTGAACTCTTTGACCTGATCGACCGTCAAATACGATGAATAGGGATCAAGGCCCGAAACCAGCCCTCGCAGCGCACCGAACCGGACCTTTTCTAGATTCGGTTCGTCAACGTAATCGTTCTGAATATGCTGGAGCACCGACTCGAAAATGCGGATCTGGGTGCCGGCGTCATTGATCGGCTGCTGTGCCTGGGTCTGGAGCATTGAGCCGACGAACGGCAGGCCACCGACAAGCACATAACCCGCGATCAGGGCCGAGATCAGCAGTGTCCACATTTTTCCTCGAAATGACATATAATACCTCGTTAAAACTAACTGACACGTTATACGCAGAAACGCCTATTACAGGTTTCGCCTAACGCTTCACAATTATCCGACATCGTAAGTATTGGTGCAACAAAAACAAACAACTAATCCTCAGGAATTTACAGATGTTTTAAGCATCCCGCGGCAAGGGCGCGTGCTGGCGCTGGATCCCGGCATGAAACGCATCGGTGTCGCGGTTTGTGACGAAACGCAATCCGTCACGAGAACCTTGCCCCGCATCGAACGAGCGTCATGGAAGAAACTGCTTATTGCAGTGAAAGACATAGTTAAGGATTCTGATGCCGTTGGGCTGGTCATTGGTTTGCCGCTAGAATCGGATGGAAGCGAAAGCGAAATGTCGGCCGAAGCCCGGCGAATGGCACACAGCTTCGCCCTTTCGCTTTCGATCCCGGTCGTTCTACAAGACGAGAGGGTGACCAGCTATGAGGCGAAAGGGAGGCTTTGGGCCGCCGGAGCCTCGATCGGAGCGGCCCGCGACGCGGTCGACAGCGAGGCGGCATCGATAATTCTCAATGATTTCATCACCGATGGCCGCCGATCGATCAGATAGCGGATGTGCTTTCGCGCGGGTGAAGCTCAGTTTGTCGGCCCATACCTGACAACGCTTACCGCCGCCGATTCGACCGCTTTCGGGGTGAACGGAACGACTGCCGGTTTTCCGGTGCTCCAGGCGGCGAACTGGTCCTTGAAGTGAGGCGATCTCGGGTCGCCGCTCTGGCCCAGCGGTATGACGAGCCGTGTTGCATCCCAGTTGCCGGGCGAAGCAACGTGTCTCATCGATACGTAAGATGCGACATTCGGTGTTTGCCCGCTGCCCCCGATCGGCTGATTCGGTGTTGCGAACTGGCTGCCGATAAGCGGTGCCGCCGCAAGCGGATGCGGAAAGCGCGCCGCCGAAACGCTTCCCCAAACCCATTTTGCCGGGTCCGCACCGTATCGGGTCGTAAAGGTCGCGGAACTGCTGTCATTGCATGACCGGAGCAATGCGCCGTAATCGGCAAACTCCTTCGGCAGCCAGCGAGCCGATCTTTCTGCGACTGCCCAGAACAGGATCCGTTCCCGAATTGCACTGGCTGGAACGGGCTTGTTTGCCTCGGCGATCTTGTTCGCAGCACACGATCGGATCTCGTTCACGAACAACGCTGCCCGCGAATCGGGCGTCATCCGGCCGTCCCATTCGCTCACGAGCTTCAGGTTCTCATCCGACGCCGCTTTCATCGAAATGATCTCTTTTGCCAGCATAGCGAGCGGAATGTTATAAACATCCATCTGTGCCGCCGTGGACGAGTCCATCGTTGCTTTCGTATCCGCGGAAAGCAGATCATGTAATCGGCGCGCACGCCATGGCGGGGCGAAATCGCGGACGAGCTGCGGGTATTTATAGTCCATCCCCGCAATACGCTGATTCGCCGTCATTATGAACCCCGAAGGCGGATTAAAGAGGTTGGGTAGTTCGTTGAACGGGATCGAACCGACCCAATCGCCGTCTGACGTCGAACCGTCGTATGGCAGCGAGCCGTCACCCTTTCTTCTCAAAGGCACTTTACCGGCCGTATGCCATCCGATGTTTCCTTTGACGTCGGCAAAGATGAAGTTCTGCATCGCTCCTGCATAGTTGCTCAGAGCCGATCTGAAGCCGTCCCAGTCCTTCGCCCGGTTGAGGTAAAAGAAGGCACCGAGGTCGTCGTTCTTACTCTCGGATGCCGTCCACTTTAGCGAATACCTCTTTCCGTTCGCGTTTATGATGACCGGACCATTGCGGGTTACGGTAACCTCAAATGATTCGACCGTGGTAGCAGGCGAGAGCGGATTGGCTCGAAACCTGATCTCTTCTTTTCGCACTACAGGAGCCGCCCAGCCTTCCGGCGTCTTGTATTCACCTTTCTCATTGAATGTCTCAAGATACAGATCCTGCACATCGGGGCCAACATTGGTCGCGCCCCACGCGATATGCTCATTGTGACCAAGGACGACGCCCGGAACGCCGGGAAACGTAACGCCCGCGACCCGCATTGTGGGGGATGAGAGATGTGAGATGTACCAGATACCCGGAGCTGCAGCCAAAAGATGCGGATCGTTGGCAAGTATCGGTTTGCCGTCGGCAGTTCGCTTGCCTGAGATCACCCAGTTGTTGCTCGCCGCAAGTTCCTCGGCAAAAAACCCGGCCCGCCGCAACGATCTCTCACGTATCGCAAGATCGGCCTCTGCCTCGTCGACCGCCTGATCGTTTGGCAGATCGGTTCGTTCCCCCACTTCGCTGTCGTTTCGCCGAGTCCCGCTGGACGCAACGCCCGAAGCCTTTGCAGCGCGGGCATCCTTTCCGAAAAGCACTACGTCGTACGGCGTCACCTTGTTGGTTAGATCGGCATACTTGATCGGGTCGATGCTCTTCAAAGATTCGCGCAAGAGGTCGCCTTGATATGTGCTCGAAAGAGCTTCCGCGAGTATCTTGCCGATGACGATCGAATCTGCCGGTGTCCACTCCCGTGGCGTATACTGCAAGATCTGAAACTCGACCGGCAGAGATCTTGGTTCGAGCGATCGAATGTAGTCGTTGACGCCGCGGGCATAATCGGCCAACGCCTGCCGAAGCTCGGGCCTTAGATTTGAAACGCTTTCTTCGGCGATATGCGCAAATCCGAACCGTCTCCAACGCTTATCCTCTTCGAGCGTCGTCCGCCCAAATATTTCGGCAGTCTCGCCTCGGGCGACGCGTCGCAGCAGATCCATTTGCCACAAACGGTCACTGGCCGTCACAAAGCCCTGAACGTAATAGAGGTCGGCGTCGGAGCGGGCTTCGATATACGGTATCGAACGTGCGTCACGGCTAACGGTAACTGCTTCCTTAAGTCCGTTAAGGCTCGATCTTGTCGGCTGCCCGAAAGACGAAACGGTTGAGAATAGCAAGACAAATGCGAAAAACGCGGGAATTAAGCGAGGATTCATTTTGAAAATATAGCAATTAAAGATCTCAAGTAAAAGCGATGCGATCGATCACGGCTGCGTTACGATAAGCCGCATCTCGGTCATTTCTTCCATCGCATAGCGTACTCCTTCGCGTCCGAAACCCGAGTCTTTGACGCCGCCATACGGCATATTATCGACCCTGAAAGTAGGAACGTCGTTAATGATCACACTCCCGTATTCCAGATGCCTCGCTGCAAACGCGGCATTTCTGAGATCATTCGTGAATACGCCGGCCTGCAATCCGAATCGTCCGAGGTTTGCCATCGCGACAGCATCCTCAAAATGCGAGAATGGTTCCACGACAGCGATCGGTGCGAATGCTTCTTCGGCAACGACTTTTATCGCAGGCATGGTCTTCGTCAGAACAGCTGCGTCGAGCATTTTTCCGCTGCGCGCTCCGCCGCTGACGAGCAACGCTCCGCCATCTACCGCTTCCTTGATCCAGCTTTCAGCCCGGATAGCGGCATGCTCGTCGATCATCACGCCGATCTCGGTCGCCTCATCGGACGGATCGCCTTTCTTAAGGTTTTTGGCGCGTTCGGCAAACGCGGCAAGCCATAGCTCATATTGCGCCTCGTGGACGAAGATCCGCTGGACCGAGATGCACACCTGTCCGCTATACGCAAAGGCGCCGATCAGGCATTTCCTCAGCGAGGCCTCAGTATCGGCCGATTCATCGACGATCACCGAGGCGTTTCCGCCGAGTTCGAGCGTCACGAACTTTTTCGCCGCTTTCGCCTTAATGTCCCAACCGACCGGTGCGCTGCCGGTGAACGATATCATGTCGATCCGATCGTCGCGGAATGCGGTATCAATGTGAGAGACACTCATCGGTACGACCTGAAGCGCGTCTTTGGGCAGGCCGCTTTCCAAAAATACCTCACCGAGCAGCAAGGCTGTGAGCGGCGTACGGTCGCTCGGTTTTATGATGATCGCGTTTCCCGATGCCAGCGCCGGTGCGACCTTATGGGCGACCAAATTGAGCGGGAAATTGAAAGGCGTGATGCCGTAAACTACGCCCCGCGGGATTCGCAGTGTATGCGCCGTCTTTCCGCGTCCGATCGCTTGAGTATCGACCGCAACGACCTCGCCGATAAACCGCTCGGCCTCACCGGCGGCCCAAGAAAACGTTGCGATGCAGCGTTCGACCTCGCCTCGGGCGTACCTTATCGGCTTTGCCGATTCCACAATGATCGTTCTGATAAATTCTGCTTTTCGACCTTCGATCGCGGCGGCGATCGTCCTCAGGCCCTTAGCGATTTGAGATCTTGAAAGTCCCCCCATCGCGGTCGCACCTGACATTGCGTATCCGATCGCGGCCTCAAATTCCCCTTCGTTCGCCGAATGAACCTCCGCCACCTTTTCGCCGTTATGCGGTGAGACGATCTCGATCTGTTCGGTCGCCGATCTCCACTCTCCACCGATCAATATCTTCTTAGGTTCGCTCATCTCTAAGACTATTTTCGAGGATTTTGCTGGCCGTACCGCCGTCCGATAGTTCGAAAGATCCCGCGATGAACCAAGAACTTATTTTCATCCGTCGCCCTTCGATCCCTGCTCCGATCGCTGTTTGCAAAATGGCGCTTCGCGAATTAAACTCTCCTAAGCGTGCACCCGTAGCTCAGCTGGATAGAGTATCTGACTTCGAATCAGAGGGTCGCAAGTTCGAATCTTGCCGGGTGTACCATTTCCCTCACGACGTCGTCCTGCTTTATGTCAGATCGCTGAACTTCAAGGCTACATTGCCGAATTCCGACTCCTCGCTCATCGAACGCCATTACATATCCGGGACCCAGAAGGTTCTCCCGCCGCTCGAAAGCTTTTTGAGCCCTAGTCCCGACAGTTCGCTTTCCTTTACACCGAGAAAGGTAAAATGCGGAAGGTCGGATGCAACGGTCTGAAACCATCCGTTCTCAGCCATGATCGAGCGTATAGCGGCATTGTCGTGCTGTTCGCAATCGAAGGCCAGCAATGAAAGGTGCTGTGAGGTTCCCGGCGGCGCGACCGAGTAGATTATCGATTTCGAAAGATCCTTTGCGAAGAAGATCCCTTTCTCTTCCAGCTTGAGGACTTCGGTCACCTGGTCAAACGTGGCCATCGCCTTGATGCGGTCGGCGTCAGCCTGGCTGATCTTTCCTTTGGCGGTCCAATGCTTCAACGCCGGATCGACGCGGCTGTTCCATAAGCCGACCGTCTCGCTGTAGGTCCGTTTTGCCGAATCGGCCCCGCGCGGCGTGATCTTTTGCCCGGCGGCAGCCGCAGCTTTGACGGCATTTTGCAGGCCATCCATGGCGGCCGCCTGCAGCTCCATCGAAAAACTTCCGATCATTTCACGCCTTGTTTTCAATGTCGATTGAAATGCCGCGACCTCCGATTCGTTCCTGAATACGACCTTTTTCGGCGGAGTTACACCGCCGCGGGCCAGGAAGACCGCACCGTATTCGCGAAGTAGTTTCGTGCCGACATCGTCCGCCGGCTGTTCGAATCCGTCAGGCAGGTTTGCCTTAAAACCGGTTTTCGTCTTCTCCGTTTCTGCGCTATTGGCGTTGTTCGTCTTATTCGTGTTCATTTCGCGGTCGGCGTTTGTCCTATTGGCGGCGGGTTCGGTCCGATAGTTCGTCGGAGGATCGTAATTCGGCCGTGTCGGTTCTTTCCAGCAGCCAGTCAGCATTCCTGAAACGATCGCGGGAGCAAGGGCGACTAATAAACGGTTCTTCATATTATCTTTCGAAATTCGGGATCCAGAACGTGAATCCTTCCTTTACGGTCGCGACAAGTCCTCGTTTAGGCAACTCGTCTTCGTCAAGTCCGAGATAAGTGAAATGCGGTGTGTCGTCGATGATCGTCTGAAACCAGCCGTGTTCGTTCAAGATCGACCTTACTTCTTTGCTGCCAAATTCCGCGACATCGAGAGCGATCATCGAAAGATGCTGCGATGTTCCCGGAGCGGCGACGGAGGAAAAGATCGAACGGTTGAAACCGGTGCTGAACCAGATCGAGTCCTTTTCCCATTCGATGACCCTGGCAACCTGATCGATGGTCTCCATCTTCGCGGCGGCGGCCGCGTCGTCAGCACTGATCTTGCCGCGAGCGACCCAATGTTTGAGCGCCGGGTCGAAACGCGATTTCCAGATCCTGAATGTGTCGGCGTAGCTCCGCTTCGATGCTGAGGCTCCACGTGGTGTGATAGACAGCTTTCGTTTTGCGGCCGCCGCACGTGCCTTCATCAGCGCATCCATCGCATCGGCCTGCAGTTCGACCGTCCGTTCACCGATGACCGCGGTCCTCGAACTGACGCCCGCCTGAAATGCCGCTACCTCGTCTTCGTTGGCAAACACGCATCGGTCGGGAAAACGGACGTCTGAGGCAGCGATGAACATAGCTCCATAGTCCTTGAATACCCGCTTCGCCACCACGCTGGTGTCGATCGGGCAGATCTCGCTGAGGTCACGTTTTTTTGCCGCCAGGCGCTTCTCGACGTATGCGCGAAAATCAACCGTCTTCGCCTCCTGGGACGCCGAGGGAACGGCTAAAGCGCCGCCGATCAATACGACGGCAGCGATGGCATTGAATATCGATCTATGATTTTTCATTTATTCATTGCCCCGGCCGAAAACAAATTCGCGGACGATCCTGAGCGCGGAATTCATGTGATTCTTCATATATTCGTCTTTTTGTACGAACGGGATATCCGTCCGAATTCGCTCGTAGATCGCCTTCGTCCCGTCACCGAGCTGTTTGTCTCTGCCGATCGCATCTCTTCTGAAATCGACGCCTTGTGCCGCGCAGAAAAGCTCGATGGACAATATCTGGGCCAGATTCTCCGATACCTGCCGCAGCTTCAAAGCCGCCGTTGCACCCATCGAAACATGGTCTTCGACATTCGCCGAACTTGGGATGGTATCTACGCTCGCCGGGTGTGCCAGTACCTTGTTCTCGGTGCACAGGGCCGCCGCCGTATATTGAACGATCATGAAGCCCGAATTCAGGCCGCCGTTTGGCGTCAAGAATGCCGGCAGAACGTGTGCGTTCGAAGCCTCGTCGGTAAGCCGCATGATCCGCCGTTCGGAAATATTACCGAGCTCGGCGAGCGCGATCGTCAAATAATCGAAGGCAAGAGCAAGAGGTTCGCCGTGAAAATTACCGCCGCTGATCACTTCGATATTGCCTTCTTCATCCTGAAATATCAGCGGGTTATCTGTGACCGAATTGAGTTCGATCTTTATCAGCCACTCGGCATACGCAACCGCATCGCGGCAGGCTCCGTGAACCTGCGGCATACACCTGAGTGTGTATGCGTCCTGGACGTTTGCGGGATCGAACCCCCGGACAAATTCGCTTCCGTTAAGAATCCGCCTCAGGTTGCGCGCACATTCGACCTGTCTCGGATGCGGCCGGACCGAATGAACTCTTTCGTCAAACGCCGAAGCCGTGCCATGAAGCGCTTCGAGGCTGAGAGAGCCGGCAACATCGGCAAGTTCAGCAAGCCTGATCGCCTTTGCCGTCTCAAGCAGACCGATGGCCGTCATTACGGTCGTACCATTGGTCAGTGCTAGTCCTTCCTTGGCTTTGAGAGTAACCGGTTCAAGGCCGGCACTTATTAGAGCATCGCCGCCGTTCATCGTTTCGCCGATGTATTCCGCCTCGCCCTCACCTATCAGGACACACGCAAAATGGGCAAGCGGGGCGAGATCACCGCTGGCGCCGAGGCTTCCCTTTTCAGGTATGACCGGATGAACACCGCGGTTCAGGCATTCGAGGATCAGTCCGAGCGTCGCAAGCCGTATTCCCGAAAAGCCGCGGGACAGAGTATTCGCACGGATCAGCATTATCGCCCGCACGGTCGGTGTATCGAATGGGTCGCCGACACCGACCGCATGGCTCAGAACAATATTTCGCTGCAGTTCCTCTACCTGCTCGCGGCCGATGATCTTGTCTTTGAAAGCTCCGAAACCCGTGGTGATACCGTAGGCAACCTCTCCGCGTTCGAGCAGCCGATCGACCGCCGCCGCCGCCCGATTGACATTCGCCTTCGCCCGCTCATCAAGCACCACGCGCGGCTCGCCCGGCCGCCCATAGGCAACCGCCAGCACCTGCTCAAAGGTCAGGCTTTCGCCATCAAGGACAATTTCGTTCATCTTTTCCAAAACTCTGTCCGATTTTTATTCGTTCGATATTGATATTCGCGCCAGTCAATAATTTTGTTGTCATCGAACTTGATCCATACAGTGCCGTGATAAATATGGGTTCCCTTGTAGGTATATTCCGCACAGCCGAGTTGCCGAGATTCGTCGAAGATAGCGTTGTGAAATTTGCAAGACTGCGGCTTAGCGTCGTCGTCCTCGAAAAATCTTAACAACGATGCATTGTCCCGAAACGTGTAGTTCAGCCCATCTGAGTAAAACAATTTGCCGGCAAACTTTGCGGCAACGCTTTTATAATCTCGCGTTGACCAGCCTCTCGCCATTTCCTCCAACATCGATGAAAACTCGTTGCTCGTCACAGGCAGGCCTCACCGTTCTTGAAAACCTCATTGACCAAATTACCGCCAAATTCGTATGCTATCTGGCGATAATCTTCACAATCACACATTAGAAAGTCTGCCCTTTTGCCAACCTCGATCGACCCGTGTGTATCTCCCAGACCGATCGAATATGCTGCATTTATCGTTGCCGCGTTCATCACCTCAGTCGGCTGCAGCTTCTGATACCTGCAAGCGATGGCCATCGCCATTGGCAACGAGGGGCACGGTGCCGAGCCGGGGTTATAGTCGGTCGTCAGCGCCACCGCACAGCCCGTGTCGATCATTTTCCTCGCGGGTGCAAATTGCATTTTGCCGCCGTTGAAATTCTCGGTCGGAATGACGACGCCGACCGTATTGCTTGCGGCAAGAAACGTGATCTCTTCATCGGAGATCGCATCAAGATGATCGATCGAAACCGCATCGTGCTCGACCCCGAGCCGCGAACCGCCAAGATTGGTGAACTGATCTACATGCGCCTTCAGCCGAAAACCAAGCTCCTCGGCCGAGGCGAATATCCGCCTCGCATGCCCAACATCAAACGCATTCCGCTCGCAAAAGATATCGGCAAAGAACGGCGTGCCTTCGGCGGCAAAGTGCGAGCCCGAATACCAGTCCCACGCCCGCGGCAGCATCTCGCCGCAGATCAGTTCGACGTAGCCGTCCGGGTCATTCTTAAACTCCGGCGGAACCGCATGGGCCGCAAGAAACGTCGGCACAATTCTGATCGCGTGCCGCTTCTCCAATGCCTCGATCACCCGCAGCATCTTCAGCTCCGTCTCGGTGTCGAGCCCGTAGCCGGTCTTTATCTCGCAGACGGTGGTGCCGCATGCGAGCATCTTATCGAGCCGGCCGAGTGCCGCGTCGATCAACTCCTCTGCCGTAGCAGCCCGCGTATTCCGGACGGTCGAAATTATCCCGCCGCCCGCGGCCAGAATATCCAGATATGCCGAGCCCTTTATCTTTAGCTCAAACTCATTAAGCCGGTCGCCAGCGTAAACGATGTGTGTGTGCGGATCGACAAAGCCCGGGCATACGGCTCGCCCCTCGGCATCGATCGTCTCATCTGAGGTAAATTCGGCAAGAATATCGGCAGAGCCGCCGACGCCGACGAATCGCCCGTCTGAGATTGCTGCCGCGCCGTCATAAATGATGCCGACATCGAGCATCGCCTCGCCGCGTTTCGGTTTTCCGCCGGAAGCGCAGGTAACGAGCTGACCCGCATTGTGAACGATAAGGTCGGCGTGCGGCATCTAAAGCGACTTCTTCGCGATCTTGCCGTGGGTTTCGGTCACCTGCATCAATGCCGCCGAACCGTACCACGGAACGTAGTCAACGATGAAAATTCCTGACTTGATCGATGGATCGGTCTCGGCAAGCGCCTTTGCTTCGTCGATCGTCGTCACGGCCAGAATGAACAACCCGCGAAACGTCTTGTCATTCGAACCGAACGGCCCGGCAATGGCGAGCTTGCCCTCGTTCGCAAGCCGCGTCATATTGGCAAAATGGCCTTCGAATGCCTTTTTCCGCTCGTCGCCTTTGACGATCGCGTCGTTCGGGCCGGTTTTTAGGATCGCCAGCACGTATTGCCGCATGCCGATATCATCAGCCCCGAGTTTCTTTGCCAGTTCCGCGTCATATTTTGGGTTTACCTTGGTTTCCGGCGTTTGGGCTGACGATCCGGCCGCGATGGCGAGCAGCACTCCGGCTGCAATGATCATTATGCTCAAATGTCTCATAAGAACCTCGCAATTATTTCGAAGATATTAGCACGTTTTCCGCCGGAGTGAATTTACGGCTATGATATTCCAAATGCTATGAAACGAGAGATCCATGCCCCGACGGGAACCAAACTCCATTGCAAGAACTGGCTGATCGAAGCCGCGTACCGGATGATCCAGAACAATCTCGACCCGGACGTGGCGTTTGACCCCGACAACCTTATAGTTTACGGCGGTCGCGGCAAAGCGGCTCGCAACTGGGATTGCTTTGATGCGATCCTAACGAGCCTCAGCGAGCTGAACGAAGATGAAACCCTGCTTGTGCAATCGGGGAAACCGGTCGGCGTATTCAAAAGCCATACGGACGCGCCTCGCGTCCTGATCGCTAATACGAACATCGTCCCGCATTGGGCGACTCAGGAGCAGTTCGACCAGTACGAACGCGACGGCCTGATGATGTACGGCCAGATGACCGCCGGTTCGTGGATCTACATCGGCACGCAGGGCATCCTGCAGGGAACGTATGAGACCTTTGGCTCGCTGGCCCGGCAGCACGGCTGGGGCGACCTGAGCGGCAGGCTCGTTCTGACCGCCGGCCTTGGCGAGATGGGCGGTGCACAGGCGCAGGCGATCACCTTCAACGGCGGCGTCGGCATTCTTGTCGAGGTCGATCCGTGGCGGATCGAAAGGCGTCTGCAGCTGAAGCAGGTCGATGTGGCGGCTCGCGACCTCGAGCACGCTATCGAACTTGCCGGATCGGCGGTACAGAAACGCGAACCGAGGTCGATAGCGCTTCTCGGCAATGCGGCCGAGGTCCATTGGGAATTGATCGAAAAGGGCATCTACCCGGACGTCGTGACCGATCAGACGTCGGCTCACGACGTGCTTTACGGCTATATTCCCATCGGAATGTCGGTCGACGACGCAAACGAGTTCCGCAAAACGGATCCGGTAGAGTACGAACGCAGGGCGATGGACTCGATGTCACGCCACGTCGAGGCAATGCTCGAATTCCAGCGTCGCGGCTCGGTCGTTTTCGATTACGGCAACAATCTGCGTCAGCGTGCGAAAGACAACGGCGTCGCCAACGCCTTCGATTATCCCGGCTTCGTCCCCGCGTATATACGGCCGCTCTTCTGCGAGGGCAAAGGCCCGTTCCGCTGGGTCGCACTCTCGGGCGACAAAGAGGATATCTACAAAACGGACGAGGCGATTATGAACCTCTTTCCCGAGGACGATCATCTCGCCCGCTGGCTGACGATGGCTCAGGAACAGGTCGAATTTCAGGGCCTGCCCGCACGTATCTGCTGGCTCGGTTACGGAGCAAGAGCAAAGGCCGGTCTGAAACTGAATGAGATGGTCGCGAGCGGCGAGCTGAAAGCACCGATCGTCATCGGCCGCGATCACCTCGATTGCGGCAGCGTCGCCTCGCCGAACCGCGAGACCGAGGCGATGAAGGACGGCTCGGACGCCATCGCCGACTGGGTCTATCTCAACGCCATGATAAACGTTGCCGGCGGCGCGACCTGGGTCTCGCTCCACCACGGCGGCGGCGTCGGCATCGGATATTCGCTTCACGCCGGACAGGTCATCGTCGCTGACGGCACCCCAGAGGCAGCCCGCCGCATCGAACGCGTCCTCACGACCGACCCCGGCATGGGCGTCATCCGCCACGCCGACGCCGGCTACGAAGATGCAATAGAATTCGCGGACAAGAATGACGTAAACATTCCAATGAGAGGTATCCCCAGTGAGCTTTGATCTTTATTTCTACACACGCAAAGAGCATCTATTCGATGCTTCCAAGGTGGAATCATATCTTGTGAAAAACGGATGTGTTCGGGTAAGCGAGGATGAGCAATGGGTTTACGAAAACGAAGATACAGACGTCTATTTTGACTTCGAACGCCAACCTGAAAATGACGACCCCGAAGATAACAAAACGTTCGAGAGTTTCGATGACTTTAATAACACTCGTTACTCGTTCAGCCTGAATTACATTCGCCCGAATTTTTTCGGATTAGAGGCTTTCCCATTTGTTGAACTAATGATGAGCGAACTTGATCTTTTTGCGCTGAACCCTCAATCGGACTCTGAGATCGAGATACCCCGACGACAAACGGCAGGGGAATATTATTCGAACTGGTCCAATACCAACCTAAGCGTTTCTGGCGACCATTTTGATTATTTCGACCTGCTCCACTTTCCACTCGAAAAATCGAATGAGTATTGGCGTTACAATTTTCATAGAAATGAAATGCAAGATAAATTGGGCGACGATTACTATGTCCCTACCCTTATCTTGGCACGACAGGCTTCTACAGGTGAGCCAATAACCATCTCTACTTGGACCGAACACATCCCAAATGTTTTCCCGCCTGCGGATTATTTCCTCATAAACCGCAAGAAACGTAAGTTGTTTCGCACCGCTGAAGAATCTGGTCTTATTTCACATGAATCCTTTATTCGGGAGTTCGGCTCTTACCTCGAACCATTCGACTTCGAGGATTGTTTCATCATCCATCCTGAGAATGCGGTTTTGGTGGGCGAATTATTTAATAAGATTGAGTTTGAGGCAATGCTCGAAGGATTTGTAGGAGACGGAATTGATCTATCGAAACTCACGAACGCCGACAGATCCGCAGTGCAAAAGGACCCGGGCGATTAGTTTTTCGAAAATTCAGGCCTGAATGAGGTTCTGTTTCGTTGGGGTCGTCGTGGCGAAGCGTTCGGCGGAATGCGGCGTCGGTTATCGGTTCCGCTAGGAGCCAAACGTTTGCAGAAAGGCCGCCAAGAATATTCTGCCGAGCCCAGTTAGGGGCGGCACGAACCCGTGAGAAGCGATAATATTCCGCTCCTACGGACTTCGGTTCGCGTTCTGTGTTCGCATTTATAAGCATCACGCTCCAAACGGAGTGAGAAGCCGTGACCAGAATCTGCAAACAGTAGTGGCGGAGTCTCGGGCCGATCTGTGCGCTTCGGTCTCGGCTCTGTGGTTTCTGCGGTTCTGAAGCTCCGCTTTGAAGCGAGCGCAGAATTCACAGACGAGGATCTTGTTCTCTACTTTTCTTCTTTCGTGGTTTGAAAAGTTTCTGGCGAGCGGCGTACCACCGAATCAGATGGTTCAATTCTTTTGGCGGTCGCGACCGACATCTTACGATGTGGGCTGGGTCAATTCCGTCGTCTTTGACGACTCGCAAGGGCCGGCTAACGCGGGGACTCAAAACTCAAAGGCGTTTCACGCATTTCACTTGTATCAAGAATTTCATTTCATTCATTCGAATCACGGCGTTTCAGAAACGTGTGGCTTTCGGAAAAATGAAACACGCACCTTAAGGATTCTCACTAATGAACTTTTCGAACTTCTTTTTGTCGGGATGTTCGGGAACTTTTGCGAGAAACTTTTTGTATTCCTCGGCGGCAAGGTGATTCGTCTTGGCGAGCTGGTAAAGATGCGCGAGCTGAAGGTGAAGTTCGGCCATGCCCTTCGGGTCGAGCTGAATGGCCTTGTTAAGGGCCTCGGCCCCGAGCGAGCCTTGCTTCGAAAGCAGATAAGCTTCGCCAAGAAGCTGGTAAACGCGTGCGGATTCGGGTTCGAGAGTCGCCGCGTGTTTGAAGACCTCGACCGCGGCTTCGTGGTTCTTCAGGGCCATCCTGATCTGTCCGGCAACGATCCACGCGGGCGTATATTCGGCTTTGAGTTCGAGCGAACGGCGGATGGCGGCCTCGGCTTCCGTAAACTGCTTTTGCTCGAAGTAAAGCGTCCCGAGCTTCGTCCAGGCGATGAAATCCTTCGCGTCTTCGGCGGTCGCTTCCCGGATGTACTTAATCGCCTGCCCTATGTCCTTCCTTGTTTCGGCATCGGCGGCTTTTCTCAGAAGTTCGGTAGCTTTCTCGCCGCGTGAATATGGAAACTTTCCTGATGACAGCGGCGGCGATTGGGGGTCTGGTGCATCGGCCGAGATCTCGAAATCCTCGCGGATCTGTGCCGTCCCGAACCCCGAAACGCCTCGGCGTGCAACCTCGATCCCGTCGACGTCAACGACCAGTGTCGCACCGCTTGAACCGCCGGTCCGGCGAAAGCAGTAGTTCCCTCTCTGCCCGACCGTTATCCGCTGTGCGGCCTGCTCGCGCTCGATCAGGACGATCGAGATCTTCGGCAGCTTTGCGTTCGCTTGAGCCCCCCGATACGTCACGCGCCCATAAACGAACGGAGCACTCAATCGCGGCCCTTCGAGCGTCGGCATCGCGCCGAACTCGCTGCAAAAGTCATCGACCTGAGCCCTTGCCGTTCCCGCGGCGACTAACACCGCGGCCAACGATATGAAAACCAACTTAGAAACTTTCATAGCAGCACCGGAACGAAAAAGTCTATCATAGCCGTGAATTTGACATCGATCGATACAAAACAGGAGGAGCCAGCAATTATGAATCAAGACGCAACGATCGTTTTCAACGGCTTTCTGCAGCTTCCGAATCTCGAAAAGCTGGCGGTCGTCGAGGCGATCAATGACTACTTCGATTCCAACGATCGCGAGCCGATCCGGGCCGCCGCCGACGAACGCTTTTCGCAGATCGATACCAGTTCGGCAGATTTTCACTGCAAATGCTGCGGCCGATGATGTCAATCGCAGTATTTCGCGGTGATCTGCCGAAAATGATAACCCATCGCCGCAAGCGTCAGCCCATGGGCAATGTCCCGCGGATAGAACCTGATGAGGTCGAAGCAATACTTCCAGAAGGCCGCACGTTCCGGATCGCGTACGCCAAGGGTAGCGATGATCTTAAGCAATGCCCTGACGTCGGCAAAGACGGTCGACTTGCGCGGTTCGATGCGATCGGCGTGAAACCGCGAAAGACAGTCAAGAGCCCGATGGTAATACTCCTTAGGGCTATATATGTTGCGAAGGAGATTTTTATATCCCTCAACAAGAACGGCCATGTCCATCTTAGGCAGAAAATTGATCGAGCAGTCGGTGTTATTCCCGGTGCTGACGTCGAGAAGCCGTCCTTCTTTCTCGAGCCTTCTCCAGAGCTGTGTATCGGGCAATGCGGTCAACAATCCGACCATCGCCAATGGGATGCCGCTTTCGTGTATGAAATCCATCTGGCGGTCAAAGATGTCGTCAGGATCGTTATCAAAGCCGACAATGAAGCCGGCCATCACCTCCATACCATACGACTGGATCTTGTGTATCGATCCCAGCAGGTCGCGACGCATATTCTGGCCCTTATGAGCTTCTTTCAGGCTTTCTTCGACCGGCGTTTCAATGCCCAGAAAGACACGGCGAAAACCGGCATCTTCCATCTGCTGAAGTAATGCATCGTCTTCGGCAAGGTTTACGCTTGCTTCAGTAATGTACGAGAACGGGTAACCGTTGTTACGCGACCAGGAAATAAGATCGGGCAAGAACTGCCGGACGTTCTTTTTGTTACCGATAAAATTGTCGTCAACGATGAAAACCAGGCCGCGCCAACCAGCGGCATTCAATTGATCCAATTCGGTAAGCATTTGCTCGTTCGATTTGGTCCGAGGCACGCGGCCGTAGATCTCAATGATGTCGCAGAATTCACAACTGAACGGGCATCCTCGCGAATACTGGACATTCATCGCGCTGTACTGGTTCATATCGATCAGCGAAAAGTCCGGCGGCGGGGTCGTGACGAGTGAAGGCCGCTCGGAAGACTGATAGACCCTTTGGGGTACGCCAAGTTCCAGGTCCCGTAAAAACTCGGGGATTGTCGCTTCGGCTTCGCCGATGAATATGTGATCGGCATCCGGCAGGCGCTCACTGCTCGTTGATACATACGGGCCGCCAACCACAACCTTCTTGCCTTTCGAGCGGCAAAGCCTTACAACCTCGCCGAGCGATAGATTTTGCACGATCATGGCGGAAACGAAGACCATATCGGCCCATTCGACGTCGTCAGGCTCAAGCGATCGGACGTTCATATCGACCAACCTGAGTTCCCAGTCATCCGGAAGCATGGAGGCCACCGTTAGAAGGCCGAGAGGCGGAAACGCTGCGCGTTTACCTTCGATCTTAAGAGCGTGGCGAAAACTCCAGTAGGTATCCGGAAATTCGGGGTAAACAAGCAGTACTTTCATGATTTGCCTAGAATACTCTTCAGAGATGCCGTAAACAAGACTTTTCTGAGGCGATTACAAAACAATTACGGAGGGCCTGCAGCATATATGTTCCACTTGTCGGAATGCCTAAAAGAATCGAATTTCGGGTTTAATGGTTTATCGGTTATCATTGCCATAAACCGGCGTTTCGATCCACTTTTAGTAATAACTTACAATGAGCGATATCTTTAGTCTGACGACCCGTCCGAACCGTGACCTGTTCTTCACGAACGACGACCGGAATGACCCGAGAATGGGATCGCTGGTCGCGACGGCCCCAAGCGATTATGCCGCAGCTGAGATCGTTATTCTCGGCTGCCCGCAGGACGAAGGCATCCGACGCGCAAAAGGCCGCCCCGGTGCGGCGTCAGCGCCCGATGCCATCCGGGAACAGTTCTATCAACTCTCAACACTTAACATCAAAAAGCGTGTGTTCGATTTGGGCGATACGCAGATCGGCGAGACGCTCGAAGCGACACATAGAGATCACGCGGCGGTCCTTGAGGCCGTCTTGCGTGACGGTAAACGCCTGATAGTACTTGGCGGAGGAAACGACATCGCGTATCCCGCAGGAGTGGCGATGTCAGCAATTTATCATCCTGAGTGGTGGATAGGTGTTCACGTTGATTCACGTCTCGATGTCAGAATAGCAAAGGAACGTGACGCTGGTACGCAGTATAGGCAGCTCTTGGACGAAAGGCTCCTTTTGCCTGAGAATTTTTTTGAAGTCGGTTTTCAATCGCATTTCTGTTCTCCGGCCTACTACAACTACATTCGGGATCTCGGTGTTCACCGGATCAGCCTGGAATTACTACGTTCTCGGGCCGATGTCGATCGCGAACTGAAGGACGCTATCCGACTCGAGTTCATCAAACATAGCGCATCGGTCAATACCTATTTCGGCTTCGATATGGGTGCGGTCCGGTCTGCTGATGCACCTGGCACAACGTCACCTTCGCCTCTCGGGCTAAGGGCGGGCGAGTTCATAACGCTTGTAAAATACGCAGCCTCGCTGGCGAACACACGCATGATCGAATTCTCGGAAGCGAACCCCGACTATGACCAGGATCACCGTACAATGAAGCTAGTCGCGATCGCAATGCACCGGTTTTGTTCGGGCGTGCAATAAAATGACCGACCCGAACGCATCGTTCAGATCGGTCATTTAATGAATATGAAGGTCTGATCAGAGTACGTTTCGACCCGAAAGTAAACGAAATATCGCGAGGACGACGATCGCTCCAATTATCGACGAAATGAAACTCGGGATCGAACTGCCGATATTGTCGAAACTGCTGATCATCGGGTAACCGATGAATGTCCCTATATATCCGCCAACTACGGCGCCGACGATCCCAAGTATCGTCGTCAGGATCAAACCGCCGCCGTCCGACCCTGGAAGGATCATTTTTGCTATGTAACCCGCCAAAAAACCAAGAATCAGCCAGATAATCAACGAAACCATATTATTCCATCTCCATGCCCGGTTCGGATGATAGATCACGACCGGGCAATTTTTGTCCGGATCGGCCCTCGAGACGAATTCTGCGATTTGAGCCGATACGAATACCTATAGGTGACGCGTTAACGTATGACTGTATTATAGCACCGCTAAATGCATTAGCCGTTTTTATTTTGGTGTCATAGCCAGATCACTCGTCACTTGACACACTTACCGGCGTTTGGCATCCTTTAGGTTCGCTTTTTATTGGGCGAACTGGACCTAGGCACTTAGCTCAGTGGTAGAGCACTACCTTGACACGGTAGGGGTCAGCAGTTCAACTCTGCTAGTGCCTACCATTAATATTTCGATAAGATGCTTTCGAAGAACTTTGCTGTTTCAACAACTACTACGACCAGCCTCTAATGGCTGGATCATAGCGGTGTCAAACTTGATACCGCGAGGCAAAGTCGCTCTTATCGGATCTGATCTAATTTAGTAGTAGTGACACGAGTTGATCGTGGATTCTAAATAGCGGTAGTGGAAACGAAAGGCGACCAACACGTTGGCCTTTGTTTTTCGGGCAAGTACTTGATCGCATTGATTCAGGTTCCACCTCTGGCTGTTTACGAATTATGAGCGAATTGAACATACAATTTGGCGGTATTCAAAAGACCATCCCGGCGCCGGCAACCGTTGCCGACGCGATCAAGGCATTTGACCGCGACATTCTAAAGAGATCGATCGCGGCGCGTGTCAACGGCGAAGAGAGCGATCTCAGCCGAGAGCTCTTCGTCACCGACGAAGTTCTTTCTATCGAGCCTATAACGATCGAAAGCGGCGAGGGACTTGAGGTGATTCGGCATTCGACAGCGCACCTATTGGCCGCAGCTCTGCTGAACATGTTTCCGGGAACAAAGCTCGGTGTCGGACCGGCGTTGATGGACGATCCGCGGTATGGTTTTTTCTACGACGTCATAGCTCCACGCAACCTCACCGAAGAAGATCTTCCGTTGATCGAAAAGACGATGCGGGCGATGGTCAAACAGAATCTCCGTTATCGGCGCGAAGATATCGATAAAGCAAGCATTCTCGAGATCTTTGGAAATCGTGACGAACCGCTCAAATGCGAACTTATCGATGAAAAGGTCGAGGGCAGCGCAAGCGTTTATTACATCGACGATTCGCCCTTCATCGACTTTTGTCTCGGACCGCACGTTCCGCACACCGGTAAGCTGCAGGCATTCAAGTTGCTCGCGATCTCAGGGGCTTATTGGAAGGGCGACTCCGAACGCGAACAGATGCAGCGCATCTATGGAATTGCCTTCGCAACGCAACAGGAACTTGACGCATGGTTGAAACAACGCGAAGAGGCGGAAAAACGCGATCACCGGAAATTGGGCAGACAGCTGGATCTTTTCTCGATCGATGACGATTACGGCCAGGGGCTGATCCTGTGGCACCCTAAAGGCGGTATCATCCGCAATGAAATGGAACGGCTGCTGCGCGAAGAGCTTGAGCGGCGCGGATACAGTTTCGTTTACACGCCGCATATTGCCAAGAAGGACCTGTGGGTAACGAGCGGTCACGAAGAGAATTACGCCGACGGCATGTATTCTCCAACGAGCATCGAGGACGAAGAGTATCGTCTGAAGCCGATGAACTGCCCGTTTCATATCGGGATCTATAAGAGCTCGCCGAGATCGTACCGAGACCTTCCGCAGCGTTACTCGGAAATGGGCACCGTCTATCGGGCCGAGCTTTCGGGAACGCTCCATGGCTTGATGCGCGTTCGGGGATTTTCTGTTGATGATGCGCATCTATTTGTTCGTCAGGATCAGATACATTCCGAAGTCTCAGATTGTCTCGATTTCGCGATCAAGGTCTTTGAGACCTATGGTTTCGACGATGTTCGGTTCGAGCTTTCGGTTCGCGGCGAGGCCGAGAACAAAGGCTATCTCGGTTCAGATGCGGACTGGGCCGCAGCCGAAGAACAGCTCGCAAGTGCGCTGGACGAACGCAACATCAGCTACGAACGCATCGAAGGTGAGGCAGCCTTTTACGGTCCGAAGATAGATATCAAGATCGCGGACGCGATAGGCCGGATCTGGCAGCTGGGCACGATACAGCTTGATTTCAATCTCCCGGAGCGATTCGCTCTTGAGTACACCGGGGACGACAATCAGAAACACCGGCCATTCATGATCCATCGTGCATTGTTTGGCTCGATCGAAAGGTTCTTCGGCGTGCTGATCGAACATTACGCGGGGGCATTTCCGCTTTGGCTCGCTCCCGTGCAGGTCGCGGTGTTGCCGATAACCGATCGGATCAACGATTATGCCGATTCGGTCGCGTCTGAACTCAAGAACGCCGGCTTTCGTGTTGAATCTAATACGCGTTCTGATAAGATCGGAGCGAAGATCAGAGACGCTCAACTGCAAAAGGTTCCGTTTATGTTGGTCCTTGGCGACAAGGAGTTCGAAGAAAAGTCGGTCGCGGTTCGCGAACGCAAGCAGGGAGACATCGGCGCGATGTCTCTGGATGAGTTCATAGAGATGATCCGCAGACAAAAAGAACTGCGAAGTCTCTAGAACGTTTCACACATCAGGAGGTCTGTATCGCTAGAAGATTTGGTGGAAGGAGTCAGAGGCCGCGATTTCGCGAGCCGCTTCACCGTACGAACGAACGAATTAGGGTTCCTTCGGTGCGGGTCGTGACGGAAGATGGCGAAGCATTTGGCGTGATGGATACGCGTGACGCTATCCAAAAGGCACGTGAAATGGGACTTGATCTTGTAGAGATCGCCCCGAATGCGAAACCGCCGGTATGTAAGATCATCGATTACGGTAAGTTTCTTTACGAACAAAAGAAAAAGGCCCATGAAGCGAAGAAAAAACAGGTAACTGTTCAGGTCAAAGAGATCAAATTTCGCCCGGGCACCGACGATCACGATTACGACTACCGGATGAAGCATGCTCGGGAATGGCTTGAGGGCGGCGACAAGGTGAGAGCAGCCATCGCATTTCGCGGACGTGAAATGACACACCGCGAGCTTGGAGCAAAGATACTGAAAAAGCTGACCGAGGACCTTATCGACCTTGCCGAGGTTGAGGTCTTTCCGAAGATGGAAGGCTATCAGATGTTCACGATCTTTGTACCCAAGAAAACGAAGGTCGCAGAAAAGAAACCGTCTGCCGATAAGGCGGCGAAGAAGGATGAAAAGCCTGCGAAACCCGAAAGGAGCTCTGATAAGCCGGCGACGGCTGAGGTCCAATCGGAAGTTGCCAAGGACGACGACGAGATTTTCTAAAAACGGACCAACCGTACTATGTTCGTGAGATTCGCCAAAACCCTAATTCTAATCGCTGTAGTTGCAGTCGTGTCCTTCGGTCAGGCGGCCGGTGTAAAGTCTGGCTTTGATGCAAAGGACTATACCGCGCTGATCGAACGCATAGCATCCGGTGCAAACTCTGAAGAGCGCGGTGCGGCGATAAAGGCCGAGCTATCAGCAATCAAGGTCCGCGTCTCAACCGAGGGATTCTCACGAAAAACGCGTGACGGTGCAACCGTCCGAGGAAACAATATCTTCGGTGAAGTCTCAAATCCGCGTGCGAAACGGACAGTGATGATCGGTGCACATTACGACCGCGTTGCCGCCGGAAAAGGTGCGGTCGACAACGCCTCGGGATCGGCTGCTGTCCTGATGCTTTTACGGGCATTCCGGGATAGTCCGTTAAAGGACACCAATTTGCAGGCGGCATTTTGGGATCACGAGGAACAGGGGCTTCACGGTTCAAGGATATTCGTTGAAAACAGAAAAGATGCCGGGCTGCCGGCCGTTTACATAAATTTCGATGTTTATGGTTACGGAGATACGCTTTGGCTATGGTCGGAAGGCGAACCATCAGCCTTCGTCCGGTCTTTATTGGATTCGTCAGCCGCATCAAAATTCAATGCCGTCCATGGAAGCGTATATCCCCCGAGCGACCATTTGAGTTTTAAGGCCGGTGGTGTTGAAACCTATTCATTCAGCCTGCTTTCGGCCGACGAAGTAAGCGGGATCGTTCAACTCTTAGGTGGTGAAGCTCCGGCACCCGGAAAAATGCCAAAAGCGCTTACCACCATACACACTGAAAGCGACACGCTCGATAAGATCGATGCCGCGGCGGTGGTCCGATCGCTGCCGATCGTTGAGGCCGCAATAAGAATATTAGATAAGTAACTTTAGGAGAAAGTCATGCCAAAACTGAAAACACACAAAGGTGCCGCGAAGCGATTTCGCTCGACTGCGTCTGGCAAGTTCAAACGCGGGCATTCGCATGCGCGTCACATCTTGACCAAAAAGACCAACAAACGAAAACGCAATCTTGATATCGATACATTGGTATCCGAAGGCGATCAGAAACGCGTCGAAAAGATGCTGCCGTACGGAAGAGATTAATTGAGAATTGAAACCTGAAAATTGAGAGTTCGTGACGATTTAACATTGTCCATTTTCCATTCTCAATTTCACGACGGAGGAGTGAATAAATGCCAAGAGCAAAACGTGGGAATAAGCGTCTCGAGAAACGCAAAAAGATATTAGCCTTAGCCAAAGGCTATCGTGGAACAAAGTCGAAGCTGTACCGTTCGGCTAAAGAATCGGTCGAACGTGCGTTGAATTTCGCATACACCGGCCGGAAGCTGAAGAAGCGTGATTTTCGCAAACTGTGGATCGTCCGCATCAACGCAGCATGCCGCTTGAATGACATGAAGTATTCACAGTTCATTCATGGATTGAGCCTTGCCGGTATCGAACTCGATCGCAAATCGCTTGCCGATATCGCTGTAAAACAGCCGGAGACGTTCGCGTTGATCGCTGGACAGGCCAAAGACGCGATCAGCAAGCAACAGCAGGCAGCGGCTTAAAACAATTATAAATTGCCACTTACTCCAGCTAGTGGTCAGCTTTTAACAGAAAGATAGGCTTTAGCCGAAACTCCGAGTTCTTGGCTAAAGCCTATTTCTTTATTGAATCATGTCCCCTAGCTTAAGCTAGTTGCAATTGATGTAAGTCCTAATTCCGCTTTCGCCTCGGCAAACTTCTCAACCGCAAAATCCAGATCTTCCTTTGAATGTGCTGCGGAAACCTGCGTTCTGATCCGAGCCTTGCCTTTCGGTACCACCGGGAAAGAGAACGGGATGACATACACGCCCTTTTCGAGCAACGCCTCTGCCATCTTCACAGCCGGCCCGGCCTCGCCAAACATCACGGGCACTATCGGATGTTCGCCCGGCAGAACTTCGAGCCCGACTTCCTGGATCTTTTCGCGGAAGTATCGGGTGTTGTCCATCAGCTTGTCGCGGAGTTCGGTCGACCCGGTGAGCAGGTCGATCGCGGCGATCGATGCGGCGACGATCGGCGGGGCGACGGAGTTTGAGAACAGATACGGACGCGAACGCTGACGCAGCAGTTCGATCATCTCTTTTTTGCCGCTCGTGTAGCCGCCGCTGGCTCCACCAAGCGCTTTGCCGAGCGTTCCGGTGATAACGTCGACGCGGTCCATCACATTGTGATGTTCGTGGACGCCTCGGCCGGTCTTGCCCATAAAGCCGACCGCGTGCGAATCATCGACCATTACAAGAGCGTCGTATTTTTCGGCGAGGTCGCAGATCTCATCGAGCTTCGCGATGTAACCATCCATCGAGAACACGCCGTCGGTGGCGATCATCTTAAATCTGGCGGACTTCGCCTCCTCAAGCTTCGCCTCCAGGTCGGTCATGTCGCTGTTCTTGTAGCGGAATCGCTGAGCTTTGCATAAACGCACGCCGTCGATGATGCTCGCGTGGTTGAGTTCGTCGGAAATTATCGCGTCCTCTTCGCCAAGCAGCGTCTCGAAAAGGCCTCCGTTGGCGTCAAAACAGCTCGTGTAAAGGATCGTGTCCTCGGTACCGAGAAATTCGCTGATCTTCCTCTCAAGCTCTTTATGTATCGCCTGCGTTCCGCAGATAAATCGCACACTCGAAAGCCCATAGCCCCATTCATCAAGCGATCGCCTCGCCGCATCAACTATCGCCGGATGATCGCTCAGCCCGAGATAGTTGTTCGCGCACATGTTGAGGACCTCACGCCCATTCACATCAATATGCGCATCCTGCGGGCCGTCGATGACGCGTTCGGATTTGTAGAGTCCTGCATCGCGGATCTCGTCAATGGTATTTTCTAAGTATTCTTTGAATTTGGCGTACATATCGTTCGTACCCTAGTTACAGAATTCTAAAAGCCATTTGGCGTACTTATGGTGCGGAAAGTCTGGCGAGTTCAGAAGCTCTTCTAGCTTAGCTCGACACGCGGCGGGTTCCAGCCCGGCAATTTCGGTCAAGAAATGAGCAAGGCTGTCGTTGTCATGCCCGTCCTGATAATTCCTATCCAGGGCGTCAAATAGTTCCGGAAGGCACTCTGAACCGCCCAGATAAGCTATTGGCTCAGCGAGCAATTCTCGCGTCCAGAAATCATTCTTTTCAGATTTTAGAGCATCGAGAAGCATAGACAAATCTTCTTTGGTAGCAAACGCCTTTAGCCGCTCATGAGCGTCGAGCACGATACTAACATCTGTTTCAGACCAAATTATCTCAAGTTCATCTTGCAGCGACGTTGGCATTATCGATAGTTTCACGGTTTTAGACGTCAGCCTCAAATTGTGCAAAGCGGGCTGGGGTCAACGAAAATCCCGCGACCGAAAGTTTGCGACGGACATCTAATTGAACTCTTGCGAGATCAATATCCGAGATTTCAATATCGGAAACTCCTTCATGCCCTAACGCAGCAAGCTGCCGACCAACGTAAAGGAGATAATATTCACCACCATCCACATCGAAGTTGCCCCAAACAGTTTGAAGACGGGCCTTTTTTGCGGCCTTCAACAGCGGGTGAGTGCCGGTTCCAAGCTGCGATATCTCGGATTCGTCGGAAACCTGATACCGCACTCCGTAGAACAAGTATGTCGAATCGGCTCCCATCTTCAGCTACACAGCAGGTCAAATCGATTCAAAATCCAGGACCACCTTTCCGCAGTTCCCTTCCTTGATCGCCTCGAATCCCTGCTCGAAATCCCTATACGAATACCGATGCGTGACTACGGGCGAGATGTCGACTCCGGCGTCGAGGAGGTTGGACATTTGGTACCAGGTTTCGTACATCTGGCGGCCGTAGATGCCTTTGATGGTGATCATGTTAAAGATGACGGTCTTCCAGTCGATGGCGAACTGCTCGGCCGGGATGCCGAGGAAGGCAATCTTGCCGCCGTGGAACATATTGGCAAGCATATCTTTGAACGCGACGGGAACGCCAGACATTTCCATGCCGACGTCGAAACCTTCCTTCATGCCGAGTTCTTTCTGGACGTCCTTGATCGACGTCTTGCTGACATCGACGGCGCGGGTAACGTGCCCCATTTTCTCGGCAAGCTGGAGCCGGAACGGGTTTACGTCCGTGATCACAATGTTGCGTGCTCCGGCGTGCTTGGCGACCGCGGCCGCCATTATGCCGATCGGGCCGGCTCCGGTGATGAGCACGTCTTCGCCGAACACTTCAAACTCGAGTGCGGTATGGACGGCATTGCCAAAGGGGTCAAAGATCGCCGCGACGTCGAGGTCGATGCCCGGCTTGTGCTTCCAGATGTTCGTGTGCGGCACGGCGATGAACTCCGCAAACCCGCCGTCCATGTTGACGCCTACACCGCGTGTGTTTGCACAAAGGGCACGCTTGCCTGCCATGCAGTTTCGGCAGCGTCCGCAGACGAGATGGCCCTCGACGCTGACGACATCGCTCGCCTTGAAATCGACCACGTTCGACCCGACATCGACGATCTCGCCGACGAACTCATGGCCGATCGTGGTCGGCACATTGATCGTGGCCTGTGCCCAGGCGTCCCAATTGTAAATGTGGAGATCCGTGCCGCAAATGCCGCCGCGCTTTACGCGGATCATCACGTCGTTTATTCCCATTTCGGGCTCAGCGACATCCTCTATCCAAAGGCCCGGTTCTGCTCTGCTTTTTACGATTGCTTTCATTCGGTTGACCGTCGATCTCGAGTTCCAACGGCTCATGATATCAGAGCTCTGTCCCTCGTGCGAAACGGCCGATAAAATTGCAGGCGAAATTGTATTTCCGACCCCTAAATCGGTTATCCTTAGTGTTTATGTCTGAGGCCCTCGCAAAAATAGAGCAACTTCGAAGCGAAGCATTCAGTGAGATCGGCCACCTCGCTAATGTCTCTGTCGATGGAATGTTACTCGCCGACGCCGAATCGCAGCTCCGTGACCTTCTGGATATTCGAATACGGCTTACCGGAAAGAGATCGAGGCTGGTCGAGCTGAAAAAGTCGATAGGACAGATCGACGAATCTGACCGGTCCGCATTCGCTCAAGCCGTCCAGGCCCTTGAGCGCGACATCGTTTCGGCATTGGAAACCGGTGAAGCTCGCTTGACCGAACGAATCAATGAATTGAAGATCGAGCGCGAACGCCTCGATGTTACCATTCCGGGCCGGCGTCCGCGGACCGGTCATCTGCACCCGATCACGATCCTGCGGCAAAAGATCGAGGACATTTTCGTTTCGATGGGCTACGCGATCGAAGACGACCGCGAGATCGAGACCGACTATTACAATTTCGACGCCCTGAACATTCCCGATGGCCATCCGGCCCGCGAATCGCAGGACACGTTCTATACGACAGACGGATTTGCACTTCGTTCGCAAACATCGACCGTGCAGATCCGGGCGATGGAACGCCGCGGCGTGCCGCTGCGTGTGATCGCCCCGGGCCGCGTGTTCCGCCGCGATACGCCGGATATGACGCACGTGCCGATGTTCCATCAGATCGAAGGCCTTTGTGTAGATAAAGGAATCACGATGGCTCACCTAAAAGGAACGGTGACCGAATGGCTCAAACGGCTCTTCGGTGAGGACACCGTCACGCGTTTCCGCCCGTCGTACTTCCCTTTCACGGAGCCTTCGGCTGAGTTCGATTTCTCGTGCTTCGTTTGTCACGGTTCGGGCACATCGAACGGCGACCGCTGCCGTCCGTGCAAGGGCTCGGGCTGGATCGAGCTTGGAGGTTCGGGAATGGTCCATCCGAACGTGCTGCGCGCCGTCGGTGTCGATCCGACCGTCTACTCGGGATTCGCATTCGGCTTCGGCCTCGAACGGATGGCCGCCCTGATGTACAACATCGACGACATCCGCCATATGTTCGAAAACGATGTGAGGTTCTTGAAGCAGTTTAAATAACGGAACGCCGGCAGCTTGCCGGCCAGTAAACTTTCCAGATTCGCCGGCATGGTGTCGGCGCTCCATATGAACATCAGTTACAACTGGCTCAAGGAGCTTATTGATATAGACCTTTCGCCCGAGGAGACGGCGGCGGCATTGACCCGTGTTGGGTTGGCGGTTGAGGGCATTCACCAGCATAAGGATGATTTCGTGCTCGACATCGACCTGACGTCGAACCGGCCGGACTGCCTGTCGCATCTCGGCGTTGCGCGCGAGCTTTTGGCAGGATTCGGCAAAGCCATAGGCTCGGTCGAAAGCAGTTCCGATGATCCAGCCGATGCCGGCGCTATCCCGTTTCCCGCATTGCTTGCGCCTGAAATAGTAAACATACTCGCACCTGAGATCTGCCACCGATTCACTGCCCGTATCGTCCGCGGCGTCAAGGTCGGACCTTCGCCGCAATGGCTCGTCGATCGCCTTGAGTCTCTCGGCGAGCGGTCGATCAACAACATCGCCGACATAACAAACTATGTAATGCTCGAACTTGGCCAGCCAATGCACGCGTTCGACCTGGACAAACTGACCGAGGGCCGCATCGTCGTTCGCATGGCGCGTCAAGGTGAATCGATCACTACTCTCGATGACGTTGAGCGAACGCTTGACGCGAGTATGTTGGTCATTTGCGACGCCGAAAAACCCGTTGCGGTCGCAGGAGTCATGGGCGGATCGGCGAGCGGCATTACCGATACGACAACCAACGTTCTGATCGAGGTTGCCTACTTCATGCGCGACAGCGTCAGGCAGACATCGCGAAAACTGGATCTTGCGACCGAAGCAAGCTATCGATTCGAACGTGGCGTCGATATCGACAATCTGGTACGGGCGTCAGATCGCGCCGTCGAACTTATACGTGAATTAGCCGGCGGAGACGTTGCGGATATAGTTGACATTTTCCCAACGCGGCTTTCGGCAAAGGAGGTCGAATCACGCGACATCTCAGCGGCGGTAAAACGTCTGACCGGACTCAGCGTTTCTAACGACGAATGTTCTCATATTCTTTCATCGCTCGGCATTGATGCCGTGAGTTCGAGTGCGCTTTCAGCGATCTACCGCTCGCCGTCCTGGCGACATGACATTGCGATCGAAGAAGACCTTGTCGAAGAGATCGCCCGACACTTTGGGTATGAGAACATCGCTGACGAACTGCCGCCCGCATATGGTGCGGGTGAGTACCAAAGCAATGAGGAGCAGAAGAAGCGTGTTCGCAACTCTTTGGCAGCACTCGGCTGCATTGAAGCGATCGGCTACAGTTTCATCGATGCAGCAAACGATGGCCTATTTGAGACAGTTCCAGGCCTCGTCACACCGTCGCTTGATGAGCCATACGTGACCCTTCGCGATTCCGTTATCGAAGGCGCTGTACGGATGCGGGCGTCTCTGCTTCCCGGTCTTCTCGGGGCAGCAAAACTCAATTTCAACCATCAGAACCGCGACATCACTCTTTTTGAGTTAGGCAAAGCCTTTGCAGCCGAGAGTTCCGCCGGCAGCCTGCCGCGAGAGCGCGAACTGTTCGGGCTGGTAATGACGGGCAGCGACGTTGGAGAGGGCCGGCTTATGCCGTCTCGAGAGTTGGATTTTTTCGATGTTAAGGGAGCTGTTGAACTGGTTCTAAATGCGGTCGGTATCTCCAATGCTGCTTTCATTCCCACCGACGCAAGGCATTTGAGACGCGGTCAAGCTGCAGCAGTGATCGTTGGAGGCGTCGAAGTCGGATCTGTTGGACGGATAAACGAGGAGATCGCCGGCAATTACAAGTTTAGACAACCTGTCTATGTTGCGGAGATCGATCTTCAGGCCATTTTGGCGCAGAAAACGGAACCGGTTCGTTATGAGCCTTTACCGAAATATCCTTCGGTCCTACGCGACGTTTCGCTACTGGTGAGGCGCGACCAACGGTTCGCGTCGATCCGTTCGGTTGTTGAGTCTCTCGCGATCCCGATCTGTCAAAGTGTTGGATTTGTCGACTCTTTTCAGGGCAAAGGACTTGCGGATAATGAGAGTTCGCTGACGATCCGATTAGAATACCGCAGTGACGAACGCACTCTGACAGAAGCGGAAGTGAACGAAACTCATGCCTCGATCTTAGCCGCGCTGGAGTCAGAATTGGGCGTTCGACCGCGAATTTAGGATTTAAATCGATGTTACTTGAAGTTTGCCGAGAAAATGCAGATAATTCTTTCCACAAGTTATTACACCACACAAATTTTGGAGACAGCTAGATGAACGGCCTTACGGGAATGGAGAAATTCTCGCATCTCGAGGATAAGATTTACCTTACGATCGAGTTTGCCAAGAAAATGCGTGAAGAGAACGAAAAGATCGAGAAAGAACTTCTTGACCTTCGTCGGAACGCCAGCGTATTGGAATCGGAAAAGGCCCGTTTGGAGGAAAAGGTCGAGGACCTGCTGACGGAACGCGATGCGATCCAGCTCAAGGTCGAAGCAATGCTTGACGCGATGACCATTATCGATTCAGAGGTGGCAGAAGCGGTTGGGAGACTTCAATAAATGGAAACCGGAAAGCCAAACCCGGAATCGGCCGAGCAGACGATCCGTGTAGAGATCTACAATCAAACGTATAGTATCCGCTCTGACGGTGACAATGAATATATTCATCGCCTCGCCGAATACGTCGACAGCAAAATGCGCGATATAGCCTCCGGAACGTTGACGGTCGATTCTTTGAAGGTTGCGATACTCGCCGCGCTGCACATCGCCGACGAGTTTCATCAGCAGAAAAACCATCAACTTCAGATCGATGCCCAACTGGCTTCGAGAAGCGCGGAATGTACAGAACTTCTTGACCGCGTTTTGAAGCACAAGGATGTGATCCCGCAGGAACTGGACACCGACCAATCGATGTAGCGGACACCAGATCCGGGCATGTAGGCGGCGGCGAACGGCCGCTTTTTTTGTCTGGAAACTCTTCCCATTCCCCGAGCGAAATGCTATAGTCCTGAATTAGGCGAAGGATTATTTCTGCTGGGTTTGTTACCTGACGCACCAATAATTGAGCCAACACTTGAATTGCGGGAGGCTAATGCCGAATTCGGTGCAGACCTCGATAGGGGTTTTCCGTAGAAGGAGGCTCAGATGTTTTTCGAAACAGAAGGCCACCCACCTGATAAACCAGGTTCAATTCAAGCGTTAGGAACGGCTTTAGCGGTTACCATCGCCGAAAATCACTTGCCAAAAATGGCCGGAATTACGTTCCGGCCTTTATTGTTTTTCCATCTCGAGTTCCAGCTCTGCCCTTATTTCATCTGTCATTTTCGCTTCCTCAAGCGCAAGCGGAAGTTCTTTTGAGCGTGCGGAGAGTTTCTTGAGCGCGAGTTCGGAATTCGCCAGGCCCGAACCACGAAGCGCTGCCGCCTCGATCATCTGCAGTCTCGATTCGGCTTCGATCAGCATTTGCTTTGCGTCGGTATTTATCGCAGACAGCTTTGCTACATCTTTCTCGATCTCGCCGAGAAACTTGTCGGCATTGCTGCTTCTAAGTGACTTTAATTTCGCCTCTCGCCGCTGCGAAGTCTGCAGCTCGCGCTTTGATGACTTGATTATCCGCGTTGCGGTAAGCCGCGATGCGAGCGTTTCACGATATGCGTCTGCAAGCAAAAGATCGGTTCGCGTCAGTTCCCTCAACACACGCTTTTCGTTCGGCTTCAGCTCGCGTTTGAACCAGTCGATCTCCTCGGCTTTTATGCCGTCCGCAGCGATCCGCTCCCTTGTCTCGTCAGACCATTTCGAATATTTATAGGCGAATATTCCGGACAGGATCAATCCCTTTATCAGCCCGATCAGGGTGATCACAAAACCTAGAAACAGGATCGTCGCAGCGACCGGAGGAGTCGCTCCAAATAGGACGAAAAGCACTAGCGAGACCACGGCCGGAACGACCGTTAGGACGACCGGAGATGCGAAAGCCGCGATCTTCAGGTTCCTACCGCGAGCAAGTTCGCGGCTGCTGATGTCATATTTCGTCGGTAATTCACTCATTCGTATCGATTTACTTTACAAACTGTGCGAACTTAATTCAAACTTTCGTCATCACAAACTTTTTGGGAACCGATCACTTGTATTACTATTTCGGGACCGGGTTTGGAGGCCGTAAGGTATGACGAAGGTCGTCGTTTTCTTTTTTGCAGCCGCAGTCTCGATCTCTGGATCATTTGCAGCACAGATCCGCGCGCAACCCCCAACAAATCAGAAGGTTCGGACGGTCTCGATCCCGATCTCGATATTTACCAAACAAGAATTGCGCGAAGGTCAGGCCGAAGAGCTTCTTCAGGTCGACCAATTAACGGTCAAGGAAAATCGTGAGGAAATGACGATCCTCTCGATCCGCAGCGTTGTCGACGCTCCTCTCGCTCTCGCCGTGCTGATCCAGGACGACCTGACATCGTCATTCAATCTTCAGATCCGCGACGTCGCACGGTTCATTCGGGGCTTGCCGAAGGGCTCACGGGTCATGGTCGGATATATCAGGGGCGGATCGGTTCAGATAAGGCAGCGGTTTACTAACGACCTTGAAAACGCTGCCTCTTCGCTGCGGATCGTCACTTCAAGCAGTGTTTCTTCGCCAAGAAATCCCTTCGACGGACTGGTAGACGCCCTTAATCGATTTGATGCTTTACCGGCTGGTCGCCGTGCCGTGCTTCTCGTGTCGGACGGACTCGATCTCTCGAGCGGCATTTCCGGTGCAAGTCCCGGCCAGAGCATCGACCTTGAGCGTTCCATTCAGCGCGCTCAGCGAAAGAACGTTGCTGTCTTCGCGTTTTACTCTCCCACGGTGTTGACCGATTCGGGGAACACGCAAAGAGTCCTCTTCGGCCAGGGTTCACTCGAACGTCTTGCCGACGAGACCGGAGGCCGTGCCTTTTTCCAAGGAACTATCGCCCCGATAAGTTTCGACCCGTTTTTTCGCGAGCTAGGCGTGTTGCTTACCAGACAGTTTTTGCTTACTTACCTGTCGACAAACATGAAACGCGGATATTACAGGGTTGAGGTCACTACAACAACGCCCGATGTGAAGATCGAACATCCGAAAGGCTATTATTACCGACGATGATCGGTCTCAGGCGACCTGACGTTTACAGATCGGGCAGATCGCCACGTTCTCCTTCAGAAGTAGACCGATCCAAAAGAAAACGACCGTAAACAGCATGAGCAGGCCAAAGGTTATCCAGCCGGCGGTTGAAACGCGCCGTTCCATCACGGGCAGGAAGTTTGTGTGGCAGAACGGACAACGGTAATTGCCCGAGAGGTCTTGCGGTCCGCGGTAGGTCAGCTGCTGCAACGATTGCATAACTGGTATGTTCGCCGGGGCCGGAAATGAACTCTGTACTTGTTCCGGCGCCGTGCGTGCCTCTGCAAGCGTTTGATATTCGTCGGTTTTCCAGGCGTACGGCCTCGGCGGCTTAAAGTCGTAGCTTTCCTGTCGGCGCTCTGCAAAACGCTGACCGCAGAACCGGCAGAAGTGGCTGTTATCCGAATTCGCTTGCCCGCAATTGGTGCATTGGGTCATAAAGGGTGCAGCGTCAATTATAACTCTCACGAACTCATAAACGGGTTTGCTACCGTTAAAGTTCCCAAATCACTGGATACGCGATCAGAATCTTACTCGATCGCCAGAGCTTATCGCGGCATAAACCGATTCGACAAGCTCGACCGACTTGAAACCATCATCAGCCGTTACGAGCGGCTTTGTTCCGTTCAAGATCGAATCGATGAACGCACGGTCCTCCTGAACGTAGCCCCAACGCTCTTCTTTTTCGGTCATGTGAAATGAGAGCGTTTCAAAGTTTGCGTCCATTCCGCGGGAATCGAGCAAGCGTTCCATCTCTTCGGTCATGATCGTGCGGTGATGACAGAAGACCTCGATGCGTTCAAAGGGAAAATGCCAGCTTGCGTCCGACGAAGAGGCAAACGTGCAATGAAAGCCGCTCTTGAACTTAAAAATGATCGAAAACTCATCGAGTTCCGGGTATTCGTGCTGTGAGCCGTACGCGACCAACTCTTCGATCTCACCGAACTGAAACCGCATCATATCAAAAAGGTGGATGGTGGTCTCATAAAGAAACCCGCCGGTAACGTTGACATCGCCGGTCCAGACCGGGTTTTTCAATTCACCGCGGTTCATCTTGATGTGGGCTGAATGGGCTTTGTCGTTCTCTAGAAGTTCCCTCAGCGTCGCGTAAACAGGTGCAAAGCGACGATTATGCCCGACCTGAAACACGCCCCTTCCCGCGTTTGCCGCATCGCGTAATTCTGCGGCATCTTCTATACCGATCGCGAAAGGCTTTTCACAGAAAACATGCTTGCCTTCGGCGATCGCGTGCAGGGCGATCTCCTTGTGTGTCTTATTTGGCGAACAGACGAGCACAGCATCACAGTTCTCCATCAATTCGTCCCGCGATGAACAAACCTTGCCGCCGATGCTCTTTGCGGTCCGCACTGCCCGCTCGGGGACGATGTCGTATAGCGCTGCGATCTCTGTACGCTCGTCACGCGAATATATCCGGCCGTGAACGTTTCCTATATAACCTGTGCCAACGATGCCTATTTTGACCTTGTCCATTCAGATTTATTGTCTTTAACTGACGCTACCAGCTTCCGCCCGCGGCATACTGACCCAATCCGAGAGCCTTTTCCGCTGCCTGCTTCGCTTCGGCTGCCACAACGAACGGATCACGTTCCCAATATTCCGGACGAAATATCTCGACGCTCGCCGGGCCATCATAGCCGATCGTGTCAAGCGTTTCCTTCATCCTCGCGATCGGCAACACGCCTTCGCCGGGATAAAGCCGCTTTGAATCGTTCAATTGATCTTTTGGCAGATCTTCGGCACCGTTTATGTGGAAGATGAATAGCTTCTTCGGATCAAGAGATTCAAGAGCTTCCCACGACGAGCTTCCCGCGTAAAAATGATATGTATCGATAACGTTCCCGACGCTCTCGCGGCCGACGAGGTCAACGATCTTGCTGCCAAGGTCGAGCGTCGTCACCGAGTTCCCTGCCTCGCCGAGAAACTCGAAACCGAGCTTTATGCCGTGCGGTTCGGCGATGTCTGCAAGCTCATTAAGAACGCGGACAGATTCCGTGATCGTCTCTTCTTCGGTCTTCGGGCCTTGCCGCAAAGCTCCGGGAACCGAAAGCACATACGGGCATCCGATCGCCGCTGAGATGGCCGAAAGCTTTTCACATTCTTCCTTGATCGCGGCGTAATCCTCATCCGAACGCCACGTTATGTGCTCGAGCGTGTTTATCGACAAGACACCGATCCCCGTTTCGGCGAGTAGTGCTTTCAGTTCATCGACCGAACGCGTTGCCAGATAATCATAAAGTTTGTTCGATCTGAATTCTACTAATTCAAATCCAGCCGCCGCGGCCGAACGAATGTCGGTTTCAAGATCGGCGGTCATTGTCGTCGCTCCATTGATCGCTAATTGCATAAGAGTCCCTCGTTTACCAACTAAAATCCGATTTTAACATCATCGCAATGTGTTTGCGTAACGAAGGAGCATTGCAACCCGACCTATTGCCCAAACGTCTAACAATCGGGTAATCTTTTGTAGTAAGTTCCGCCTGCCTGCATCAAATAACATGAAGAATCTAGTTCTCATATCTGTAATCGTTGGCATTTCGGCTTCCCTCGTCAACTCGCAGTCGTCAGATGCAGCGCTTCGTCGAGCGATCGAATCTGACAATGCAGCTCGGGTCGGATCACAGGGCAAGCTGCCGACATTGCCTGTTGCCGAACACCTTGCTCGAGCCGAGACCTACATGGCCAACCGAATGTTTCCTCAGGCCCGCGAACATTGGGCAAAGGTGATGGAAGCATATCCCGATGACATCGGAATTCCGAAGGCACTTTTCGGAACCGCGCGCTCCTACATGTGGGAACGCGAGTATCTGAAGGCGGTCGAGTGGTTCGATCGTCTGACAAAAGATCACCTTGACACGAAAGATGGCCGTGAGGGGCTCGCGTTCAAGGGTGCGAGCTACGTTCGTGCAGGCCGTAATCTGGAAGCTGCGCAGGTCTACGAACAGTACGTCGCGATGTTTCCGGAGGGCGAAAAGATCGAATCGGCTCATCTGAATATCATCGACGCATATCGCGAAGCCGGTGAATACGCAAAAGCGACCGATTGGGTGAACAAGACCGTTCTCGCCTTTACAGGAAAGCCGACCGAGGCCAATGCGTTGCAGGCTAAGGCCCGAATGGAGATCCATCGAGGCCAATGGGCCGAGGCGATCGCAGCGGCCGATTCTCTTCTTTCTCTTTCGTCCTTTCGCGGTTCGATGACGTCAGCCGAAGAGGCTCGATATCTAAAAGCGCTTGCCTTGGAAAAATCTGGCAAAAGGTCCGAAGCAAATGCGGCTTATGCATCGATCCCGAATACGCTCACCTCATATTATGGCGGCATTGCGGCCGAAAAGCTCGCCGGCGGCAAGGTCGAAAAGATAGCCGATGTTACGCCGCGTTTATACGCCGATTATCCCGTGATGTTCGGCCCCCAAGTACTCAGGCACTCGGCAAAACAAAATATCGATCCCCGGTTCGTACTCGCTATTATGAAGCAGGAAAGCTCGTTCAAAGCGAACGCTAAGTCTCCTGCAGGAGCTCGCGGGGCTCGTCCAACTCGTCTTTGATACGGCGATAAAGTACAAAGATGAGGCTCGTTACCCCAACCTCAAACCGGACGACCTGTATGACCCGGAGACAAATCTTGCGATCGGATCGATCTATATACGCGAATTGAAGAACGAGTTCGGCGGTATGTATGAAGTGATCGCCGCAAGCTACAATGCCGGTGAAGACAATGCTCTTAGGTGGCTAGCGCGTACCAAACCACGTGAATCGGGGGTATTTGCATCGGAGGTCGGATTTGCCGAAACCAAGAACTATGTATTCAAGGTGATGAACAACTACCGCGTCTATCGAGAGCTTTATGACGAAAAGCTCAACCGGCGATAGCGCTCAATCCCATGCCTCGCCGCCCCGCTCGACGTAGTATCCGGCGGCTTTCAGGCGCTCCTGCAGTTGCTGGCCGTGTTCCTCATCCCGGACCTCGAGGATCGTTTCGATCCCTACGCTTCCCAGCGGCGCCAGCCAGATAGCTCTCTGATGATAGACCTCGATCACGTTCGCGTGATTTTCAGCGACGATACGCAGCATTCCCGCAAGCGATCCCGGACGGTCCGGAACTAAAACTTTCAGAATGATATAACGCCCGTTGCGTACGAGCACCTGTTCGATGATGCGGGCAAGCAGATTGCCGTCGATATTTCCGCCGCATAGCACAGCGCAAACTCGATCTTCAGGTTTCAGCTTGACCTTTCCGGCGATCAAGGCGGCGACACCGGCCGCTCCGGCGCCTTCGACGACCAGGTGCGCGTTCTGCGCAAGGTGAAATATCGCGTCCGATATTTCCTCTTCGCTGACCTCGACCAGCTCATCGACCTTATCTTTGATGATGGCCAGAGTACGCTCAGCCGGACGCTTTATCGCGATCCCGTCAGCTATCGTCGGTTTGTAATCGATCTCGACCGGTTTTCCCGCCGCCAGCGATGCCTTTACAGGCGCAACATTCGCCGCCTGGACACCTATCACGCGGACGTTTGGTATCAATTCCTTCACGGCGATCGCAATACCTGAAATTATCCCGCCCCCGCCGATCGGAACGACAACGACCGTCACATCGCCTCGAGACTCGGCTATTTCAAGCCCGATAGTGCCCTGGCCGGCAATTATTTTGTCATCATCAAACGCATGGACATAAGTGAATCCATGTTCCTGCTGTAGGGAACGCGAGTGATCGACCGCTTCGTCGAAAGTGACGCCCTGCATTATCACTTCGGCACCGAGTGCCTTGGTGGCAACGATCTTTGTCAGCGGCGCAAATTCAGGCAGAACGATGGTCGCTTTGATGCCGTTGAGCTTTGCCGCAAGCGCAACGCCCTGCGCATGGTTCCCGGCGGAGGCCGTTATAACCCCTCGCGACTTCTCTTCATCCGATAACTGCGAGATCTTGTTAAACGCCCCGCGGATCTTGAAAGAACCGGCCCGCTGGAGGTTTTCGGCCTTCAAATAGATCCTCGAACCGATCGAATTCGTCAGCTTTTCGTCCTTGATGATCGGTGTTGTGTGTACGACCTCGCCGATCCTTTTTCGGGCGGAAATAATGTCTGTGATGCTAACCGTCATGTTGCGTTGAATTATAAGACAACTATCGCAAAATCATAATTGGAAATTCGGATTTGAGGTTTGCCGGGCAAGTTCGCGGCGGATGTTAATGGCGCTTTTTTCGAAAGCGATCTGGAACGGCGATTCGATAGATCTTAAGCGAGCCGGGTCGAAGCAGTCTGAGCGCAATAAGAACAGGACGCCCGGCCGGAACAAAGGTTAGATATATGAAGTAGACCTGAGGTTATGTACTGCGGAATTAGAAGAGAGATCTGTGCCCTGGCCGAGCGTCCTGTTCAGTTGTCAATTTGTATCTGTTGCTTCCTACGACACCATTGCGTTGGAAGTTCGATTTATTCCATCCTTTAACGCGACTTCCGATCGAATTTCGTATCATCCGCGGCCCAATCATTTAGACGCAGCCATCCGGAATTTACGGACATGCTCGTGTTGGTTTCGAAATCGACCGGAAGTCCTGCAAATTTTCCCGATAATCGGATATATTAGATTCAGCAAGAATACGGAGGACAATATGGAGATAATTGGCGGACTTGGAGCAATTTTTCTGCTTTTCCTGGGAATCGCACTTCTGACCATTGCGTGGAAGACGGTCAAGATCGTGCCCCAGTCAAGTGTCTTGTTGATCGAACGGCTAGGAAAGTTTCACCGTGTGGCGTCGAGCGGCCTGAATATCATTGTCCCGTTCTTTGAATCGCCGCGAGCGGTGTATTGGACGAACGTAAGGCCCGGGATCACGTCCATCGACCTTCGTGAACAGTATATCGACCTTCCGCCGCAACCGGTCATTACACGCGACAATGTCACGATCAACGTAGACTCGGTCGTCTATTGGATGATCACGGACCCGATCAAATCGGTTTACGAGATCAACGATCTGGTCGGTAGTCTGGTTCAATTGACGATCACCGGCATGCGATCGGTAATGGGCGAAATGGACCTCGACCACACCCTTTCGAATCGCGACGCGATAAACTCGAAGCTTCGGTTGATCCTCGATGAAGCAACCGACAAATGGGGTGTAAAGGTGACCCGCGTCGACGTCAAGAACATCAATCCTCCCGAAGATGTCCGCATCACGATGGAGAAGCAGATGACGGCCGAACGAAATCGCCGCGCTTTGATCCTTCAGGCCGAGGGCGATAAGCAGGCCGCAATTACGCGTGCCGAAGGCGAAAAGCAGGCCGCAGTTACTCGTTCAGAGGGCAACAAACAGTCTGCGATCCTCGACGCTGAAGGTGCTGCTCAAGCACGCCTCACGGCAGCTAATGCCGAGGCACAGGCTATCGCCCAGATCGCCAAGGCGATCGGCAGCGCCGAGCAGACCGCGCAATACCTTATAACCTCACGATACGTCGATTCGCTGCGTGATATGACGCGAACACAGAATTCGAAAGTGATCTTTATGCCGATGGAAACGTCCACAATGCTCTCGAGTATCGGAGCGATCAAGGAAGTACTCGCCGAAACGGGCGAGAAAAAGGAAGAACTGCCAGCTCCGCCTCGCAGCCCGCGAGAACTTAATCGGTAGTGGTAGTTTCGTGTAGGAGGCTTGATCTTGTGCGATCTACATTTGTAACCATGCTGAAGCTTTTAGGTATAGTGTTGAGTCTCGGTGTCATGGCTGTCCTGGTTGCAGCCTATTCCTACGGCTTTATTTTCAACCCGTCTCCGGCCGAACGGGTCAAGGAAAGTTCGATGTACGAATTCACGTTGAAGGATATTGACGGAAATGACGTCAAGCTCGATGCATACAAAGGCAAAGTGGTGATGCTGGTAAATACCGCCAGCCGGTGCGGACTTACCTCGCAATACGAAGGGCTGCAAGGCATCTTCGATAAATACAAGGAGAAGGGCTTTACTGTCCTCGGCTTCCCTGCCAACAACTTTCTTGGTCAGGAGCCCGGGACCGAGAAGGAGATAAAGGAATTTTGCACCCTCAATTACAAGGTCAGCTTTCCAATGTTCAGCAAGATCTCGGTAAAGGGTTCGGATCAGCATCCACTCTACCGCTTTCTTACCCATAAGGAAACCAATCCCGGCTTTGACGGCGACATCGCATGGAACTTCGAGAAGTTTCTTGCAGATAGGGACGGCAAGATCATCGCTCGTTTCAGCCCGAGCACGCTGCCTACCGATCCGGAGGTGGTAGCGAAGATCGAGTCGGCACTCGCGGCCAAGTAGACAGCCTGGCGTCTATTGCCGCCGGGCATTCGATCGAGATCCGGAGCGTCGTCCAGCTGCCGGGTCTTTTTCGTTTTTTGCAGCCATCGGTTCTGATATCGGCATCTGATAAACTGCTTCCTGACCATATTATGAAGTTGATCAAGATCGCTCTTTTTTTGATATTTCTTGCCCTGGCCACACTTGCCGGTTTTGGATATTGGCTGAACGCGACGTTGAAAACACCCCGCGAACATCAGCGAACGGGCGAGTTCATCACCATCGAGCGTGGCTCGACACCCGCTCAGATCATCGCCAAGCTCAATGGCGAAGGTATCGTCGGCGAACAGATGCCGCTGTTGCTTTACCTCAGGTTGTTTGGCGATGCGTCCAAATTGCAGGCCGGCGAGTACACCTTCCCGTCACCGATCACGCCGATCGATGCGCTGAAACTGCTCGAAAAAGGTTCTGTAAAAACAACGCGGCTGGTAATCCCTGAGGGCTTTACTCGGTTCGACATTGCAAAGCGGATCGAGCAGCAATTCCCTCAGGAACCGCCGATGACCGAAGATCAGATACTCTTGCTGATGGCGGACACCTCGTTGATCAAAGATCTGGCCCCCGAAGCACGTAATCTCGAGGGATATATCTATCCCGCGACATACGAGCTGCCGCCCGACGCAACGCCGGCCGACATCCTCCGAAAGGGCGTCGAGCAATTCAAGAAAGTCTGGAAGCCTGAATGGAACGAACGGGCACGCCAGCTTGGCCGGACGCCCCACGAGATAGTCACGATCGCATCTCTGATCGAGACCGAGTCGCCGGTCGAGAGCGAACGTCCCGTAGTCGCTTCGGTCATCTACAATCGTCTTGCAAAGAACATCCCGCTCGGCATTGACCAAACGGCCGTTTATATCGCCAAGATGGAAAAGCGGTGGGACGGCACGATCCACAAAAGCGATCTCGAATCAACATCGCCCTACAACACGCGGAAATACGGCGGCATTCCTCCCGGCCCGATCTCTAGCGTCTCTGAGAGTGCGATACAGGCCGCGTTGAATCCGGTCCAAACGGATTACATCTTCTATGTCCTGAACGTTGCAAAGAATGACGGGTCGCACCACTTCTATGCCTCCGCCGCCGAATTCGAACGCGGCAAAGCTGAATATCAGAAGTGGCTGGCGGAGCAGCGCAGGTTGAAACGCGAGGGCTCGGCCCAATGATAAAACTTCTCGCCCTCGACCTGGACGGAACAGTACTTGATTCGCGTGGCAACATCCCCGCAGCGAACATGGAGGCTATCCGCGCGGCCGAAGACAACGGCGTGCTGGTCACAATTGCGACCGGTCGGAGGTTTCGCGATGCACGCCCGATAGGCCAGCGTCTGGCGCTGAATGCTCCTCTGATCACACACAACGGAGCTCTTCTCAAGTTTGCCGATAGTCTCGAGACCGTCGATTTTTCGCTGCTTCCGGCATCGATCTCGACCGAGATAATACGTGTAGGTAAGAAGTTTGGCGGCGATGCTTTGCTCAGTGCGGATCCCCATGGAAAAGGAATTCTTCTGTACGACCGTATCTCGGACGACAACGTCCCGCTGCAAAAATATGTTCAATGGTCAAAGACGATGCACGGCAGTGAAGCGGAAGAATCCGTTCACCACGTTCATCTGCTCGAAGATGTGATCGCAGACCACGAAGTGATACATATCTCATTCTCAGGCGGCTGCGAGCGAATGGCTGAAATGCAATCCATTTTGGCGGGCGAGCTTGGCGACACGGTCACATTGTTGGCTACCGTTTACCCGCGGCTTGATTTCACGCTTCTCGATATTCTGCCGGACAACGCATCCAAGGGAACCGGGGTTGCCAAACTTGCCGAACGCCACGGCATAGCCCGTGACGAGGTGATGGCGATCGGTGATAACTTTAACGACGTCGAAATGCTCGAATTCGCCGGAACCGCGGTCGTGATGGGAAACGCCGATCCGAGTCTGCTTGAACGAGACGATCTTTTAGCAACGCTCAGCAATGACGAGAATGGAGTTGCCGCCGCTATTGACCGATTTATATTCGGAAAGTCGTAGGCCGAAATCCCGAATTAGCCTTTCGGTCCCAATCGTGCTAACTTTTTTGTTTTGTAACAAACCTATTTTAGGAGCAAGTAATGAGCAATCGAACTGCAGTAATTGAGACCAACAAAGGAACGATAAAGTTTGAACTATTGGAACAGGACGCACCGAAAACGACCGAGAATTTTCGCCTCTTGTCCGAACGCAATTATTACGACGGCGTGATTTTTCATCGGGTCATCAAGAACTTCATGATCCAGGGCGGCGACCCGCTTGGCGAGGGCTACGGCGGCGAATCGGCCTGGGGCGGAAGATTTGATGACGAGATCGACCGAGGTTCCGATCTTTATTCGGGCGTCTACGAAAAAGGGACCGTTGCAATGGCTAATGCCGGGCCGAATACCAACGGATCGCAGTTTTTCATAATGCATATCGATTACCCTCTGCCCCCGAGCTACACAAAGTTTGGCAAAGTGATCGAGGGCCAGTCCGTCGTCGATGCGATCGCTGAGGTTGCAACGCATCCCGGCGATAAACCGGTCGAACAGATCGTTATGAACCGCGTCTATATTGAGGAACCCGCCAGTTAATGCGGGCGGTTCTCCAACGTGTCTCTCGAGCCAGAGTAATAGTCGATGACGAGACTACCGGCGAGATCCGGCGCGGTTTACTGATTCTGCTCGGCGTCTCGGTAAACGACACCGAGCGGGAAGCAGATACGCTGGTTGAAAAGATCTTGAACCTTCGGATATTCGAAGACTCCGATGGCAAAATGAATCTCTCGTTGATCGACACAAACGGCGGATTACTTGTCGTTTCTCAATTTACGCTTTATGCCGATTCGCGAAAGGGGCGCAGGCCGTCGTTCATTGATGCGGCTCGGCCCGAGGACGCGAATCGGCTGTATGAATACTTCATTGCGAAAGCTCGAGAGCGGACCGAAAATGTCCGAACCGGCCGTTTTCAGGCAATGATGGAGGTCGAGCTCGTGAACGATGGGCCTGTGACCATTATCCTCGACACCGATCAGCTAAAATGAAAAGTCTTATGAGAATAGCAGCTTTCTCCTTCTTTGCCATCGTTTTGATTTCTTTGACCGCATGCGACCCCAAACCTGCGGCAAACAGCAGTTCGACATCTGAGGTCAAGAAAGGTGTTGCCCCGGTCGCCGATAACGAGATCGCGGTGATCGAAATGGAAAATACCCCGGCATATGGCACGATCAAGATCGAACTCTACTCGAACATCGCGCCGAAGATGGTCGCACGGTTCAAAGAGCTCGCCCGTGAAGGTTTTTATGACGGCGTCACATTTCACCGCATCAACCAGTCGGTGATCCAAAGCGGTGATCCAAATTCAAAGGACAATGACCCGACCAACGACGGACAGGGCGGTTCGCCAAAGCCCAACGTTCCGGCGGAATTCTCGGATATACCGTATAACACCGCGATCGTAGGCGCTGCTCGCGGCACAGACGTCAATTCGGCAAACTCCCAGTTTTTTATCACCTTGAAACGTGAGTCCGGATTTGATAACCGTTATACGGTCTTCGGTAAGGTCATTGAAGGCATGAACAATGTTCGTACCATCTCGGGCGTTCAGCCACGCGAAGGTGAACGGCCGGTCGAAGCGGTGAAGATAAAAACGATCCGTATTGAACCAAAGAGCTGAAACACGTAAAATACGCGTAGGCTCGCGTAGCTCAGTGGATAGAGCGCTTCCCTCCGGAGGAAGAAGTCGCAGGTTCGACTCCTGCCGCGAGTACCAGTATCACGAAAAAAGGGCGTCCATTGCGGACGCCCTTTTCTTTGATCGTCTGAATTGATCAACGGACCTTCAGCATCGGGTCGCCGATCAGCGTCCACGAAAGCCGAACATCGATTCCGCCGGGGATCGTTGATTTGGCATCCCTGATCAGATCGCCCATTCGCGGGATATTGCCGGCACCGAGCTGGTTGTAGAACCGCTGTGCCATGACCTCCTGTACGTCCGGCGTCGTGAGCCCCGTTGATGCCCACGCTGCAACACCTCCTCCGTTGTTCGAGAAGAGAAGCGTTTCAGCAAGACTGTCATTATCGATGCTTATAAAGAAACCATTGAGACAGGTCAGCATCGTGTAAACAGCTTCATTGCCCGGGTTATTGACGCACTGCGTTTGGCCGTTCGTGCAGGTCACGTTGAATATCGAAAAGAACGACAATGCCGCCCAACCGCCGGTGGTGCCATGCCCTGCATAGTTCACAAAGAACTTGCCCGAATTGATCGCCGAAACAAGTGTTGCCTGCGAATTTTGCTGGCCGCGGCCAACCATTGTCGCCGGTGCACCGGCAGGGAGTTGGTTTCTGATCCGGTTGCTCATGCCCTCAAAATCGTAACCGTCCGGCAGGTCGTAGGCAAAGAGGGTGCCGCGATCGAGCGGATTAACGAGAGCTGCTTCCCAATTGGTCACTTTTGCAAGCGTACTAGTGACCGTTTGCCCGCTCCGCACCGGGATGCGGCCGACTGCGATCTCGGCAAGGCCGTCGCTGTTAAAGTCCGCCAGATATTCGTCGCTCGGGGTTTCGGTAAATATCGTGTTTACCGATCTGGTCGGGATATAATTGTGATAGCCGAAACCGCGGTAGTTTCGAGGATCAAAGAATGCGTCGCCAACGATCAGGGCGTACTGCGGCTGAACCTGCCAGGACGTATAGGCGTACTGAAGGAACAACTTCACAGCATCAGAGCTTAGAACGCCGTAGTTAAACTCGTCATAGATCTCATCTACATTAACGGTCTTGACCGTGATGCCCTGTCCGCGCCGATAGTTGGCCCAAGCTTCAGCCTCGGCCATCCAATTCTTATAAGAAATGATGACGAGGCTTGCCGCTTCGTTGGGAACGCCGATCAACACCGGATCGAACGGAACTATCGAAACCGGTGAAAGCATCGATGACGTGGTTGTAGCATGCAGCACACGGCCGCGAGCAGCCGGAAGATTGACGAAGAATGTTCCGCCGTCAACCTCGATCGGCAAATTGATCAGTTCGGTCGGTGTGCTCTCGGCGCCGATATCGAGAATACGAATATCCGAACTTGCAAAGCCTGATACTTTTGCCGAACGGTTGTTCTGAGTGAAGAAGTAGATCTTGTTTTGCTCGGTCTCGTGACGTCGGTTGAAAGAGATCTCAAGCGAGTCGAAGAAGCTTGAGTCGCCTGTCGGCCCGGCGGACCGGAGCAGCAGGCTGTTGGCGCCCTCCCGCAGATACGATGTCGGGACTGTCAAGGTCGTCGAATACGGTGCCTGGCCGGCACTCGCTGCCGGAGTAAGAACCTCTCCGTTAAGGGTCATTGCCATGCTGTGAACGCCCTGCGAAAAACCCTGGAAGGCGACCTTAATCGTTGACTCGGGACGCGAAAAGTCGACGCCGGTCAGCGTGAAATTGACGGTAGAACCGCTCGAGGTCACTATCCTGCCCCAGAAATTCTCGGCGTGTCCATTGCGAATATTATTCGTAAAATTCGTCCGTTCCCGAAGCTTGAATGTCTGCGGGTAGCTTTGGGCAACCACATTTGAGGTGCCCGGTCGGACAACCCGTGTTCCGATCCTCTTTCCCGGTGTCGCTGCGTTTATCAAAAAGTAAGCCCGTGTATCGCTGTCGGGCGTGTCGACACCGCGACCGAAGAACTCAATGTAATCGCCGTTCGGGCCGACAATTATCGATTGTTCGACGCCATGATCGTACAACTGCCAAAGCGCCGGATCGGCATTGACATTAAAGCCGCCGCTTTGCAGTTCAGCACGCGTCACCCGATAAAAACCCTCTTTTCTGACCCCTATCCGAACTCCGTTTTGTGAAATGACCCAACGATGCATGTCAGGATCAGGTACAAGCGAGTTCTCAGCCACTTCTGTTTGCAGTTCTTTGGTCAAGGCGAGATCCGCACCAAAAACGTTTCGATTCTGGTCAGCGGTCGTTTTGCGGGAATTCCAATCGTTTACGAGAGCGCTTGCCAGCCCCGATTCGACAACGGGAGTTCCATTGGTGCGCAACCGTCGGCCGTCCATTCCAATGCTCTCTATGAAGTAGATCGATTCGCTGGTTCCCTCTGGGTCGTAAACCGAGTATCTGAGCCCTCTCACCGCTTGTTGACCATAAAGCAGGGCCGAACCACCGACCGGTTCATCGGTGATACGAGCCTTACCGCGGCCATCAACACGGAAGACGTCGAAGCCGAGGTTATCCCGTTCGACCGACATCTGCCATCGGACAAAAATGCCCCGACCGTCCGTCATCGCTTCGACGCTTTCAAATCCCGTCATGTCCAAAGTGGTCGTGGTTGCGGCCTGACGGCTCTTTGGCTCGCCTCCGCGGACAACGCGCTGGGCTGAAAGATCAAGAACTCCGGCGAGCGTCAATGTAAAAATGATCGAGATCGAAAATGCTTTTCTCATGTCTAAAACCCCTTTGGAAGATCCGGAAACAACGCTTTGAATTGGTTATTTCGATTAAATTACTACTTCTGGCCGCAAAAGGGAATATTTTTTGCGGCCGCTATCAGTATTATGAAGGAATCGTTGCTGACAGCCGGTACAAACCTGGGCCTATTACATAATTCCGATTCCTCGAGATTTTATTCCGGCCAAAACCGTGCACCTGCCTACCTATCGGTCTTCACTTGCTTTGACTTCCTTAGGATCAGGCGGCCGCATTGGCATTCTGGGTTATCAACTGCCGAAGAACGTACTGGAGTATTCCCCCGTTCATATAATACTCAAGCTCTATCGGCGTATCGATCCTCAATATTACCTCGATCTCCTGTTTGGTCCCGTCGGCCCGATTTATCGTAAGCTTGACATTCTGCATCGGGCGGACGTTCGAACCCTCGAGCCCGGTCAGATCGAACGTCTCAGTCCCATCCAGACCGAAGGATGCTGCCGAATCGCCGGGCTTGAACTGCAGAGGCAAAACACCCATTCCGACAAGGTTCGAACGGTGTATCCGCTCGAACGACTGGGCGATAACCGCATTTACACCCATCAATCGGGTGCCCTTCGCTGCCCAATCCCTTGAGCTGCCGGTGCCGTACTCCTGGCCTGCAAATATCATCAGCGGTGCGCCTTCTTCTCGGTACCGCATGGCCGCATCATAGATCGTCATCTCGTCTCCCGATGGATAGTGCTTTGTAAAACCACCCTCGATCGGAGTGACCATCGTATTCTTGATGCGAACATTTGCGAACGTCCCGCGAAGCATCACCCGGTCATTTCCTCGGCGCGATCCGTACGAGTTGAAATCCTGAGGCTCGACGCCATTTTCCTGCAGATACTTGCCCGCCGGCGAATTCGCCTTGATCGCACCGGCCGGAGAAATATGATCTGTCGTGACCGAATCGCCAAAGATCGCTAACGCTCTTGCACCATGAAAGTCCGAAAAACGGCCCGATTCCATCGAAAAATCCTCAAAGAACGGAGGTTCCTGAATGTAGGTCGAGTTTGCGTCCCACTCATATAAAGTGCCCGTTGTCGATCGGACGTCATTCCAAAGCGGATTTTGCTCAGCAAACTCGGTGTAGAGCCGCTTGTAGGTTTCGGGATCATACGCTGTTTGCAGCATTTCGCGCACCTCATCTAGCGAGGCCCAGATGTCTTTTAGGTAGACCTCATTGCCATCTTTGTCCAAACCGATCGGATCAAGGTTCACGTCCTTCAGCACCGTGCCGGCCAACGCATAAGCTACGACCAAAGGCGGCGACATCAGGAAATTTGCCTTGATATTCTGATGGACACGAGCTTCGAAATTGCGATTGCCCGAAAGGACCGAGGCCGCGATTATGTCATTTTCAACGATCTCTTCTTCGATCGCCGGATCGAGCGGACCCGAATTACCGATGCAGGTCGTACAACCGTAACCGACGAGATTGAAACCGATCTCGTTCAAGTACTTTTGAAGGCCCGCCTTTTCAAGATATTCGGTGACGACCCTCGAACCGGGTGCAAGCGACGTTTTGACATATGCAGGGACCTTCATCCCGCGTTCGGCTGCCTTTTTTGCGACGATCCCTGCGGCGATCATCACCGAAGGATTCGAGGTGTTCGTGCATGACGTGATGGCCGCGATCAAAACATCACCGTTACCGATATTCGTTTGCGCAGGCGGACAATCTGCTCCATCCGGATCGACCCGATTCGGTGTAGGACGATTGTTCATCATCTCGACCTCGGATCGAACGTTTGTGTCTGCCGTACTGTCATTCCCGGACTGCACGACAGGTGACGACCTTTGGCTTTGGTCGCCGCCGCCGGAGACAAAGCCGTCCGAAGTCTCACACATCGTGACGACAAATCTCTGTTCAAGGTCCTCGGCCGATTTGCCGTAACCGCCATCCGCAACCGAAAGCGAAAAGAGCTCCTTGAACCGGTCGTCAAGATTCGACAGTTCGATCCGATCCTGTGGGCGCTTTGGCCCGGCGACTGCAGGATTGATGGTCCCAAGATCGAGATCGATGACCGTTGAATAGTCGACATCGCCGTCGCGCGGGATACCAAACATTCCTTGTGCCGTGTAGTACGACCGGATCGTATCTATCTGCTCTTGAGGGCGACCGGTTGCCGCAAAATAATCAAGTGTCTTGTCGTCGACGCCAAAGAAACCCATCGTCGCTCCATATTCCGGAGCCATATTGGCAATGGTCGCACGGTCGGTGGCGTTCAATGCCGCCGCGCCGTCACCAAAAAACTCGACGAACTTACCGACCACATTCGCCTTCCGCAGCATCTCGGTTATCCGAAGTACGAGATCGGTAGCGGTTGACCCCTGTGATAACTCGCCGGACAAGTGAACGCCGACAACGTCGGGCGTTAGAAAATACACCGGCTGTCCGAGCATCCCCGCTTCCGCTTCGATTCCGCCGACCCCCCAACCGACGATCCCAAGGCCGTTGATCATCGTCGTGTGCGAATCGGTTCCGACCAGTGTATCCGGGAAATAGACCCCGTCTTTCTCGAAAACACCTTTCGCCAGATATTCGAGGTTGACCTGATGCACAATGCCGATTCCGGGCGGGATAACAGAGAATCCTTTGAACGCCTGTGTTCCCCACTTCAAGAAGCGGTATCGCTGTTCGTTCCGGCGAAACTCCATTTCCATGTTCTGCTGATACGCCGATTCGCTGCCCGCGTAATCGACCTGAACGGAATGGTCGATGACAAGATCGACCGGTACAAGCGGTTCAATGATCCCGACATTCTTACCCATTCGGCTGACAGCAGATCGCATCGCGGCAAGATCGACCAAAAGCGGAACGCCCGTGAAATCCTGCAGTATGACTCTCGCGACGACGAAGGGTATCTCAGCCGTGCGCTCCGAATTGGGAAGCCAACCGGCCAAAGCTCTTACGTTGTCCTCAGACACTTTCTTTCCGCCGTCAAAATTGCGAAGCACCGATTCGAGGACTATTCGGATCGAGACCGGCAGGCGCGAAATGTTGCCAATACCGGCTTCTTCAAGCTTCGGAAGCGAATAAAAAAACGCGTCCGAACCGTAACCGGTCTTAAAAACCTGTTTTGAATCAAAAAGTGAGTTCGTCATAGAAATAAATTCGCAGTGCTTAGGGTTGAAATGCTTCTTCGGTGTATGAAAACTCGCTACGCTCGCAGGCGCAGCGACCGCACGAGAACCTTTTATTTTAGCATATCCTCAAACGGTGCTCGACGTCGCCGGTTATCCGCGACAGAACCGTCTCACGATATCCGCTTACCATCCCTTCCGCTTCTGATCCTGTTCAGCCAGTTAAGCCATCGGTATTTGTAGGGTCTCGGCGCTATCATCTCACTCAGACCGATCGTTTTTCGAGCGACGCCGTCGCGCAGGGTCAACGTCATCTCGCTCAAGAACGCAAGTTGATCGAAACTCGATTCGATGACCTTTATCGGCTTTATTCTCAGACGCACATTATCCTCGGCCAAAAAGGTCTGACGTTTGGGAAATCGGATGCCATATCGTGCGCGGGTTAGATTCTGCGCTTCGAACGACGAGCTTCGAATTTCGGCCTTTCCATCGCGAACGACCATCATCACACTTTCAGTTTCTGAAGTATTGCGGTCGCGAAGGCTGCAGAAAACCGCCGTCGAATCGTCAAAGTGCACTCTGCCCCAATGCAGTTCGTCGACCGATTCACAGATAGGGCGAATATCCGACCGGTGATCATGATATCCGGTTCCTCTGAAGTGACGGACCTCGGTCGCTCTTCCGCTTCGATCTTTGACGGTAATGCGGCCCGTAACGTCTGAACGCGGAGCCACGACATTCCAGCAAATACGGTCCGAGACCGAACTGGAAATAGCGAGCAGATCGGCCTCTATCGAAAGCCACTCGAAATGTGCCTCGATAGAGCTTCCGCCACTCAATGGTAGTTCGACCGCTACGAAGTATCCGGAACCGTATTCCGCGGTCTGAAACTTAAAGGACGATCTCTCGATCCTGCATTCCGGTATCGATCTGCCGGCGCTAAAGTCGGCGCTCGGAAACATGGCCGAGCTGTGATACCTTGCGGCCCCATTTTCTACGTATGTGAAGCCGACCGACGGCAATACTGGTGGGACGCCGGGCCCGAGCGATTCCAATTCGCGTTTTTGGGCCGACGACGGAAAGACGAAGTTGCTGTGAAAGCTGATCCGAACCGCCTCGGTCCCGTCATCGGAAAGCGCGTCAAAGTACCACCAATCATAAGCACTTCCTCCGGCGGTCGGGTGCCAGATGTCATGCTCTATGCTGGACCCCAACGAGACCCTGACCGGCGCGGAGCTTTCGAGGTCGTTTTTCATTGGATCGCTTGAGCGCGTCAACTAAAGAAGAACCGGTAAAAGAATCGCAGAATCGCAAAAATATGGCAAACTTTTCGGTGTAATTTGAATCTCTCTTGCGGTGATCTCGAACACTAAACTTCAGCCTAAAGGAGCGATCATGTTATTCAAAACCAAAGTAGTTCTCATTGCCGCGGTCACGGCCGTTGCCGTCTTTTCCGCCGCGTGCCCGAAACGGGTCAGTATCGCTGACATAAATGCCGATCCGTCAAAATATAATAACAAGGAGATCGCGGTTGCGGGCATTGTCCGAAACAGCTACGGTGTCAATATACCCGGAACACCGGTCCGCGGCGGTGCCTACGAGATCGACGACGGTACGGGCAAGATCTGGATCGTGACTGACGATGCTGTGCCGAACAAGGGCGCCGAGATAGGTGTCAGCGGCAGGATCGCCAGCGGTATCAGTTGGGGAGGCCGGAACTACGGACTTGGGATGTACGAGAAAGACCGTCGGTTTCGCCGAAAGTAAAGTTTTAAGTGGCCTGAATGAGGCCTCACGGTCAGCCGTCGACACGGTTGGACAAGATACAAATGGACCCGATCAAAGCTGCACTCGATTCACAATTCGTCAGGCTTGATCTTGATCGGCGTATTCTGTTGGCAGACGCCCGCGAGACCGACCTTTTTCCGCACTCAGTTGATCATGAGATCGCGGATGGCCGACTCTCATTCGGTGAGCTTTTGCTTCGGTCAGCGGCGGCCGTCGAACAGTCGTCCGGTGGAATAACTACGCGCCTTTGGGACGATCCTTTCGAATGGACGCTGCAGGAGACCTTGCATTCAAAGGATCGGATGTTTGCTTACTTCGACGAGGTAGAAAATGCCCGAGTAAGGGCCTTTAATGCCATTGGTGATGCGGATCTCGAAAAACTGATCCCGGCTCCGGAAGAGTTTCGGTCGATCTTACAAGTACTTCTCAGGACTCTGTCTGCGTCATCGCTTTATCTCGGTGCGGCAAAGGCAGCATTCAATAGCGTGAATTCGCAAAGCGGTTCGCCGTGACGTCCGTGTCCCCGGCATTTCGTTGGTGTTGTCATTCGAACAATTTCGTGCAAGAATTCGTTAGTTTGCGGGAATACTTGTCGGTTCGGAGTCGATAATGCACTGTCCTAGATGTGGTCAACAACAGCTCTCAAGCGAAACAAAGTTCTGCTCCCGGTGCGGATTCCAGCTCGGCCTTGTCGCAGAGGTCCTCGCAAATGGCGGATACCTTCCTCAGTTGAACGAGCTTTACAACAAGAAGACCGGATGGCTGACGCGTAAGAATGGGGTGATCTTCAGCGTATTTTGGTTTCTGCTTTTTCTGTTTATCTTTACACCCATCTTTGGCATTGCAAATGTCGATGAACTTGCAGGAGTCAGCGCGATACTCGGCGTCTTTGGCGGACTCATTCTGCTGATCGGTTCGCTGGTCTTGTTGAAGCCGCATCGGCCGGCCCCGACCTATGCTGTTCCGGAGAATATCGTCTCGCAGCCCGTCGGATTGTACGGAAATCCTGCAAACGCCGCCCTTCCGCCGATGCAAAGTCAGCCGGCGACGACGTACGCTCCGCCGGCAGCAGGCGCCTGGCGTGCTCCGGATACAGGTGAATTTGCCCGGCCCCCAAGCGTTATCGAAAACACAACAAAACTACTCCAAAAAGACGAGGACAAGCGCTAGATGCATTGCCCAAAATGCGGACAGGCTCAGATCAGCGACGAAACACGATTTTGCTCAAAATGCGGGTTCCTATTGACCGGCGTTGCGCAGATCGTTGCCAAAGACGGACTTCTTGAGATCGAACCAGGAGCCTCTTCGACCACACCGCGCAGGCGGGGTATTTATCAAGGGGTATTTATCTTCCTGCTTTCTTTTCTTGTTGTACCGCTTGTCGTGATGGCGACGATCGCGGCAAATATCGAACCGTATTTTGTTGTCGTCAGTGCCGTGCTTTTGACCGTAGGCGGGCTGCTCCGGATCGTTTACGCATTGATGTTCGAGTCAGGAGAGGTCGGCGGCAAGACACTCGAGCAAAGCGTTATCGAGATGTCGAAAAAGGTCGTCGGCTCGAGCGGCGACGTCCCAGCGCTGCCTCCGCAGCGGTCCACGCCGGCCTCATCCTACGCTCCGCCCGCCGCGGGTGCATGGAAAGATACCAATGAACTCGAGAAAACGCCGAATAGTGTGACCGAAACAACGACGAAATTGCTTGAGCGCGACAGCGGTCAGTAACCAATAGCGGCCCCGTCACTCCGCGGGTCGATCGCACCCATCCGAGTTCCTCTTTCATCGACCATTATCCCCGTCGCAGACGCAATATAGCCTGGCCGGTCCACAAATTTATGGCCATAGCTTTCGAGGATCTTTCTGGTGTCGGGCGATATCCCGTTCCGCTCGTAAAACAATTCGTCAGGAAACCACTGATGGTGAAAACGTGGAGCGTCGATTGCCTCCTGAATATTCATATCGTGATCGATGATGTTTATCACGATCTGCATCACTGCCGATATGATGCGTGGGCCGCCGCGACCGCCGACCGCGAACCAAAGCGACCCGTCCTTTCGCAATACGATCGTTGGTGTCATCGATGAAAGCGGGCGCTTTCCGGGCTCGACCTTGTTTCGCTCGCCCTGTATCAGACCGAACAGGTTCGGCTTCCCCGGGCGGGCTGCAAAATCATCCATTTCGTTGTTTAGCAGCACACCGGTTCCCTTTGCCGTCACCGCCGAGCCATAGAGGTCATTTATCGTGTAAGTGTTTGAAACCACATCGCCAGCCGGGCCGACGACCGTATAGTGGGTAGTTTCCATCGGTTCAGAACCCGAGACCGTGCCATGACCGACGGTATTGCTCGGCGATGTCTTCGTTGGGGAAAAATTCTCTATTCGCTTCTTTGCATAGTCCTTGCTGATGAGAGCGTCAGTCGGCACTTGCGCAAAATCCGGATCGGCCATGAACTCCGCCCGATCGGCAAATGCCCGCCGCGATGCTTCGGTATACAAGTGGATCTTCGCAGCAGAACCGGCGCCCATTCCTCGGACATCAAACCCTTCAAGCACATTCAGAAGTTGAAGCATCACGATCCCGCCTGAGCTCGGCGGCGGCATCGTGATGATCTCATAGCCGCGATAATTGCCCTTCAAAGGTGTTCGCTCGACGGCCCGATAGTTCTTGAGGTCATCGAGGGTGATCAAACCGTTGTTCGCCCTCATATCGGCAGCTATCAATTCGGCGGTCCGCCCCGTATAAAAGCCATCCGCACCCCGTTCAGCGATTCGGCCGAGTGTTGCCGCGAGATCGGTCTGAACATGACGGTCGCCGGCTTCGAAGTATTTTCCGTTGTTCAAAAAGATCCGGTTGCTGTCCGGATATTTCGAAAGATTGTTCTTATATGCCTTGAACAGCTCGGCAAGCCGGTACGACAGTACAAAACCATCCTGTGCCAAAAGGCGCGCCGGCTCGACCAGTTCGCTCCATTTCACTTTTCCCGAACCGTGCCTCTTGAACGCAAGTTCGAAGCCGGCGACAACGCCAGGCACACCCGAAGCTCTGTAACCAAGAGTTGAAGACCCCTCACCGCGAATGAGGTTCCCGTCCTTATCGATGAAAATGTCCCGATGTGCCGCAGCTGGAGCCTTTTCACGATAATCGATCGCTGCGGTCTCACCATTCGCTTTGCGGATCATCATGAATCCGCCGCCGCCGATGTTTCCGGCTTCGGGATACACAACGGCCAATGCAAAGCCGACCGCGATCGCCGCGTCAACGGCATTACCGCCGCGACGCATTATATCGGCACCGATCTTAGATGCGAGCTCGTGCTGCGAAGCGACCATCGCCGACCTTGCACGCGACACATCGGGAAACGCCGCCGAGGCGGTTCGTGAGGCTGGGATCCCGCTAAAAACAACGATCGCTAAAAGCGAAAGGACGAAAATCCGATTGAGTCGAAAGGCTTTCATACGCAAACTTTAACAGAGTTGATTTTCACGGACAAATTCCCGGTTTTTGGCGTCCGAGCTACATCGAGCCATGCGAAACTGCCGAACAAAGGTATGAAAACACCCATCGGCTTTTCAACCAATACCAAAAGCGATATAGTCGTTGTTCGACAGATCCGACAAACGGCCCGCTGCGGCCACCTATCACGATGATCGAAGGCGACAGTTGCATCAATGTTCTTAACGCGGCTTTCACCAAAACGAATGGTGCAGGAACTCGGGCGAATACGTTCGCGTGCACGGCGTGGCCTGTCTGATTATCGATTCTATGCCTACCTCGCGATCCTCGGCCCCGGGATGATCGCGGCAAATGCGGGAAATGATGCCAGCGGCATTGCCACCTATTCTTCGGTCGGCGCCGGCTACGGCTATTCGCTGCTCTGGGTCTTTATCCCGATGGTTCTCAGCCTCGTCGTCGTCCAGGAGATGTGCGTCCGGATGGGTGTGGTCACGGGGCAAGGCCTTGCCGACCTTATCCGCGAACAGTTCGGCGTCCGCTGGACCGCGGTGGTGATGTTGGCACTATTTGTCGCCAACACTGGCGTTATCATCTCAGAGTTCGTCGGCATCGCCCAAGCTTCTGAGCTCCTTGGAGTTTCAAGGTTCGTTTCGATACCGCTGACGTCCGCCCTGATCTGGTGGCTGGTCGTTAAAGGAACTCAGAAACGGGTGGAACGAGTGTTTCTTGCGATGTCGCTGGTGTTCCTGTGCTACGTAATTTCGGCTTTCCTGTCCGGACCCGATTGGGCCGCGGTGGGTTCGGGATTCGTTAGTCCGGCGTTTAGCCTCGACGCGGTCTATCTATTCACTATCATGGCGTTGATCGGCACAACTATCACGCCGTTCATGCAGGTCTACGTGCAGTCATCGGTCGTCGAAAAAGGACTCGATAAAGACGACCTGTCGCTCGCACGGTCAGATGTAATCGTCGGAACTACATTTGCGGTCATCATCGCAGCATTTATCGTTATATCAGCAGGATCTACACTTCACAAGGTCGGTATAACCGAGATCGATTCAGCGGCAACGGCCGCGGCCGCTCTTGCTCCGGCCGCCGGAATTTACGCAAAGTACATGTTCGCCGTAGGCCTGTTCGGAGCCGCGATGCTGGCGATGGGTGTTCTTCCGCTCGCTACCGCGTATTCGATCAGCGAGGCTCTCGGCTTTGAAAAAGGCATTTCACGGTCGTTTCGTGAGGCACCGATATTCCTCGGTATATTTACATCCTTGATCGTCATCGGATCCGTCGTCGCCCTGATCCCCGGAATTCCACAGATCAAGCTTCTCATCTTCACTCAATGCGTCAACGGATTGCTTCTGCCTGTCGTCCTCGTGGCGATAGTCAAGCTTGCCAATAATCGCGAGATCATGGGTGAACACGCCAACACCCGTGTTTTTAACGTATTCGCGATTTTGATCACGGCCGTCGTTTCAGCTCTCTCTCTACTATTGATTGGGCGAACGATTGCTGATATGTTCTAGCTCTTGTGCGGATATGCCGTCCCAAAATGTCAAGCGAAAGACCCTTTTCTTTTTAGCCGCTACGGCGATCCTGGCGATCGTCCTGTTCACGCTTCCGTTCGTTGAAGGCCTCATCCTCGGATACCTCAATACAGCCTTCGGCATTTCGATCTCAACGGACGGTAAGGTCGTTAATACTGACGGCACCTCGCTTGCAATGATGGTCTCGACGTCGATCGAGCTGATAGTTACCGTCTTTCACATCATAAAGATCGTTCTCTGGATGGCCCTGGTCATCGTCATTGTGCGGTTCTTCAGCTTTCTGATCTTTAAGACCGCGTTTCGCGGAGCCAGCCAGGCCGAGATCTCGTCGCTTATCAGAACCGTCCTGTCGATCATCATCTACATTGTAGCTTTCTTCATAATCTTTCAGTCGCAGTACCCTAACGTCCAGCTTGCGCCTCTCTTTACGGGTTCGACCATTCTCGGGATCGTCGTCGGTCTCGCCTTGCAGGATACGCTCGGAAACTTGTTTGCCGGCATCGCCCTGCAGGCGGATCAACCATTTCAGGTCGGTGACGTCGTAAAGATCGCAAATCGGGGTGAGGGCGTGGTAGAAAGCGTTTCCTGGCGTGGCGTGAAGATACGCACGTTTCAGAACAAACTTTTGATGATCAGCAATGCGGTTCTCGGGAAAGAGACGATCGAGGTCGCACCGCGCAACAATCTCAATGCCCGACTCGTGTACTTCAACACCATATACAGCAATTATCCGACCCGAACCGCTCAGGTCGTCCGCGAGGCCGTACGTCAGGTCGAGAACGTCTCGCAGAAGATAAGGCCGATCGTTCGCATCCGCGATCTTGGCGAAAGCGGCATCGAGTGGGAGGTCAAATACTGGTGCGAGGACTATCGGCGTTTTAACGAGACCGACGCTTTGATCAGACAGCGGATCTGGTATGTCTTCAATCGTGAAAAGATACATTTCGCGTTCCCGACACGAACGGTTCATATGGAACCGACGCCGGAAAAGGTCGATCCGGAAGAATACATCGATGCGGCGTCAGAACATATAGCCAACGTTGCCATCTTTGCTCCGCTTTCGATCGACGAGATCGAACAACTCGCCAAAACGTCTAATAGCCGGATATTCGCGCCCGGCGAGGTGATCGTTCGCGAAGGCCAGGAAGGCAATTCGATGTATCTGATAGTACGAGGCTCGGCGATAGTTCAGATAGACGACAACGGCCAAAAACGCACGATCAACAAACTCAAGACCAACGACTTTTTTGGCGAGATGAGCCTCTTAACGGGCGAACCAAGATCGGCCTCGGTGGTCACGGAGGAGGAGACCCAGGTCCTTGAGATACGAAAGTCGGCGATCAAGCCGATCTTTGACGCAAACCCGAAATTGTTGAGTGCAGTAGGCTCGATGATCGAAGAAAGACGTGCATTGCTGGGACCCGTCGAAAAACCTGACAGCGGATCGGTTCCTGCGGAAGAACGCAATGTGATCGCGTCACTCCGGAAATTCTTTGGACTAAAGTAAAAGCTAGAGGTAGATCAGGGCTTACTGAACGTTCTTGTCGTAAATGTCGTGGAGCACTTCAGATATCGGCTTACGTTCGGAAAATCGCTCGGTTCGCGTTTTCCTCGATCTGGTCCTGTTCTCGGATGATCGTGTACCGTTGATCGTCGGATCGAGGGTACGGTCAGGTTCTTGGCCCAAGCCATTTTCCTCAGTAACAAAGACCGGCATTCGCTCATCGTCCTCAGGTGCCGGAGGTGGCGTGTCCAAAATGTACTGATTCGACGGCGAGGGAACTCCATTTGCAAATTTCGTTCTGCTTTCTTCGAGCAGGACCCTGCCTCTGAGTCTCCGTGTCCGCTCAAGAGCACGAACTGCGGCTGAGGTTAACGGAGCGTCCGCCGGTTCGCGTTCGATCTTTCGCAACACCTTTACGTAGCTGCGCAGTTCAGGGGTCGGATACATGAAGGCCCGCTCGTCCGAACTTTCTTTTTCGAGAACGCCCGATAGATAATTCACGGCAGCTTTATGATCTCCGGCTTTGTTGTACAGGGCACCGAGCGTAAAACTCACCAGCGGCGGAACCACGCTCATTCTCTGCACAAGTCCTTCGCCGCGGCTTATCGTCTCGCTTATCTCAAAGCCAAACCACCGCCGGTCGTCATTTCGAAGGATCTCATTCGCCGAAAGGTAGAACTCGAATATCTCGCGGGTCTCGCTTTTAGAGCCTGACGAGAGCATCTTGACGACCAGATACGCGAACACCCCAAAGAAAAAGATCACGAATATCGGGATATTTGCGACGACCAACATCGATGCAATTACCCCAAATGCCAATAGATATTGGCTTTTCTCTTTGATCGAGGCGGGGATTCGTTTTTGAAGTGAAGTGTTACTCACAACATCAAAAGCCGGACGCTCGAATCAGCTGGACATCTCCGATTCGTGATCGCCTGCGGACCTGTGCCGCCGCTTGCTGCTTGCGGTCTTCGACTTGGAACTGGCGGTGTCATTGACCGTTTCATCACCCTTTTTATGTTCGCTGGGCCTTTTTGCTTTTTTCGCCTCTTCGTCCATCGCAAAGCCGAATCCTGCCAGAACGTCCATCAATTTGTCTGCGATCGTATACGGTGAATTTGCAATGTAGGCCAGCGTATCTCCGAGCGCCATCGCTTCGAGCTGCACTAGATTTGAGATCTTTTTGTCTAACGGAAGTTCCGCGAATTTCTTTCGATATTCATCGTCGATGTCACTTTGCGGTTCTGCGGCTTCTTCGGCCGTCTTCTTTTCCTTTGTCATAACTACAACATCTCCGGATCTTTCGATCTTTGTCTGACACGCCAGCCGGTCGATCGGATCGGCGGAGGCTTCATTCAGGAACTTAGCTTCGGTCTTTGTTTTCGGCGACAATAATTCCGCCCCGGACGTAATGCTGATCAAGCAATCATGGTCATTATTCTCGAGGTCACATGTGCCGACATTTCTTATTCCGAGCCGTCGTGCGGAATCTGACAGATACGACCCAACGGCAACCACGCCGTCGATGTTTTCCCGCTCAAACCTCACATCGCATTCCTGTGTCTTCATATCTTGCGGCTAACCACCGGCGAGCGACCTGACACGCACTCGCGGTTGCGCACCCGACGCCGCCGAGGCCGTCATTGTGTCCTTCGCGCTGCACTCCGAACATGACCCCCACATTCGCAGACTATGATGCGAAAGGCGAAAGCCGAATTTGTCTGCCATTTGTTCCTGTAAAGACTCGATCTCCGGCGAAAAGAACTCTATGACCTTGCCGCATTGGGTGCAGATCATATGGTCGTGATGTTCGTGGTCGTAATGATGTTCGTAGTAGGTCTTGTTGTCCCCGAAGCGTACTTCCCTGGCAAGTCCGGCTTCCGTTAACAGCTTGAGTGTGCGATAGACCGTCGTGTGCCCGACCGACGGATCCTTCTTTTGCACGATCCAGTAAAGGTCTTCGCTGGTCACGTGATCCTCGGTCTTCAGGAAAGTTTCAAGTATCAGGTCGCGTTGCCCGGTGCGCCGCAAGCCGGCCTTCTGGATATGCTCCAGAAAGATCTCTTTTTCTTTAACGAACTGCTGCGCCTTCCCTTTCATGACTATGCATCGAATTTTATCATTTAACGATACTTTTCTCCATTTTTATTCGCGCACGCATCATCATTAGTTTCGCCGGATCGGCGCCGCCGGCTTCTGCCAGTTCGAGCGAACGCTCTCCGAGCAGAAGGAAGATCTCGAGAACGTCTGCAGGTACGGCACGCTTCATAATTTCTATGTGGCGATCGAGAGCTTCGACGTCGGCCCGGGCGAAACTTCCCGTTATCGCCGAACTCGGTTTCGAACTCCGAAGGTTATTCACGGTGCTGGCAAGCAATGGCAACAGCAGTTCCTTTGCTCGCTCGGCATCGAGCCCGCAGGCGGTCAGCATTTCGATGGACACATCAAACAATGCAGTGACATGGCCCGCCGACGTCACGGCCGCCGCATGGTAAAGCGGCTTGAACTCCTTTGCGATCGCAAACGGTCTGGCACCAAGAGCCGCAGCGATATCCGTCGCTGCCGCCACCGCCGCCTTATCGCCTTCGATGCAAAAATGGGCGTCATGGAACTGATTCGATCCGGTTACAGGATCGCTTATCGAAACCAGCGGATGCATCGACCCGACCGAGCAGCCGTGTGATGCGAGCTGCATTAATTCATCTGAATCCAGAGAACCGCTTGTGTGCAATGCCACCGAGTCGGTTTTCATGCGTTCCGCGATCGAGCGTGCCGCGGCGCCTATTTCGGGGTCTCCGGTAGCTATGATCACGATCGAAGACGGGATCTCGGCCACGTCGTCCAATTTCGCGACCGTTGCCGGCAGTTCGGAAAGATATGACGCGGCATTCGCCGGATCGCGGACGATCAGGTAGTCAAGCCGGTAACCGACGCGACCAAGCGCAATAGCCAACGCCCCGCCCATCCGGCCCATGCCGACGATGCTGACACTTTGCATTGAATTACGATACTACCGAACGGGTTAAACGGAAAATTACGAGCAGCGGTACGTTTTCTGCGAGCGCCGATCCGGGCCTTACATTTCGATCAGAACAATATCCTCGTTAAAAACGTCTTTGCTGGCAACGAGATAGTTTGGGTCGACATCGCCGTCGCCGGCCTCGTCGATCTCGGCAAGATCGTTCGTCGAGACCATTCCCTTTGAGCTTATCGAGCCGAGTACGTGCCCAAGAACATCAAGCTGTAACCGTGATAGCTTTGGAATGCCCGTCCCCGAAGCAAAGATCTTAAGCAGTTCATTAGCAGCGGCGCCCGCCTCGGGATCGGCTTCCGACTTTGCGAATCGCTGCAGGCCTTCGACGATCAGGTCTTTTCTCTCGTTCATTTTGGCCCGCACTTCTGTCAGCCCGGAAGAAACCGACGCCCACAACTCGGCCGGCAATTCCTGCCAGTTTTCCATCTCAGACAATCGGAAGGAACAAATGCACGTCGGGCTTATCGTCAATGCCTTGCTGACATCGAACGTGCAGTTCAGCTGCTCCAACTGCCGTTTGAGTGTTCTGGCTTTTTGCCATGCCCGCCCGCGGAGCATCGGAACGTTCGAAAGGCTCTCAAATTCGAACCAGATATCGGTTCGTCGGATATCGTCATACTTTTCCTGGAGATCATGAGAGCGCATGATCAGATTGTGCTGCGTTGAGAAGTATTCAGAAAACTCCTTCTGAAATCGCTCCCACAGGTAGCCGACCTCACGATTACGGCCCTCTGCAGGATTCAGGATTGCCTGATCGCTTGCAGCTAATAGAGCTTCGCGGGTCATCTCGATCGAGTCTACCGCCGTGAGTTCGGCAGCGGAAACGTAGGTCGCGATCATGTTGCGCTGTTCGCAGGCATCGAGGAAGCTGGTCAGGATCTTCAACGATTCAGAGCTTCGTTCGATCTCTTCATCCAGATCAGCGAAGATCGCGATCGCCCGATAAAGGACGTCCTCGACCGTCGAGCTTCCATCCACTGCGTTTCGCATTTCCGCCGACAACGCTCCGAAAGTTGACTTGACGCGGGCAGCATGCGTCCACATCCGGGTATTGATGTGCGTGTCGGAAACGCTTTCAAATCGGGCTACCGCGTTCGATCTGTCCCAATCTTCTAGCCATTTGCCGAAGGTCTGTCTGAGCCTTTCCTTTTCGGCCTTATCCGAGATCGACGTAAAACTGTCGTCGCCAGTTATCAGTTTTGCCCAACGCAGCAGTCCCTTGGACGAGACGGCGTGTTCCTTCGTCTTCGCGATACCGGCGATCTCGTCCCAGATTATCCGCAGATCGAGCGATCTGGAATTTATACGGTCGCCGCCCGAGGTTACAAACTCGATCCGTCGATCGGCAACGAGCGACGCAAGGATGAGATGTTGAGCCTCGCGGACGAGGCCCCGCGGTGCTTTCTTCAATTCTCCGTATACTTGCCGAAGCGGCACATCGTCTTCTACGGTGTCGACCAGATTCAGCACCAGGGCGGCCGCAGGTATCGAATCCAAGGCGTCGCCCGTTACCGGAACAAATACACTCCCTTCTTCCCGCACCAACCCAAGAGGCACGCCGTAGGTCCTGGCGAGCTGTTGAATCTCAGCGAGGTTCTGCCTCGATCCGCTGTAAAGGTCGCTGACAAGACGGCTGACCTCCGACATGCCAAGGGGTTCGGCGAAATACGGATGCTCGGGATACCTCGTCTCAAAGAGCGGTTCGAGCATTATCGAAAAAAGATCCGTCAGGCTGGTCGAACCTCGAGCTTCTTCCGTGAAATTATAGTCAAATCCGTCGATGACCAGCTTGCCGTTCTCGAGCATTATCCGATCGAGGATCTTTTCACAGGCGATCCGGTGCGCGTGGAGCGACGCCCTGACATTCTCCCCAAATTGTTCACTGATGGAAATGTCGTTTTGAAGGACGTGATGCCTCAGGATCGTGTCGATCTCTTCGACGCGGAGGTCATCGGGTTTCCAAACAACTCGCGATGTTCCATCGTCAGGCTCAGGCGCAGACATCGCCGTCAGAAAATTAACGACAACTTCCCAATCCAAAGCGTCGGGCATTCCTTCGCTTTGCGCTTCAAAGCCGCCCGATTCTTCGCCATCGCGCCATGTCACCCGTCCGCGCCGATAGCCGCCGCGCCAAAGCGTGACGCATTCCATGGTCGAACGCTCGTCCGCGACAGGGTCGATCGGCAGCGTGAAATCGCCGAAGCGTTCCTGCATCAAACGGCGGATCGCGCTTCTTACAACGCTGCTGTCTAATTTTGAGGCACCTTCCTGCAGCGCCGAATTAAGATCGTCTTTACTGCTGACGCGAAAGCTGTAATACGTGTCGCCCCCCGATACGGTTTGTATCGAAATATCGTCGGGCAATGCCGTCGAGAACATCTCGATGATGCCGCGTACGGTCGATGCTGCCTTTTCGGGCTCCGCTTCGTCGAATATCAGCATCGAGGCGCAGATGTCTTCGGCGGTCGCGCCGCGGCCATCCAGCGAAAGCAGCAGCAATGCTTTGAGCACCAGCTTTGCCTGAAGCCGCTGCATCACCGGCACCTTGCTCACCACTTCGGAATTCAACTTGTCGTAAGCAACGAACGCCTCTTTGAGGTCGTCGATCTTGCGAAGATTGTTCTCAGCCTTGTCAAAGACCTCGTCCAGGGCTATAAGCGAATTTGCCGGCCTGCCGAGGATCCTTTCGCCTGCCTCGGCCGCAAAACTCAGCAAGGCAAAATCGTGAACGAAAAGGCGCACATATGGCGCGATCTCCAAGATGCCCGGATGGAGCGGATAGAGCGAAGAAAAACGCTGTGCACTCCATCGGAAATTGGGCACAACGCTCTTGAAGAAATCGTAGATCTCGGATATTACCGGAGTTACGTTGTGGTTCTTGGGGAAAATGTGTAGATCGACGACCTTGTAAAGGTGTTCCTGATCTAGGAAATCGATCTGAAAGGTCCTGGAGATCGCTGAATTGGTGCCGTCAGCACCTGCGATATCATCGTCAAGCGCAGCGCAAACCACGACATTCGACGATTTAGCGACCTCGGCAAGCTCGCCCAGAGCCGGACCATCATCGCGGGCGACCCTGGTCGCTCTATCCATTGCCGTATCGACGATGACGACCAGCGGAATATCCGCCCATTTCGACGCACCGGACCTGAGAACCGACCCTATCGAGTCGCCCTCGATCGCGGTTTCCGGCCCAAATGCCGCCTTCACGCCGTCAATGACCTCTTCGAGAAGCGTCGCCTTCGAACCGCGCCACACCCTCACCACCGGATAATGACGCCGCATCAGCGTCTGAGCGGAGGCTGACACGTGGCCGTCGGCCAATTTCGAGCGCAACTCTGGTTTCGAAACGATCGCGCCGAAAGCCGCCAGAAAGTGACTCTTTCCAACGCCTCGATATCCCGCAAGCGCCAACGCGATCCCGTTTTCGAACGACACCCTCGAAACGGCATCGAGCCAGTTCGCCATCAGGGTCGATGTTCCGTCAGTGAACCGATAGTTCTCGAGCGTAGCCTCAGAATCAGAGTAAAGATCGGGTAAAGGCGCAAAGGAACGTACTTGTACGAGATCTTTGACTTTTTCCTGGATTCGTTTCATTCGAAATGAACGTTTTGACCTGGTTCAGAGGTTGTCGGGACCTGATGTGAGATCGTTTTGGGCGTCTGCGGTATCTATGTGAGTCTCGAACGGCGTTCGATACATCAATAATTGTAGCAATATTCCGCATCTTTTTAAAGACTTTTAGTTTTTGCGATAAGGCCGTGCCGCTGAGCCACATTTTTTGAGAACGCGCAACTTTCCTTCACAGTCCTGCATCAAAGAATCATTGATTTAGGTCTCAATTGCCTTTAGTATTACTGTCAAGGGATTTTTCTGGAGAAAACTTATGAGAATCGGTCCATTTCAGCGTTTTGCATCAGCGTTTCTCGTCTTGACGATCGGTCTCGGTTCGATCGCATTCTTCCCGGTTGCGGCATCCGCTCAAACCGATGGTGCTAAGAAATCAAGCAAGAAGTCGAACGCCGGCAAAGACGACCTCGTCCAAACAAAAGCGAACGGCACGAAGCCGCTTACGCCCAACGAGGATCCGAGCCAGATCGGAAAACGAAAGATCAATAAAGGCACCGATAAATTTTTCGGGTGGCTTGGCGGTTCGCAGGAAAAAGAGATCGCTCTGGGACGCCAGCTTGCGATGGAGGTCGAACAATCGGCCAAAATGGTCGACGATCCCCTTATCACCGAGTATATCAACCGTGTCGGCCAGAATATCGTTCTTCATTCCGACGCCAAGATCCCTTTCACGATAAAGGTCATCGATAGCGACGAAGTAAATGCGTTCGCGTTGCCGGGCGGATATTTCTTTGTCAACAGAGGTCTGATACTGGCGGCTGACAATGAGGCCGAGCTCGCCGGCGTCATGGCCCACGAGATCGCTCATGTGGCGGCCCGACATGCAATGGAGAATCAGGGTAAGCTGCAGGCCATCAATTACGGACTGCTTGCGACGATCATCTTCGGCGGAGGTATCGCCAGCACGATCGCCCAAAATGCCGGCGGCTTCACCCAATTATTGAGTTTTCTGAAATTTAGCCGTAATGCCGAATTTGAGGCCGACACACTCGGCGTCCAGTACTTGTATGCTTCGGGTTATGACCCGACCGGCATGGCAACGATGTTCGAAAAGCTCAACGAAAAGAACAAGAAGAAACCTGGTACGCTCGCTAAGATCTTTGCCTCGCATCCGCAGTCGCTTGACCGCCGCGATAACAGCCTTGCCCTCGTCGCTCGGTTTCCGGAGAAAGAAGAATATGTCATCAGCACTTCGGAGTTTCAGCGAGTAAAGGCACATCTGCTAAAACTCACGAATGCGAAAGCCGGTGTGATCAGTGATATGGAAGATGGGGACGCAGGCAAGCCGACCCTCAAACGGCGTCAACCCGAGCAGAGTGATCCGGGAGCCAGCGATTCCGACAGCAGTTCGAGCAGCTCTTCAGAAGCACCGCCGAAGCTCAAGAGAAAGGGCGATGAACCGGCACCCACACCGACGCCGAAGCCTTAGGTTGTTCATACCAAACAAGAAAAGCAGCCCTGCGGCTGCTTTTCTTTTACATCCTGACCTTTTCCAGTTTTCACTTCGAACCCAGTTTTTGTCGCAAACGTTTGAGATCGGCCGGGTCGGACGCAAGCCTGAGGGCACGCTCCCATGCTGATCTTGCCAGGTCGCGCTTGTTCTGCTTCAAATAGACATCTCCAAGATGCTCCTGGATCGCTGCGGAACTTGAATCAAAACGAGCCGCTTCGCGTAAATACCGCTCGGCCTCGGTATAGTTGCCGAGCTTGTAATATGCCCAACCGAGGCTGTCGAGATATGAAGGATTTGTCGGATCGATCTTTACGGCCTGCTCGATCATCTGCTTTGCCTCTTCGAACCGAACGTCTCTTTCGAGTAGAAAGTATCCGAGGTTGTTCAGAGCGATCGGATTACCCGGCGAACGCTTCAGGATCTCACGCAAGGTCGCCTCGGCAGCATCATGTTGACCGGCAAGGTTTTGGGCCGTTGCGAGCGTGAGCATCGCAATCTGCTTTCGCTCTGTTCCCTGAGCGATCTCGTGCGCCTTGTTCGCGGCAATGACCGCATCGCTTCCGCGGCCCGCCTGCGTATAGAGATTTGAGATGAAGAGATAGTTCGAAAACTCGTCCTGCATCGGAACTCCGACGCTGACCGAAGAACCGCTCGAATTGACGGTGCCCTGAGCTGTCGAAGACTTGACAGACATTGTTCGGCGTATCAGAGCGACCGCGTCGTCGACCTTCCCGTTCTCGGTGAGCAGCGTCGCCTCCAGCCTGACGAACCCAAGATCGTCAGGCACGCGGCTGCGAACCGCCTTTACGGCTTCCAGCGCTTCGCGCTTTCTGCCCGACTCGCGGTAAAAGGCTATAAGCTGCCGATCGGCGAAGAGATCGTCCTTGCCAAAAAGTGTCCGGGCACGGTTCACTGCTGCTGCGACCGCTCTCGAGTCGTCGGCCGACTTGTGCACCCGGATCATCTTCTCAAAAACCTGCATCGCAAACTCGCGATCGTCGTTTTCAAGGCCGTTAGGGCTCGATATATCCCTGAGCTCGAGAGCCTTATCATACGCCGCTGACGCACGGCTGTTTTCGCCTCGATCGGCAAGCAGATCACCAAGGGCGATCTGCATCGCGGCCGCCGAATCGGGGTCGGATTCAACCAATCGAGCAGAGGATGTTTCGAAGAGTTTGATCGCTTCCGCGGTTCTGCCGGCTTGCGAGAACACGCGCGAAAGCAGATTGACAAGTTGGATGTTGTCGGGATTTGCAAAGACGGCTTGTTGAAGCGAATCAATTGCGACGACCGCCGCGTCGCCTTCAGCGGAATCAACTGCATCTCGCAGCATTTCGACCGCGGTCACATTTTCGGGATCCTCGGCAACGAGCAAACTGAGCGTTTCGATCGCTTCGCGGGTCCTGCCCGCCTTGAGCAATGCAGGGCCGAGTTTCATCGACGCATTTTCCGGCGATAGATTCTCCTGTGGCCCCATTACCAGCCGATAGAACTGCGTGTCGATGGGCGATGCCGACGATAACCATTTTCGAAGCGCTTCGATACGCTCGTCGTCATTTCCAAGACGCCCGTAAAGGGCCGCGAGGAATGCCCATCCTTCTGCGTTGCGTGGGTCGGTCTTTACAACCTCCTTCCATTCCGCGACCGCCCTTTTTGCATGATCTTCGATAAATCGTTCACCGCCAACGCGGCTTTTGTAAGAATAAAGCCGGGCGAGCAGACGCCGGGCGCCAAAACTGTCGCTTTTCACTTTGATCGCCAGGCCGGCAAGAGCTATCGCTTCATCAACCTCGGCCTCGCCCTGACGCTGACTTAACTCCAGCTCGGCAAGTGCGGTGTACCCTTCGGAAAGTGACGGGTCGAGCTCAACCGCAGCCTGGAACGACTGCTTCGCCAACCTGATGGCATTCGCTGCTCGCGTCCGGTTTTGGGTGCGGCTGGCGATCCAGTTGTATCGCTGGCCCTCCATCAACTTTGCAAAGGCGGCCTCTCGGTTTGCCCGTTCCGTCGCTGCGGAAGAACCAGCGTCCGTTAGCCGTTTGGCAAGTAATTCCGAAGTTCGTGGCGTCGGGGCGGTTATTGGTGTGGGAAGCGGTCTCGGCGGGTTTACGGTGTTCGTTTGTGCACCGACTCCGCACACAAAAGCGGCAATGGCCACGATCAAGACCTTGGGATCTGACAGTTTCATAAAAGCGACCTCAATTAAATCCTAAACTATTTGGTGAACGCGAAACAACGCTTTCGAAGATCGAAGATGCCGGATAAAAAAAGCGGCCCACTCGGAGCCGCATACATCGTTCTTCAAGTTCAAACCCGACTCATCTCTACACGACGAATTATGGTTGAACCTGAACCGGTGCCTGAGCCGGTGCCTGCCGCTGCGAGATAACGGTCGTCAGCGCCTGCGGGATCTGGTTCGTTAAGATATCGCCCTGGTTCTCGATCACCTGATCGATGAGTTCGAATTTCTCGCGATCAAATTCCTTGGTCATCAATACGCCGTTCTTATCGATCGTCATCGGGTAGATGCCAAAGAACTGATTGCGGAAATTCGCAAAGAACGAAACGTCCTCGGGCGGCATCACGTTCATTCGGTCAGGGTTGGGCATCGGAACCGTAGCTCCGATAAGTTCGAGCTGATCCTTCGATTTCTCGACATACGTACTGTTCGGATAATCCGCAACGATCCGTTGAAAGTAACGCGCCGCCTGATCCGTTTCTTCCTCGACCAGATACGTCACCGCAAGCTTGTAAAGCACTTCGTCCATGTATCCAAAGTTGGGATATTTGTCGAGTATCTCGCGGTAGCGCGATTGAGCTCCTTTGAGCCCGCCCTTTTTCTGGTCGACAGACTGGATGTAGTAATAATTCGCAATTATCAGGTTGTGTGACCCGAGATTGTTCTGCACCTCGACGAGCCGCTTTTCGGCTTCGGGCTTGAGGATCGAATTCGGATAATTTGCCATCAATGCTTTTAGCCGGACCTCGGCGCGGCGTGCTCGTGTGGCATCACGATCCGGAAGACCGATCTGCCGCATCTCAGACTCCGCGATCTTCAGGACAACGCGGTCAGCAAGCGGGTGCGTCGGGAAAAAGGTCAGCCAATCCTGATAAGCCGCGATCGCCTGGATCAAAGCGCTTGTCGACCCCTCGAGAAAGAACGAGTCCGCAACAGCAAGCTTCGACATCGGAAGATACGGCGAGTCGGGATAGGTCGTAATGATCGTTTGAAACAGCAGTCGGCCGACGTCGAAATTCTTCTTTCTTATCTCGCGAGTCGCTACAATGAAAAGTTCGCGGTCTCGCCCGGGCGAGACGCCCCCGATCAATTCGTCAAACTCATCATTGCCGCCGCCGCCAAAAATGCCGAGAAACTTCTTCTTTTTTTTGACCTCCCGTGGTTTACCGACGTTCGATTCCGGATTTGCCCGTGCGGTCGCAGTTTCTACCAGGACGACATCAGCCCGCCTTTGAAGATCGGTCACAGCTGTTTCGAGCTGATCGACCTCTGACATTTCGTATTTTTCTGACCGGTCAAGCTTGCCGCGCAGGCCATTGACCTCATTTTGGAGTGAGGAGGCTTCCTTCTCGATCGACCGAAGACGCGAGATGGCCGAATCGGGCGCGTCCTTATCGTCTTTGGTGTCTTTGCCCTCCTCTTTAAGGACCGAAGCTGAACTCGTCGCCGATCTACGGATCGTTTCGAGCTTCTGCTTCATTACTTCAAGTCGCTGGGAAGGGGTGCCGTCACCCGGCTTCGTCTGGGCATTGGCTGTCGCCGCGAGTGACAAAAGCACGCTGATGCCCAACATCGAGATCAAAAAGTACATTCTTCTCATAATCAGTTTAATTCTTCCGCCAACGCTCGGTAATTAACGTCGTCGTGATCGGACTATACCCAAACCGTCCCGCTGTCGAGCAAGCCTCTGACCGCATCCGCTGGTGCTCCGCCGTCGAAAACGGCCGAACCGGCAACAATTATCTCGGCTCCGGCCTCAACGACCTCGGCGATGTTTTCGGCATCGATACCGCCGTCGATCTCGATCCGCGTTTCAAGCGATCGCTCGGCGATCATTTGTTTAAGCCGTCGGACCTTTTCAAGCGACGACGGGATGAATCTCTGACCGCCAAAGCCGGGGTTGACCGACATCACCAAAACAAAATCGGCGTAGCCGAGAGCTTCGTCAAGCGTGCTTAGCGACGTTGCCGGGTTTATCGCGATCCCCGCTTTTGCACCCGCATCGCGAATGGACGTCAACGTCCGATGAATGTGGGCATCGGCCTCAATGTGAACCGAAACCATGTCGGCTCCGGCATCAACGAACTGAACCGCATATCGCCCGGGTTCTTCGATCATCAGATGCGTATCGATCGACATTCGAGTCGCCTTTCGCAAAGAACGAACTACCGGAAGTCCGATCGTGATGTTCGGAACGAAATGCCCGTCCATTACGTCGACATGCAGCACCTTTGCCCCGCCGGCTTCGACCGACTCAATTGCATCGGCAAGCCGCGTAAAATCTGCTGAAAGTATCGACGGTGCTATCTCAAACATTCTTACGATTCTCTACTTTGTTGCATGACCTAGGCGCAGCGTTGTATTCACTGCTTATGGCCTCTGCGAGGACCGCGGTCTCGTGTCACCTGACCGATTCACCGTAGGTGAAGCCTGCGGCTTCGGTGTCGGCCCTGTCTGTTGCGGTCTGTCGTTTCGATCGCCCGGATTTGTACCCGGCTCGCGCTTATTTCCGTCTTCCGGGCGTACCTGCGTATTCGCGCCGGCCGAATTTCCGGCCGTCGATGTATTGCTAAGCACGTCGCGCGTCGTATCGGCTTTCTTTCGATTGGTGTTCGAATTCGCGTTCGAATTCGAATTTGACCTCGATTTCTTCGGCTTGTCCGAGATCATCTCTTCGATCTTCTCGGTGTCATCTTCCTCAATGTCCTTGATCAGAGACTTCGGCGTCTCCGCGCCGTCGGCTCCGGCCCGGCTGACGACCACAAGGATCATCTGCCCCGTCTTGACCGTCTCACCCGGTCTCGGCAGTTGTTCGAGCACCGTGTTCATTTTCTCCGCACTGACGCGGTCGGCCCGTTTCTTGATCTTAAGACCAAGAGCCGCGAGTTCTTTCTCGCTTTCAACAAAGTCTTTACCGACGATCTCCGGCACCTTTATTTCAGAGCCCGAGAGCGACATAAAAACAACGCCGGCCATTCCGGCCAGGAACGCGATCAGCAAAAAGCCGAGCATAAACAGCTTGCCTATCGCTGAAAACCCAGTTTTTATTACGCCCATCGGATAAAGCCCCCAAAAAACCTAAAGCAAAATCTTAACATTTTTAGAGAGATCGACAAATTGCGCGGGCTCAACCTTTTCGAAAGACAGCGAGAAAGAAGCCATCCGTTCCGTCGACGTGCGGAAATGTCCGGGCATACCCGCGTCCGGTCAGAAAACGTTCCTGAACGTCCGGGCGAATTCGTGCAAATTCCGTCTGGTTTCCCACAAAAGCCTCTGCTACTTGCTCGTCCTCTTCAGTTTCGATCGAACATGTCGAATAAGTAAGCGTTCCTCCGGGCCTGACGACCCTTGACGATTCTTTCAGGATACTCAATTGCTTGGATGCCATCTCGCGGATATCGGTTTCTTTCAAACGGTAACGGATCTCAGGATTATTTCGAATCGTACCGGTACCGGAACACGGGGCATCCACCAAAACGTGGTCAAACGTTGCGTTCCCGAAAGGCAACGACGTGAGAGCATCGTACCTCAGTGTCGCGACCGATTCGCAGCCTTGGCGATCGGCATTTTCCCGGAGGAGCTTCACTCGATTTTCATGCAGGTCGCCCGAAACGATACTTGATGATAGATCTCCCGTATTTGCCGCGATGAGCGTCGTCTTGCCGCCAGGAGCAGCGCACACATCGAGCATTCGATCGCCCTTTTTTAACGAGATCGACGATGCCACCAACTGTGACGCCTCGTCCTGAAAATAGATCATCCCGCCGTTGGCAAGTTCGCGAAGCCGCGGACTGATGCGATCGGCCACATATCCACCGGCAACGATCGTCGACCCCGCTATTTTTTCGCGGTCGTCAATGCCAAGCAGAGTTTCCAATTCCTCCGGCGGCGGAGATCGCTTCCGAAATCGGACATCAAACTTGCGTGTAAGCCTGAACGACGCATTTCCCGGCTTGTTGTTCGCCTCGCATAAACGAGCTGCGTTCTCGAAACCAAGATCGTGGACCCACTTTTCGACCAACCACCTTGGATGAGAGGTTTTTGTGACCAACCGGTCTGTCTGATCGATGCAGCCTGGCTCCCACCTGTTGCGCAAAAAGCTTCGCAGTATCGCATTTACAAATCCCTTTGCCGATCTCTTTCGTGCTCGGGCAACGAGTTCGACGCTTTCGTTGATGGCCGAATGAGCGGGAATTCTGTCCAAAAAGATGATCTGGAACAAGGCCATTTGAATGGCGATCGAAACCGCCGGATCGAGTTTTTTATTCGATGCAAAATGACCGATTATCAGGTCAAGATAAAGCTTGTGTCTCAAAACGCCGTAGGTCACCTCATAGCAAAGTCCCCGATCCGCTTCAGAAAGTCCGGCAGAATGGTAAGGCAGGAGAACCGATGAGAATGCTTCTTCGCGGTCTATCTTGAATAGGACATCGAATGCGGCTTTCCTTGAGGGCGAAATGTTCATTCAGATCCCCGCTGTGAGTCGGATACCGATGCTGACGTTTTGCCGGGCTTTAATTCGTTGTCCACGGTTCGGCGATCGTCGAAGACGAAACACTCGCCTTCCCACATCGATTCGTCAGACGGCACGGTTTCGATGTATTTCAATATCCCGCCCTCGAGTTGAAATACCTCGCGAAAACCGAGTTCGACCAGATACGGTGCGAACTTCTCGCAGCGAATGCCGCCGGTGCAAAATACGGCGATCTTTTGATTGACCGCCGGGTCGAGATTTTTCTCAACGAAACTCGGCAGATCGCTGAATTTCTCGGTTCCCGGGTTTATCGCCCGTCTGAACGTGCCCTCTTTGAACTCATAATCATTTCGGGTATCAAGAACGATGGTCGCCGGATCGGATATCACATCGTTCCATTTGCTCGGAGGAACGTGGGTGCCTATTCCCGCTTTCAGGTCGACCCGTCTCTTCAGCGTCACGATCTCGGGTTTTATCTTCACGTCGATCTTTCTGAAAGGTGCCGTTGCATGGAATGAACTCTTGTATACAATTTCGGAACCAAGTGCCGCACCAGCCTCCGAGACGAACGACTCTATCGCTTCGGGGCGACCGCAAACGGTCGAGTTGAATCCTTCCTCGGCGAGTATGATCGTTCCTTTGATCTCATTTGCCGCCATGATGGCCTTGAGCTTGTCCTGTAAGCCGGTCAAATCGCCGACGTTTTTCATCGGCTTGAATTCGTAAAATGTGATTATTTGAAACGCTTCGTTCATTGCAACATGTCCGCCTCATTCCGAAGCGAGGATCTCGCCGACAGCGGGCCGTGATCCATTGATAAAATCCGCAGCGGTCATTCGCCTTTTCCCTTCCGGCTGAAGTTCAGTCATCTCGATGATGCTGCCGTCGCCGCACACGACCTTCAATGCTTCGCCAGCTGCCTCACATATCGTCCCGGCCGCAGATCCCGCGAGCGGCGGCGCGGCGTTCGACGCGCGCGCCTTCCAGACGGTCAATCGCTGGTTCCGGAAGGTCGTGAACGACGTCGGAAAAGGCTGAAAGCCACGAATACGATCGACGATCTTTGCTGCAGGCATTGTCCAGTCGATCCGGCCGTCCTCTTTGTGCAGCAAAGGGGCGTAGGTGGCCATTGAGTCGTCCTGCGGCCTCGGCACGATCGAATCGATGCCGTCGAGCGTCTCGATAAGCAATTCGGCACCCAGATGCGAAAGCCTGTCCATTAACTCTACTGCATTTTCATCCGAATCGATCGCGGTTTCGCTTTGGAGGAGAATGTCGCCGGTGTCCAGCCCCGCATCCATTTTCATTGTCGTCACACCGCTGACCTTGTCGCCATTCACGATCGCCCAGTTTACCGGGGCCGCACCGCGATATTTTGGCAGAAGAGAGAAATGCAGATTGATCGCACCCTTTGGATACATCTCCAGAAACGCTGTGGGCAAGATCCGTCCATAAGCGACCACGATCGCCGCCTCTGCTCCATGCGAGCGAAAGGTCTCCAGTGCTTCCGGTGTCTTGATCTTGAGCGGCTGAATGACCGATAGCCCCCGGCCCAACGCATACTCCTTTACGGCCGGCATTGATATCCTCTTGCCTCTTCCTGAGGGGCGATCAGGCTGTGTGTAGACCGCAGCGATGTCGTGACCGGCAGAGATCAGCCGCTCGAGCGAGGGGACTGCTGCCGCCGGTGTACCCATGAATACGATCCTCATAAAATGAAAGGTCTAATTAAAAACGGCCCGGCCGCAGAGTTCCGCCCGAGCCATGTTTTCTGTTGTAAGTTCAACCCTAGTAACCGCAATGATAGTTCGACACTTCATAGACCTTCGCCCAATTACCGTCGGTGCGTTTGTAGGCGTAAAAACTTGCTCCCTCGAATGCCTGTACATACGTGAAGATCTCGCTTATGCCGTCGCCATCATAGTCAAAGACGTCGAGCAGCAGCTCGTGATAAACACCTTCGTCGACCGCTGAGATCTCGCCGCTCATCACCTCGTCTTCCTTGATCGTCCGAAGATCGGAGTAAACGATCGAGAGCTTTCCGTCAGTTCCCTTTTCGGCAATAAAGAACAAAAGCGTCCGTGATTTGGGCTCATTCTCGGCCCAGAAACTTCCCACCAGTTCGGGCTTCTTGTCGCCATTGACATCAAGCGCGGTCAGGTTGTGATAGTCGATCTTTTTTGTATCCACCGAGTTGGTGGTGAATTCAGCCTTTACCAGCAGATCGATCTCGTTCCTCTCCGGCCAGTTTGGAAGTCGGCGAACTCCGCTCCCCTGCTTCTTAACGGCAACGTTGGTCGCCAGGGCCATGACCTTGCCTCTCAGGTTGAGGTTTGGACGCGTAGCCGCTACATTGACCTGCGCCATGTTCGGAGCACATTCCATTTTCGAATTACCGGGCTTGATCGAGACCGTGCCGGCATTCGCTCCGCCAAATATCAACCGGTAGCTCGCTTTCGCACCAAAGTACGCCTTTGTGAATTGCTCGACAACAGCGCTTTCATCGCTTCCGTTAACGGTCTCTGAAAGCTTGCCTTTTTCGACGTGAGCGATCGGTTCGATCATCTGTCCGTCATTCAATACGGCGAATATGATCGGTTTCGGCACGCTGACCGCAGTTGAGCGAGCCTTTTGGGCATTGACGCTCGTATTCAACAAAGCAAGGCCGACCGATCCGACGAATAGGAAAAAACTCAACTTTGATCTCATAACGCTCATATCTTACGGGCGATCGACTTGCCCTGCATGAATTGCAGCAAATATTCGCGCCCGCCTGCCTTCGAATCGGTGCCGCTCATGTTGAATCCGCCGAACGGATGCACCCCGACAAGGGCTCCGGTACACTTGCGGTTCAAATATAGATTCCCAACGTGAAAATCTCGACGCGCCCGTTCGAGGCGTTCCTCGGACGCGGAATAAACGGCGCCCGTCAGACCAAACTCCGTTCCGTTAGCGATCTCCAAAGCATGGTCAAAATCGCGTGCTTTGATCACGGCCAGGACCGGTGCGAATATCTCTTCCTGTTCGATGATGTCACCCGGTTTCACATTATCGATCACCGTCGGTTCAATGAAATAGCCGCTCGTTTCGTCTCCATTGCCTCCGGCAACAACATAGCCGCCCTCGCCTATTCCTTCCTGAATGTAGCCAAGCGTCTTGTCAAAGGCCTTTTTATTGATGACGGCCGCAACGTTCGTGTCAACTTCGGTCGGTTGGCCGACCTTGAGCGCTTTGGTCAGGGCGATCACTTTTTCAAGCAGCTCGTCGTGCACCTTTTCGTCAACTATCAATCGTGAACACGCCGAACATTTCTGCCCCTGAAATCCGAAAGCAGCCTGTACGACACCCGTCGCAGCTGATTCAAGATCGGCATCATCAGCGACGATGATCGCGTCCTTTCCGCCCATTTCGGCAATGACCCGTTTGATCCAGATCTGGCCCGGACGTGCTTTCGCCGCCTCCTCGTTGATATGGAGCCCAACGCCCTTCGATCCGGTAAACGAAATGAACCGCGTATTCGGGCTCGTCACCATCGCTTCGCCGGTGCCGGCGCTGCCGGTTATAAAATTGACGACGCCCGCCGGAACGCCGGCTTCCTTGACGATCTCGATGAACTTGGCCGCGATGGTGGGCGAATCGGACGATGGTTTGAGCACGACCGTATTTCCTGCGACTATAGCCGCCATCGTCATACCGGACATTATCGCGAGCGGGAAGTTCCACGGTGGAATGATCGCGCCGACACCGAGCGGAATGTATTCAAGGCTGTTGTCTTCGCCCGGAACCTTCGTGATCGGCTGCTCCTGCGCCCACCTCAACATCTCGCGCCCGTAAAACTCGGCGAAATCGATCGCCTCGGCGGTGTCGCCATCAGCTTCAGCCCAGGTTTTCGAGACTTCGAAGACCATCCAGGCCGACAATTCGTGCTTTCTCTGACGCATCAGTTCGGCGATCTTAAATATGTATTCGGCTCGCTCGGCCGCAGGCACATTGCGCCACGTTTTGAAAGCCTCGGTCGCAGCATCAATGCCCTTTTCGACCAGAGATATATCGGTATCGCCCTCTGAAAAGACGCCGACGACCTCATCTTTCTTCGCCGGATTAAAACTCTGAAATTTGCTTTCCAAAACGATCTTTTCGCCGTTGATCAGACACGGGTATTCGCGGCCGAGTTCGCCGCGGACCTTTTCGATCGCCGCACGCATCGCATCGGCATTTTCCGGGACCGAAAAATCTGTAAATGGCTCGTTCTTAAATTCGTCCAAAACTCTCTGTGTTTGCATATCTTTACCTATATCGCTGTCGTTCGATCTCGTTTCGTTCCCATTCGTCCAAAAGTTCGGGTATCACCGGTTCATCATCTGTCTGCCAGGCGATCACGAACCTCGGATGCTGGGTATCGTTGCTGTGTTCTACATAAGTCTGGATGAGCTTCCATCCTGAAACGAGGAAGGCGTTCAGTTCCCGGATAGTCCCGACCTCGCCGGCGAGTCTTGTGTCTTCGATACTCATTCCCATTTCCCCGTTTTCTGGAGTCTCTTGATTTTACGCTTTGCCATTTCTCGTTTCAAGACGGTCATGCGATCGAGAAAGACAATGCCGTCACAATGGTCAGTTTCGTGCAGAATGCAGCGCGCCGCGAGGTCGTCGACATCGAGTTCGAAGCGTTCGCCTCTGGCATCCTGTGCCCGAACGATAACCCGCATTTCGCGCCTGATCGTTTGATACAACCCCGGAAACGAAAGGCAGCCTTCATCGCCGATCTGCTCGCCCTCGACATGGACGACCTCAGGATTAAACAGCGCATGTTTCTGCGACGGGCCATTTTCCGACGGAGTGTCCATCACAAAAAGACGCCTCGAGATCCCGACCTGCGGTGCTGCAAGCCCAACGCCGCCGGCATCGTACATCGTCGCGAACATATCGCTGACAAGCTTTTCGAGCTCCGGCCCAAACTCTTCGTCGGAAAACGGCTTGCCGACAGTTAATAAGATCGGATCGGGGTAATGGACAACCTTGAGCATATTTCGCCGAAAACCTCATTTTATCACGAGACCTGACCCGGCTGCTAAAGAACCTTTATCGGATCTTCAGGAACATAAATATCAGTATTCCTTTCGCTCACCCGGAGAAAGTATTAAAATTAGCAAAGCTGCAAAATGCTAAATCCGACCGTCATCGCAATCCCATTTTTCGCACTAATGATCGGTGTCGAGGCCTGGTATGCGCACCGAAAGCGAAAGGACGTCTACGAGACGAAAGACGCTCTGAACAATATCTTCATCGGTTTTGTCAGTGTCGGGTTCGGACTGCTTTTCGGAGTGTTTATCGGGTCAATATACCTTTTTGCTTATGAACTGTCTCCATTCAAGTTTCCGGCCGATGCATGGTGGTCTTGGGCAATTTTGTTTTTTATAGATGATTTCGCTTATTACTGGTTTCATCGCATCAGCCATGAATCGCGGCTGTTTTGGAATTTCCACGTCGTCCACCATTCAAGCGAATTCTATAATCTGAGCGTTGCCGTTCGCCAGAGCTGGTTCAGCGGTCTTCTGCATTGGGTCTTTTACGCCCCGATAATGCTCCTCGGTTTCGCTCCCTGGATGTTCGCCGTCATGCACGGCTTCAACCTCATCTACCAGTTTTGGATTCACACCCGCTTGATCGATCGGCTCGGGCCGCTCGAATACGTCCTCAACACGCCGTCTCATCATCGCGTTCATCACGGTGTCAATAATCCGTATCTGGACAGGAATTACGCCGGCGTATTGATAATCTGGGACCGTATGTTCGGGACGTTCGTTGAAGAGACCGAAGAACCGCGCTACGGCATTATCAAGCCAATTCGCAGTTACAATCCGCTTTGGGTGAATCTGCACGGATGGTTCGAGATGATCGAGGCGATGAGGTCCAAAAAGACATTGCCTGGGAAGCTGAAGTGCATTTTTGCTTCGCCGAACATGGACTTCGATGACCGCCCGAAAGTCAATGCAGCCGCTTAATTTACGTCATCGCTTGCCCGAAACTCGTACGACCGAATATACTTCGTACTTATGGATCAACGAAAGATTCGGGTTCTGGTCGCCAAACCGGGCCTCGACGGACATGATCGCGGAGCTAAGGTGATCGCTCGTGCACTTCGTGATGCCGGAATGGAAGTCATCTATACCGGTTTGCGTCAAACACCTGAGATGATCGCCACCGCGGCCCTTCAGGAAGACGTCGACGCCGTTGGAATCTCGATCCTCAGCGGCGCTCATAAGACGCTTTGTCCGAGGATAGTTGACCTGATGCGGGCAAACGGGATGGACGACACCCTGATCCTCGTCGGCGGTATTGTGCCGGCTGAGGACATTGCGGATCTAAAGGCGAATGGCGTCTCCGAGGTGTTTTTGCCCGGCACATCGACCGAGGACATAGTGTCGTTTATCCGAAACCACGTGCACATTGAGGCGTAAGGCGAATTTTGCTTGATGCCGTTTTCAATTTTTGAGTCGAACAAGGGGAGAGTTTTTATAATGAAAAAGTTCACAACTATATTCTTTGCATTTGCGTTGTTGCTCTCGGCAACATTCATCAGCGGCTCGATCTCGTCCGTTACCGGCGGGGGCGATTCGTTTTCAGCCCAGGCTCAAACCTCGGTCAAGCGCAAACGGAAGGTCGGATTTACTCGTCGGGTCTATCGCGGCGGCAAATGGGTCGGCACACAGGTATGGACCGGCACAAAATGGGTTTCAAAGAAAACCTGGCAGGGCATGAAATGGACGGGCAAGACGACTTACAAAACAGGCCGAAAGGTCGTCAGCCGCACGAAAAAGGTGGTCTACTAGGCCTCAGCTTAGGGATATAATTTCAGAAAAGGCACCTTACGGGGTGCCTTTTTGTTTGCATCGATACGGCTCTCCTTTGACCGACCGTCGTTTTTGATCTCTAATACTAAGCAATGAAAGAGACCGTAAGAGTTGCGTCGGGACAGGGTTTTTGGGGCGATCTGTTGACCGCACCGGTCGATCAGGTGCGAAACGGCCCGATCGATTATCTGATGCTCGATTACCTTGCCGAAGTAACGATGAGCATCGTTCAGAAACAGCGGCAGCGTGACCCGAATGCCGGCTATGCACGCGACTTCATTTCGCTGATGCACGAGATACTTCCCGATTGCGTCGAAAAGGACATCAAGGTCCTCTCGAATGCCGGCGGCGTGAATGTTCACGGCTGCGCCGACGCGATAAAGGCGACCGCGAAGGACCTCGGCCTCGGCGGAAGGGTGAAGATCGGCGTAATAACGGGCGACGACATTCTGCCGCGTCTCAGCGAGTTCATCGACAACGGCGTTGAGATCAACAATATGGAGACCGGCGAACCGCTGGCCGACATACTCGACCGGGTTCAGGCGGCGAACGTCTATCTCGGGGCGGGCGGATTGGTCGAGGCCCTTGGCCGAGGTGCACAGATCGTCGTCGGTGGGCGGCTCACCGATACCGGACTGACGCTTGCGCCGTTGATGCACGAATTCGGTTGGACGTTCGACGATTGGGATCGTATCTCTGCCGGCACCATCGCGGGCCACATCATCGAATGCGGAGCACAGGCCAGCGGCGGCAACTGTCAGTACGATTGGAAAAATATCCCCGATCTCGCGAACGTCGGTTTTCCGATCGTCGAGGCCTCGCCGGACGGCACTTTTGTCGTCACCAAACACGACGGTACCGGCGGCCGCGTCAATGTCCAGTCGGTCAAAGAACAGCTGCTCTATGAAATGGGCGATCCGAAGGCCTATATTACGCCCGACGTCGTCGCCGATTTTTCGTCGATACAATTAGAGGACGCCGGCCCGGACCGCGTTCGTGTATTCGGCATCAAAGGTTCGCCGAAGACCGATCTCTATAAGGTCTCGATCGCTTATTCCGCAGGATGGAAATCGGTCGGCACGCTTGTTTACGCGTGGCCCGAAGCATATGAAAAAGCCCGGGCCGCCGACAAGATTCTTCGCGAAAGGCTCGAACGCCTTGGCCTGCGATTCGACGTGATCCTGACCGAATACGTCGGCGTCAACGCCACTCACGGCCATCTCGCAGGCGAGCCTTCGCCCGATATTCCTGAAGTTCAGTTGCGTATTGGGGTTCGTGGCCAAAACAAAGCCGACGTCGAACGCTTTACCAAAGAGATCGCCCCGCTCATCCTCACCGGCCCGCCCGCCGTCACAGGCTTCGCCGGCGGCCGCCCCAAAGTCGAAGAGATCATGGCCTACTTCCCCGCCTTGATACCGAAAACGCTCATCACCCCAAAAGTCGAGATCATCGAGGCGTAAGATCAAGCAAATGTTGATTCGTGGTAATGGCAAAGAGACATATTTACTTCTTCACGGTCTTCGTGTGAAACGGTCGATCAAGCTTGGCGATGGACTAACCGTAATGCCTGCAAAAGCCTCGATTCTGCAAGCGTATATTATTGATGCGGCGAGTCGTGGACTTGAGCATACCGTAGCCAAGATTTTCCTACCGATTGTCCATAGTCAACTTCATGTGGTAGCGGCCGATCCAAAGTCGGTCGCCGTAAAGGCGTGGAATGCTATATGGGATGGGATGCTCCTAGGAGCATTGTTTGATTGTGGAGTTGAATGCAATCTGCAATCCAGCGCTCCAGTAGAAGAACTCAAAAAGGGTGATTCACTCCTGGTCACAAACTATAATTTGCGCGGGTTTTCACTGAACATACCAAAGATCTTGACGGACAAGGAAACGGAGTGGGTTGAGACGCATTACAGCTTTGCGAGGAATCTTCTCGATGATTGGCGATTTCAGAACGCTGTTCTGGCACTTTCCTCCTACCGATGGCACACTCATCCGCGTCCCCGACTCGCAATTCTTTGGTCGGGGATCGAGGGATTGTTCGAAGTAGACAGTGAAATTGTATTTAGACTGAGCCTATACATATCGCGGTTTTTAGAGCCTCAAAGTAAGAAGCGCCGAATGGAAGTTTTTGATCACTGTAAAAAGCTTTATGGACATAGGTCGAAAGCGGTTCATGGAGCGAAGCATAAAGGCGATACAACGCAAATGGTTGAAGACTCCGCTAAGCTACTACTCCGAATCATTCGGAAATGCGTTACGAGTCGTTCTGTTCCCGATTCCAAAAGTCTCATCCACTAATCTCTGTCCTCAACAAACGATAGTCCCATCACAACTCCGTTGGGTGACTCCTCAGCGACGTTGGATGCCCGCACAGGAACATTGCACAGCCCAACAAGAACGTCGCACGCTCGTACAGGAACGTTGTAAGGCTGTACAAGAGCGTTGTGCGGGTCTGCGGGAATGTATTTTCTCTTTACAGAAAGCCATTTTGGTCTTACAGTGTTCTCCTCAAGCAGTACAACAATACATTTTGGAGGAACTTGCGATTGGCAGACGCTAAAACACGCCCGTTGTCGCCCCCAAACAGCAAGCGCCGCCGGCGGCCAGAAAGTCTAGACTAAGCAAAGCTTCTCGATATACAATCTTGGTATGAAAAACGAATACACGGCTGTCGTGAAACACGACGGTGATTGGTGGATCGGTTGGATCGAGGAAGTGCCGGGCGTCAATTGTCAGGAAGCCACTCGTGAAGAACTGTTGGAAACTCTCCGCGTAACGCTTGCCGAGGCGATCGAATTCAATCGCGAAGATGCTCGCAGGATGGCCGGTGTGGGCTTCGAAGAAGCTTTGATCGCTGCATGAAGCTCCGCGACCTCGAGAAACATCTCAACGACAACGGATGTCAGTTCCTACGCGAAGGTGGTCGCCATTCTTGGTGGATCAATGTCGAGCAAAACCGACGAACAGCAGTACCACGCCATCGCGAGATCAATGACAAACTAGTTCTCAAGATCTGCAAAGATCTCGGCATACCAAAACCATAGTTCGACGACAGATCAAACGAGATCCAAGCCCTCGGCCTCAAGAAAAAGAGCGAATATTAGTCACCCTCGAAGAATAAGACACCTTAAGCGTGTTACGAATTCACTTTGTCGGATTTGTAGTCGATGCGGTTGGAAGGTTCGACAGGGAGGCATTCTAGCTCCGGGTTAGAAATAACGCTGGCGATGAATGTCTCCGAACCGCCGATAAGTGTAAACGTTAGATCCCAATCTGTACAAACGAGCCATTTATTATCGTCAGGCCACCAATACGTTGGTGTTCCGCTAACATCTTCAAGCTTAGGCGTGTCGAAAACACTTTTGAGCGACCCTTTGTATAACAAATCCGATTCGTAGTTTGTTGTAGCAATAAGATCGTATAGGAAAAAGCACTGCTGAGACAGATCGAAATCGGAAGTTGCCAGTGCGATTGATCGCACGATTTCCTTACAAGTTAAATTGTCCAGCATACCTTCGTCCGGCCCGATTAGATAGCGCGGCCAGCTTCGGGTCGGAAAGTTTCGGCTAAACGAATCGACATTCAACTCAGGATGAAACTGCAAACCGTACCTTGCCGCCAATTCCGACCAACGAATACGTTTTAGGTTGTTGGGATCAAACTCGCCACCATAAACCATGGTCGCGTCATGAAGAAGCTTTTCGACGGGATCGTCTAAATCTGCCGATTCTCTTTTACTAATCTCATCCCAAGTGATTGAGTGATCAGCAACCGACAAATCCTCGTAAATGTTGTGAAATACCTTGCAATACGATTCAAAAAGATTTGGAATGCAATGCGTCACGTAGTTGCCACTACGACTCTCGAAGTTATCTGTCGAGTCAATATTCTTGCGAATCCAATCCGCTGCCGAGAGATCATTAATTCGCTCAAGTGCATCCACTGATTTCTACTTCTCCAAAAACTTAGCAATTCCCTTCTGGCAATCTTCTGTCATACGGGCTTCGGCGTTTACTTTGGCACCTTGGTCGATAGCCGAGGCAAAATTCTGTCCATCGATGTCGTAGAGCAGGCGTTTGGTCATTTGGACGGCGGAGGCACTGAGTTTTTCGTACTGTTTGGCGATCGCGATGATCTCGGCGTCGAAGTCTTCGCCTTGGATGACAGCTTCGACGATGCCGCGATCCCGAAGTTCGGCGGCGGTGATCTCGTTCCCTAACGTGAGAGTCGCAAATGCGTCTTTCTCCGTCATGTTCCTACGCAAAATGGCCGCGACCATAGCCGGCACGAATCCGATCTTGACCTCGGGAAATCCAAACCGGGCTTCGTCGTGCGCAAAGATCACATCACACGCCAGCGCCAGCCCGAAACCACCCGCCAAAGCCCTGCCCTTTACCGCAGCAATAACAGGCTGACGAACGCGGCGGATCAGTTTGTACAATTCCCCAAGCGACCGCGCGTCCTCAAGATTCTCTTCATGCGATGCACTGGCGATCTTCTGCAACGCCGAAAGATCAGCACCTGAACAAAAGTCTTTGCCTGCACCGCGAATAACGATCGCCCGCACCGATTCATCGGCGTCCGCCGCGATCAAAGCGTCTTTCAGTTCCGCGATCAACGCATCATTCAACGCATTACGCTTGTCAGGACGGTCGAGCGTGATGATGCGGATAGTATCTTGAGATTCGATAAGGATAGCGGACATAAAAATTGAACCACGAAATAGCACGAAACCACACCAAATTAAGAACAACTCTCTTTGGTGTTCTTTGGTGTAATTTCGTGGTTAAACTGCTTCTGGCACTTCAATATACATCCGCAGCAACGCTGTCGAGAACGTCTTGCCTTGAGCGTCGGTCATCAGACTAAGCGTTCCGCCGCCGCCGAGGCTGCCGTGGAGGAGGAAGTTCAGGGCACCGAGATTTGGCAGTTCGAAACGCTCGACCTCGCCTTTGACCATTGCACCGAAATGCTGTTTGACGGCTTCGGCAGTGACGTGTTCGACGAGTAGCGGATAATACTCGGGTTTGAGGGCGATGATGCCGACGTTCGCCGTGTCGCCTTTGTCGCCTGAACGCGCGTGAGCGATCTCTCTAAGCTGTATTGATCTCATAAATGATTGTGGCTTGATCTCGCGGCGATCAAATATCCAACGCCAAAATACCAAATATATGATTCAATAGAAAGGTCGCGTCTGATCTGTGAAATTGATGTTAAAACTCCGCATTACGATAATCGTTATCTCGCTCGCACTATGCCTTTCGGCGTCAGCGATCGGGCAGGAACCCGCAAAGGTCGAATTCATCATCGCCGAGGCCGCAAAGCGTTCGACCGAATATATCGAGGCGTTCCGAAATCTCCTCGCGGTTGAGACCAAGACCTTTGAGGTGTTCGACAAATCAGGCGCCGTCAGAAAGCGCCGCATCGTTACTTCAAACTTTATCGCCTATCAACTCAGCAAAAGCGACGGCGAGATCGTCGAATACAGACACGTCATCGCGGTCGATGGCCGGCCGCTCGAAAATGCCGAAGCACGCGCTCAGGATTTTTTTGAGAAGATCGTCGACAGCGAATCGTCCGCTAAGGAATTGGAACGAATACGAAAGGAAAGCCTGCGTTTTGACGACGAGATACAGATAAATGGCCTGACGCTTTATCAGGCCGTACCGCTGCAGCCGAGCGTCCGCGATTCGCTGGAGATCGGTCTCGACCGAATCGAGGGGTATGCCGGACGTCGCGTCTATATCATTTCGTATCGCCAGAAAGAGCCCAGCCCTGCGATCCGCGTCAATCAAAACGACAATGTGATGCGGAGCCGGGCCGCACTCGACTACGAACTTGGCATCTCTTCAAAAAAGCCGCTCAACGCGCGTATCCGCGGAACATTTTGGATCGATACCGAAACATTTCAGATCTGGCGCGAGGTCCGCGAGCTGACCGTCAGGCCCGACGAATTCGTCGATGACGTTGTTGCCGAAAGGACCGAGTTCACCTATCGCTCGAGCGAATTCAGCGTTCTTACGCCTTCGAGCATCGTTCATACCTCGTACCGCATCGACCGCAGATCCAGGTCGTCCGTAAAGGATGTGACCGCTACCTTCGAATATTCCAAATTCACCAAGCCCGACGTCGAGGTACGATCAGCCGACGTCAAATGACCGAACCGACTTCGAGAGCGGCCAGGACCGGATCAGCCGCGATCTCATCGACCAGGCCGATCCGCAGTGCTTCGGTCGCCGAAATGGGCGACGCGGTTAAGAACATCTCCAACGCGTTCGCCTCGCCGATAAGCCGCGGCAGCCGCTGTGTTCCGCCCCAGCCTGTGATGATCCCGAGTCGTGCACCCGGATGACAGAACGTCGCCTCGGGTGAGGCGATCCTGCGCTCGCATGCAAGCGCAAGGTCAAGAGCTCCGCCGAAACAAAAACCGTTGATCGCAGCCGTTGTCTCACGCTCGGTCGTTGCGATGCGGTTCATCAACTTTTGACCGCGTAGTGCAAAATCCCGGGCCGTCCCCTTCGTTAATGCCGAAATCTCACGAAGATCGGCGCCCGATGCGAATACATCGCCAACGCCCGTGAAGACCAATCTCTTCACTTCATCACCCAACCTGTCGATAAGCCTCTCGATCGCGTCGAGCACGGCGACCGATAACGGGCTTCGGATCTCGGGACGAGCAAATCTGATGATGACGCTTGTTCCGCAGTTTTCGATCTCGATGAGTTCAGTCACAATTCACTTCAATTCAGCCTGATCGTCCTCTTTGGCCTTGCTTCACCGCATGCGGATCGCATTGGCGCTCGGCTTGGCGGGTCTGCGATCAGAAGAATATCGCCCATGTCGCAAAGTCATCAGAGAAGTTCTCGAACCGGTGATCGACACCCGCGTCTACAAAAAATACATCTCCGGCCGTGCAATTTAGTCGATCATCGCCGATCACGATCTCGCCTGACCCGCGCGCAATAAAGTAAAATTCGTCCTCGTCGTGCGCGGTCTGATGATCGGTTCCGCGAGGAGCAAAAAAGACCAGCCGGACCCCTTTCTTCTCAAAGGGTTCAAGATCCCAAACGCCGTCTTTCCATTTGGCGTTCGCAGGAAGCGGCAATCTCGACAAAAGTTCTTCTATCGTGAATTTCATCATCTGCCTCGTGCTCTAGATCTATCGGCGATCTATCTGAGTATCGAAAGGTATTCCTTCCAGGGCCCGACCTCGCGATCGTAACGTTTCGCCATCGATGCTGCGATCTGTTTGATGTGGTTGAGGTCGTGAACTGCCCACGTCGAGATCAGTTGTCGAAGCGTCGTCGGACCGAGTGCCGGGTGCATCCCGACAAGATCGAACTGCTCTTCGCCAAGCTCCCATGAGCTGAGCAGGCGGAGATTTTCGCTGCGCAGCCGCTCAAATTCGTCCAACAGTTCTTCGAGGGTCTTTCCGCGCGAATGTTCAAATTGCGCTAACCGGTCGAAGGGCTCAAACGTTCTATTTTCGCCCTGTTCAAGGACGATGCGTGCACGCGAGATCCAATCGGTTCTTTCGCCGTGGATCAGGTGCCCTACCACATCGAATGGTCTCCAGTCGTTCTCGTCGCCACTCGATGCCGTCCAGACGTCCGGCAGTCCGCCAAGCCAGGCTTTCAAGGTTCCGGGCGTTACCGCTAAAATAGCGATCGCTTCCTCTATCTCAAATACTGTATTCATAAGCCTCTAGAGGTGATCTGCGGATACGATCCGAGAGCTACTCCCGACATTCCGCGGATCGCCGAAATTGGGTCATTCTCAGCTCATAGATTCTACGATATTTGTACGCCATAGCGCAGAGAACCGCGCCATCCGTCGCGATTGCCCGAAGAACTTCGGGATCGTCCCTATATTGTAAGATGTATGCACGTGCGGTTGCGATGGACGCTGCCGACGATAGATACGACGAGGCTGATCGTCGACCGGATCGGCTGGCGGCCTTAGCGGCGACGAAGGCAGGCGACAAACACCATTGCCGACAGCCTCGAACGGCCATTACCCGCCGCGGTGACCCAACGGAATTGTGCCTACACGTGACTGCCGGCGAATACGCCCGATGGACCCACGATGGGCGTTTACAAACAGGCTCCTCAGTTCGTCACCATTTTCTCGAATGCCTGTAAACACAGGGCCATAACGCGATCGGGCAACAGAAATTCATTGACAAGTTGTCTTATTGATGATACACTGTTTCGGCTTTTGGGCAGGATATTGGCAAGAAAGCAGTTTCAAAATTGGGCAAAACTACTTTTCTCCAAGGCACAGCCCGAACCGATGAAAATAGGCTTCAACACGAACCCGGAAGAACGAACGCACCGATGTGAGGTTCAGACGTGTTCAGGCAGGTCTCTAGTGCCAATATCAGCGATGAGCGGAGGTTTTCGGGCGTGACGATCGCATCGACAAGCCCGCGGGCCGCAGCGTGCTTGGCATCAAGTTCCTTGTCATACGTTTCGCGGACCTTTTGCATTTCAGCTTCGAGTTCGGGCGACGGCGATCCTCCCGCAGCTCTGAGCTTTTCGAGTTGTGTGCCAAAGATCGCCTGAACGGCCGAATCGCCTTCCATCACACCCATCCGGCCCGTCGGCAGCGAGAAGATGAAGTCCGGGTCGAAGCCCTGTCCGGCCATCGCGTAATAACCGGCCCCCGAGGCATGATTAACGGTCAAAACGAGCTTCGGCACCTTTGCGGTCGCCATTGCCTCAACGAATCGTGCACCGGCTCGAATGATGCCGCTATGCTCGGCTTCGGCTCCGACCATGAAACCCGAAACGTCCTGAACAAACAGCAGCGGGGTCGAATGGCGGTCGCAGTTCTCAATGAAATATGCGGTCTTTTCGGCCGATTCGGTATAAACGATACCGCCGAAACGGGGCGGTGCTCCCTGTTTGCCTTTTGACATCCCGCGTGAATTTGCGATGACGCCAACAAGGATGCCGCCGATACGGGCCGTACCGCAGATCATCTCTTTCGCAAAATCAGCCTGGAATTCGTCGAGCGTATTGGCATCCAAAAAGCAGTCGAGCACCTTTCGCATATCGTATGGTGCTTTATGATCTTCGGGCAAAATGCCGTACAGCTCCGCGAATGAGCTCTTGCTTTCGATCGGGCCTGTAACGCTGACGCGGGTCGTCTCCTTCGCGGGCAGTCCTGAGATCAGCTCGCGGATCTTTGATAAACACTCACTCTCGTCTTTCGTGCGGTAATGCGCAACGCCCGAGATCGCATTGTGAGTCATCGCTCCGCCGAGGGTTTCATTGTCGATGGTCTGTCCGGTCGCACCTTTCACGAGGTTCGCTCCGCCGAGGCCCATGAACGATGTTCCTTCGACCATCAGGATCACGTCAGAAAGCGCGGGTAGATACGCACCACCGGCGACGCACATTCCCATCACTGCCGATATCTGCGGGACCTTTAGGTAACGCCGCATTATCGAGTTGTAATAAAAAATGCGTGCCGCCCCGTATTGACCCGGAAAAACGCCGCCCTGATAGGGCAGATTGACCCCGGCCGAATCTACCAAATAGACGATCGGGACGCGATTTCGCATCGCGATCTCTTGAGCACGAAGGATCTTTCTTATCGTTTCCGGATACCATGCGCCGGCCTTGATCGTTGCATCGTTCGCCACGATCACGCATTCTCGGCCGTGGACCTTCCCAACGACCGTTACGACCGCGGCAGCCGGGGCCTGACCGTTGTATTCGTCGTAAGCGACGAGCAGGCCGATCTCTTGCGAGAACGAATCTATGTCGAGCAGAAGGTCGATCCTTTCCCGGGCGGTGAGTTTCCCCTGGCTGTGGATCTTTTCGATCTTGTCAGGGCCGCCTCCGACCTTTAGCTTTTTCTCGAGGCGCTCGAATTCTTCGGTGAGAGAGGCAAGCCGGCCGGTGCTTTTCTTAAGGGGCATTCTTTATCAGCGAATATAGATATTAAAGTTGCTCGAATCGGTAACGTGCGGTGCCGCTACACTCGCGATCCGAATCCGGGCCCGACGCGTCGTACGGCCCGAAACGATGATCGGTTCGCTCCCGTCGTTGGGCGTGCCGGCAACGATCGTTTGCCAGCTAAGGCCCTCATCCCGCGAAACCTGGATGTTGACATTCCCGGCGATGTTATCCGATGTCCATTGAAGGGTGCGGCGGATACCTCTTGGGATCTCCGCCCGAAAACCGTTCAGGTTCGTCATTTGAATGCTCGAACCGCTATAGCGATAGTTTGCCATATTATCGGCGGTCTCGTTAAGCGATCGGGCGTTGTCGCGTGCGTTAAAGATGCCTGTTGCGAATCCGTTGTAATAGACATCGGGGTTCGAGAAATAGGGTCGGCGCGTGCAGCCGCTCGGGCAGGGATTGGTATAGGACATCACGGTTCTGAATACGCCGTTAACATAATGTCCGTAGCTGTAAGGAGCAAAACCGCCTGAACCGTTCTCGGGGTTGTGCTGGCTGCCCATATTATGGCCGAGTTCGTGGGCGAAACTGAGGTTGCCGACAGCACACGATCTCGCCGTTATCGTATATCCAAACTCCGAGCCGCCTGGCGTGCCTGAAAGATAGCCGATGCCGCAAACGTCCGATACTTCCCCGATCATTGCTACCAGGTCTGCGTTGTGAGTATTTCGCAGCGCCTGGACCGTGGCGTTATTACGAAGGGTTGAAAGGTCCGCACTGGAGTTACCGGTTTCTACAAAAACGTATTCCGTCGCATGAACCATCCGCAGACGCTGCCGAACGCCGCTGTTTATGTATGCCGTGTTCGACGCATCGATCGCCTGTTGGGCAAGCGTCTGTGCCTGAGCGTCGCCGCCGACAGCATTCTTGGTTGCGGTCGTGTAAACCACCATGACGTCGATACGATCGCCCGAATCGATCGTTGCCTGCGGAGCGGCCTCTTGTTTCATCTCGTCCGCGGGTACTCGCACCTCACCTCCGCATTCCGGAAACAGAGCCTGATCGAGCTCAACAAGTATTTGCCTTGAGCCTCTCGCAATGATCTCGTAAACCGCTTCGGGTGAATAGATTAAGCCCGACACATAACCCTTTCGAAAGGTCAGAATAACATCACCTGTGAACGATTTCGCTTCGATCGAACCGCGCCATGTGTAATCGTCGATGGCCCGTATCTCAACGTCCGTGCGACGGGCCTCATAGGCCTTTCCGTCGAATAGCAATATTTCGATCCGCTCTCGGCCACTTTCAGCTAAACTCGCAGGCCCAAAAGAAATATCGGCCTCGCGAACCGATGCGAGAGAGGACCTTTCTTTCGCAGGCGCAGCCGTCGAACTGATCTCAAAAAGACGTTGCGGAGCTTGTGCTCCCGCTGCAGTTGCGAGAACAAGCAGAAAAGTAGCTAAGGTGAGTGAATATGAAAGTTTCGACATCTGAAAACTCCCGGTGAATGACAGTAGCGACGCAGCTACGCGCCGCCCAATATTTAAAAAACGGACGATCGGTCCGTTTTCTCAATAATTACACAATTTCTGCTTGAATCGAAAGACTTTTCGATAGAGAAACTCGTGATTATCGATGCATTTAGCCGAAGTGACCCGAGAGTCTAACCAAGAATGAAAGTGGGAACCATCCCGCCGCCGCTTGATACGTTTGCCAATTCGCTCGATGAAAGCCGAGTAAAAGCCGAACCAACGACGCCGTTGAAGAGCAGCGGATCGAGATCGACCAACTGTTCGACCATCCCCCATTTACCGCGCTCATCGAATAACATCGGGAACGATTCTCTGGCCGTCACGACCTTTTCCTGCACAAGGTAATCTCCATTCGCCAGGGCCGTTTCGATCGCACGATCCCATTCAGTGGAATCAAGGCTCCAGCCAATGAATATACCGTGGCCGCCGTAGTCGTCATTGGGCTTAAGGACCAATTTCGCGGAATTTGACCTTGTCCATTCCACAAGGTCGATCTCTTCGCTGCGATTGAACGTCCTTTCCTGCCGAAACTTCCGCGTCCAAGGGACATGCGATCTTATCGCAGCGAGTTCGCGGTCAGTGAATAAATGCGCGTACCTTTCGTTGGTGAGAACAGCAAAAATTGCCTTTTTATGTACGAGCTTTCCGCGAAAACTATTGACCATGCAGATGGCTCCCGCACGATAAGCATCAAGAAGGGCCGGATACTCGTTCATTATCGGCAAATACTCGTTAACAAGCAGACGTTTATACACGATATCGATCGCGACCCCATTGCAGTAAAGGCGGTTGCCGTCCCATTCAAGATCCTGCGGTGCGCATATCAGCGAGGAGTATCCCGAAAACTCGAAAAAGTCCTTGAAAAGCTCGAATTCCTTTTGCGTCGGAAGGTCCCGCAGATCGACGATCGCTATAACTGGAGGCTCTTCCGGCATCTTTCCGAGATATTCGGCGTGACATGATAAAAGAACCGAAAGCAGTTTAGAACTTCCCTCAAGTGGTCGGATCGGGAATCGTTCCGCGAATTTCTGCATCACCGGCAGCGATTCGAAGATCTCGGAGGCGGAGTCGGAATAAGCGATCCCGGCCGGACTTTCACCGTTCAGCTCAACGAAACTGTACGCCTGCTCTGTAAGAAACGAATCCAGCCGGGCGGTTGGGGAAACCTGTTTGTAACCCGGGTCGATCTTTACAAGTTCGCGTTCGATCTCGGTGATGCCAAGTTCATCGAGCAGTTCATCGTCGGCAACGGCTGCGTCTTTCACCTTTTGAAGAGTGCTCCAAATGGTCTCACAGGCATTTTTCGCGATCGACCATTCATCTGCCGTGATAAAGTGCGGCCGAAGATAAGGAGACAGGCGCCGACCACCAAAGATCAAGCGGGCCGATTCGAGACCACGGTCGAGTGCTTCGACCGACTCGCGCGCGAGCACTTCGTCCTCGAGGAGTTTATGGTAATAGTCGACAGCTTCTTTGATCATTTGAGCAATCCCATTATGTGGAACATATCTGACGAATGAGGATCAACGAGCCATGCTGAGTATTTCTTCGAACTCGTCCTTGGTAAGCGAAATTACTGAAAGCTGCGATTGACGAAGCAGGCCGATATTGGCGAGGGCGATATTCGCCTTGATCTGGGCAAGTCCGACCGGCTTTTTAAGAGGCTTTAGCGGCGAAAGTTCCACTGCAACCCATTTTTCATCGGTCGGATCGGGGAATTCCGGCTTTGTCACCTTCGCAATGCCGACAACCTCTTTCCCCACATTTGAATGATAAAAAAGGACCTTGTCGCCTTTTTTCATCGCTCGGAGATTGTTTCGAGCCTGGAAGTTTCTGACTCCTGTCCAGTCGGTCTTGCCGTCCTTAACGAAATCATCCCACGAGTAAGAATCGGGCTCTTGTTTGACCATCCAATAGTTCATATTTCTCTTTCTTACGATTTCTTTTGCGAAGCCGCGGCCTTCTTGTTTAGCCATTTTGCCCAACGTTCAAGGATCGGGCGAAACGGCTTGAATATCTTCGCACGAATACTGTTCTTGTTCTGCAGATCGCTCCAAGATTTGAGATTTTTCTCGGCATACTGACGAATTTGCGGTTCGAGGCTCTGTTTCTTTACTGAATGGCGCAAAGTCAAATAATAATGCTGGCCGACGAGCGAAAAAATGAGCCCTGCAAGATTTGCCTTAAACGACGACTTGGCCATCCAACGCTTCGCAAAACCCTCGGTCGGCTGTAATAACGCACCCATCGACATTTCGAGCCACGCACCTTGGTTCTGCACCTTCGGATGATAAAGTCCGGGCAGGTCGCCCTTCATCGGCACATCCAGATTCTTGAGCCTCGGGTCATTGATGAAATCGACGAGTTTTACACGCTCGAGGCCACGTAAATGCTCAAACGGCAGATGATCCAAGACCTTCTGAATATGCTGTTCGGCGTCGTTCGGAAGATCGATGGTCGCCTGGTTCTCGATCTTTAACCTGGTTGATTTTGCGGTCTTTTGTCCCGCAGTCTGAATTGCCATACTTTGAACAAATTGTAAATGGTTAGGATTGAATAGTAAATTGGAGGCCAACGTTGTTGCTTTTTTGCATCTGCAATTGCGGAAAAGCGACGCATCCGCGAATCTTGTCCTCGATTTCTTCGGTTTTTTCGCGTTTTTGACGCGGCACAGCAATTGTATCCTGCTTATGGATTAGCTCGAGATGAAACAAACAACGCTTGCAAAACCGATCGAGATCTCCGGCGTTGGACTGCACACCGGCGTCGACGTTAACGTCACGCTCCGATCCGCGCCCGCGAATACTGGATACATCTTTGTTCGAACGGATCTCGACAACTTCGAGATCCCGGCATCGGTCGAGTACGTTGGACATTGCAGTTACGCGACCACGCTCGTCCGAAAGGGCGTCGTGCTTTCGACCTGTGAACATCTTTTGTCGGCATTGCGCGGCTCAGGAATAGATAATTGCTTTGTAGAGCTCGATAACATCGAAATACCGATCCTGGACGGCTCTAGCGAAAATTTCATAGATTTGATCAGGAATGCAGGCATCGTTGAGCAGGACGCCCCGCGTCGCTTCCTTAAGGTGCTAGAGAGAGTCGATTACGAGCACAGCGACCGCAAGATGTCTATCGAACCGTCAGACCATTTCGAGATCGAATGCGTGATCGATTTTCAACATCCTTTCATCAACCGTCAGAAATTTACGTTCGTGGCGAATAACGGTTCCTATGGCCGCGAGATCGCGTCGGCGCGAACATTCGGGTTCGCGCACGAGATCGAAATGCTGCGTAAGGCCAATCTAGCCCTCGGCGGTTCGCTCGAAAATGCCATTGTTCTTACCCCAGATGGCATGCTGAACGAAACCCCGCTGCGCTTTGACGATGAATTCGTTCGGCACAAGATACTCGACATTATCGGAGACGTCGCACTTCTTGGCATTCCTGTCCTTGGCAAGATCACTGCCGAAAAAAGCGGTCACGCCGTCCATGCCGCGCTGATGAGCAAACTTTTGAAAACAGATGGCGCCTGGGAGATCATTTGACTTCTTCAGTCGGTCACTTCATCGCTTTTCGACAGCCCGACCAACAAAACGACCGCGAAAAGGATCATCCACCCAAGGCGGATCAGACTTAGAAATTCCCAACGTGCAGCACGAGCCGTTAATCCAGGGTCCATCGTTGATAAATATTCCGACCGTGTCAAAGACATGAGTTCCGGGACAAAATACGTAAAGGTCACGGCAAGAACGATGATGTAGGCAACAATTGTTGCCATAACCGGGCTCCTGCGATCCGTACGCCAATTCAACAAAAGAGCAAGCAAAAGCAGTGAGATCGTGACAGGATGAATCGGGATCCAGAAACGAGCAGGAACGATGGCGTACTCTCCCTGATACATCGCCAACGAAGCTGGGACGGCCGAAGTCCAAACCGGAACTATCGCCGTATGTTCATATACTGCGCCTCCGATCACCACAACATAACTGATCGACGCAAAAACCAAGATCATTGTCCTCAAGAGTTTCATAGCGTGCATTTCGGACCACAATTACCAGTCATTCGTGTGAAACGTCCCTTCTTTATCAACCCGCTTGTAAGAGTGTGCTCCGAAAAAATCGCGTTGAGCCTGAATTAGGCTCGCAGGCAGCCGTTCGCTCGAAAGAGCTTCGAGATAATTGAGCGATGAGGCCGCAGCCATGCAAGGGATACCCAAAGATGAAGTCAAACGAACAAACTCGGACAGTTTCTTGTATTCCCGTTGGATCACCGGCAGCGAACTGGGAGCAAAAAGAAGATTCGAGAGGTTCGGGTCGTCAGCAAAAGCGACGCGAATTTCCTCGAGCATCGAGGCTCGAATGATGCATCCACCCCGCCAGATCTTGGAGATCTCTGCCATGTCGAGGTTATATCCTTTTTCATGCGAAGCGGTACTGAGCAGCGACATGCCTTGAGCAAAGGCCGTTAGAAAGCCGAGGCGAAGGGTTGCTCGCGCAAATTCAACGGCTTCTTTCGGCCTCGCATCTGCGGTTTTAACCGGCTTTGAGATTTTCCACGCCTCGGCTGCTGCCGCACGCTCAGCTTTCAGGGCCGAGATCTGCCGCATCGATACTGCAGAATCTATCGTCGGGATCGGCACCCCGAGGTCCATCGCCGTCTGTGAGGTCCATTTTCCGGTTCCTTTCTGCCCGGCGGTATCAAGGATCATCGAAACCAGCGAATTGCCCGTCTCATCGTCTTTCTTCTTAAGAACCGAGGCGGTGATCTCGATGAGAAAGGAACTCAGGTCGCCTTCGCTCCACTCTGCGAAGATTCCGGCTATCTCATCATCGGTCATCGCGTTGCCGCGAATGAACAGATCGTAAACCTCAGCAATTAGCTGCATCATTGCGTATTCAATACCGTTGTGGACCATCTTAACGAAATGCCCGGCCGAACCATTTCCAACATGAGCTGCGCAGGGCTCGCCGTTGACCTTTGCTGATGCCGCCTCGAATATTGCACGCACGCGGTCGTATACCTCAGGCTTGCCGCCGACCATGATGCTAGCCCCATTGCGCGCCCCTTCCTCGCCGCCGGAAACGCCAACGCCCATGAATTCAAAGCCTTTCTCGTTAAGTCGAGTTTCTCGACGTTCGGTATCAGAGAAATGCGAATTCCCTCCGTCTACGACAACGTCGCCTGAATTGAGATGGGGAATTAGGTCTTCGATCACAGAATCAACGATCGGCCCGGCCGGGACGAGCAGCATTAGCTTTCGCGGTGTTTCGAGCGATGCCAGAAACTCCGGCAGATCCGCCGCTGCGTGGATATTTAACGACGATCCCTCGCTGAGCAGCATGTCGCGTTTGGCTGGGTCGATGTCGTAACCGGCACAAGTAACTCCCTGCTCAGCGACATTGAGCAAGAAGTTGCGGCCCATCGTGCCGAGTCCTATCATTCCGAATTCAGGTTTATTCATTGCCTTCAGTGACCTAAGTGCTTGAGGTAAGCTTGCTTCAGAGTCTTTTCAATTTTGCCACGAAGTGCAAGTGCCATAAGCTTTCGCCTTTAAGGCCCTCATAACGTCGTTCGCGCACTCACTGCACAGGTAAAGCTATTAAGAATCCATGCACCCGAAAGATGAAGCATTGAGCGAGAGGGCATACTTATTCTTAAACTTCAGGACATTTATCACACCCCCGCAACCTGTGCAACCGTTGACATCATGAAGCCATCGGGATCGGATCGCTGGCCCGAATTGCATTTTAGCCTGCTGGAAGATCAATTCAAGAAGCTCGGCGATCTCTTTGTCATTCTTAGACACAAGATTAAATAAAAAAGAGCGCTGCCTGCAGAAAAGGACCCGCGCTTGCCCCTTTCGGGAGTCAACTATAAACTTCGTTCAGGAATTATGCTATCACTGAAAGAAGTCATTCGCCCGACGACATTCATTGTTTCGTCAAAGCTCCGAGACCGACTTGGACTCGATATTACGATCGCGACCGAATCCTTCCAGCACACCGGAAGCTTCAAGTTCCGGGCCGCCTACAACCTCGCGGCCAATGTCGAGAACAATGCGTTGTTAACAGCATCTTCGGGTAACTTTGGGCAGGCTCTCGCCTACGCATGCAGGCTAATGGGCAAGAAATGCACCGTCGTGATGCCGCAGACGTCAGCTCAGGTCAAGATAGATGCTGTCCGAGGATTTGGCGCCACGGTCGATCTGATAGACACGACGAAGGTCGCGCGAAAGAAACGGGTTTCTCAACTCGCAGAACAGATACCGGATGCCTATTTGGCTAGCGCTTACGATGACAAATTGGTCATCGAGGGCAATGCCACACTCGGTGATGAACTTTCAGGAAACGGCTTTGATACGATCATCGTGCCTGTCGGCGGAGGCGGACTGATCGCGGGCATCGTACAAGGGCTATGCCGGAACGGCGATTCCGCCACGGTCTTTGGCGCGGAGCCCCTGTTAGGCAACGATGCGGCCAGATCATTTCGCGCCGGGAAGATCATCCCGAACGAATCAGAGCCGGAGACGATCGCTGATGGTGCCCGTACAGTGTCAATCGGTGATCTGAACTGGCCGATAATCCGCGATGGAGTAAAGGGCTTTATTGAAGTTCCTGAAACTGCGATCAGCGAAGCGGTCAGACATTATTTTGAATTAGCAAACTTAAAATCAGAGCCGACTGGAGCTTTGTCGCTAGGGGCGCTGCTCATCGATCCTCAACGATTCGTCGGAAAAAGGGTCTGCGTTATCGTCAGTGGTGGCAACGTAGACACTGAGCTCTACACCAAAATAATTGACCGATCAGCGAACGCCTCTTTTGTCAAATAAACGGCGGTAAACGCCAGAAAATGTCACGTTCATGCCGCCGCACTGCAAGTTGTCAGCAACGACGAGAAAGCCGCCCACAAGGCGCATCGTAGCTCTGCAATCGAACTCGTCCTCACCATCTGAGAAAAGAAGCGATCCGTTTCGCGGTTCGACGCGACCGTCGAGTTCGCCAACATGGACATTGTCACCGACGCCCTTCCAAACCGCGCTTCCGGTCACGTTCAGCCAGCCAGCTAGTTTGTTATTGGTAAAGTTGATGGTGTTTTCGCCATACGTCCACTCGCCAAGCCATGCCGTAAGGCCGACTTTCGCAACAGAGGCCTCGATAGTGAGATCTTCGCTTCGCATCCAGCCAACCGTAGGAGAACCCTTGGCCGGTGTGTACCATACGCACATCGAATTCCCGCGCACACGGTTCGCCACCACCTTGTCGCCCGGGATCAAATAGGTTTTAAGGCGGCAGCCGGCCGATTCCGGACATTTTTGGCTTTCCGAATCGTCAGAATAAAAGTACTTGCGACTTCCCTTGGCCCCTTCGACGGTTGCGATCTTAAAATCATCGGAGTCACGCGTAAAGAACCCCTCGCGACACCAGTTTTCCGGATTACCTGACAATTGTCCGAGGGTCGCCGACGAAAAGCTCACGAGTGCGATCGAAATCAAGACGAACTTCATAGGTTATCTGACCTCTTCAACAAATGTTACGCGGTTGATCTCGTGCAAAGTCGTATGCCCGCCAAAGACCTTTTTTACGGCCGATTCGCGAAGGCTCGAAAGCCCTTCTTTTTCAGCCTGTCGACGGATCTCTGATCCTGGCCGTCTTTCAATTATCATTTCTCTGATGGCATCCGACATATCCAGAAGTTCATGGATCGCAGTTCGACCGCGATAACCGGTATGATTACAAGCGTCACAACCGACGTTACGGAATAAGACGCGATCCGAATGCTCTTCCGGACGCAAGCCCGATTCGAGAAGCTCTTGTTCCGTCGGCTCAAACGGCCGCTTACAGGTCGCACAAAGCAATCGGACGAGACGCTGAGCGAGTACACAGTTGAGCGACGACACGAAATTGTAGGGCTCGACACCCATATTGAGAAATCGACCGATCACATCGATAACGTTATTTGCGTGAACTGTTGTGAAAACGAGATGCCCGGTCAATGCCGACTGAATAGCGATCTGTGCTGTCTCTTCATCGCGTATCTCGCCGACCATGATCTTGTCCGGGTCGTGACGCAATATCGAACGAAGTCCACGTGCGAACGTGAGCCCTTTCTTTTCGTTCACCGGTATTTGCATTATTCCCTGCAACTGATACTCGACCGGGTCTTCGATCGTGATTATCTTGTCCTCGTCGTTTCTGATCTCGTTCAGTGCACCGTAGAGCGTCGTCGTTTTACCTGAGCCGGTCGGGCCGGTGACCAGGACCATACCGTAAGGTTCTTTGATGTAGATGCGAAACCTTCGAAGGTCGTCTTCATCGAACCCGACGACATCGAGGCTTAGATTCTTGAATTCCTCCGAGATCTGCTCCTTATCCAGAATACGAATTACGCAGTTCTCGCCGAAGGCCGAGGGCAGTATCGAAACACGAAAATCGACAGTCCGGCCTTTATATCTAACGCGGAACCGACCGTCCTGCGGTATTCGGCGTTCGGCAATATCAAGCTCGGACATCACCTTGATTCTCGATATAAGGGTCTGGTGATAGGCCATATCGATCGGGTCGACCTTGGCATAGAGTGCACCGTCGATCCTGAACTTGACCCGAACATCGCGGTCGCCTGCTTCGATATGAATGTCCGATGCTCTCGACTCCATCGCGTTGTAAACAATGGTGTCGACGAGTTTGATGATCGGCGACATATCGGCGTCAGTTGCAAGACGATCTAGGTCAAGAACTTCCTCGCCATGTTCCGTCTCTTTTACAAGTGATATCTTGAATCCGGATGCAGCTTCCTGAAGAACACGCTGTGTCGCATCGCCTTTCTTCAACACAACATCGATCGCTCCCTGAGTCGCGATGTACGGGACGATGCGAACATTCAGCGCATTCTCCATTTCATCGAGACGTTCGAGATTGGTCGGGTCGGCCATAGCCGCATGCAGGTTGCGGCCGTCACGCTTCAGCGGCACGAAATGATTCCGAAGCATCATTTCGACCGGTATCTTCGCAAGCTCTTCGTAATCGATGGGCGAAGGCTGATCGGGTGGCAGAAGATCAATGTATGGAAGTCTATAGCGTTTCGCGAGTTGTTTAGCCTCGACAACCTCGGGCGGCTCATTTTCCAGGAAATCGGATAATTCGATCTTAGGCGACGAAGTATTCGTGATTGTTTCAGTTTGCTGGTTCATTTTGAATCAAAGGTAACTTCATCGACGGCCCCCGCTCGGCCCGGACGATATAGTGTCGATGATCGGAAGATATATGGCTAGCAGAATTACTACGACTACGATCGCCATGAAAACGAGGATCAGAGGTTCCATCAGGGTCGTGAGTTGCTCGAGTTTGACCTCCGCCTCACCATCGTAAAATGACGCGACTTCGTCGAGCATCTCCCGAAGGCTGCCGGAGCGTTCTCCTATGCCGATCATATCCAGGCCAAGCTCAGGGATCCAATTTGCTTGCTCCAACGCCGCTGTGAACCCGTAGCCCTCTCGTATCAGATGGTGGACAGATTGACTGCGGCGGCGAAGCTCAAGATTGTTGATCGCCTGAGCCGCGATTTCCCAAGAATCCGGAACCGTAATGCCGCCTGACAACAATGTTGAGAGAGACCGCGCCAGTTGAGCTGTCGTCATCTGCCGTATCAGCGTGCCTGCTATAGGTATCTTGAGCAGTAATCTGTGAAGCAACAGTCGCCCGCTTTCGGTCCGTAGCCAAACTACCAGCGACAATATTATGATAAGGATCAACGGCAATAACCACCAAATATTTGCGGCCACAGCATTCGAGATCGCGAGTACGATGACTGTAACGGTCGGCAACCCACGATTCGCACTGAGTCCTTTGAACAGGTCCGACATCCTCGGAACTATGTAAAGCGTCAGAAACGCAACCATAAAACCCGACGCGGCAAGCAGAAACGCAGGGTAAGCAAGTGCGCCCCTGAGCTTTCGCGTCAGGTTCACATTTCGCCTCAGATAATCGACAAATCGAAGCAAAACGTCATCAAGGGCTCCGCTTTTTTCACCAGATAAGATCGATGCCGTATAGATCTTTGGAAATATTCCCTGAGCCTCAAATGCATCAGAAAGCGAAACACCGCTCTTGATCTTGTCCTCAACGCTTGCCAGTACTTCTCGCAGCGTTGCCGAAGCAGACCGGTTCTTCAGAAGTGAGATCGCCTGGAGGACCGGGATACCAGCACGCAGCAATGCGGAAAGCTGTTGGTTAAATAGTAAGAAGTCAGCTTGTCTGACCCTGGATTTCCCCCCGGATCGTCCAAATCGGAACGCCGACGCGATCCCTCCATCTGCTGGAGAAACAGTAAAGACCTTGTAGCCCTCATGTTCCAACTGGATCTTTGCGTCAGCCGCACCGGACGCCTCGACTATCCGTGTAACTATCTCACCGGAAGGCGTTCCCATCCGGCAAATGAATTCAGACATAAGAATAGATCATGCCCGTCCCAGGACGACGAGTTAGACTGCATTTAGACAAAGACACATGTTATGCAAAGGCAATAAGCCAATTCTATCACGCGTTTATCACGAAAAGGTTGCAATGGAATCTGTGAGAAATGTGAATCCACCCGGAACAACCTTCCGAAACATAGTTACATCTTAAGAATTATCTTGCGGAAGTTGTAGCTGTTACCTAAAATAAAAGAGTTCTTATAAACGGAGATACCTATGGGTCTGGCTGGTTTAGAGTTTCCGAACCGACACCTCGCATTGTCAGGTTTGAAAGCTGTTTTGATTTCGGCTGTCCTTTTTGTAGTTTCGATCTCTGCCCAGCAGCCCGAGGCGACACCGCCTATCGATGATGACCCGTCAAAACCCGTAACGATCAAGACCGATCTTGTAACCTTAACACTGACCGTTACGGATCTCTATGGTCGTTACGTATCTGGTTTGACGCGAAGTGCCTTTACCGTCATCGATAACAACAAGGAGCAGCAAGTCTCGTTTTTCAGCGATAGCGACGCCCCGGTCTCGGTCGGCATCCTTTTCGATGTCTCAGGCTCAATGAGCGGCGGCAAGATCGCGAAAGCGCGGACGGCGCTGCGCAGATTCATCAATTCGAGCCATCCGAACGACGAATACTTCCTGATCGCCTTCAACAGCCGAGCACAGTTGCTTCTCGACAGAACCCGCGATGGTGATGCCGTCCTGCAGAAGCTCACTCTTGTGAACCCGCGACAGAACACCGCTCTTTACGATGCGGTTTATCTTGGCATTGAACGTGTGACGCGAGGTTCCCATCAGAAGAAAGCTCTTTTGATCATTAGTGATGGTCAGGACAATTCATCCCGTTATAACTTCAATGAGGTCAGACGACTAATGAAGGAGTCTGACGTTGTGACATACGGGGTTGGGATCGTTGACAGCGGTGACATTGTGAGTTCGATAGGAATGCAGGGACAAGCGTTTCTAGATGAACTTGCTGCTGTAACTGGCGGAAAATCGTTCTACCCGAATACCGCGATCGAAATGGACGAGATCTTCGAACGGATCGCCTTAGAGCTCCGTCACCAGTATTCGATCGGGTACACCCCCACCGATTTCGAGCCTGACGGAAAATGGAGAAAGGTGAGAGTTAAGGTCAAACCCCCAAGGGGATTACCGCGTCTAACCGTTCGAAGCCGCGAAGGCTATTACGCGACGCCGGCTTCGACTTATCGTTAAAGAGCTGGTTCAAACTGAATGAAACGCCTGTTTTTTGCAATCTTCGCCGCTACCCTCATCGGCACTGCGGCATTCGAGGCCGAGATAACGAGTTCTACGGCTCAAACCATCGCGCGGGATCGCGTACTTAACGGGTCAGCGACCCCAACGCCAACACCCGCAGCCAAACCGTCCCCAACGCCGGAAGAGGACGAGGTGATCAAGGTCGAGACCGAGCTTGTAAACCTCAACGTCCGAGTCATAGACCGGACGAATCGGCCGATCAATAACCTCAAGCAATCCGAGTTCACGATCTTCGAAGATAACGTGCCGCAGCGGATCGAATTCTTTTCTCAATCAGAGGTGCCGACGAATTATTCGCTTGTTATCGACAATTCCGGTTCGCTCAGGCCCCAGATAAATGAAGTGATCGAGGCGAGCAAGATCATTGTCGGTACAAACCGCCCTGCAGACGAAACAAGCATAATTCGTTTTGTAAGCTCGGAAAAGATCGAAATAATGCAGGATTTTACTGCTAACAAGCAGGATCTAACGGATGCCCTTGAGAATCTGTATGTTGAAGGCGGTCGCACTGCGATCATCGACGCGGTTTATCTCGCACTTCAGCGTGTATCGAGCTACAAACAGTCCTCGGATAAGGACGATCGGAAACGGCGCGCGCTCATATTAGTGTCCGACGGCGATGACGTTAACAGCTATTATACGCAAAAACAGCTGTTCGACCTTCTTAGAGAGTCGGACGTCCAGATATACGCGGTCGGATTCGTGAAAGATCTCGACAGCAAAGACGGATTCGTTTCGAAAAGCACTCAATCGAAGGCAAGAGCCTTTTTGGAACGACTTGCTACGGAATCCGGCGGAAAGGCATATTTTCCCGGAGAAGTCTCGGAACTTAGGGGAATCGCGCAAGACATTGCGGGCGAGATGCGAACTCAGTATTCGATCGGCTATATTCCGACCAACGACCGCGAAGACGGAACCTTTCGCAACATAAAGGTCGTTGTCAACGATGGGCCAAATAAGCAGAAGCGTATCGCGATAACCCGATCAGGGCGCACGGCGGATGGGCCAGACGGCGCCCCGACGCTCCAAAGATCGAATTGAGACCAACCGCAAAATAGACTTTCATTATGGGAAAAAGACCGGCAGGCACAAATTAAGCCGGTCTTTTCGTCACTCGAGCGTAAGCCAAGCCTATTCGGGAACCGATCCCGAGATCTTTTTTCTTGTTGTTTCGCCCGTCACAACGACCGGGATGCCGGTCTCAACTTCTGAGTGCGGTCGCGGTATTACATGGACAGCCGTTACCGTACCTATCTTTCGTGCAGCTGCGGCACCGGCATCGACAGCCGCCTTCACGGCGCCGACCTCACCGCGAACAATCGCGGTCACGAGCCCTGCGTCGACCTTTTCGTAGCCAACGAGTTCAACGTTGGCCGCCTTTACCATCGCGTCCGAAGCTTCGATCATTGCAACGAGGCCCATACATTCGATCATTCCGAGTGCTTGCATAAAATTGGATCAACTCGATCTGCGCCGGCCCTTCAAGGCCTTATAAAAAAAAATCGCAAGAGCCAAAAGGATCGCTCCGCCAATAACGGCCCCAAAGAAAATTGCGACAACGATCTCCATTCAACGATTATATATTATCGCAAATACAATGCTGCGGTAATTATCAATAACGCGAGAAAAGCAAACAAAATACTGCCGATCATGAACGACAATGAAACGCCGCGTTTTGGCTGCCATTCGACAACGATCGGCTTTGCGGGTTCGCGTCTCGAGCGCCGACGGATCGCTGCCGCTGGTCGCATCGGCATTTCTGCCGGCGCAGCTGCTTCACCATTGTCACTCATAAGCCTCATATCCGCTTCTGACAAGTTATCGTTTGCAACGCTTTTGTCAGACGCCTTTTCAGCTTCGATCGGTATAGGCGTTTCGACTTCGTCGGCCGCGGCTTTCACACTTGTGCCGCAACCGTAACAGAACAAAGCCGCTTCTCGGATCTCGGCACCGCATTTCGTACAACTCAGTTCTTTGACTTCCGTCTTCGACATTAGGTCTATTTGCTTTGGGCGCGTCTGATCTCTTTCGCGATCTCTGCCGAAACACTCTTGAAATCCTCGGTCGTTTTTGGATAAACGGCCTTTCCGTCGGTTTCGCGCGCCAGCCGGTCAACTTGTTTCGATGTTTGCTTTGCGGCGGAAATGACAATGAAATGGAGTCGGATCTTGTTTGCCTTAGCTTTGATGATCAAATCATCGGGCCTGATCGCAGCATCCCGTTCTTCACCATCAGTGACAATGATCAACGACTTTAACAGAGCCGCACCCGAGCCCTCGGCTTCGACCATGAACGCCAACGATGCATTGATCGCATCAAGATAGGATCCGCGTCCGACCTCAGCGTAAACGTTTTCGACGGAATCGACCATTTCCGCCCGATTCGACGTAAGCTCCTGACGAACCACGATGTTGCCAGCGTCTGAGAATGTCATCAAAAAGGCCTGATCGCCTTCCTCGTTTTTCCGGACAACATCTGCAACGATCCGCACAGCTCGTTCGAGCATCAAACGAAACGCACCGGAATTGTCGAGTACGATGCCATATCGGACAACGTCTGTGGCGGGTTTCTCTGACCTCTCGTTATCTAAGGCGGATTGGCCATAAGTCGCATAAAGACACGATGCCGTAAGGATCAAGGCATAGAATAATCGAAAGATCTGCGTTCGTAGATCAGGTGCGAGCAAATATCTCCTTTTCTTCCCCGAGGTCGCGGGCTGATGGGGTCAAGATCGTTTTTGCGTGAATGAAGATCTTCTCACCCTTTTCCATCGCCGCCCTTACATCGTTCTCACTCACGAAATCGACCGGAGTCTTTTCTGACCCATTTTCGGTCAATGACTGCGGCCTCAGTTCGTGTATTATCGTTTTGACCGGCGATGGTTCGGCTTCGGCAAGTACGGATTTTGCAGTGGTTGATTCCGGCTTTGTATTGCCGATCCTCGAACTCAAAAACTTGTCGACGATCGACGCGATCTCTTCGCGTTTGACCGTGCGACGAACCGAGCCCCTGGGCATCTCTAAGTGGTCAAATGAAACTGGATCGTTCTTAAGTGGCCGATTGACCGGTTTTGTTTCAAATGCCACACGCTTGATATCCATCAGATGTATCGGCGATACGTTGTCGGACGTGACGTTTCCACCCCATGATCCGCAGCCGAGCGTCATTGAAGGAGCAAGATCCGTCGTGAGGCCGATCGCACCGTGAGTTGTGGGTGAATTTATTATCACCCGCGATGCCGGCATCTTTTCGCCAAATCGTATCGCAGCATCACGATCGTTCGTATGCATCCCCGCAGTATGTCCCATTCCGCCGAATTGGAGGATCTCTTGACACCGTTCGGCACCCGCTGTGACACCTTCGGCAACGAAGAATGCAAGCGTTGGCGAGAGCTTCTCGATCGACCACGGAAAGTCGCGTCCTACCCCAACGCAGTCGGCTATCAGACACCTTGTGCCGGGTGGGATCGTTATGCCGGAAAGGCCCGCAATATGCTCGGCCGACCTGCCAACAATTGCAGGATTCAGCGTACGCTGGTCGGTCAAAAGCACCCTTGCGACGCTGTCGGCCTCTGTCGGTGAAAGAAAGTGGCCGCCTTGCGAGCGAAACGCATCGCGAACCGCCTGTTCGATCGGGCGGTCGACAACGACAGACTGTTCGGAAGCGCAGATCGTGCCATTATCAAAACAGGTCCCGGTCAGAATATCGGCCACAGCCTTTGAAACGTTCGCAGACCGTTCTATGAAAACCGGTACGTTGCCGGGCCCAACGCCGAATGCGGGTTTACCTGAGGAGTATGCCGCGCGAACGAGTCCGATACCGCCTGTTGCCAGAATAACGGCGGTCTTGCGGTGTTTCATCAACGCTTCGGTGCCTTCGATCGTCGGATTCTCGATACAGTAGATCGCGTCAGCCGGCAAACCGTGCTTTATCGCGGCATCGCGCATCACCCTCGTGGTTTCACGAATGCAACTGGCGGCGGACGGATGGGGAGAAAGGACTATAGTGTTTCGCGATTTGATCGCGATGATGATCTTGAAGATCGCGGTCGATGTCGGGTTCGTTGATGGAATGATGGCGGCAACGACACCGCGAGGCGAAGCTATCTCGACTATGTTCGCATCGTTACGAATTACACCTACGGTTTTGAGAGTACGAAAATGATTCCAGACATCTTCGGCGGCAAAACGATTCTTTTCGCGTTTATCCTCAGCGTTTCCGAATCCGGTCTCTTCATGAGCCAGACGGCCGAGCCTTCCCCCATCTGCAAGCGCTGCGCCCGCCATCGCGCCGCAGATCTCGTCTATCTTTTCCTGGCCGAAATTTCCAACAATCGCAAAAGCACGATGGGCGGCCTCGACCGCATCGCGTGCTTCCTGCTGTGCAATTAGATCTTTGTCGCCCATCGATGGCAGCTATCTGTAGTCGGGTTGTGCGGCGGAACCTGTGAAGTTCGGTGAAACCCGGTATTAGCGGTTACTTTTGCCGGGACCTGCTTTTGTCGTCTGCCGCGATCGCTCCGCTTCCTTCGCCGGACGCCAACTGCTTACCGCCGCCGCCCCGAAGTGCCTTTTCGTCAGGACTGTAGCCGACCGCCCCGCCTTTCGGCAGGACTCGTTCGACCTCGTTGTGCGGCCTCGGGATGACATGAACGCTGATCAGCTCGCCCACGCGACGCGCCGCTGCCGCTCCGGCATCGGTCGCGGCTTTGACGGCACCGACGTCGCCACGCACAAAGATCGTCACGTAGCCCGCACCGATGTACTCTTTGCCGACCAGCTGTACGTTCGCTGCTTTGACCATGGCATCAGCGGCCTCGACCGCGCCAACGAACCCCTTGGTTTCGACCATTCCGAGTGCCTCTAAACTCATTAAAGAATCCTCTCTTATGCTTGTGAATGAAAACTTGATTGTCCGACCAGATTTAACCCTAAACGTAACACGCAGCAGACCATTTAATCAAGCCTGCTGCCTTTTTCAAATCGGAATCGAGTCGATTGACTTTTTGCACGTTCAAACGCTATATTTCAAGTTTACAGACTTTACGTCTCGTGGTCACTTTCGGCGCCGGTTCACGATCAAATGTCATTATCACTCGGTGAAAAATTGCGACAAGCTCGCGAGGAGCGGGGTATATCCATCAGTGAGGTGGCCGAGCAAACGCGTATCTCGTCGCTTTACCTCGAATCCATCGAGAACGATGACTACAAACCGCTGCCGGGCGGTATTTTCAATAAGGGTTTCGTAAAGTCGTACGCAAAATTCATTGGCTTGGATGAGCACGAGGCCCTTCAGGACTACGCCAAGATCCTTGCAAAAGGTGAAGGGGTCAGCGATGAACTTCGAATATACAAACCTGAGGTATTGACCGACGATCGGGCGACCCATTCGATGGTCCCGACTATCATTTTTGCCGGTATCATCCTGGCTTTGATGACCGGCGGAGTGCTTTTTCTCGTAAACTACATCCAGAATCAGCCTGATTCGCCGACGCCGTCACCAGAGAACGCCCGAGGCAACAGCAACGCCGTAAGTAATTCGCAGGCGACGGGAACGAACAGCACACCGGCCGTTAACGTTCCCGCAATGGAAACGCTTAAGGTCGAATTTCGTGCGGTCGCCGATCCCGTATCGTTGACGTCCGTGACCGACGGCAGAAACAACTCGACCCTTGTTAATTCTGCTGCACCGGTGACCTTCGAACCGAAGCAGTCTCTGAAGCTGAGTTACTCGAAAGCGTTGGCTGAATCGGCCCAGCTTCTCATCAACGGCAGGCTTATCGGATTGCCGAAGTCTCCGGCCAATCCGCGGCGTGCGGCGATCGAATTCGAGATCAACAAGGACAACATCGCGCAGATCTGGCAATCGGGTGCGATCACATTCGAGGTTCCCGAGGTCCCGGGCGCGACCCCGGAAGCGACACCCGATGCTACGACCGTGACGCCGCCGGTTTCGACGCCGCCCGTTATAAATCGGGCCGTTCAAACCCCGACGCCGTCAACGACTCCGACGCCGTCAGCGAATTCGGCCACGGCGCCGGCAAGGACGCCGGCCGTGCCGGTCCGTACGCCGACCCCGGCAGCAAGGCCAGCCGCGACGGCAACGCCCGCAGCTACACCGGAAAGGCGATGAAACGACACGTTGAACCGATTATTGCGACTTGAAAACAGATGATGCTCCGGGTGCCTGCAGATACAATGCGGGCTTTTTTGTAAGAATTGACCGATGGTGGCGGTATCACTTGCCGGCGTAACGCAGGTGGCCCGGATCAGTCGGCCGACCAGATAATTGATTATGCAAATCGAAGAGATCCGCGAAGGGCTTACCTTCGACGACGTTCTGCTTACTCCGGCCTATTCCGACGTGCTGCCGGGCGAGGTCGACACGAGGACGAGATTCTCGCGCGGGATCGAGCTAAATATCCCGCTATGTTCTTCGGCGATGGACACCGTCACCGAGGCCTCGCTTGCGATCGCGCTCGCGCAACAGGGCGGGATCGGGGTCATCCATAAGAATTACGGGATCGAAGAGCAGGCCGAAGAGGTCGATAAGGTCAAACGCAGCGAATCGGGGATGATCGTCGATCCGGTAACGATCCACGCCTCGGCTCTTGTTTCGGAAGCTCTGAACATCATGGAGCGCTACAAGATCAGCGGCGTTCCCGTGATCGACGACGCCGGTTTGCTCGTCGGCATCATCACCAATCGCGACCTGCGGTTCGAGACGCGTTTCGATATCGCCGTTTCTGAGGTGATGACGCCGCAGCCGCTCGTGACGGTTCCGGTCGGAACGACGCTTGACGAGGCCAAAGTAAAGCTGCAGAAGCACCGCATCGAGAAGCTGCTTGTCGTTGATGACGACGGCCATCTCAAGGGCCTGATCACGGTCAAGGACATTCAAAAGGCGATACGGTTCCCGCACGCGGCAAAGGACGGGCTCGGGCGTCTCAGATGTGCCGCGGCGATCGGCGCGACCGGCGATTTTCTGGAAAGGGCCGGAGCCTTGATCGCCTCGCGAGCCGACGCGATCGTTATCGACACCGCCCACGGCCATAGTTCGCGTGTGATCGATGCCGTGAAAGCGATCAAAGCCAGGTTCCCCGACGTCGAACTCGTTGCCGGCAACGTCGCCACCGCCGAAGCGACGAAAGCTCTGATCTCAGCCGGCGTCGACGCGGTCAAGATCGGTATCGGGCCCGGATCGATCTGCACTACGCGCGTCGTCACCGGTGCGGGCGTTCCGCAGATAATGGCGATCTTTGACGCGGTCGGTGCCGCACGCGGGTCGAATGTGCCGATCATCGCCGATGGCGGAGTAAAATTTTCGGGCGACGTTGCCAAGGCGATCGCCGCCGGTGCCGATTGCGTAATGATCGGGTCGCTTTTCGCCGGGACCGAAGAAGCTCCGGGCGAAGTGATACTTTTCCAGGGGCGGAACTTCAAGACCTATCGCGGCATGGGTTCGATAGGCGCAATGAAGAAAGGCTCCAGCGACCGCTACGCCCAGGAAGGCACGACCGCCGATTCGAAGTTCGTCCCCGAGGGCATTGAGGGCCGCGTCGCATACAAAGGCTCGGTCGCCGACATGGTCACCCAGCTGATCGGCGGGCTCAGGGCCGGAATGGGTTACACCGGCTGTCGCAACATCAACGAACTTCAGAATAACGCCCGATTTGTCAGGATAACCTCGGCCGGGCTTCGCGAATCGCACGTCCACGACGTGATCATCACAAAAGAAGCGCCGAATTACCGGATCGAATCGTAAGATGGGCTTAAAGGCTACCGCGATCGCGATAGCCGAAATTGCGGAAAGGCCAGCATCGGACGCCGATGTTCAGGGCGTGGTCACGACGTTGACCGTGTCAGACAGCAGGCCGACCGGTGTGTTGTCCTGCAGATAACGGGCTCGGATCTGGACGGCACGCGGCAGGTTGCCCGGGCTCGCGGCAATTGTCAGCTGGGCGGGCGATTTGAAAAAGCTGCCGGCCGTGGACCACGCCGCGTCGTTATCGACCTTGGTCTCGATAGCTATGCCTTGCGTCTTGCCGCGGACAAATTCGACCATCACGACATTTGCCGGCATCGCCTTTGCCTTTAGCGAAGGCTGTAGATCATCGGGCGCGATGCTCGAACTCGCCGCCGGAATGATGCCGAGCAGTTCGCCCTCTTCAGGCGAATAATTTGGCGCGACGCGGATGCGTTCGACCAGGGCGATGAGCCGCTCGAATATTCCCGGATCGACCGTCGGTACAAGCGCAAATACGGGCGGAGCGGGCACGACGGCGGCCGGTTCGCCGATGTCACCCTCGGTTATCAACTTTCGATATGCAGTCATTCCCTGCGAGAACGATTCGACCGTGACGGCCGTTGCCGCAAGCCATTGAAACGCCGAATTGTCGTCGTCCACCGCCGTCACATCGGCAGGCGCAAACCCGAGCCCGGCCGCCAGCGCCGAAAACTGATCGCGAAAATTCTGAAACCACGCTGCACGGTCCTGCAGCGTCGTCGGAAACCATCCTTTTGACGGAATTCCCATAAACTTGCTCCTTAGATTTTTGATTTGATCCGCCCGAAAGGCCCGCGACCCTGGGCCGCCAAAGATGGGGGCTGCGGCCTTGGGCCCGCCGAGCGATGCTCAAATGCAGTTGTGTAAATGAGCGGGAGCGAGGTGCAGAAAATGCCAAAAGCAGGGTTCTAAGCTGGCGTTCGGCACTCCACGCGAAACGCAACCGTCATCTAGAACCCTGCTTTGAGAATCAGAATTATATAAACAAACTATTTCTGACTGCAAGCGGTTTTTTTCAGCCTGTGACTTACGCCGTTCGAGTCTGCGCTTCCGCATTGCTGCGATCGGTTTCTTGTGCGGAGATCGGCATTTCCGCATCGCCGATCGCCATTTCTTGCATAGAAATGCCGGTTTCTTGCGTGGAAATGCCGGTTTCCTGCGTGGAAATGCCGGTTTCTTGCGAAGAAATGCAGGTTTCCTGCGTGGAAATGCCAATTTCCTGCGTGGAAACGCGGATTTCTTGCGTGGAAACGCCGGTTTCTTGCGTGGAAATGCCGGTCTCTCGCGTGGAAATGCCGACCGTACCGCGATAAACGCCGACCATTCCTCGCTATTTGCTCGCTTTTCCGCCCATCGAAATTCATCTTTCCGCAGTAAACACGGGCGTTTGCGATGTTTCCGCACCGCTGGCCGGCGCTCGAGAAGACAGATCAAGACAGAAATTTCGCGTGATCGCATGCGTGACGGCGATTTTCTGAAAGTGATTTCCAGCCTCAATGGAAAAAAAATAATCAAAATCGCATTTGTCTCAAAAATTAACGCAAAAGCCCATTTTGATTCCGTCCCTTAACGTTAAGGACAAAAAGTGGTTTCAACTTACTGGATCGGCGCCGATGGTTATTCCGAATCGATGCGGTCTCCCGATCGAGGATTCAGGCACTACAGTTGAAGCGTTTGGTTTATCCGTTTTGGCGATAGACAAGAGAGGTCGTTGGTCTCGTAAATGCCCTCTCCGTAAGCAGTGCACGATCCGTTACTTCAGCGAACAGGAGAATGATGCGTTCCGTCATTTGTTCACTGAATTTTTTGCACCCAAGCAAAAGGAGTCAATCATGTCTCATTCTTCGTTTCGAATGCCGAACCCTCACCGAAAGCTGCTTTTCGGTGGGAGTGTGGTCGTAGCCTTCGCTTTTGTTGCTCTGGGCATTTTCGCCAGCAACGGATGGCTCCCCCGAACAGACCCATTAAGCGGTGAAAAGACCGGCTGGTTTGGGCGCAAGCTACCTCGCAACTCGTCGAGCAGTTGGAACCTGTTTTCCGTCCCCACCCCTACTCCTACGCCCCAGCTCTCGAAAGAATATATCTATGCCGGTTCCAGGCTGTTGGCGGTCGAGGACGACAACGCGAACGCCGCACCGCCTGCCGATCTGGCCGTCTGGCGGCCATCGACCGGGGTCTGGTGGGTTCTTGGCGGGCCTGGTTCACAGCAGACCACTTTCTCGTGGGGAACCTCCGGCGACATACCCGTGCCCGGCGATTTCGACGGCGATGGTAAAACGGACTTTTCGGTATTCCGGCCGGCCGAGAACGAATGGTGGATCTACCTTTCGAGCAGCAGCACCTACTACAGCGTCGAATTCGGGGCAGCGAACGATATAACGGCTCCGGCGGACTACGACGGCGACGGAAAGACGGATGCCGCGGTATTTAGGCCTTCTAACGGAACCTGGTATATCACGCGAAGCTCTGATAGCGGCACCACGATAATTCAGTTCGGGCTTTCGACCGACGTGCCCGCACCGGCCGATCACGACGGCGACGGCCGTGCCGACATCGCTGTTTGGCGCTCGTCCAATCAGACGTTCTATTCGGTCAACAGCAGTAACGGCGTGCTGCAATCGCCATCCTTCGGCAGCAGCACCGCGGTTCCCGTCCCGGCCGATTACGACGGCGACGGAAAGGCAAACTACGCACTCAGGAACGGCAACAGTTGGGTCATTCTCAACGCCGCTTTCACCGGCACCTCATCGGTAACGTGGCAGGAAGCGGGCGACATCGCCGTCCAGAACGATTACGACGGCGACGGCATCGTCGACATCGCCGTCTGGCGGCCCTCCAACGGAACGTGGTACATCCGCCAATCAAGCAGACTCGGCCAACAGGACGAACTCCGCCAGGTTCAATGGGGAATGACCGGCGACATACCAGTACCATCGTTTTACAGGAGATAATTAATTCAATCTAAGGTGATACATTCGATCTAAAGGCAATGAAGACAACACTTCCGGCTTTTCACACATTGAGACATCGAGGGCATTGATATGAAGATCAAGATTTTTACCAACAACAGCGACGGCAAACGATCACTGGTAAATATTAGCATATTTGTTCTTTTCGGTTTGTTTGCATTAAGTCCCGATTTATTGGGTCAAAATACCCAAACCACCAGAAACAAGGCCGACCAGAATCTGAAGTCATCGGCGGGTAAATCCTGTCACTTTTGCGATGGAGTTTTCTTTACCATTTGGCAACTATCAGGGGAGAAACGGCAATTCAACGCCTTTTGTCTTGAATTACTCTTCGAAAGTTTGGGAATCCGAGATGTTCAATTTCCGAAGAGAGATATATTCAGTTCCTGCAAACGGAGTCTATAATTATGAGGAATTGCAAAGCTATGATATTACCTTCGAGTTCGCCAGAAAAACGATAGCAGGCTGGACAAGTAGTTTACAAAGTGTCGCGATAATACTCGAAGAAGAGACTTATGACCAGTATGGGGATAAGTACAGGCAGGGTCTTACCCAGGTAGTTGAAGAATCTTGTCAAGATCCAGTTTTCGAAGACTGGATATGTGAGGTCTATTCAGTTTGGATAGCAGAGATAGGCACTGAAGTGTGCTCCTCGGGCCGTGCTTTCTTTATTTCATGGTTGTGTTTCAATCCACATACTGAACAGCCGGAGTTCCTTTATGTTGATCATAGTTGTATGCCGTCACCAGTGCCGACGCCCGAACCGACACCCGAGCCCACGCCGTGGCCAACCCCAACCCCAACGCCCCCTTTGCCGGAACCGCCCCCGCACATTCCGGACGTTCCTCATCTTGTTGGGAGGCTTAGACTGCAAATGCCGAACGGTTCCACAGTTGAGTTTCGTCACAGTGACGAGGTTTGTGATCTTTCAGGGAACTCTGGACAATGCGATTGGGCCACGTCAAATACCTATCTTGCCGTTGATGGTTCAGGAATGCGTTTCCAAAAGAACGAAATTCAGCCAAATAATGAGACACGAAGTGTGCTTTATTTTCCTAATGGAAGTAAGTATTTGTTTCCAGTAGGTGGAACACCGCCTGGACAATACTACGAAACGGCAAACATCGTTGTGGATCGGAACGGTAACAAATCTACATATGACAATTCTAATAACACATGGACTGATACCCTTGGGCGAACAGTTAGAGATCCATTATATAACCCTCTAAATCTTGAAAGACCAGTAAGTGGAGTTCAATCTTTTGATCTAACGGGAATTGACGGGAGTCAGGTTTCATACTCGCTCGTGTGGAAGCGACTCCAAGACGCATTTGAGGACCCTCTAAATTCTCAAATCAAGTATCTCGGGGAGGACAAATGTACATGGCTGCAGAATAGTCCGGTAAGCGGGACTTTCCTATTTCAAAACCAGGAAATGGGACCGCTTGATGACCAAATTTTGAATGGAGTCCGTTATATTCGCAGACAAAGAGGCTGTGCGTCTATGTTTGGTGGAGAAAACCCGCCGCTTTTCAATCCTGTGGTTCTGTCAGAGATTATTATGGCCGACGGATCAAAGTACGAATTTCTCTACAATGAGTATGCAGAGATAACCTTGATTCGCCATCCGACAGGAGCGTATGAAAAATTTGAATATGGTAAGGTTCGTGCGATAGGTGTGACTGCTTTGGAGGTCTATACTCAGACAAATCGCGGAGTTTTACGACATATTATTAGCGAGGACGGGACCGCGAATTCGGAGATCGAGTATTTGTACAGAGAGATAGATACTTCTTTAGGAAGCGCTCATGCAGTTTTCAACCCTGATGGGAGTAAAACGGAACGAGTGCTATACGAGTCTGCCGGTTCGAGCTTTGGCTTTGAAGACCCGCGTAATGGGATGGCGAAAGAAGAACGTACTCGCGACGCCAACGGACATTTAATCTCAAGAAGACTTAATGATTGGGAAGTGTTAGGGCCTCAAGGACCTAACGCCTACCAACACGCTGCACGCGATCCACGGGTAAAACGCAACGTCACAATTGTATTCGAGGCCGGGTCGAACAGCGCGTTGGCGACGATGACGGTCAATGAGTTTGATGACGCAGGCAGCAGTGACCCTGAGCATTTTTCGCATCTGAACGTTAAACGGACAATCAACTATCACTACAAAGTTCTGAACAAGGCGGATATCGATGATGAGCAATTGTCATGGGCGACCATTGAAAGTGAAAACTGGTTCAGTAATGTGCCGATAGCCTCGATCACAGAGACGGATTACTCCTATGATCCCGACTACAAGGCTCGGGGGATAACGAGCAGGCCGGTTGAGACGCGGGTTTTGAATCCGGCGAATCCGAACGATGTGCTGGCCAAGACGCAATTCGTATACGACGAAGCGGCCTATTTTGATAACAATTACACGACTACGAACTGGGTAGATCCAAACTCGACGCTTCGTGGGAATGTGACGACCACGCGAACCTGGAACAAAGACACCGATACCTGGCTCGAATCCCACACGATGTACGACAACTTCGGCAACGTCCGTAAGGTTTGGGATGCATCGGGGACGCGACGAAGTTCGCCGAGACCCAGTACGATCCGCTCTACAAATACGCCTATCCGACGAAGGTGATCACGCCGGCGCCTGATCCGACGAACACGCATGGGACGAATCAGGCTTCGACGGCCGAGACGACCTATGATTTCTCGACCGGACTGCCGTTGACGGTGAAGGATGATTTCGGGCAGATCACGCGGACCGAATATGACGCCCAGCTTCGGCCTTGGCGAGTCTTTGCGGAGAACTTTACTGCGCCTGAAACGCAAACCATTTACGGGGTTCCGGACGCTAATGGGCAGCTTCCTACGAACCAGCGGTTCGTAAAGGTCCGGAAGCAGATCGACGCGAACAACTGGGACGAGGCCACGACCTGGATGGACGGGCTTGGCCGGACGATAAAGACGCAGGCCGCGGACAGTCAGGGCGATGTCTTTGTAGAGACCTTTTACGATCAGTTCGGCCGAGTCGAGCGGGTGACCAACCCCTACCGGCAGGGCGACGCGGTTTATTGGTCAAAAACGCGATACGACGCCGCCGGGCGGGCCGTTGAGACCTTCGCACCGGCAACGCTGGCAGATATAACTGCAAACAATCTGACCAGCCGTGGGACGACCGCGTTCGATATTTCAATCGTTAACGACGCTTCGGGCAATTTTGTCGGCACTGTCGTAACGACAACCGACGCAAGCGGCAGGAAAGGCCGCTCGATCACGAACGCTCTCGGGCAGCTTCTCCGAGTCGACGAACCGAACGCAATCGGCGGCACCGAAGAAGCCGACCTAGGCACTCTTGCGCTTCCCCACCAACCGACATCCTACCGGTATGACCATTACGGCAAAATGGTCGAGGTTACACAGGGCGTGCAGAAGCGGTGGTTCAAGTATGACTCGCTTGGGCGGCTTATACGCGTACGGCAGCCTGAGCACGAAGTGAATACGGCGTTGGACCTTCCCGATACCTACAATACCTCGGGCCAGTGGACCGCCGGTTTTACTTACGACGTGATGGGCAACGTCCTGACGGCGACGGACGCCAACGGCGTGACGATCACAAATACCTATGACCGAGTTGGCCGGGTAAAGACAAGAAGCTATTCAGGTGAGCCGCAAGGACAAACCACGCCCGCGGTCAGCTTCTATTATGACGGCAAGGGGCTCGCGCAGCTGCAAACTCCGCACAATTTTGCCAAGGGCAAGTTGACGAAGGTAGACAACACGGTCTCCGAGACACAGTATCAGGTCTTTGACAATCTCGGTCGGATAACACAGATGGCCCAGATCACCGACGGCCAGACCTACACCTCGAAATACACCTACAACTTCTCGGGAGCGTTGATCGAGGAAGAGTATCCCTCGGGCCGCAAGGTGAAGAACGAGTTTGAGTCAGACGGCGACATCGCTCGAATATACGGAAAGGCAACGCCGACTGCGACCGAAAGAACGTATGCAAATTCGTTCAGCTACATGCCTGACGGCAGGATCGAAAAGCTGAAGCTGGGCAATGGGCTTTGGGAGGCTGCGAAGTTCAATACCCGTTTGCAGGTGACGGAATTTGCGCTTGGCCATGGGCCGGAATCGGGCAACCTGTGGAAGCTGCAGAAGGAATACGGTGAGCTTCAGTCGAATGGCACTGTTGACGCAAGTAAGAACACAGGGAACATCGCCCGGCAGACGCTTTCGTTTGATGGCCTCCCGCAGCCCTTCGTAACAGGGTACGAATACGACTCACTTTACCGGCTCGTCAACGCGAAGGAGACGCAGAACGGCACGCGGACGTGGGAACAAGGGTTTACCTATGACCGTTATGGCAATCGGCTGAGCCACGACAAATTCATTGGTGCGTCGCAGATCGCTCAGACGAACCTTTCCCACCCGACGATCGATGCGGACACGAACCGCTTTACAGCCGGGCAGGGCTACGCCTTTGACAAGAACGGCAATCTGGTCACGGACCCGGCCGATTCGGGGCGGAGCTTTGTCTTCAATGGCGACAACAAGCAGGCGGAGGTCCGCGGGCCGAGCAATGAGCTGATCGGCGAGTATTTCTACGACGGCGAGGGCAGACGCGTCAAGAAGCACCGCTACGTCGGCGGGGTTCTGACCGAGGTGACGGTCTTTGTTTACTCGGCCGGGAAGCTCGCCGCTGAGTATTCGACCGCACCGCCCGAACAGAATCCGACGACGAAATGGACTGTCACGGACCAGTTAGGCTCGCCGAGGGTTTTGGTTGATACCCTCGGGCAAGTCGTCTCCCGCCGCGACTTCATGCCCTTTGGCGAGGAGATCACGCCCGACGGAACTCACCGCACAACAGACCTGAAATATAACTTCGGCGACAACGTCCGCCAGAAATTCACCGGCTATCAAAAAGACGAAGAAACCCAACTAGACTTCGCCGAAGCCCGAATGTACGAGAACCGCCACGCGAGATTCACCGCCGTCGATCCTCTCCTTGCTTCTGGTAAGAATGCCAATCCCCAAACATTCAATCGTTACGTGTACGTCTTAAACAATCCGTTAATTTTTACTGATCCGACAGGACTGCAGACTACGACCGTTCCAGGGCGATGGTTCAACCCTAATCAACCCAACAAGCGATTTGAATACATTAAGAACGGAGCCACAGTACCCGAAGGATATACTGAAGTTACGACTACGAATAAGAGGGGTGAGTTGATCGCACCCGGCATGGGCATAGAGGAATGGGAGGTTATTCGATTTAATCCGAATGGCCCGTTTGATGGACGCTTTCTCGATATCGATGATTGGCTCTGGATGTCACAATATGAATACTCTGGCTGGGATGTAATTAGAAATGATGTCGCGCAAGATGCATTCATGAGATCGGGCGCGGTTCAGGACGTTAGTGTAGAATTATTCACATTCGGAATGCCAGTGGCTCGTGGAGCTGGTGCGGTTCTCCGCTCAGGTGCCGGGAGTCGACTTACGGCCCAGCAGTTCGCAGACGATGCTTTCGTCGATATCTATCAACCACGGCTTTTGGAATCACCGACCACAGTTAAGCATCACATCTTTAATGTGTTTCGGGGGAACTCTCCAAAATCTGATTTTTATAGACAATTCTTCAAAACTCACGGGATTGACGTCGAAAAATATGGTGTGGAAATACCCGAAGCTATGCATAAAAAATTCATTCATGGGGCTGGTAATAATTGGACGACAAGATGGAAGCAGTGGATCGATGCAAATCCAAATGCAACAACAAAAGAGGTCTATCAGTTTGCGGGACAACTAATGGATGAGTATGGTTTGAGCGGATTACCGATAATTCCGTTACGCTAATATCAAATTTTGACGTTATGAATATTTTGGTTACAAAGGAATTGGAGAGCATTTTTGCCATGATTCTCCTTGAAGATAAATCAGAGAATGAATGGGCCGAAATTGAATCCGACGATATGTTCCAGTCCAAACATTTTTGTGGTGGCTTTGATGCTACCGAACGCGCTTTTTGTTTTAGTTATTATGACGATGACGGAATAGAGTATTGGTTTCAATTATCCTTGTCAGAGATTTTGGTAATTGTCGAACAAGGTAGCGGAGTAATAAAAGCACGGCCTGCGGGTTAAAAGAACCTATTGATACCTAAATATGATCCAGATGCGGCTTGGGATGGGCGATGGGAAACCGCGAAGTTCAACAATCGGATGCAGGTAACCGAATTGGGTCTTGGGAATTCTGCGACGGATGCGAGCGTTTGGAAGACTGATTATGAATACGGCGAGCTGGACGAAAACGGAAACGTTGTAACGGCGAAGAACACGGGAAATATTGCCAAGCAAACGCTGACTGTTCCCGGAACTAGCTTCACTCAGAGTTACAAATATGATTCGCTGTATCGGCTGACCGAGGCGGCAGAGAAGACCGGAACGGAAACGAATTGGTCGCAGGTTTTCAACTATGATTGTTACGGTAACCGCACTTTCTTAAATCAGTTTATCGGCTCGCTTAACCTAAACACGACACCCGCGATCAGCGAAAGCTCGAATCGTTTCACGAGCACGGATTTTGGCTATGACAAAAATGGAAATGTCATTGCCGACATCGATCAGATCAGCAATCTCCCGCGCCAGTTCATCTTCAACGGCGACAACAAACAATCGGAAGTAAAACGCGACGGCGTGACCATCGGCCGTTACTATTACGACGGCGAAGGCCGCAGGGTCAAGAAAGTTACCGACACCGAGACGACCGTTTTCGTCTATTCCGCCGGGAAGCTCGTTGCGGAGTATTCGACGCAGGTTTCCCAGTCGCCGAGCGTCGCCTACACGACGACGGATCATCTGGGCACGCCGCGGGTGATCACGGACCAGTTCGGGCAGGTGAAGGCCCGCCGGGACTTCATGCCCTTTGGCGAGGAGCTTTACACGGGCGTCGGCGGCCGGACGGGCGACACCGGCCTCAAATACTCCTCCAACCAGGACGACATCCGCCAGAAATTCACCGGTTACCAAAAAGACGAAGAGACCCAACTCGACTTCGCCGAAGCCAGAATGTACGAGAACCGCTTCGGAAGATTCACAGCCGTGGATCCACTTCTTGCAAGTGGAAAGTCGTCAAACCCACAAACGTTTAATCGATTCGTCTATGTTGGAAACAATCCGCTGTTCTGGGTCGATCCGACCGGGTTGATTTGGGGCATCAATGACAGGAATCAGGTTAAGTGGTTCGATAAGAAGCTTGGAAAGGGCTTCAAAGAATTTACTCCTGAACACTGGCAGTACGTCGGGGCTAACAATCGAATCACCCAACTCGATCCGAACAGCTCTTATTGGTCCTATGTGTTCCCCGTAAATGTCGTAGCCCCGCAGAACCAAAATCTGGATTTCCTCCTCGGATTCAAACGCGGTTACGATGACTCGATCTCCGGAGCAAGAAAAGGGGCGGAGAATTTTGCTTATGGCATTGTCAATACAGTCACAGACGAGTTGACGGGAGGCAGCATTCGTGAGCGGCTTGGCTTTCAGAATCCCCTTCAAATCGAAAGACAGCAGTATAATAGTCTAACCGAAGCGAAGTTCGGATTTGGGACCGAGTTCGGTCTCGCGGTAGGAACGCTTAAAGGTGGGAGTGTCCTTTCCGCTGGGCGCGGGTCTTCGATATCAGTTGTTCCTGAAATTAGTCCCGCAAAGCGCAATTTGATTCAGGATCTTTTACAAATGCAGAGAATGAAGGGAGATGTTGACATCGCACCGGGAACCGCATTTGAGGCAACAAAGCTGGGGAGGGCATGGGTAAACAAAGCAAATGTTCGACCTATGACTATAAAAGACGGAATTGGCTGGACGGACGGCATAAGAAGTTTTCGGTTGCAGTTCAAGCCAAAAAGCAATGAATGGAAGGCGAACTTTCAAGAAAACACCCAGATTTTTAGTTCGATTCGAAACAGCAGCCAGACCATTCAAATAAAGAATGTTCATATGACAATAAAAAACATGCGGCCGTTGAGGTGACCTATGACGAGAACTAAGTTCAATGTCGATGAACTGAATATTATTAGTTTAGAACAGGGGAATAATGAGAGCGATTTCTATGCGCAAGTGCATTGTGAAATTTCAGAAGTCGGAAAACCTGGTGGCGAAGCGATACTTGTATATGTTGCTGGTGTAGAAAGAACCCCACATTTGTTTGCGTCAGACAGCAACGTACTTTGGCGCCCAGATCTATTGATTGTAAAGACGTTTGATACTCGCGAAATAATTGGAACTATTCAGCGACTGGTCGATAAAGGCCGACCTGAGAATTGGAACCAACTTCAGGAGCAACTTAGTCCCTATTTTTCTTGGATTTAAATTTGAGGCAATTAAAGCTGGTGTCTTGCGGATCGTGTAGATTTGCGGATGGCACGGTTGATGCAAGCAAGAACACCGGGAACATCGCCCGGCAGACGCTTTCGTTTGACGGGCTTCCACAGCCCTTCGTAACAGGGTACGAATACGACTCGCTTTACCGGCTCGTCAACGCGAAGGAGACGCAGAACGGCACGCGGACGTGGGAACAAGGGTTTACCTATGACCGTTATGGCAATCGGCTGAGCCACGACAAGTTCATCGGTGCGTCGCAGATCTCGCAGACGAATCTTACCCACCCGACGATCGACGCGAACACGAACCGCTTTACAGCCGGGCAGGGCTACGCCTTTGACAAGAACGGCAATCTGGTCACGGACCCGGCCGATTCGGGGCGGAGCTTTGTCTTTAATGGCGACAACAAGCAGAAGGAGGTCCGCGGGCCGAGCAATGAGCTGATCGGCGAGTATTTCTACGACGGCGAGGGCAGACGCGTCAAGAAGCACCGCTACGTCGGCGGGGTGCTGACCGAGGTGACGGTCTTTGTTTACTCGGCCGGGAAGCTCGCCGCTGAGTATTCGACCGCACCGCCCGAACAGAATCCGACGACGAAATGGACTGTCACGGACCAGTTAGGCTCGCCGCGGGTTTTGGTCGATAGCCTCGGGCAAGTCGTCTCCCGCCGCGACTTCATGCCGTTTGGTGAGGAGATTTTCCCTGACGGAGTTCACAGAACAACGAGTCTGAAATACACGTATGCCGATAATGTTCGTCAAAAGTTTACCGGCTACGAACGGGATAATGAATCTGGGCTGGACTTCGCTCAGGCCAGATACTTTGCTTACAACCACGGACGTTTTACCAGTCCAGACGATTTTTTCAACGACAGTCACGTCTCCAACCCTCAAAGCTGGAATCTTTATGCTTATGTGAGGAACAACCCTCTGTCGTTTATTGATCCGACCGGAATGATGACCGATTTTATCGATGTAGGAACAGGAGAAAGAAAACGTATCGAAGACGGAAAAGATCAAGTGATCGCGGCACAAAGCGAAGATATAAAACAGTTCCAAAAAGAATTTGCCTCTGATAGAGATGCCTACAATCACCGGCTAGGGGTTTTTGAGTCTTCAGCTAATAACCTACATATGACGAATGCTCAGTTTGATAACTTGGCAGGAGTCATTTACGCCGAGGCATCTAATAACGCTCCCTGGACAGAAGCGGCTGGTATTCACGGCGTCCTTAGAAACAGGGCTGCGGCTGACGGAACTTCAGTTTCAGACCAAGCTACGGTCGCCAATGGGATTTACGGGGCCGGAGAAGCAGAGAAGAAAAAAATATCTGACCCAAATGCCTCGACAGCTAAGAGAAACGCTGTATATAAAGGGCTAGCGCTTTCGATTGTAGCCTTTGCAGTAAACGGCTCTGATTTATCGGGCGGAGCATATTTCTGGCACGGCACCGATTTTAGACGGCCTACTGCTGGTTCAACAGCACACGAAAGTTTTTATCGATCTGGATTTCAGTTCACTTCTCCTTCTCATGACATTTGGAATCTTGGCAGCCGAAGGTCGGGAAACAGCCGCTATGACTATAAGTACCAGTCAACGGCAGCTTTCGGACAAACGACGTTCATGAAACTGACCGAGGCATGGATGAAAGCAAATGGCGCCAACACTTGGCGAGGAACAAGGAGGTAACCGATGCGCTTAATATCGATAAGTTTCTTATTTTCTATCCTTTGGGGATGCTCAAGTGGCGAATCGGCTCGTTTGATCGAACAAGGCCAAGCACATGATGTCGTTGGGAACAGCAGTCCGGCAAATACTGCTGTCAATGCACCAACACCGGGCGTCGTTAAAGGCGATGAAAAAGCCCTTGTCATTAAAGGCGGCGGTCAAACCTGCGAAGAATATCTTTTGAAAAAGATTGCAAAGGAAAAAGCTGGCGTCGGTCGAACGGTAAAACTAAAAGACTTCAACACCGACGACGAAACTCTTCCGCCTGAACTTAAAGAATGGCTTCAAACAAGCATACACATGGAGATGCTTGCTACGTTCGAGTTACGAACTAAAAAGAAGGAGGCTTTGATACTTCGTGCAAATATTGCAAGAGCTACAGGTATCGCAGCCAACTTTGCAAATTGGTTTATTCAGCTAGATAACCGTTCGATTAACTTTCGAAGTTTGTCTAAAAATCCTGAACTCATTTTTTGGGACAAAGATGGTTTGCTCAATTACTACTCGGTTGACTATGGAAGCATATTCCTGGAAAACAGAGATTGGGACAATGTCACCTTAGACTTGCAGCGATTCACGATAGACGCTGAGGGCAAATCTCAGTTAATAAGTGAAGAACAAAATGTAAAGTGTAAATAAGGCTTCACGCCTTTTGTTTTTGTGGGTTGGATTCGAGCATGTTGTCGAGGAATTGCAGGATGAAGTCCTGCTTTTTCTTTGGGAGGCGTTTTACTTCCTGAAATCTTCTTTCGAGCGGCGTAACTGGCCCGGGCTTTTTCTTGGTTGGTGTCGGCTCGTCATCGGCGCAAACATTTCCATGACCGTCGCAAGAAAGAAAACCTTGACGGAGATAAGCCAGGCGGGCGAACGAACAACCATTATTATTATCCGAAGAGGTTTTAATGATGTCGTCTAGTTGTTGGTTTTTCAGATTCGAAGGGGAGTTCCTTGACAATTCACCAATCAATTCAGACAAAGGCGTTTTCGGCAGTTGCTTGGTACCTGTTGAAGACTTCAACTTAGCCGAGGAGGCGTTTCTTCATGCGTTGGAAGCGAAGATGATAAGTCACATAGAAACCATTGAGTTTTTTCTTGTAAACGAAATCACAGTTGACGCTACAGATGAAGAAAACAGGTTCTGGATTGACTGGTATCATGAAACATTACTGCTTCAACATGTAAATTTCGATGAAATGTATTTTTACCCTAAAGGCGATCAATCGTGATGACTGAGGACAGAAGATATACTTTGGCCGTGATTAAGAATTTTGTGGTTCACGAAAAGCAAAATCGATTTATAGGATTTATTGAATCGAGGCGCGACGATCTATTGGACGAACTGTTTATTGACGAGCGTAATTTGAATCAGGAAACTTTGATTAAGGTTCCGAGCGGTAAATCGGCTTCGTTTGTGATCGATGAAATGAAAAAAATGGGGGCGACTGACCATGTTTACTTAATGAGCCACCATAGCGATCTCGATGGCAAGTTTACAAGTCTAGAGGACGCTATTGAATCCGTCTTTGGTCGGCATTTCGGTGCTTTGCTTTACTGCGTGAATAGCGGATTTGGCTATTATGAGGACGGCGAAACGTCGAGATACATACTTAGAGCTATATCAAAAGAACAGATGTGAAAGAAGACAGATTTGGCGGGTAAGTCGGATGAATTCAAGGTCGCGGTGCAGTTCTTTGATCAGCTAGGCCGGGTGCGGCTTGCTAAGACGCTTGAGGACGCCACGACCCAATCGGCCACGAACGAGACGGACGGCATCAAGGTCCAAACGCGGTACAAGACGGTTGCGGGTTATACGTATCAGTTATCGTCGAACCCGTACCGGGCCGCGACCGCCGTAACAGAGACCGACCCGACAATGGGCTGGACGCTCTCGACCGCCTGGAGCAGCGGAAGACGCTCGGAGGTCGAAACATTCTCCGGCTCCGCTCTGCCGGTCGCCTTCGGCGGCTCGAACCAAAACTCCACCGGCATCGCCCGCACCGACATTGACGCCAACCGCACGCTGGTCACCGATCAGGCCGGGAAGAGCCGGATCAGTAAGACGAATGCGCTTGGGCAATTGGAAGAGGTCTGGGAAATACTCGCGGCTAGCGAGCCGGGTTCGGAGAGCGTCGCGTTCCCGAACGCGACGGTCGCCCATGGCTTCAGGACCGTCTATGGCTATGACACGCTCAATAACCTGACGACCGTATCCCAAGGGGTTCAGACGCGGACCTTCAGCTACAGCAGCCTCTCGCGTCTGCTTTCGGCGGCGAATCCGGAATCGGGGACGATCGGTTACGAATATGATCCAAACGGCAATTTGACCGAGAAGACGGACGCGAGAAGTATTGTAACTACATACACTTACGACGAGCTGAACCGCGTAACGGCCCGAGATTACTCCGATACGACGCCCGATGTCGATTACACCTACGGCACGAGTGCTCCGAAAGTTGGTAAACTGGTGAAAGTGGAATCGAGCGTTTCGACAACCGAATACACGGGGTTTGACATCTTAGGACGTGTGACGGCCCACAAACAGACGACGGATGGACAGAGCTACACGACCGGTTATGTTTACAACCTGAGCGGAGCTTTGATCGAGCAGACGTATCCATCGGGGCGGGTGGTGAAGAACGTGTTGGACAATAACGGTGATCTGAGCCTTGTCCAGAGCAAGAAGAATTCCGCCTACGGGTTTTTCACCTACGCGAACTCGTTCACTTATAATCCGGCCGGTGCCGTGACGAGCATGCAACTGGGCAATGGAAGATGGGAATCTACGCAATTTAATTCAAGATTGCAGCCCACGCAGATCGCACTCGGTGTAACGCAGGGAGCGACGAACTTGCTCGATCTGGATTATTCGTACGGCACGACGGCGAATAACGGGAATTTGTTGTCGCAGACGATCACGGTTCCGACGGTGGGAACAAATACAGGCTTTTCGGCGGTGCAAACCTACAACTACGACAGCCTGAATCGTCTGAAGGACGCAACCGAGATGCTGACGCCGACCGGTGGTTCGGCAACACAGTCGTGGAAGCAGACGTTCGTATTTGACCGCTACGGAAACCGGAACTTTGACGAAGCGAACACCGCTTTCGCGGGCTTCGATAAGCTCTGCAACAATAATACGGAGTTATGTGCTGATCTCAGAAAGCGGCTGAATCCTTCGATCAACACATCTAACAACCGACTTAGCACTAGCGACGATTACGACTTCGACGCGAGCGGGAACACTACTTCCGACCCGGACGACAGGATGTTTATCTACGACGCTGAGAATAAGCAAGTGGAGGTCAAGGACTCGCTAAATGCCACTATTGGCCAGTATTTTTATGACGGAGATGGCCGTAGGGTGAAGAAGGTTGTGCCCGGTGGAGAGACTACGATATTCGTTTACGACGCCGGATCGAAGCTGATCGGGGAATACTCGACGGTCGTTCAAACCGGGAGCAACGCGAAGACGGTCTATACAACGAACGATCATCTGGGCAGCCCTCGAATAAACACAGACGGCACCGGCCAGGTCATCTCCCGCCACGACTACCACCCCTTCGGCGAGGAGATAGCCCGCACCGGCTACGGCTCCGACACCATCCGCAAACAGTTCACCGGCTATGAGAGAGACGGCGAGACCGGTCTGGATTTCGCTCAAGCTCGGTATCAAGCCTCAGTTCACGGGCGATTTACAACGGCGGACCCCTACATAATCCAATTCGAGATGAAGCGCGGAGACGATGCAGAAGAACGATCTGAGATGCTGCTTGAGTACTTGTCCGAGCCGCGAAATCACAATCGATATGTGTACGCGTTGAACAATCCAGTCAGGCATACAGATCCAAGTGGCATGCGTCCTCCAAACTATTGGGAACAGATGGCGCTGAACAAGCTCGATGAGTGGATTGCTGGGGCGACGAAGGCTGGCAATAAGGACCTTGCTACTGCTCTAACCAATGCCAAGGCGGAGATTGGCGCAATCATCGACAAATTAGGCAAAAAACAAAACAGTGTCGCGGTGGGCATCGCAGTCTATGCGATCCTGAGCGTTGGCACAGACGAGGGTAACAAATATGCCGACAGTACTGTTCTCGCAGCCCCCGGTCATACCTACGGGGCGGGCGAGAACAAATGCAATGTATTTGTGGCGATGGCACACATAAACGGAGGAGGAATACGACCCGGAAACTATCCATCGTTCGGCGGAAAATTTCCGGTGGCGAATTGGCTTGGCGATATCCGAGATTCCATGAAGCTCAAGAATCTGCCTGTACACTATGGAGCGGCCGGCGTGGGCGACGCGGTAGCTTGGCGAAATACTGATCCTAATCAACCAGGGCACAGCGGAGTATCAATTGGGGGTGGTGCGATGATTTACGCCGGTGGCTCGGGAGGAGGTCGTCCTAAAGTTGATACCATAAATAATATGAATCGTCACATGAATACCGAGGGGACTCGTGTACTCGGAATCACGATCATAGGACCGAGGCATGAACCGGGAGTTATCCGACGTTTTAATGGGAAACCGTAGTTATTTGGGAATGGAGATAGAAGTATGAATTCTTGTCTACGGTCGATTCTAGTCTTAGTTGGCGGCTTCATGCTTTTCGGAGTTCAATCATGCGATCAGTATCTCCGAAGTGGAGGGGCTCGGCCTCAACAGAAATGCGAGGCGAAATGGTACACGGACGATTCTCGGGATTCCTCTTGTTATGGACTCCAAAAGGAGTTGACTGAATCCGTCGTTCGAGGCGAACTTCAGAGCGTGGTGAGCGTCATCGAAAGCGGAGCTAATGTTAACGGCGGATTTGATCAAAGTATTCCGGTGCTCGAAGTAGCTGCCTCCTTCGGAAAAACAGAGGTTGTAAGACTATTGATCGAACGCGGTGCTGACGTCAATCGCACACGCTCCTTCGGCCAAACCGCCCTGAAGGCAGCAGTTATTGGTCAGCATCCTAAAACCACAGAGGCATTGATCGAGAAAGGAGCAGATGTTTGTGAGAAAACCGAGGGGAGCGCATTACAATACGCTGTCGAAGTAGAAAACGGCGACTTAATAGCGATTCTAGAGGGATCCGGTGCAAAAAGTTGCCCGTGAGTTCGCCATAACGCGGATGAGAAAGGAACGGCCAGTGGGAGAACACGGTGTTCAACTCCCGTCTGCAGCCGACGAACATCGGTCTTGGGAATGGTGTGAACTCGCAGAATCTGCTGAAACTGCAATACGGTTACGGACCACCGCAAACAACGGGAACGTGCTGAGCCAGACGATCACTGTTCCGGGAGTTGCAAATCCGTACGTTCAGCAGTACACCTACGACGAGCTGAATCGGCTGAAGATCGCCGAGGAGACGCAGAACTCGACGCAGACCTGGAAGCAGACATTCACCTTCGACCGCTACGGCAACCGCAACTTCGACGAGGTAGAAACAACGACGTTGCCGAAAAGCTGCATGGACGGGAGCAATCCTGTTATGTGTGCCGCTGATCGAAAGATCTATAACCCGTCCGTCAATCAAAACAACAACCGGCTAAACGCCAGCGAAGATTATTCTTACGATTCGAGCGGAAACACTACAAACGATCCGCAAGGAAGAATCTTCAAGTACGACGGCGAGAATAAGCAGTACGAAGTCCGGGATTCCCAGAACAACGTTATCGGCCTGTATTTCTTCGACGGAAACGGAAAGCGTATCAAAAAGATTGTCCCTTCAACCGAAGAAGTAACTGTTTTCGTTTACGATTCAACCGGGAAACTCTCTGCGGAATATTCGACGAGGCTATCACAAGACCCGAAGGTCAGTTTTACAACATCGGATCATCTCGGCAGCCCGAGAATAAAGACCGACGAGAATCGATCTGTGATCTCAAGGAATGATTACCATCCTTACGGTGAACAAGTCTATACGACTCAGAGAATTCAAGCGCTGGGCTATAAGCCGGATGACATTCGTCGTCGATTTACAACCTATGATAGAGACCATGAGACAGAGTTGGATTTTGCGCAAGCACGGATGTATTCCAATACATTAGGTCGTTTTACTCAGGTAGACCCGATTAGTATTGACAGAGATCGCCTGATCAACCCTCAAAGAATCGGTCTTTACGTTTTTGTGCGTAACAGCCCCCTTGTTCTGACTGATCCAACCGGTAAAGATATCTATCTTGAGAATGACACTAAAGAAGGACGACGCAAAGCCCTGCTTAGCGCAACAGCAACATTGAAGGATAGTGAAAAGAGGAACGTAGGCATCAGGGAAAATGCCGACGGGAAGTTCGAACTTTATCTGAAAGATCCTTCTAAAGTTGACGTGCAAAAAGCTTCAGTCGGATACAAGTTCCTTGCGGGAAGAATAGCCGACAGTAATCTGAAAATTGGATTCACATTGTTAGAGAAAGGGAAAAGCATGACTGGAACAGATGGGGATACTTATTCTCAAAGAGATTTGGCTCAGGGCGCTGCTGGTGTAACCATCAGTTCAGGAAATGGAAATATTCAGGTAATTGTTGCAGAAGGCGGCGGTGCGAATGGCGTCAGGGGCCTTACAAAATCGGGAAAAGATGTTCCAATCGCCTTTCCCGAAGCGATAGTTACTGCCCATGAACTATTCGCAGAAACTCAAAAGTATGTCAAAGGTTGGGAACGATTCCAAAAACAAGATGACGCTTCGCGTAAGGCCGACAGTCAGCTCGTAATTGGCATTGAGAACATGATTCGTGAGTCGCAGGGGCTTCCACTGCGAAGTGGAAAAGATCATGGTGCAACGCTCGAATTCGAGGTTACGGTTCAACCTGAAGAGTAAGAGGAGTAAATTAATGAAATTCAAAGTTATCCTAGTGGTCGCAATCGTTTGTGCGTCGTGTTTTTCACAATCAAATCGAATGGAAAAACCAAATGAAATTACTAGGATCGAGTCGAAGGCCGATCAGGAGAAAAATGGGTGTGATTTTTCTGCCTTTAAGCCTTTTCAAGTGTCTCATTTCGTTCGTTCTAACCTCAAAGTGAGCTTTGTTCCTGAATATCCACAAAGTGCTATTCAACGAAACGCTCATGGAATTGTCAGTGTCAAAATCCTCGTTGATCGGGAAGGCTCAGTTGTGAGGGCCTGCTCATTAGACGGCGATGAGGACCTAGCAATAGCTGCGGAAGCTGCCGCTCTTAAATGGAGGTTCAAGCGGAAAGTTGTTCCCGGTCGGGAGTCATTTGTGGAGGCCGGTATAACGTTTCGTTTTGTGCTACATAAGACAGATCTAGGTGTTGAAAACTCGGATGAGACGATCGTGTATGCCAGATCGATTGATAGTGATACATCTAAACAGTAATTGGTTTAGCATAAACCAGTGTCAGGTCTGCGAGATTTGTAATGTATAACTTTTCGACTTGAGGTCTTGAGTCGGCGAGTTTTCTGTCTGATTAGAGTTTTAGCCGGGCGGCGTTGCATCAGCAGCTGACGGGCGGAGGGTCGCGGTTCAGCATTACGACCAACTGGGAAGAGTGCGCCTTTCTCGGTCGATCGAGAACATTGCAACCGAAGACCCAACCAACGAACAGCACGGCATCAAGGTCCAGACGCGGTACAAGACGGTTGCGGGTTATACGTATCAGTTATCGTCGAACCCGTACCGGGCCGCGACCGCCGTAACAGAGACCGACCCGACAATGGGCTGGACGCTCTCGACCGCCTGGAGCACTGGCCGCCGCTCGGAGGTCGAAACATTCTCTGGCTCCGCTCTGCCGGTCGCCTTCGGCGGCTCGAACCAAAACTCCACCGGCATCGTCCGCACAGACATCGACGCAAACCGCACGCTCGTCACCGATCAGGCCGGGAAGCGCCGGATCAGTAAGACAAATGCGCTTGGGCAGTTGAAAGAGGTCTGGGAAATACTCGCGGCTAGCGAAACTGGTTCGGAGAGCGTCGCGTTCCCGAACACGACGGTCGCCCATGGCTTCAAGACCGCCTATGGCTACGACACGCTTAATAACCTGACGACCGTATCCCAAGGGGTTCAGACGCGGACCTTCAGCTACAGCAGCCTCTCGCGCCTTCTTTCGGCGGCGAATCCGGAATCGGGGACGATCGGTTACGAATATGATCCAAACGGCAATTTGACCGAGAAGACGGACGCACGAAGTATTGTAACTACATACACTTACGACGAGCTGAACCGCGTAACGGCCCGAGATTACTCCGATACGACGCCCGATGTCGATTACACCTACGGCACGAGTGCTCCGAAAGTTGGTAAACTGGTGAAAGTGGAATCGAGCGTTTCGACAACCGAATACACGGGGTTTGACATCTTAGGACGTGTGACGGCCCACAAACAGACGACGGACGGCGAGGAATATGAAACCGGATACGCCTATAATTTATCGGGGGCGATGGTCGAGCAGACTTATCCATCTGGCCGCGTGGTGAAGAATGTGATCGATAACAACGGCGACCTTGCGATGGTCCAGAGCCGGAAGTCTGCGAACCACGGCTTCTTCGACTACGCCGGATCGTTCTCGTATAACGCCGCTGGCGCTGTCACGTCAATGCAGCTTGGGAACGGCCGATGGGAATCGACGGTGTTCAACTCACGCCTGCAACCGACGCAGATCGGGCTTGGTGTGACACCGAACGCCACCAACCTCCTGAAGCTCGATTACAGCTACGGCACGACCGCGAACAACGGGAACGTCCTGAGTCAGACGATCACGGTGCCGACGGTGGGAATAAATACAGGCTTTTCGGCGGTGCAAACCTACAATTACGACAGCCTGAATCGGTTGAAGGACGCGACCGAGATGCTGACGCCGCACGGAGGTTCGCAGTCACAATCGTGGAAGCAGACATTCACCTTTGACCGCTACGGCAACCGGAACTTTGACGAAGCGAACACCGCTTTCGCGGGCTTCGATAAGCTCTGCAACAATAATACGGAGTTATGTGCTGATCTCAGAAAGCGGCTGAATCCTTCGATCAACACATCTAACAACCGACTTAGCACTAGCGACGATTACGACTTCGACGCGAGCGGGAACACTACTTCCGACCCGGACGACAGGATGTTTATCTACGACGCTGAGAATAAGCAAGTGGAGGTCAAGGACTCGCTAAATGCCACTATTGGCCAGTATTTTTATGACGGAGATGGCCGTAGGGTGAAGAAGTACGTTCCCTCGACCGGCGAGGTGACGGTGTTTGTCTATGACGCTGGCGGAAAACTTGTGGCGGAATATTCGACCATCGTCGCCTCAACCAACGACGCCACGGTCGCCTACCTAACCAACGACCACCTCAGCAGCCCAAGGATCACGACCGACCAATTCGGCCAGATCGCCTCCCGCCGCGACTTCATGCCCTACGGCGAAGAAATCGCCCGCACCGGCTACGGCTCCGACAACGTCCGCCAGAAATTCACCACCTACGAACGCGATGGTGAAACTGATCTGGATTATGCAAAGAACCGTCAAACCGATTTCAGCCTAGGCAGATTTACCTCTCCTGATCCCTACAAAATCGTTGCTGAAGTGAAGGTCGAACGGAACAAAGAAAAAGCCGATGAAATGCTTAGAGCATATATTTCTCATCCTCAAAAATGGAACCAATACCCCTATACAATAAATAATCCGTTGAGATACACAGATCCAACGGGTGAGGAAATTTGGTTACGAGGAACGAAGGAAGAGATAGCGGAAGCACTCAAGCTATTGAAGGAAATACTAGGCAATGAGAGATTTGAATATGTTAACCAACTGGACCATAACGGCGACGATGGGTACGCCTTGGTTCTAAATATCGACCCCAAAAATGTCGAGGCCTTTTCGAAGATAGGCGACGACATACACAATAGGACGCTCAGCGAAGGAATGGCTGAGATTCTATCAAGTTCGAGTGTCTTGGAGGTAAGGATGGATGGTAACTTTGTCGATAAGGAGGGTAACCTTGTTGATGTTGACGCTCCCGAAAGAACCAATTTAGATTCCGGATATGTCAATTACTCTTGGAGCATCATTAGGCGTGGGCAAGCTGTAGTTGGCCCCGGCGCCGTAGAGAAGGCGAACTCAGAAAGAACCCTCGGTGAAAGAACGCGGTTGTCTACAGATGGCCGACCTTTGCAATTCACGAAAGCAATGATCTTAGCTCATGAAATCGGCCACCACTGGAGGAAACGCGGAGGTGGCGATGGTGCGGTCGCCTTCGAAAACGCGGTTAGGTCGAGGAATAGTCAGAGACTAAGGTTGGCTGAACAATAGAATGAAAAAAACAATGATTTTCTTTCTTTTCGTATTGCTCGGAGTGTTGTTGAGCGGCTGCAATCTTGCATCCCCCAACCATAGGACTGAGTTCGAGGGAACCTGGAAGCTGCTGTCGAAGACGAGCGACAGGCCACCCCCAATTGTACCACTTGAAACGGACTTATTTTTCTTTAATGAGAATGAAGGGTTCACAACAAACGGTCTTCGGATTGATCGCACAGCCGACGGCGGAAAGGAATGGACAGTTGTTTGGCAATACGAAAATACTGGCGACCCCGAGTTCCATTCCTTTGCTTTTGACGAGACTAAGAATGTTTGGGGCGTCGGATCGAGAGATCGTGATGGTATACGCTCGACGGATCCCGATGAGAAACCTCGTTCTGCCACAGTAACGCGTTCAAAGGATAAAGCGAAAACGTGGTCTCAGTTGGAAATTGACTTCGGCGATGAAAGGGAATTTCTCACCGAGTCCGTAACTTTCTGGGACATTTGTTTTACATCGTCCGACAGCGCTTGGATTGCCAGCAATATCGGACTGGTGCAAGCTACTGTCCGTGAAGAATCCGTCAAGGTCGAAAATGTCGTTCGTACAGAGGAAGAGCTAAGGAGAGTGTCTTGCTGGAGTACGGGGCGAGTTGTAATTGCCATCGGAAATTCGGCCGTGTATCGATACGACGGTCGAGGACTATCCCGACTGAGTACGCCTTCAGAGTTTACATTTTCGAAAGTCAAGCAACTCGACGGCCATATCTGGATGCTGGGACATAAAATGCTTTATCCGAACAGCAACTCGGTCGCTACGGGTTTAACCGGCATCGTCCTCGCTAGTCCAGATGGAGGAGCAACGTGGGAGAACAGAACTCCCAAAGAAATTCGCTTTTTCAGTGATATTGATTTCCGAAAGGGAAAGGGTTGGCTGACAGGAAGTGATGGAAGTCTTTTCTACTCAAATGACAATGGGAAATCGTGGCACCATGTACCGGTTCCCACTACGCATGATCTCTACAGCATCTTTTATCTCAATGAGCAGAATATTTGGATAAGCGGTCTCAACAGCACGATCCTAAAATATGGTGTTGACTAAAAGCGCTTGATTAAGTCGCGGAACTATTGCTTGGCTCAACGACACAAGAACAATGGGGTCAGGCCTACGATATTGCGATTCTTGCGTTGTAGCTCCGCTCATGAACTTGCGTGATCAGTTCTTGCATTTCCTTATCGGCCCTTGTTCGCCTAACAGCCGAGTCGTAAGGGCGGCTGACGGCTGAGAGCGATCTGGTCTTTGATCAGAAGTATGGTTATGACATGCTGAACCGCATCACATCGGCGGAGGAGAAGACCGAGACGACGGTGAACTGGAACCAGACTTATACGTTTGACCGATACGGCAACCGGAACTTTAACGAGAACCTGACGACGACGTTGCCCAAGGGTTGTGTGGATGGCAGCACGGCGGTCGTTTGCGAGGCGGACAAGAAGATGCTCAACCCCGACCTAAACGCCTCGGACAACCGGATGGCCGCGGGCCAAGGCTGGAGCTACGACGCGGCCGGAAATGTGACCGCCGACGCCGAGGGCCGGACGTTCATCTACGACGCGGAGAACAAACAGGTCGAGGTCTCGCGTTAATTCAGCGGTTTGCCGAGCGCTGAAGAATGTGAAGCTTTGCGATCATAAGAGAGCACCGTCGATCGTCGTCTCATCGATGCTGAGAGAACTGATCGGGATCTACAGCCTCAACGCGAATTTCCGGTCAATTCGGCATAATCGGCGATCGCCGCGTTTATCACGTTATAGCTTTCTTCACGGCCGTAAGAATAGGCGATCTCGCAAACGTTCGGTGCATCGGGGAGCGATTTGTAGGTGAGAAAGTAATGTTCGAACCGCTCGAGTATGCCCTTTGGCAGCTGAGCGATCTCGGTGTACTGCTCAAAGACCTTGTCGCCCTTTAGGACGGCGATCAACTTGTCGTCGGCCTCATTATCATCAACAAGACAAAACCCGCCGATCGGCCTCGCGACCAGGATGATATCGCCGCGTGGTATGTGGTGCTCGCTAAGGACGAGAATGTCAAGCGGGTCGCCGTCGCCGCCGCTGATCGCGATATCGGTCTTTGAGCGGGCAAGAGCGGCAATGCCTTCGCCGCAATACGTCTGCGGAATGAAGCCGTAGTTTGCCGGTACGACATTCGAGTATTGCTGCGGCCGGTCGATCTTCAGATAACCCGTCTCCTTGTCGACCTCATACTTTACGGTGTCGCGCGGAACGATCTCGATGAAAACGGATACCTCGCCAGGCGCGTTCTCACCGATCGGGATACCGTGCCAGGGATGAGCTTTGTCGGTTCGGAACATGAGCCTATTATCAGACCATGTCGGGGCAATGTCTATCGCACGAGCCCGTGGATCATGCGGCTGCACCGGTCCCCGCCTCAGGGTCGAGATCGAGCGAGAGCCGTTCCCATTCGGCTGTGTGTTTGTCGATCTCCGATTCGGTTTCAGCGATCAGGCGGGCGAGTTCTTCAACGCGGTCTGCATCCTTGGCGACCTCGGGGTCGGACATAGCGGCCGAATAGCGGGCAAGTGCATCCTCTTTTTCGGCGATCGACGCTTCAAGTTTTGCGACGCGTTCCTGCATCTGCCGGATCTGGTTCTTGCTGAAACGCGATACCTGAATCGGATCGTTCGATGATGCCGATCCTCCGGGTCCGCTCGCCGCCGATCCGGAACCTGAGACCCCGGAGCTCGCCGCCCGGTTCAGCTTCCAGTCGTGATATTCGGTATAGTTTCCGGCAAAGGTCTCGACCGCTCCGTCGGGTTCGAACGCGAGGATCTGGGTGGCGATCTTGTCGAGGAAAAATCGGTCGTGGCTGACGGTGACGATCGTTCCATCGTATTCGGCGAGAGCGTCTTCCAAAGCTTCACGCGCGGGAATGTCCAGATGGTTGGTCGGCTCGTCGAGGATGAGGACGTTCTTACGCGAATAGATCAATTTCGCAAGGGCAAGCCTTCCCTTTTCACCGCCCGACAGGTCACGGACGTTCTTGAATACATCCTCGCCCAGGAACAAGAATCGGGCAAGGAACGATCGGAGCTCGCCATTGTCGGCCAGCGGTGCCACACGGCGAAGCTCCTGAATGACCTCATTGGCCGGATGCAGCTCGTCAAGGTTCTGAGCATAGTAGCCGATGTTGGTCTTTGCACCCCAACGGATCTCGCCGCCGAGCTCGCGGATCTCGCCAAGCAGGGTTTTCAAAAGCGTGGTCTTCCCGGTTCCGTTAGCACCTATAACGCCGAGCACCTCGCCGCGAAGGAGCGAAAAATTGATGCCGTCTGCAAGCCGCTTGTCGCCGTAGCCGACCGCAAGGTCTTCGGCCGTGATGACGTTATTGCCTGTACGCTCGACCTTTTTCAGACCGAAACTGCCGCCGTGTTTTTCGGCCGCAACAGCTTCGACCCGTTCCATGCGTTCGAGCATGTTTCGGCGCGATTTCGCTTGCTTGGTCTTTTGCCCCTCGAGATTTCGGCGAATGAACTCCTGCGTTTTGTTTATCAGCGATTGCTGATTCTCGTATTCACGCATCTGCTGTTCACGCCGCAGTTCGCGTTCGACGATGTACTTCGAGTAGTTTCCTTTGTAGTTGACGGCCCTTCCATTCTCGATCTCGATGATGCGGTCGGTCGTCCTATCGAGAAAATAGCGGTCATGACTGATCACGACGTAAGAACGATCGTACGTCTGCAGAAATTCTTCGAGCCACTCGACGGCGTTGACATCGAGATGATTCGTCGGCTCATCGAGCAGCAGAACGTCAGAACCGGAAAGCAGCAGTCTCGCCATCCCGAGCCGGTTCTTTTGTCCGCCTGAGAGTATTCCGGTATCAAGCGACCACTGCTCTTTTGTAAACCCGAGACCGAGCAGGATCGCCTCGGCACGCGCCGAATAGGTAAAGCCGTCGGCACGCTCGAAGGCGATCTGAAGATCGGCGTAACGATTGAGCACCTCGTCGGAATGATCGGTCTCCATTCGCTTTTCAAGGCTACGCATTTCGGCCTCGATATCATGGATCTCCTTGAAAGCTGCCAACGCCGCCGTATGGACCGTATCGCCGGAGGCAAAATCGACGTGTTGGTCGAGGAGTCCGAGCCGCAGCCCATTGATCTTGACGACCTCGCCGGAATCGGGCTCTTCGGCCCCGGTCACGAGACGAAACACGGTCGTTTTTCCCGCGCCGTTACGGCCGACAAGCCCGATCTTTTCGTCGGGGTTGACCTGAAAAGATACGCCGCGCAGCACCTCGGTGCCGCCGTATGATTTCGTTACGTCTGATAGTCGGAAAAGCATTTGAAAATGGACCGGCCACAGAAAGGTCCGCGGTTATGGGCCAAAATTGCGTGACCCGGAACTGCCCGTGACTTTCTGTGGCCTTGATAGTTCTCGCTAAACCCAGAAACGCAGTTTAACGGTTCGCATTGCCGCCGGAGTTCGCATTCGTATTCGAGCGAGCCGCCGTCGTGCTGGTATTTGCGGCATTCGAATTCGAATTCGAAGCCGCATTAGTATTTACAGCGGCCGTGTTCGTGTTTGCTGCGGCGGTATTCGTATTAGCCGAAGTATTAGCATTCGCCGGCGTTGCGGCCGAAGCGGGACGTGCGCCGCTCAGTTCATTCGGATTATCAACTACCTTTTTCGCCAATATGTTCTCGACCTTAGCTTCATTGATCGCCAAGGCGATGTACGACTGCCAGAGAAGATTCTTGCGGGCGTTGATAAGCAATTCGGTGATCCGAGGCCGAACCTGCGGGCTCTCGAGCGTCAGGTCCTCGTCACGCTCCTGCTTACGCTGAAGTTTGACGATCAGGATCTTGCCGTCAAGTGTTAATGCCTGCGGGACGATCTGGCCATTTTGCATTTTGTTCATCACAAAATCGGCGACACCGGCACCGAACGCCTGCTTAAGTTCGTCTTCCGTGAAATAACGCCAATCTCCGCCGCGTGAGCGCGTCTCGAGATCTTCGCTGAACTCGCGAGCCAATGTCGCAAAGTCGCTCCCCGAAAGAGCACGCCCGCCAACCTCTTTTGCTCGAAGCTGCGCTTCGGCTTCGTTGGTCGTCGTATCGCCTTGACCGGCATTGACAGGGTCGATGACGATCGCCGCAAGCTCAGCACCACGTTTGTTCTTGAACTGTTCTCGGTTGCCGGTAAAGAACGATTCGATCTCGCTGTCTTTCGGCGATTCCACCTTTCCGGCGATCTTCTCCTGCAATTTCTGGAGAGCCATTTCCTTTTTGACGTTGAGCCGCCACGACTGTTCGCTTTCGCCGGCAGCCTTCATCTGTTTTTCGAACTCTTCGGCTGAAAGCCCGCTCGAGGTCTTTCGCTTGTTCATTTCAGCGGTGACCTCGTCCTCGGTCGGAACGGTCTGTTCTTTCTCCGCCTTCTGGAACATCACCTCGGTCTGGATCAACTGCTGAAGAACGGTGAGCCGGGCCGAGGCAAGCTCGAGTGGCGAGAAGTTGGTCTCTTCGCCCTGGCTCTGAGCCTTGATCGCTTTCTCGACCTCTTCGAGTTTGATCTCCTTGCCGTTCACACGGGCGGCGACCTCATTCGGGTCCGAACCGCCAGGGCCCGGCCCGGGTCCGCCGGAACACGCACCCAGAACGACAGAAAAAATAGCGATCAATCCGACGACGGCGGATCTCGATTTAAGATTTTGCACTATGGAATTAGCTCCTTTGAATTTGACAATATTGCTCATTACTTGACTATACCTATCGAAGTTTGTTATAAAACTTGTTTTTGAGTTTTCAATAACTCTTTGAACTTTCCCCACGCTAGATGGAGGCAATCATTTATGGCACAACGATGTGACGTCTGCGGCAAAGGGCCGCAATTTGGGAATAACGTTTCCCACGCTAACAATAAAACACGCCGGCGCTTTAATCCGAATCTTCAGCCGGTCAGGGTTCAGATGCCGACAGGCGGCAATAGTCGATTGAAGGTTTGCACCCGTTGTATCAAATCGGGGAAGATCGTAAAGGCCGCTTAGTAACGGCGCCCAATTTTTCTAAATTTTCAACAGCCAAACGCTTATCATCGATCGGCGTTTGGCTTTTCGTTTAGGCCGCGATCGCCTTGCGGGTCATAACGGACTCAGACAGTCGCTATACAATCGATCTCGACCTTTGCGTCACGTGGCAATCTGGCTGCCTGAACCGTCGCACGGGCCGGCTTGTTTGCGTCGAAATAGCGCCCGTAAACTTCGTTCATCGCCGCGAAATCATTCATATCCGCTAGGAAGACCGTCGTTTTAACGACCCTATCAAGGCCGCTTCCCGCGGCCTCAAGGACAGCGGCAAGATTTTTCAAAACCTGTTCCGTTTGTTTCGAGACATCATCAGAGACGAACTCGCCCGTCGCAATATCGATCGGGATCTGACCCGAGCAGAAGACCATACCGTTCGCTTTGACGGCCTGCGAATAGGGCCCGATCGCGCCCGGTGCTTTGTCAGTTGAAATTATCTCGTTCATCAGATGTAAACCGCGGCCTTGCTATAATTCAAGCAAAAGGCGAATTTTAGCAGAATTGGCAGTCAAATGTAAAACGGGACCAGTAAGAACGGAGTTTTGGCCAAGATCTTCAGGCGGCGTTCATTCGCTCGACGGCGATAACGCCAGGTACCTTTTCGATCGCGCTTAGGACCTTGTCGAGGTGCTTCTTATCAAAAACCTCAACGGTCACCTCGATCAAACCTTTGTCGTCGCGAGACACATTTGCCCTCGCATCTCGGATAGCTGTCTTGATCTCGGCAATTGCGTTGGTGATGCCGGCAAGCATCCCGGTGCGGTTTTCAGTCGTAACTAAAATACGAACCGATTGGATCTCTTCCTTTTCGCTCTTTGCCCATTCGACTTCAACGATCCGGTCGCGATTGACCATCAGTTGTTTGACGTTCTTGCATCGCTTGTTATGAACGACGATGCCCTTACCGAGCGAGATGTAGCCGACGATGTCTTCGCCGCGAAGCGGGTTGCAGCAACGGGCTCGGGTCGTAAGCAGATTGTCGACACCCTTTACGATGATCGCGTCTTCGCCGAGCCCGATGAACTTCTTGACGGCCTTCATACCGGTCTCGAGCCGCGTTTCCTTGCGTTTATCGGGGTCGAGTTCGGCAAACCGCTCGGCGCCAAGGTATTTCAAGAGCACGTTTCGCGGCAGAGTCTTGCCGTATCCGATCGACGCGAAGAGATCGTCGGGGCGCCCGAGGCCGTATTCGTTCGCGATCCGTTTCATTTCGACATCGTTGCTCGACAGCTTTTTCGGCGCGACACGGAATCGATCGGCCTCTTTCTCAAGGAGTTTCCGGCCTATTTCGATCGAATCGGCACGCTGTTGTTCCGAGATCCAATGTCGGATCCGATTGCGGGCCTTTGAGGTGATCACGTAATTAAGCCAGTCACGCGATGGCTTGGAATTGCTGGTCGTCAAGATCTCGACTACGTCGCCGTTCTGTAGCTCGGTCTTGATCGGCACGATACGGCCGTTGATCTTTGCTCCGGTACATGTGTCGCCGACCTCCGAGTGAATGGCATAGGCGAAATCTATCGGCGAGGCACCCCGTGGCAGCTGAATTACCCGGCCCATCGGGGTAAATGCGTAAACGTCTTTCGGAAAAAGATCAAGTTTCAGCGATTCGATAAAGTCTTCGGAATCGTCATTGGTCTGCGTGTTCTCGACCAGTGGTAAAAGGAGTTTTTCGACGGTCTTCCGAAGTTCGTCGAGGCTTTCATCGTCCTCGGCAGAACCGAGCTTGCTTTCTTTATATTTCCAGTGTGCCGCAACGCCTTCTTCGGCGATGTGGTGCATATCCTCGGTCCTGATCTGCACCTCGAATGCCTGACCGGTATCGCCTATGACCGACGTATGCAGCGACCGGTATAGATTATCGCGAGGTATCGCTATCCAGTCCTTAAAACGCTCGGGCACAGGCGTCCACGTATCGTGGATGACACTGAGAGCGAGATAGCAATATTTACGGTCGTTAGGGGTGATGACCCGGGCCGCGATCAGATCGTAGACCTGTTCGATCGTCAGCTTCTGCTTCTTGAGCTTTTTCCACAGCGAATAAAGCCTCTTTACGCGTCCCTGGATCTCGACATACGGCACATCGTTGGCCGTCAAACGCTCTCTGATGGTCGTAGTGATCCTGTCGAGCGTTGCCTCGAGTTCGGGACGACGCGCGTCAACTTCTTTAGCGAGCCGCTTGTATTCGTCAGGATAAAGGTTTTGAAATGAAAGGTCCTCTAGTTCGCTTCGGACCTTACCCATCCCGAGACGATGAGCGATCGGTGCGTAAATATCAAGCGTCTCCTGAGAGATCCGGGCACGCTTTTCGGGCTTCAGGAACTGCATCGTCCGCATATTGTGAAGCCGGTCGGCGAGCTTGATCAGCACGACGCGGACGTCGGTGATCATCGCGAGGACCATTTTACGGACATTTTCGGCCTGCTGGCGTTCTTTCGAGAGGTTGCTGATCTGCGCGATCTTGGTAAGGCCGTCAACAAGCTGAGTTATCTCGTCGCCAAAATAGGACCGGATCGTATCGAGGTCAACTAGGGTGTCTTCGACTACGTCGTGCAGCAGCCCGGTCGAGACGCTGACCTCATCGAGACGCATTTCGGCCAAAAGGTCGGCAACCTCGAGCGGATGAACCAGATATGGCTCGCCCGATGCCCTTTTTTGGCCTTTATGATGAAGAGCAGAGAAAAGATAGGCCCGCCGGATGAGATCGACATCCGGGTTCGGACGGTTTCGCTCCACTTTTTCGATCACGTCTTCAATTCGGATCATAAAAGCCTGTCTTTACTATTGTATATTCATTCGGACCGCGAATACCAGATTCATCTCACCGACGCAAGACCCGATACAAAATGAAAAGGTGATGCCCGATAACAAATACCGAACATCACCTGAGGTAGGTCGCAAAGGCGAAAACTACTGGGCCGCTGTGTTTGCCGCGTTAGCATTTGCGGCCTCTTGCTCGACCGCGATCCTTGCATCGATCTCGGCCTGGATAGCCTTGCTGGCTTCGCTTAGCTCAAGAAACTCAGCCCGGGCCTTTTCAGAGTTGGCACGGAGCTGATCGGCCTCAGGCTGCTTGCCGTCCATTTCGGCCAATCGCGAAGCTTGAATGATGAGACTCGCCCGGTAAGAACGAGCTGATTCGAAGACCTTGATCAGATCAAGCCGTTCCTTCAGTTGTCCGTCGGTGAGCGATTTGACGTCAGCAACCTTTGCATTCTTGACCAGGTCGGTCTCAAGGGCGTAAGCCTTTTCGATCAGCTGATTGCCAAGGGTGACGCATGCCCGCATTTTCTCGAGTTCTGCCGGATCTTCAGGCTTGATGTATTGGAAAACGTCTTTGCCGTCACGCTTGATCGGCTTTTTGGTCTTTTCGGTGTCGGAGATCTCGTTTGCGCAGGTGTTCTGCTTTGCCGCAAGCGACGTCAAAGCCTCGGCTCGATTTTGCGGCAGGATCGCTTCATTATTCGCCCGTTCAGTCACCCATTTCTGCCATTCATCGGTCTTCTGAAGATTTTCAAGCAGGCCGGCAACCGCTTTATATGCACTTTGCTCGTTCGGGTCCATTTTAAGCATTTTCTGATACTCGACAATGGCCGAATCGGCGAGGTCCTTTCTAGAACGGTCGCCGATGTAGCGAGAATGCAGTGTTCTCGCCAAAAACAGTTGGGCTGTTCGCCCCTCAAGAGTTGCGCCCTCGGGGTCACGCTCGGCGGCCTTGCGGAACATTTGTTCGGCCTCTTCGAACTTGCGCCCCTTGTATGCAACCGAACCGTCGACGAGGTTCTTCCTCGACATGATCCGATTATAGTACGTGCAATTCGTGGTAAATAATACCGATACGATTACAAATGCAATTATCCCTAAACGAGAAGATCTCATTTTCTGCTCCATTAACGGCCGGACGATCAGGAGGCGACCACGCCGCCGAGCGTCGCAAGGCCAAATTATTCTGCTGACAGATCGTCGATCTGTAACCCGATCGGCTGTGCTCCGGCCATTTTGGCTGCATCGATCACCTTGACCACATCACCGTAACGAACGGACGTAGGCGATTTGATAAAGACCGTTTTCTCGATCTCGTTCGTGCCTTCGCGTCGAACGTCATTATTCTCACGCTGCTTGAAGATGTCGGCCAATTTTGTCGTCAACGCCTCAGGCTCATCGACCGTACCCGCCGGCTCATTATTGAGCAAGAGGCCGCGAGTAGCTCGGTTGATCGCGATCACCAGGGTCAACGGGTTCGGCTTGACCTCAAGATTCTGCTGCTCCTTGGGCTCTGCCGGCACCTTTGCTTCAAACTTGCTGGGCTTGACCGGCGTGATGATCATAAAGATGATCAGCAGCACCAGCAGCACGTCGATCAGCGGGGTAACGTTAATGTTTGGTGTGGCTTCGTCGTGCGAGCCACCGCCTGTTGACATTCCCATAATAATTACCTCATGAGGAGACAAAAGGACCGCCTTCGGCCCTCGGGCCTAATTCTCAGCGGAGTCGCCTCCCTTCTTACGGTCGGCAACCAAACCGATCTTGTCGATGTCCTGCTTGCGGATCGTGTCGATCGCCTGCACGACCGTGCCATAATCGACATCGACGCCGCTCTTGATATACACAATTCGTTTATCAGGCGCTTTGTCTTTCATCATCGACTGGATCTTTTCGCCAAGTGCCGAGATCGGAAACGGATCCTTCCCGATATAGAAATCGTTATTGTTCGGTATCGAGATAACGACTGACGTATCCTTGGTGATCTCGGCATCTTCGACCGGCGTGTTCATCTCCTTCGGAATATTCACCGTAACGCCTTGTTGGAGGAGCGGCGTAACGATCATGAAGATGATCAGCAGCACCAACATGACGTCCACCATAGGTGTTACGTTGATCTCCGAATTATATTCATCGGTTCCCCCGACTTTTGCTCCCATGGCAATATTCTCCCTTCCGTTAATACTGTCGGATATCGAACTAGCCGTTCAGTCGTTTGGTTCGCTGCCGGATGAAGTAGTCGACCAACTCGGATGCCGAGTTTTCCATTTCGACGCCGAAGCTTGTCACCTTGTTCGTAAAATAGTTGAAAAGCCAAACGGCCGGGACGGCCACGGCGATACCAAAAGCGGTTGCCACGAGAGCTTCGGCAATAGCGGCACCCACCGCGCCGATACCGGCATTTTCAGCCTGAGCGAGAGCGACGAAAGCACCGATGATGCCCACAACGGTTCCGAACAGTCCGACGAACGGAGCGGTCGAACCAACGGTCGCGAGTCCGGAGAGGCCGCGCTTGAGTTCGGCCGTCTTGACGGCGATCGCCCGATCAAGGGCACGCTTCGAAGCTTCCATTTCGTCAGCCGTTATCTCGGAATTTCCCTGATGCGCGCTGAATTCTTTGAGGCCCGAAGAAACGACCATTGCAAGGTGCGAATCTTTGTGCTTGTCGCTGATGCTGATCGCTTCATCAATGTTGCTGTTCTTCAAAGCCTGAGCAACTTTTGGTGCATACTGACGGGACTGCGCCTTGGCCTTGTTGTAGGTAAGCCAACGCTCGATACCGACAGCAATAAGGTAGACGGTCATGATCATCAGCGTGATGATAACGAGCCAACCCGGGATCGTTAAACTGGCGGCGATATCGTAGATACCGAAAGAGATCTTTTCTTGCCCACCGGCAGCGAACATAAGGAATGTGCCCTGGAATTCACTTCCGAGCAGGCTTGCGAAAAAAGTCATGATTTTTCCTCCAAAGAAATCGAAAAGTTTTAAGATTGCGTAAAAAACTTTTGTACGCAGCGGCAGGGTCGATCTGCCGCCGCGTGACATTCATCGTCCCATTAAGGAGCGACAAAATTGTATGTGATAACACCCGAGACCTTGACCGGCTGACCCGAAAGCATTGTCGGACTGAAACGGGCACTCCGGGCCGCCTGAACAGCAGCGGCTCTGAGAAGCGGATGGCCACTAACGGCACTCGCCGAGATGACGCTACCACTTTCACTGATCAGGACCTGAACCGTTACCGAACCACCAGCGCGGACAGCTCTTGCTGCGGGCGGATATGGCGGTTTGGGCAAGCTGGTCGCCCTTCCGTTAAGAACACCGCCTGAGATCTGTTTCGGGACGGGCGGCTTGGTCGGCGGCGGCGGCGGGGCATCGCGTCCGGTTTCACCATCACCGCCTCCGCCTCTGAGTGCGCTGTCGCTTCCCGTTCCGGTGGCGTTCACCGGTCCTTTGTAGTCCGGCGGCGGTGCATTGGCCGCGCTGTAGTTCCTGTCACCCAGAACCGTGTACTTGTTCGGATCCCTCGGCGGAACAGTGTTCTTAACAACACTGGTTTTGTCCGGCGGTTTCGGAGGAGTCTCCGACATGCTGGCGATGATCTCTTTACGAACGTCGACGTTCGGATCTTTCTGCTTCTCTGGTTGCTTTTCCGGCTCCGGTTCCGGTGCTTCTTCGATCACCGGAGGTGCAACGAGCGTCTGAAGCGAAAGCTCGTCGCCGCCCATATTGAAGTCCTTTGCAAAAAGACTATAGAGCCAGGCACTGAGAAAGACGGTGACCATTATGATGGCAGTTGTTAAAAGAAAACCGCCTCGCCTGGTATCTTCGCCTGCATGGCTTTTAGATTCGACTAATTGATCTAACATCTCTAATCCTCCCTGTTTTAGGGTGCCAAACTTTGGTCAGGGCCCCGATGAACCCTGCAATTCGTTCGATGACGTATCTCAGGCCCGACGTTGTAGTACATCTCATCAACAACGGGTCCGGGCTCTCGATCTGTCGGCTTCTTAACGTATGAACAATTGTTCATCGAGTGCGGGGCAAAAAGGAACTCTGCCGGCAATCCAAACAAAAGCTCTACGACCTCCATTTTGAAAGGGCCTCAAAACGGATAAAAGCAGATACGAAATATTTAATTGACCAGCAACGTAAAGAAGTCTAATTTCTAAAAACCTGAAAGTCAAGAATAATCGCAGTACTTTGAACGGATATTCTTATCTTTTTGCAAATATCATTCAGCATCGGATCGCCGCAGAACGTGATCTTCGCCGATGAACCGAATTGCCCGGTATGGTCATCGTGTTACCGGCCTGCGTGTGACCGAACGCCGCGATGCCGAAGCGAGCTTTTCTGTAGTCGGTGCGGACTGGACGTCTTTCATTTCCGCTTTGCCGATCTTGCTCTGCCACCAGATCGCGATCGGACTCGCGATGGCTATCGTCGAATAGGTGCCGGTTATAGAACCCACAAAAAGCGCCAACGAGAAACCCCGCAGCACCTCACCTCCGAAAAGCACGAGAGCGAGCACAGACAAAAAGAAGAGGCCGTTCGTCACAATGGTACGCGACATCGTTTGATTGATGGCCTTGTTCGTTAACGAGTAAAGCGAGTCGTTACGGTGCAAAGCTACGTTTTCGCGGATGCGGTCGAAAATGACGATCGAGTCGTTGACCGAAAATCCGACCAAGGTCAGTAATGCCGCAAGCACCGTAAGACTGACCTCCCATTGAAAAAGTGTAAAGAACGCGAGCGTTACCAACACGTCATGAAAAACCGCAATGACGGCTCCGGCCGCATACGTCCAGTCGTACCGAAATGCGATGAAAAGAAGCATGCCGATCATGCCAAGAAGCGTCGCGATCACAGCGGCGTCGCGAAGCTGAGATCCAGCGACCGGGCCGACCGAATCGGTTCCCACTATCTTGTACGCCGCATTGGCGTCCTGACCAAGCGCGAGAGTCGGCTCGGCTTCTTTACCAAATGTATCCAACGCTGAACGCACAAGGGCACGTCCTTTTTCGACCTGAGAAGCTCCGGTCGTTACAGCATCCGCCGCGGATCCTTCACCAGACGCGATGCCCTCGACCAGGGGAACCTTTATAAGCACCTCGTCGGTCTTGTCGGTCGAATCTTGGATTATCGGTTCACCGATGCCGACGTTGTTCAGTGCCGACCTGATCGCGTCAGGAGTCGGCTTCTCTTTGAACTTGACCGTAATGACGGTCCCTCCCTGAAAGTCAACGCCGAGATTGAACGCGTCAGTCCCGCCCGGCGTGAACTGCCGGACCATTGCCGAACCGAGCCCGGCCAGCAAGACCGCGATCGATAGAAAGACCAGAGGCTTTCGGAGGCCAAGCCAATCTACATTGAGATCTGTAAAGAATTGAAACATTGTTTTCTACAACATATCGCTGAATACATAGACCACGATCCGGCGGTCATCCAGCACAAGATCAAATACTTATCTGCTTCATCTCAGGATTTCGCTCGAGAAGCCACATGAATATCGTTCGCGATACAAATACCGAGGTAAAGAGGTTTATAAGCAAAGCAAGAATAAGAGTTACCGCAAACCCCCTGATCGGCCCTGAACCATAAAGGTAAAGTATCGTGGCCGAGATTATCGTCGTCACGTTTGCGTCGATGATAGTGACGAAGGCCCTGTCAAACCCCGTCGAGACGGCCTTTGCGACCGGCTGCCCCGCCCTAATTTCCTCACGCATTCGTTCGAAGATAAGCACGTTCGAATCGACGGCCATGCCGATACCGAGAATAAATCCCGCAATGCCCGGCAACGTCAGCGTTGAGTCCAGGATCACAACACCGGCGACCGTCAGGATCATGTTCAGCGATAAGGCGATCACAGAATTGATCCCTGACGCACGGTAGTAAAAAAGCATGAACACAACAATGAATGCGAGTCCTGCCAGCGAAGCAGTCACGCCCGAGCGTATCGAATCGGCACCGAGGCTCGGCCCGACTGTCCGCTCTTCGAGATACTCGATCTTCGCCGGCAATGCACCGGACCTCAGCGTTAATGCGAGATCGTCTGCAGTGGCTTTGGTGAAACGTCCCGAGATCTCGCCCTGATCAAAGATCTGCGAGCGAATATACGCGGCAGACTTGACCTCGTCGTTAAGGACGACCGCCATGTAATTATTGATATTTCGGCCCGTCCATTCGCCGAATTTCTGTGCGCCGGCAGGCTTGAACGAGAATGAGATCTGGTAATCGCCATCGTTGCCCGTACGCGATACGGCATTGGCGTCACGCAATTCGCTGCCGTCGACGACAGCCGGATATTCAACGATCACGAATGACTTGGGTCTTTCGGCCGGACTCTGCGTTGCGGCCGTCTCGTCGCGTTCGGCGTACGGCATTATGCGACGGGTCGGCGGAACCGCTCCGCCAAGCGACTGTCGGGCAGCTTCTTCCGACGGGAACGTCTGCACCGGAGATGGGCTTGGCGGGCTGACGATCTTCATCAACATCAAATTTGATTCCGCACCGATCAACGACTTAACGCGTTCGGGGTCATCAACGCCTGGCATTTGGAGCAATATCTGAGCTGACGATTCGGCACCATGACGCTGCAATGTCGGTTCCTTCACGCCAAACGCATTGATTCGACTCTCGATGATCTTCAGTGCCTGCTCGACCGCCTGATTCTTCATCACGGTCTGAACATTTGATGGTAACGACCAGGTGATCGAGTTTCCGCTCGCATCTTCGGTCCAATTGAAAAGATCGACCTTTTTCTTGACCTCTTCCGCTACTGCGGCAGCCTGGGCCTCGTCGGTCAATTGAAGAGTGAATGAGTAAGTTGAGCCCTGCGTGACGGTGGAATTGCCCGAGACTGGAAGCTTGGCGTCCTGAGCCGCCGTGAGAGCCGCCTGAGCGTTGTTCTCGGTCAGCGTCTTGAGATACTCGTCAGTCCTTACGCGCATCACCAGATGCGAGCCGCCTTTTAGGTCGAGCCCGAGATTGATGTTCTCTTCGAGATTTGTTTTTATCCCCTGCCAGGTAAAGTCCTGGCCCGTCGGGGTTCGACGAGGACCGAAGACAAAGTAAATGCCGATCAGCGTTATTGCTATGATCAACGCCGTCCTGATTGCCAAACTCTTGTTTTTCATTAGTGAAACATCGGCCTTTGAAACACATCGCTATCCCGGAGATGCGTCTGTGTAATGAACTCAGGCCTGAAGATCGTTATTCCGCTCTTTTTCCTACGACAGCGCTTTTGCCTATCTCAATGAACGATTTGTCCGCGCTGTTGATAATGAAACTGTTTTCCTTGATCTCCTTTATCTTCCCTATAACACCGCCGTTCGTTACGACCTCGTCGTTAATCTTCAAGCCGGCGATCATTTCCTGCAGCTGCTGTTTCTGACGCTTTTGAGGAAGTATGACCAGAAAATAAAAGATTCCGAAAATAAAGACGAAAGGCAGCAATATCCCAACGAGACTGCCGCCGCCGTCCTGAAAATAAGCAAGTAGAATATTCATTATTACAACACCGAGAAAATAAAAGGTTAATAATATACGTTCCGCGAGCGGTAATCAAACGTCACCCCGATTCACCTTCGCTCAACCTGGTCAGGAAATCCTTTTTGAATCGCGAGAACTCGCCGGATTTGATAGATTGCCGAACGCGACGCATCGTGTCAAGGTAGAACGCCAAATTGTGATGTGAGATCAAGGTTGCAGCCGTCATTTCGCCAGCCTGGTAAAGGTGCCGAAGGTACGCCCGCGAATATCTCCGGCAAACCGAGCAATTGCAATCGTCATCGAGCGGCGAAGTGTCCGCCGCGAACCTTGCATTACGAATATTGAGTTTCCCGCGCGACGTAAAAACGCTGCCCGTCCGCCCGTTTCGCGTTGGCATCACGCAGTCGAACATATCGACCCCCCGAGACACCGCCTCGATCAGATCCTCCGGCGTGCCGACGCCCATCAGGTATCGAGGTGCGTCTTGCGGCATTTTCGGAGCCAGGTGCTGCAGTATGCCGTACATAACCGATTTCTCTTCGCCAACGCTCAAGCCGCCGATCGCGTACCCGTCAAAACCGATCTCAACAGTTTGTTCAAGACTCTTGTCCCGAAGGTCGAAATGGCCGGCGCCCTGAATTATTCCGAAGAGTGCCTGTTCGCCCGATAACTTTTCTGAATGCGAGTTCGGATCCAAATATCCTTTGTCGGCACCTTCGGCTTGCAGCCGGTCGAACCTGCTTTTTGATCTCTGCGCCCATCGTATTGTTAACTCGAGACTTTTTTTTGTGGCTTCGTACCCGGCGTCACCAGGCGGACATTCGTCGAAGGCCATTACGATCTCGGAACCGAGGGCCGCCTGGATCTCCATCGATATCTCGGGTGAAAGAAACCGTTTGCTGCCGTCGATATGAGAACGAAACTCAACGCCATCCTCTGTGAGCTTTCGAAGATCGGTCAACGAAAAGACCTGAAAACCTCCTGAATCCGTGAGAAAGGACCGCGGCCAACTGGTGAACCGGTGGAGGCCTCCAAGCTCGCGTATCAGGTCGGGTCCGGGCCGTAGAAAGAGATGGTACGTGTTCCCGAGGATTATCTGAGCATCCATCTCTTTCTCGAGCCATTCGAACCTAACGCCTTTTATCGAGCCCTGTGTACCGACAGGCATGAAGACCGGGGTTTCGATCAACGATCGCCTGGTAGACAGTAAGCCTGATCGCGCCTCACCGTCCTTTGCTGTCACTCTCCAATCGATCGCGCCCATTCTGAACTCGCTGCCGTCCGTTATTTGCCCAAGAGTGCCCGTATGTTCGGCGAACCGATACCCGCTTCGGTCGTAACGACCCCCTCGGCATTGACCAGGACCGCAGACGGTGTTCCGAACAGTCCGAAGTTGATGGCCTTGATATGACGGACATCGATAATTACCGGTGACTGGAAGCCATAGGACCTGAATTCATCCGCGTCGCCGTCAGCAAGAATAACGATCCGTCGCCCACCGTCCAATCGTTCGGATTCCCATTTTTTTATCTCGTCGGCCATCTCAACGCAGTGCGGACATGCGAGGCTCCATGCGATGACCAATGCCGGTTCACCGATCAGATCATTTTCGGTCCATTGGCGTCCGTTGATGTCCGTTAGTTCGAACTTCGGTATACGTGAGCCGATCTTGATAGCGCGTCTTATTGCGGGATTCGCAAAGAACGTGAACGGCCGAGATAGATCGGAGGCCTTGATGCGCTCTGCAAGCTCCCGAATGGCTCGGTCGCCAGCCGCTGGGTGGCTTGCGATCGAACCATCCGTGCCGACAACGATAGCGGTCGGCGTCCATCGCGCGTGAACTAACTCGGCAAGTTCGCGCTTTTGCTGCAACAGCAGTCGGTCGCCTTCGAATCCGGCAAATTTCGAAAGATTTTCATCTGGCTCGCCGCTGCTTATCAAAAAGATGTCCATTTTTTCAGCGAACTCCGAGCACCATTCCTGTATCTCCGGAAACAGAGCTCGACACGGTCCGCATTCCGGGCTGACGAATATCAGCATCAAAGGGCGCGCTCGCGAAAGCAGATGTTCGAAGCGGACCGCCTTACCGGACGCCGACGGTAACTCGAAGTCAGGGAAAGGAGCACCGATCGGAAGGCCGTCTGCCGGGTCCCCTGCATTCTCGCGAACGGCCGGAGATCCGCCCTCAAACGAACCGATCGATTCGAGCCGACCGGAAAACTGTGCAAACTGGTCCGAGAGTTTCTTTACGAAGAAAAGCAGGGTCACAGAAAGCATTAGGCATGTGACGATGAGAAGGGTTTGGATCGACTCTGCTGGCGACTCTGCCAACGCGAGCCCCTGACCACCGCTCCCCTGTATCGCAAGGACCAATGCGAGTGCGGCAAATCCAACGCTGCGGATGATACTGCTCCGCCCAACGGGCTCACTGTGGATCTGACCAAAGCAATGACAATCGGGAGCCTTTCCCCTTGCAAGCATATGGATCATTCCGCCAATAAATATAAGCAGGAGGAGCAGGCCGACGATCGCGGCAAACCAGGAAGTCGCATTGAACAGGAACAGTGCGGCAATAAGAAGCTCGACGATCGGCAATGCTAACGCGGCGAACGGCACAAAGCTCGACGGAACGCCAAATTCCGTGACCGCTTTCCGCGACCCAGCCGGATCCATTAATTTCCCGATCCCCGCGAGTGCGAAGACGCCGAAAAGAAAGATCCGGATCAGAAGTAGAACGGTTTCCATTAGCTATTTTTTCTTTGTTTTATGACGCTCCTTAATTCTTATCGGCGTGGCGAAAAACTCAAAAGCACCTCGTAACTGATTCTCGATGTACCTCAGATACGAGAAGTGCAAACCCGCCTTATTGCCTCCTGAGGTAAAGAGCACGAAAAGCGGAGGACGGAGGCCGCCCTGCGTAATGTATTGCACCTTTAAACGCGAGACACCGCCCTTAACCGGTGCAGGTGCGGTTCCGCCGCGGGGTTGGGCGATACTGTCTTCGAAAAACTTGTTCAGCTGCGACGTCGGAATCCTCAGGTTCCGTGCTTCATTCGCTTTGACCACAAGCGGCAAGACTCTGGTGACCCGTTGTCCGGAAAGCGCCGAGATAGCGACCATCGGAGCCCAGTCGAGAAACTTCATCTGACGCCGCAGGCTGCGCTCAAATTCGTAGATCGTATTCGTCTCTTTTTCCTCGACCGCGTCCCATTTATTAACGGCGATAATGACCGAACACCCTGAATCGACCGCATAGCCGGCGATGTTCGCGTCTAGGTGCGTCACACCTTCGACAGCGTCGATAACCAAAACCGCAACATCGGCCCGCTCAAGTGCCTTTTTTGCCATTATCACCGAGAGCTTCTCGGCCATTTCAGTCGTCTTCCCTTTTCGCCGAATTCCGGCCGTGTCGATAAGCAGAAATTTCTGCCCGTCGAGGGCAAAATGGGTGTCGATGGCATCGCGGGTCGTTCCGGCGATCGGCGACACGATTGTACGCTCTTCGCCAAGTATCTTGTTCAGAAGCGACGATTTGCCAACATTCGGCCGGCCGATAATGGCGAGTTTGATCTCGTCGGACACCTCTGTTTCAGCTTCATCCTCAAATTCAAGGACATCGAACAGGTCGTCAAGCAGATCACCGATCGAGGTGCCGTGCTCGGCTGAAAGCGGAGTCACGTCAAAGCCAAAGCCGTAGAACTCGGCGGCTTCTTCTTCGACCTTTCGCGATTCGCATTTGTTCGCCGCGATAAAGACGGGCTTTCCGATATTTCGAAGAAATACCGAGATCTCTTCATCAAGCGGCGTTATGCCTGCACGTGCATCGACCACCCAAACTATTGCCTGGGCCTTATCGATAGCGAAGCCTGCCTGTTTGAAGATATTTGCAGGAATCACCGCATCATCGTCGGGGACGATCCCTCCAGTGTCGACGAGTTCGAACGTTTTCGATTTCCATTCGACATCCCCGTATATCCGATCGCGTGTGATGCCCGGTTCGTCGCCGACGATCGATTTTCGCGAACCGGTCAACCGATTGAAAAGAGTCGATTTTCCGACGTTCGGCCTCCCGATTATTGCTACCAAGGGCGGATTCATTACCTTCAGGATAGTAGAGAAACGCGTGACTTGCACGTTAACAGTCACTTTAATCCAATGACCGAAACACGCCGACAAAAAAAAATGACCCCGCCCGAGACTTTGCCCGAACGGGGTCGATAGATGGATCAGGCAGCTTTAGAACCGGACGATCTCAACGATCGCACCGATTATCGCTCCGAGGATGTTGTAACGACCGTTATCGTAGTAACCGTATTGATTCTGGCTGTAATAGCCATCTTCATAACCTCGTTGAAAGCCTTGTCTGAAGTAATAATTATACTCGTCAAGGCCGATGTAATAGCTGTCGTACCCGAAAGAGGCATCCTGATAACCGTAAGAATTCTGCGGGCTGAACTGCCATCCGTCCTCGCGATCAGAGCGTCCGGCATAATAACCCTCTTCGTAACCACGATTGACCGCATCCTCGATCATCTGCGCGCCGTATTGACTGGTGTAGTAGTAACTGCCGCCACGCGTGTATCGGTAATCGTAGATAAGGTTGTCGTAATAGCGTGCCTGCTGTAGCCTCAACTGATCACGTCTGATCTGTTCCCAATATCGCTGCTGGTAGCGTAGGTATGCCAGCCGCCTCTGTTGCTGCAGTTGACGCTGTCGCCGATCCTGGATCGACTGCCAGTTTTGCCACCGGTTGTTGTATTGATTCCAACGCTGCTGCTGAAGCTGACGCTGCTGATCGCGGTCGTACTGCTGATACCGACCGTTGGAATTACGGTTCCGGGCGTCATTGTTCCAGGTCGGGCGCTGTTGTGCCGGCCGCCGCTGAGCCTCCTCGGCCCGTTGCTGCTGTGCCTTGGTCTGTTCACCTTGCTGCTGGCGAAATACGCGTTGCTGCTCCTGCCCCAGCTTCTCCTGGTTTCTCTGCTGCTGACGCCAAACTTGCTGCTGCTGTTCCTGACGTGGCCGCTGCTCAACCTGTTGCTGACGTTGACGCTGTTCCTGCTGAGCTTTTTGCTGGGTGTTCTGCTGTTGCCGCCATACAGGTTGCTGTTCCTGCCGCGAGCGCTGTTCGACCTGTTGCTGCTGCTGACGTTGGCGCTGTTCCTGCTGAGCTTTTTGCTGGGTGTTCTGCTGTTGCCGCCATACAGGTTGCTGTTCCTGCCGCGAGCGCTGTTCGACCTGTTGCTGGCGTTGGCGCTGCTCTTGTTGAGCCTTTTGCTGCGTACTCTGCTGCTGCCTCCACACCTGCTGCTGTTCCTGACGCGACCGCTGTTCGACCTGTTTTTGCTGTGTGTTCGTTTCAGAACGGTTTCGCTCGACTCGAGCCGGGCGTTCCTTTACCTTTTCCTCGCTGCGCACCTGTTCTTCCTTGGTCGCGGTTCCCTGTATGTTTCGACGCTGGGCATCTACGTCTGAGGCCGCAAACGCAAGAAACACAACGCTAGCGAGCACCGCGAGACCAATTGGACTTATTAAATTCTTTCTCATTTTTTTCCCCAACTTCCGATCGATATGCCGAGGCTTTCGACACTCCAAGGATGCTACGCCGCAAATCGCGTACCAATCGGAAAAGACCATGTTTTACTCTATGTTTGGGGCTTGAAAGCGGATATCGACACCAAATCGTGATATTCGCCACGATTTCGTCGATTATTTATATTGTAGGGTCAACTCTTAGGTCGCAGAACTACAACCTGGAAAACTCGTAGGCGATATGGATCAGCAGACTGCCGTTCTGGATCTCATTCCTGACGCCAACAGCTTTCATCTTGAGGTTGCCGGAGTTTTGTATCGGGACGATGAACGACACCTTGTCCATCCGGATCACCTCGATCGGGTTGATCTTGCGATCAATGGCGTTTTGTACCATACGGGCGATCAAACCGCTTCCGACGCCACCGGTGCCGCTGAGGATCACATTCAAGACCTTTGCGTCTGCGACCAACCGCTGCGATTCCTGATCGAAACGCAGTTCGATATTCGTTTCAGCCCAGCCCGAGAAATCGACGCAGCCGACAAACGGTGGATTGTACGAACCCCTGAAAGCGAGCGGGGCGTATATCTTACCTTCGCGAAACCTAACTGCAGTTCGTATCCCGTTGAGTTCGCGGCTTAGCCTTATCGACTCTTTGCAGGCCGACGCAGATTCTTGCGGAAAGAACGAACTTGGATATGTGATCGAAATTGATGTCCTCTGATCGTCGGGGATGAACTCGTCGACCCTTCGCTTCGAACCCGCGATCGAAAATTCCGGCGGTTCGCCGTTCTGGAACAACGCATCGACAACGGTGTCGAAAAATTGTTCGCTCAGACCGATCGAAATTTCGGTGCGTTGAGCGTTAGCGGCTGAAACAAACAACAGGGCGAGGATCAAAAGGGATGGAACAAGTCGTACTTTCATATTTTGTTCGATCAATTAATTTGGATGTTCGTTTCAGAAGATTCGTTGGTTGTCGGTAGAGCTTCAGATCCCAGCCCGGACAAGATCATGAAGCCTTAGCATACCGATGCACTCCCCGCTACCGTCGACCACCGGCAGCACCGAGATCTGCGACGGCCGATCTTCCATTAGCCTGAGAGCGTCAAAGGCTAGAGCATCGGGACTTGTGCAAATCGGTGAACTGGTCATCATCTGTTCGGCTGAAAGCGACGAGAGCATTTCCGTTTTGGTTTTCTCGATCGTACGGCGAAGGTCGCCATCGGTCACGATACCGAGAAGCTGGCCGTCCTTGCTAACTACATTTACCGCACCGAGCGAGGCATCGGAAATGGCCTTAACGACTGCAAGCCAACCAGTCTCGAGTAGTATGTTTGGGCTTGGATGCATGAGATCGGCAACCTTTAAGGTTAACCGCTTGCCGAGCCGGCCCGCCGGGTGATTTGCCGCAAAATCCTCAGCCGTCTGGCCTTTTGCTTCCATTACGGTCATTGCAAGAGCGTCGCCGATAGCAAGTGCGACCGTGGTCGATGTCGTCGGGGCGAGATTCAGCGGACAGGCCTCACGATCCACCGAAGCGTCGAGCACGACGTCAGAGCATTTTGCGAGCGACGAATCCAAACTGCCAACGATCGAGATGATCGCGACACCGCGAAGCTTCAGCGACGGCACGATCGCGAGAAGTTCATCGGTCTCGCCCGAATTGCTAAGCGCTATCACGACATCGTCTTCCCGGATCATTCCCAGGCTGCCGTGCAATGCGTCGGAGGGATGAATAAAGACCGCGACCGTGCCGGTCGAAGTCATCGTTTGAGCGATCTTTTGTCCAATGACGCCCGATTTGCCAACACCGAGGATGACGATCTTACCTCGGCAATTCACGATCAGATCAACGACCCGCTCGACCGAATCGCTGTTGATCTGTTCCGCCGCGCGTTCGATCGCCGAGGCCTCGAGCCGCAAATACTCGACGACCCGCAATGAAGATCTCTTTGCCATTTCGTATTTTGGATCCATTTCGCGACAAGGTTGAGTTCAGTGAACCGGCGATCGGCTCATTGAACAACTTTCGGTGAATACGTACACGGATAACCCGTCCGTTTTCGAGATACTAACATAGATACATTATCTCAGGCTTTTTTTGGTCGACGCTATTCGCGCTGCAAATCCAGCTGGCAAGACGCCGGTTAGATCGCGGGCTTGGTTTTGTTTGCGGTGGATCGGATAGGCGTTCGGGGGATTTGTCTCGTTCAAGAAATTGGTTGACACACTCCGATATTCAAAAATACAATCCAGCGCATTCCGATCGTCAAAGATTTCTGAATTGTCCGGAGGATTATTGCAGATGAGTACCTTCACTTTGTACCTGAAACGCAAGAGTGGTTCAAAAGAGGCCGCCGAAAAGGCCATAACGTTACTGAAGACCTATCTGCCGAAGGTTGTCGAAAAGAACCCGGCGTTTACGGGCTCTGATGCCGTTCTGGTCGACGAGAATACTACGCCAACGCTGGCCGAAACAGACGTCATCGTCTATATGGTGAAGAGCGTAGGAAAGAGTATTATCGCGGCAAAAGGCGGTGACGTCAGCATTGCGCATTCGAACGGAAACCTTCTCGGTCTAACTGACCTTAACCTGAAGATCTGTGAGGTATATTTCGATCGAATGTATGACGGAAGTCCAAAGGAATTGTCAGGAGCGTGTTATCACGAGGCGGCCCATATCAAATCGAATATGGATAACTCGATGCATAAAGGACAGGACGGTTTTCTGAAGGACGCACCTGATTACAACGGCAGCCCGACCGATAAGAATGCCGAATTCCTGGCAAAGCACCTCGGCAAAAAGGTATCGATGAATGCAGGTTATTGAGCGTCAAGGATCTAATGTGCTTGTTCGGTTTGAAGGCGATCGCTTAAAGACGTCCGCGGTTCGGAACCTTTCACCGAACCACGGAAGTCTTACCGTCTGATATTTGGGTGGCTTTCTATTCGACCCTCAAGAAGTCGGTACCAGATCGCCCGAACGTCTCTGGTGCATACATTTCCTCGGCCTTTGCGGGCGGCACGACGAATTGACCAGGTGTCGTCGCACGTGTCACGTAAGTATAGTTGTAGACACCTTCCCAAAGGAGCGAACTGAACGCCTCGGCACGCTCGTCGCGGAAGTTCTGGTGTTCGAACCAGTTTGCCCTCCACCAATAGTAGTTCCGGCCGAGCGAACGGCTTCCGATCTCAGCGACGCCTGTGTTGCCGCCTCCAGTGTCGGGCGGTAATGCTTCTGTGGTCGCGAGACCCGGATTCAGGATCTCGAGCCCCGCGGGCAGGTTATCGACCAAAGCAACGTGGTAACGCCGGGACTGTGCGATCATCGTTAGCCTCACACGGACACGAGCACCGGACCTGACCGTCCAAGAGCCATCCGGATTTTGCTTAACATCGTCTGCGGAATCGACCGCTTCGTATTTGCGCAGAACCGTAAATCCGTAATCGGCCGGTTCGAGCTTCAGATTCTTTGGCGCATACTGCATGCCTATCCGATAGTAAAGGCGACCAGCACCTTGTCTATCGAGGATCAGGTTCGAGCTTCCGCCCTGACCGACCAAATAAGACATCGGGATGTTCAACTGATTCGAATCGACCGACCGTCCTTTGAATGCTTGTTCGCCGGCGTAGGTGTTCCCGAGCCAGACCTTTGTCACAAAGTCCGGCGTCACCTTCTCAAACGCATTGAAATACTTGTCCAACGCCAAAAGAATGAACACATTCTCTTGGGTCGAACCCCAATGCCCTTTCTTCCGATGTGCAAGCAGTCCGCGAACGAGTTTTGGAATCAGATCCTCGACGGCTGGCTGTGGTATCCCGGCAGCATTGGCTTTTTCGCGGATCTTCACCATCGCTTCCAACAAAACGCCGTCAGCACGGCGATTTGAGTACATGATCAACCACCCGCCATCGCCATAATTCGTCACGAAGTTTGCAGCTGCCGCGGTCTCGGTAGTTCGGTTCATAAGGAACCGGGTAATAGCATCGACCTCAGCAGCCGAATTCTTATCGTCAGCAAGGACGGAAAGTACCCAACCGAGTGCCTCAAAAGGCATCTTTTCGATCGTCGCTTCGGAAAGTAGTTTTTTCGCCTTTCCCGCGTCCTTGTCGCCCATCATGTTCCGGATGTACAGCGCATAGGCCGAGATCGTCCAACGAACCTGCGGCGACGATATATACCATTGATCCTTTAAGTGGCTTTCGATATTCGATAGATAAGGCTTTACCTTATTGATCATTTCGTCGGGCACTTTATAGCCCTTTGCCTTAGCCAATGCGAGAGCGTGCGCGACATGGATCGTAAGGAAAGGATACTCATAACGTTCCCTTTCCCGTTTCCATAGGCCAAAGCTCCCGTCGTTTCGTTGACGCGACTGCAGGATCTGGATGTCGCGTGCGAACTTTGCCTCGAGTTGAGCGGCTGTCGGCATGTCCTTTGCTTTGAACGCGTTCAAAACGTCGCGAAGCGCGGCGGTCGAGATCATCCGCGACGAGATCTGCTCGGAACATTCGTAAGGATAATTCGCAAGATAGATATACGCGTCTGTAAGTTCTTGAAGTTGTGTAGAGCTGGTCGTTACTTCGAGACCGCCAAACTGGGGAAAAACATCTCCCGGTGTTTGCACAGGTTGGAAAACAGCTCCATTTGCATCGGTTGTTCCGTATGTCGCGAATGCCTCGGTTGTTGCCGGCGTCCAAACCGGGAGCGAGATCTCCGCCGCATCACTGTTTCCGCCCGAGTTAACGGCGATCTGGAACCGGGCAGTACCGGCCTTTATCGTCGAGACCGGAAAGCGGACCTCTTCTCGTCCGTTAGCCCTGACAAGTACGCGCTTTCCGACGTTTTGGGTCCCTGCATCCGTCGAGGCACCGGTTAGCTGCGCGTTAGTTGCCCTGATCGCCACGTCAACTGCCATGTCCTGATCCGTCTGGTTCTGTACGACGACCGGCAGTTCGATCTTGTCGCCAAAATTCATGAATCTCGGTGCGGATGGCCTAACCATCAGCGGCTTTTTGGCCGTTATGTTAGATTCGGTCTTGCCAAATCGCTTGCCGGTATCGACTGAAACCGCGGTAATCCGATAACGCGTAAGGTTGTCAGGCAGCTTAATATCGACGGTCGCACGGCCGTTTGAATCCGTCCGGACAGAAGGCGCAAATACAGCCAGAGCGTTGAAGTTCTGCCGCAGTTCGATCGGTGCCTGAGCTTGAGCCTGATCGTCAGCCTCGTCCCTCGCACCGTCTTTCGACATCTCGTTGGCACGGTCGGCCCTCGCCTCAGATTTCATCTTTGCCGCACCGGCAGCGCTCGGTGCTGCCGCAAGCTCCATCGTCTGTCTTCCGCTTATCGGGAGGCTTGCGGGCGGAGGCGGCGGCTGCTTCTTTACGTCTTCCGGATTGCCCAGGATAATGTCTTTGCGGGAATGATAATCCTGCGTGCCCATACCGCGCGACGTATAGAAAACTGACATCGGGTCTGCCACGGTGTATCGCGAAAGTGCGAGCACGCTCTCGTCGACAACCACGACCGCGACCTCGCTGTTTGCGACCGGTTCACCTCGATGATCTCTGACGTCTATCGTGATCTTGGTCTCGCCGCCCGGAGCGAGAGTCGAGTCGCGCGGTTCGGCTGAAACCGTCAATTTGCGCGAGGCGGTCGAGATCGAAAGGTCGATGTTGCCGCTTGCAAACGCTGGACGATCTGCGAGTTTCGGATCGACCTCGCCCTTGTCGTTCTGCCGCGGAGCGGTTCCGACGATATCGACCTGGGCATGGATGTTCGGCAGGTAACTTTCTTCGATCGGTATTCTCAGTGTTATCGACGAATCCTTCATCGAAAACCTCTCGGTCTTGACAATTCCATCTCGGCGAAGAGTAAGAACTCCCTCTGCAGGGGTGAATGGAGCGATAACAAGCAGTTCCGCAACATCGCCCGGCTGATAGTCCTTCTTGCTGGGGATGATCTGAACTTGTTCCTGTTCAACGCTGCGATTTGGCGGCGTCTTTCCGCCGGGAACCCAAACCGTAAATTCGCTTTCGTTGAATCGTTCCCGATCGTCCATAACGAGGGCGGACACCAAATACCTTCCGCCGTTTTTTGCCACAAAGTCGCAACGGGCGGCTTTATCTGCCGATTTTACCGAGCAGATCTGTTCGTCCACAGTGACCTCTTTCCAAGATCCGGCTTCGAATCGCCAGTCTTTGAGCAACGCCTTGATCTCGATATCACGTCCCGGTTTGAGGATGCCATCGAGGTCAGTAACGATCGATTCGACAACTATCTTTTCGCCCTTTTGGACGAAGGTCCGAGGTGTCTTGATACCGACATAGAGATCTGCCGGATGAACAAGAAGCGATGTTTGCCCCGCCCACGTCTGGCGGTTGACGTCCTGAACCGAAGCCGAAGCGTTTATGGCATAGGGTCGCGGGGGCTTGACCGATTCGAAATCGATCTTGAGTAAATGTTTGCCGGCAGCATCGGTAACCCCCTTGAAATACTGGGTCGTTCCCGGAGCACCTGGACGCCCGCCAAAATAATCGTATCCGCGCCACCACGGCACCCACGTACCGAAAACGTAATCATCGCGGTTCGGCGGCGTATAACTTGTCGGCGTCGCGGTCACGGTCCAGTTGGTCTCAGCGTTTGCCAGGCCCCCGCCCGCATAGTATTTCGCCTCGACCGAAAGGTCCGCTTTTCCGCCCACAAAATGCGGTGCTTCGCTATCGACCTTGGCCGAGACCTCGAATTCGGGCCGCCGAAATTCCTGTATCTGAAATTGATGCGAGTTTGCCACCGGTCCTCCGGGCGAATCGCTAAAATCAATTCGGCCGTAACCGAGATTTACGTTGTCCGGAAGCGAGAATTTAAGATCAAAGGCTCCGAATACATTAAGTGTGACCGTACCCTTTGCAACTTCATTGTTTCGTGGATCTTTTGCCGACCAAGCGTATTTCAATTCCCTACCGCCAAGCCCCTGAATGTCGCCAAGTTTGCCGGCGGTCTGTAGACGGACGTAGCCTTTAACCGCGACTTCCTCCTTCGGCTTGTACATCCTGCGATCGTCAAAGACAAACCATCGGTAACTGTCGGATTCAGGCTTCTTATACCAACTGCCGTAATCCTGCCAATAATAGTCCGTGTTCTCGGGCAGAAACGCGATGTCCTTGCCGCGACGGGCGATCAAAAGGTTCTGGCCTTTTTGCGAAGGCTGATCAGAGAGGGGCAGCCTGAGGATGCCATTAACGCCTGTCAGCCTTGTTTGTGTCGGCTCGATAGTCTCTAATTCAGCGAACGTCCCATCCTCGTTGACGGATACTATCTCGGCCGGATCGGGTCCGCCCCAGTTCGAGAACCACTTCCAGATCGAGCCAAAAAACGATCCGCCGCCGCGGTTTTCTGCCTCGCCGGTGGTCGTCATACCGCTGCTGACCATGCTGTCATTCGGATAGATCGATAGTTCGACACCCGTGAGCGGTTTGCCCGTCCTGAGTTCCGTTGCGAAACCGACCAACTCTGCATTGTCAACGAATGCATCGAGCCCGATCTGGGTAGATTGGATCCATGTGACGATCCGTGTCCGGTCATATTTATCGCGTTTGATCGTTGGCTCGATATCGAGGATCAGGTTGCCAAAACCGCCGTTCAGCGCACGTGCGAGATCGATGCGTGTCTCGACTAGTTCGTCAGACACATTCTTGATCGGCATAACTTTGTCCGAGAACACGGTCCCAGGCATCACCGGCCGTCTGCCATCGTCGTAATTAAGATATCGAACGTACTGTTGGTAGGCGTGCCAATCCTCGGGCTTTACATTGTGGATCCTGACTCGAACATTTGCGTGATTCGTAGAATAGATCGAAAACGACGGGATCGCGGTTGGGTCGAGAACGGTCATGAAGCCGCCCTGAGCATACATCGTCGCCTCGGCGGACCCGACTTTGATCGATGCTGTTGCCGGCTGGCCCAATCGCTGTCCGTATATATCGCCGAGCGAACCGTCGACCGTGACCTTGTACGTCGTACGCCCCTTCTTTACTCCCTGGATATAGATGTAGTTTCCTGAAGGGTAAATATTCACTCCCTCGATCGCCGGTTCGATCGTCACCATCTCTTTCTTGAATTTTGATGCATCGATCGAATTCGAGAACTGCAGTGAGAATTGCTCGAAGGGCGAACAGTTCTGATTTCGACGCCATCCGCAAAGAGCCTCGACGAACTTCATTGGCCCATAGGTTTGAAACCCGAACGATTGATCGGCCGCCGTCGTCAAAGGCCCTTCGGCTGAAGGCGTGCCCTTTTGGATCGTAACGTTGATAGGAGATGCGCCAGGCAGAGCATCTTCGACCGATCCGTTTTCGTTGACGGCACGAAATGCGAGCCAACGCCCTTCCAGATTGATATTGGCGTAATATCCGACGCTTGCCTCGACCTCCTCCTTTGTCGCAAGCCTGATAGGCAGCCTTTTGCCGCCACCGGTCACAATGATCGAACGCAGAACGGCTGCAGGGTCGATCGCCTGGTCAAAAGCAACGAACATCACCGCGTCGCGACGAGTCGTTTGGCCGCTCGGTATCATCTGTATCGCCTTAGGCGGCGGGGTCGTGAAGGTCCAAGAGAAGTCCTTTGCGAGCGTCTGCCCCGTTGCTGACTTGGTGCCGGCCGGCACTCTCGCTGTAAATTTCGTCGCCATCGGAAAACGCTTGTCCGTATCGAACATTAGTGTTCTGGTCCCGAGCCAACGCCAGCGTCCGTCAACCTGCGGCGTCATCTCGACCGGTGCGTATTTCGCCGCTTCCTCTTGCGATGTCACGGCAACCATCGGATGCGAAAATGTTACGCTGAGATCCGGAGCCAAAGGTATTTCGCCTTCGGGCGAGAACCTGATGACCGAAAGTGCCTTTTTCGCATCGCCGTACTGAGACGGAGCCTGACTTTCGGTAGCCGGAAACTTGACAGGGATCTTTTCGCCGGTCTTTGGTGCGGGCAAGGTGCCAAGTCTTTTTGCAAACTCTGCCTGATCGTCTGGATCGGATTTGATCTCCGGGAGGCGCCCCAACAGTTTGCCTGCCTCGGATTCGCTTATCGGATCGGTGACAGCGGACGGCTTCACTTCCCGCGTTTCCGCTCCCTCAACTCCGTTGCTCAACGTGAATTTGAGGCCTTGCTCAACTTCCGCCATTTTAATATCCCTCGCTTTTCCAACCGCCTGAGCCGATACGGCGACAGGACCGATGAAGCTTAAGTAGATCGCCAGAAATAATGTCCACGCTGTTAGTTTTTTCATTTCGTTCAAGTTCCAGTTCGAAGAGTTTCGCTGCCGGCCTATTGCGATGTTCGGTCGCCGAGGCCGACAAGTTGTATATCAGGGAACGGACGCGAACATGAGTTCTTGCAATCCTTTAGAAATTGTGACGCCGGAAACGGTTGTACCATCGTCTGGGCGAAAGCTCTGTCGGCGACTAAATATTAACCGTTCTCCCAGCAATTCGATAACGGTAATTTCTACGCAAAGCCTGGCTAGCACCAACCGTCGATCTTCTGCCGGGGCTTAAGTCGGTTATCCTCTTCCCTAAAATCGATTTCCTGTTATACTTATTCGGGAAAATGCAACTTTGAGCAATTTACCGTCGTAGAGATGTTGGCGGAAATGCTGTAATAACAACTTTTTAGGAGCTGGCAGATAGAAATGGGATTGTGGGCAAGGATAACACGAGTGTTTCGGGCGAGTACCGGTGCGGCGCTGGATAAGATCGAGAATCCCGAGTTGGTTTTGCAGCAGACGATCCGCGACATGCGAGACCGAGTTCCTGAACTCAACAATTCGGTTGCTCAGGTCATGGCAACGGAGCGTCTCCTGATCAAGAATGCTGAGAATCTCGAAAAACAAGTTATCGATCTTGATTCGAAGATCAAGGCTTCGGTAAAGATGGGACGCGACGATATTGCGACCGCTTACATCGGCCAATTGCAGCAGGCTCAGCTCGATCTCGAACGAACGGGCGCACAGCTCGAGCATGCGTCGCTCGCTTCAAAGCAAGCGCTCAAAGCCCGCGACAATTACGTCTTGAACATGAAGAAGCGCACCGCTGAGGCGATGCAGCTGATATCGGCTGCCAAGCAGGCAAAACTGCAAGAACAGCTGGCTCAAACGATGGACACTTTTAACATCGGCGACGACGCTTCGACTTTCAACGAGATGCGCGAGAAGATCGACCGTCGCGTTGCTGCGGCGGAAGCCAAACTCCAGCTTGGATCCGCATCGGTCGATTCTCAAATGGCCGATATCGAGCGCGAAGCAATGGATATTCAGCTTCAGGATAAATTGCTCGAATACAAATCTCAGATGGGATTGCTTGGTTCCGGGACCGGTAAGGAAAGCAAACAGATCGCAGCCGGATCTGAGGTCGGAGAGGAAGAATTACTCGAACAGGTCATCGAAACCGAGGTCAAGTCTTCTAACCAATAAGATCATACGAACGCGCGTGAATGTTCACGCATCTCAGTAGTTTATGGCAGACCTGGCTAAGTACCAGCAGAATCTAGAGAAATTCAACACCAGTTACGCCAAAGAAGCGGTTAAGGAACCGCTCAATTTTTGGGGGCTGGCCGGGTTTGCTGTCGCCGCTGCCTACACCGGAAGCGTGATCCCGCTTCTTGTCGCACTGATCGCCGAGATCGCTTATATACTTGTCTTGCCGAATCTTCCCTTTTATCGCCAAATGGTGCAGATGCGCGAAAAGAAACGGCTTTTCGAGTTGAGCCGGTCCAATCGCGAAAAACTGATAAAAACGTTTACGCCCCGCGAACGCGAAGCCGTCGAGTACCTGCGTTGGCTGAAGGAAAAGATCCAAGATAATTACAAGAAATTTACTGGAGCCGGTCAGCTACCGTCGAATCTTATTACGCTCGATCAGCGCTGGGAGGATTTCGTCGATCTTCTCGACGTTTATCGTCGTCGCAAACAACATTTGAAATCGATCAACCGACAGGCTGTCCACAATCAGCTTTCACAGGCATATCGGGCGGCCGAAAGCGCTGACGACGAAAAAACGAAGCGTATTCAACAAACTAATGTTGAGATCTTAAAGCGCCGGATCGCCTCGTTTGATGAGATCGAACGCAGCGTTAAATTGGTCGAAGGCCAATTGCAGTCGATAGAGAACTTCTTTAGTTATCTGAATGATGAGATCGTAACGATGTCAACGCCCGAGAAATTCTCGCTGCTTGATTTTGAGCAGTTGTCTGACTCGATCGCTATGACGAAACAAATGCTCGATGCCACGGCCGATTCGGTCGGCGCTCTTGATTCCTACAATCGCGAGATGGGAAATTACGAGCTGCTGCCGGGTACGAATCAGTAACTGAGCAAATTCACGATCGAACAAAGTTCACGAAAACGCAGCATCTGCTGCGTTTTTTCTTTGTTTGCGCCCGTTCGACCAAACCGACGTATGCGTAGCTGTCTTGCCGATAAATGCGTTTTTTTATACAATAATCGATTTCATTCATTGGTGATTTGTTCATTTTGATTACATCTAAATAGGAAATACAAGAATATGAAACGAGTTGGAATTTTAGCGGGACGCGAAGTGACGTTTCCCGAATCGATAATCAAAAGCATTAACGAGAAAGGCAACGGCGAAGTCGTCGCCGAAATGGTCGTCGTTGGCGGGATCCGAATGGATCAGGAAAAGAAATACGACGTGATCATCGACCGCATCTCACACGAGGTGCCTTATTACAGAGCGATGCTAAAGCGAATGGCGCTCGAAGGCACGTACGTCATAAACAATCCGTTCTGGTGGTCGGCGGACGACAAGTTCTTCAATTTTTCACTAGCCTCAAAGATCGGCGTCGCTATCCCCAAGACCGTGCTTTTGCCGCAGCACGCCTATATCAAGGACATTACAAGTGAATCCCTTCGCAACCTGGAATTTCCGATCGACTGGGAATCGATCATCAACTATGTCGGCTTCCCTGCATTCTTAAAGCCATTCGACGGCGGCGGTTGGAAGAACGTCTCGAAGATCCACTCGCTCGAAGAACTATGGAGCGAATACAACCAGTCCGGGACGCTCTGCATGACGCTGCAGGAAGGCATCGAATATGATCATTTTGTCCGTTGCTATTGCGTCGGTCAGGAAAAGGTGCTGATAATGCCCTACGACCCGTCGAAGCCTTATCTTTCGGGAATGCAGTACGTCAATATCGAGAACTACCTTACCCCCGAACTCCATCAACGCGTTGAAAGGGACGTGATCACGATCTGTAAGGCTCTGGGTTACGATCTGAACACGGTGGAGTTTGCGATAAAGGATGGCATTCCGTACGCCATCGATTTCATGAATCCGGCCCCGGATGCAGAACTTGCTTCGGTGGGCGAATACAATCACAATTGGATCGTCGACAACATGTCCGAGTTTATTCTCAATAAACTCGAGAGCGGCTTTGAGGCACCCGAATACCGCTGGTCGGCTATGCTGAATCCGGCCGAGACGGTCAAAAAAAAAGTAGCTCCTAAGGTATTAAAGGCTTCGACGCCGAAAAAACCGGCGAAGTCGGCACGACCGGCAGATAAAGCGAAATCGAATAAAGCGACCGGCGGGAATTAAAGCCCCGTCGGCCGGCTATACTTCGCAATCGTGAAGGCATGTACTCCGGAACACCTTTCGGACGCATGCCTTCTTTTTCTAGTTGTTTCGCGAATCTCCGTCCTCGATCATGTCGAACGGTATCCTGCTTTCCAGCATCCTGCGTCCGATGCCGATCACAAGCCAAAAAAAGCATGCGACCATCGAGACCGCCCAGCCAATATTGGCGATAAGCACATCCTCGACCGCGACACCCAAGATGATCATCGGAATTCCGGCGATACCGATTCGAAGTGACGTTTTTTTGGCACGATCAAGCGAATCGAGCAGGTTTACTCGACTGATCTCGAGCTCCATGTATTCGTCGTCATCATGCAATCGCGAAAAATACTCGACCTCGACCCTTGTCCAACGACGAAGTGCGGTCGATCGGGCAAGGGCATTAGCCGATGCGAAATTGTGGATCACGTGTGCGATCTTACCTTCGCGGAGCGCGATCTCGGCCAGACCCCGGAATGCCCGAAAATTTCTTCCCATCGCATCGACGGCCCGTTTGAAGACCGAAGCCGCACGATCCCAATCGCCGATCTGGAAATAAAACTCACCGATCCGGCCCAAGAGCTCTTCGTCGTTGGCAGCGCGACGCTCGGCCAACCGCACCATCGCGATCGCCCGTCGTTCGATCCGGTGATCGCGTTCGGCGCCGGCCAGGGACTGAAGGCAATGTGCAAATTCGAAAAGCAAACGCGAGTCGTTAGGTGAATAGATCAAGGCACGCCGAAATGCCTCGGCCGATCGCAGCAACGCACCCGAAACACGAAGCTCATTGCCGAGTCGGCGCAGCTCGTCCGCTTTCGGCTTCTCGCCGGCATTCGCGATCAAGGCATCGACGGCTCCCTGACGTTTCTTTTTCCTGAAATCGTTCAGAGACCCTTCAAGAACCTCGGCCGACGGGATCTTCGAACGATTGGCACGGAGCCTGACCTCGTTCGGGTCACACAGATACTCCCTGAGCTCGAGTGAACGATGATCCAGAACGTCCTCGTTCAACATAGGCAATACGGCTCGGATCAACTGCCGGTACATGCCGCCCGACGAGACCGAAAATGCCACCGACATGCCGCGGAAGGTCGTCTTGTAACGATAAACGACACTGCCGCTCCGTCTGAAGGTACGAAGAGCCTGAGAGTCGACCTGTTCGACGTCCGCGAGCTTGATATTCGTCCGCGAACTATTTGCGCGAGCCCAAAGTACGGGGAGCAGGCCTGTTCTGAAAAGCCGGCGTCCATCGAATGAGATCCGGTCAAAGAACCAAAGCAGCGGTAGGATCACCCAAGCGACGGTCAAACCGACCGAGGCAACGAGAACGTTGTCGAGATAAAACAAGAAAGCCGAGACAAATGACAGAAAAAATACGGCCGCGATATAACTTCCCGGCGAGACCCTGACCCTGATAGGGTTCGTCAAACGCCGCTTTGTTGAACGTGGACCGATATGCTCAGTTCGCAGAATATTTTGTTGCTCGATGGTTTCCAAAGCTTGACCCCGGCCTGCGTCTATATTTTACGCTTAACCGAGGTCAAAAGTAACGGAAAAGTGAATTTACGTGTTCGGATCTGGAATTCTGGTCTTAAAGACCGAATGGTGAACCGGCAGCAGGCGGAGGTTCTGGCAACTCCTTTGCCTTTTCCGCATCAAGCTCTTGCAGCTTTGTCTTTGCGTTCTGAGCCGTCGACGATAAAGGCACAGCCTTGCCATCAAGGTCCTTAGCCTCGGTCGCTGCCTTAACAAGATCAAATAGGGCGGTCACCGCCTCAGCTTTCTTCCCCTGTTTCTCGTATATCTTCGCTAACTCAAAATTAATGGTTTCCTTTGCAACGATCGGATCGCTTGAGGCAGCCAATTCCTGGTATAGCGATGCAGCCTGATCAAATACACCGTCTGTCGCCTTAGCCTGGGCAAGTGCGAACTTCGAGAGGCTGCCGACTTCACCGCCAGTCTTCGCGAGGGCCTCGAGTTCGGCGATCCCGGCTTGCCTATCGAGCGTAAGTCTGTTTACCGCGATGAAATACTTCGCCTTCTCTCCAACAGAGCCGCCGTAAGTGTTACGCACCATTTCAAACTCGGCGATCGCGGCCTCTGCTCGTTCTCGTTGGGTCTTAAAGGTTCTTTCGGTCGAACCTGCCGGCGGAGCCTGATCGGTCACAGCAGATTGTGAGGTAACGATCGCCTTGCCGAGGGCCGTTTGAGCTTGGGCGTTCGAACGACCGCTCCAAGTCATGACGATCCCGACGATCAGGGCCAACACAACGATCGCGGCGAGTCCATACAGGATGTTTCGCCCTTTGCCCTCCAAAAGCTTGCCGGCCTCTTCGATCGATCGCCCGACCTTTTGCTGGAACGGATCTTGGTAGCGTGGTTTTGCCGCCGTGTCGGCTGCTGGCTCCGCGGCGACCGGAGCATCAAATCGACGTTTCTTTCTTGTCATTACGTTATTCGTGCAATTATGACGAGCACCATCGTTATATCAATGGGATATCAGGTTTTTTCCAAAAGATTTAAATTAGCACAGAAACCTGAATCCGCACAAAAGTCCGGAAACGCTGATGCAATCTGGTGAATCGAAACGATGGAAAAAAAAGTTTCGCTAATTGGGAACAAATCAGCCAAAATGGTGTCTAAGTAATCACCGGTCGCGAGTGCCGGATGAAATGCAAGCGTTTTGCCTTCGGGAAAAACCACGAGATGCTCTTCAGCAGGTCAATCACATTTGACGACGAAGAATTAGGAAGTGTCGCTGTGGCGGCAGAGGTGTCGAGTGCGTTTCCGACGGCAGAAAGACAGTTCATTGAAAAACTAAGATCGGGCGATGGCGAAGCTTTTGATCTGCTTATCTCACGTTACTCGAACGACGTTTATTCGCTTTTGCACCGGTTGACCGCGGATCCGGACGAAGCCGGCGACCTGACCCAGGAGACCTTTTTGAGCGCATTGAAGGCGATCAAGTCCTTTCGCGGCGAATCGGAATTGAAAACGTGGTTGTTCAGGATCGCGATCAACCATTCTCGCAATAGGTTTCGCTGGTGGAAACGCCGTCATCGGAACGACACCGTCTCGCTCGAGGATTCGCGATCCGAAGATGGGCTCACGGTTGGCGAGAAACTCGAATCGGCCGGGTCAGACCCTGAAGCTTCGATACTTTCGCGCGAGCGCGAGAATTCGATCTGCAAGGCTCTCGCCGAACTGCCCGAGGCTTATCGCGAGGTGATAGTTCTCTGCGACATCGAAGGCAGGGCGTACGATGAGATAGCCTCATTGCTGATGATGAACATCGGAACCGTGAAATCGCGGATCGCCCGAGGCCGCGAGCTGATGCGGCGAAAATTGAGTGATTTTTGAAAATTGAATTGATGACTGACTCGCCCCGGTTGGACTTTGAAATAAGACGTATCGGTGCCAAACGAGAGGTCGAAAATGACGGATTCAGGATGCGAGATATGAGCGACTGCAGTTCGGTGGTTTTTTGAAATTGACCAGCAATCAATATTGGAATTACCGGATAAACGGTTTCGGATCTTTCAGACGTTAATGCGTTGTTTTCTGCAAACAAAGGATAGCCGGGGTCAGTGAGTCATATAATTCGATTCTTGAATGTGAGATGAAATGTCAAGATCTACAATTTGAACTTCCGCTTTACTTTGACGATGTACTGTCGCCTGCCGAAGTTGCAAAGATCGATGAGCACCTGGCCGAATGCCCGCTTTGCAGACGTCGACTCGCCGATATGCAGGAACTCCGCCAAGCGATGCGTTCGCTCGCTCGTCCGGTAATTCCAGCTCGAACGCTGGCGGCGATCAGAACGGCTGTCGCTGAAAAAGCTCACATCAGAATTCCTGCTCCTGGATTTCGCTTGATCGAAAGCAAACGAAATTGGGTAGATACCTGGCTAATTCCCTATGCGGTCGGATCGGTGGCGTCGGTCATGATCTGTTTCACGCTTTTATGGTTCCTTCTGGTGCCGCCACAGACTTTCGAGATCGTATCTGAACGGCAGCGAAGCAGCGAGGCGATGTCGGAAATAATGCTCGCTTCGACCAACCCCGATGTGATCGATATTTCACCGCTTCAATATGCGAACGCGCGGTTGTCGGTGGCGGGCGAATCGCCAAGCATTAACCCTCAAGGTGCACTGGTAGCCTTGACGCGTTCGCTCATGCGGGGCGAAATGAACGATGACGAAGTCGTTGTCGTAGCGGACGTTTTCGGGAACGGCCTTGCACGGATCGCCGAGGTCGTCGAACCCTCTCACGACAAAAAGGCGATCGTCGAACTGCAGAAGGCTCTGCAATCCGACCCGGATTTCGCTCCGTTCGTTCCCGCCTCGATGGATCGGCGGTCTGGAAGTGTAAGGGTCGTTCTAAAACTCCAAAGTGTTAATGTAGAGGCAGAAAGCGATCCGCCTGCTTTTTAGATCGTCAGGCAGAAAGGTGATGAGCGGCACGGCGTGTTAAATGCAGTGCCGTTTTTTTGATGAATCCGATGGCCTATTATCTATCGAACTACTACCGTTACACTTATGGGCAACGAAAGTCTTTATCAGCAATTTTTGTATCGAACCGAGGTCGCCGCGGCCGATTTTTTTGAGGCCGTTGCCGAAAGAGTCGTCGGCAGGGCTGAAACGCTTCGTGGCGAAACGATCCACGACCCGGTCTCTTTGCCTCGGGACCTTGCCGCTCACTCTGACGCGCAGACCGAATGGTGGTATTACACAGGACACTTAGCCACGCTTAGCGGCCGGAAGTTCGGTTTCGAGTTGGTTTTCTTCAAGCGGCGGACAGATCTCGACAAATTTGCGGTCGTGCCGCTGCGACTGTTGGGAAATCCATTTTATTTCGCCCATTTTGCTCTGACTGATCATGAGGAACGATCGTTCCGATACGACCATCGAAAAAGTTCGAACGGCGTGCTTGATTCGGAAGCCTCAGCTTCTGAAACGCACTATTACCTGAGGCTCGGTGACTGGTCGGCCCGCGAAGCGGCCGGAATGCACATATTGACGGCATCTCTCCCCGACGGTACGAGGTTCGAAGTCGCTCTTGACCCGGCAAAGCCGGTCGTCCTCAACGGCGACAACGGCGTTTCGTTCAAAGACCACGGCGAGGCTTCACGCTACTTCTCTTACACAAGGATGAAAGCCGAGGGCGACCTGACGATCAATGGTAAGACCGAACATTTCACGGGATCCGCGTGGATGGACCGTGAATTCGGGACGTGGGCCCCGACCGAGAATCAGAAAGGATGGGACTGGTTCTCGATTCAGCTTGATAACGAAAGCGAACTCATGTGCTATCACCTGCGAAACAGCGAAGGTGCGACCTCGCCGCACTCAAGCGGAACTTTCGTAAATGTCGACGGTTCCGTCAGACCGCTCGCCAATTCGGATTTTACGATCACGCCCGTTGACCACTGGACGAGTTCAAGATCTGGTGCGACATATCCGATCGAATGGCGGGTCAAGGTGCCTTCACTCGAAATTGATCTGAACGTATTTCCAATAATGAGAGAACAGGAACTCGACACGCGCGGAACGACGATGATCGTTTATTGGGAGGGCGCCTGTCGAGTGACCGGAAAAATGAACGGCCGGCCTGTAAAGGGCGACGCCTACGTCGAAATGGTCGGCTACGACCGGTCGCACGATCAGCCGAATCTGGCGCATTTTTTGTTCGGAAACCCTCTCGACCTGCTTGGGATCTTCACTTAAGACAAGAAGGGCGGTCCAAGACATCCGGTCTTGTTCCGCCTCCTGTTGATCTCGGAAACCTGTCAGGGCAGCTTGTCGATCTCGGCCTTAAGCGTCGCCGCGAGTCCTTTATCGATCGCCGTCAGAGCGTTGTATTGGATCGTCGCAAGCCCCTTTTCTTTTTCGACCACCAGCAATCTACCAAGGTTGTAACGTGCCCTCGCAAATGAAGGAGCCAGACGAATTGCCTCGTTGTAAGCCTCGATCGCTTTCGAACGCTGATTGTCCGCAAAGTAAGCATTCCCAAGAAGGTAAAATCCATCCGAGTAGTCCGGACGCTCCTTCACATATGCCTCAAGGCCGGTAACCGCGCGTTTGTAATATCGCGTAGCATCGGCCGGCTTGTTCAGAATGTCGTGAGCGCGGCCGAGGTAGAAATACGTCTCGCCGTCATCGGGCTTCAGACGCAGGGCGTTGTTACATTCGCGAATCGCCAGTTCAGGTTTTTCGAGATCGTTATAGGCACGGCAAAGATTCGTATAGGCCATGTACTGATCGGGCAAAAGCTTGATGCCCGCTTTGGCTGCTTCCACAGCTTCTTCATGGCGATTTGCAAGACTGTAATACCACGACAGATCGGTAAAAATATTTCCGTCGTTCCCAAAAACCGCAAGCGCACTTCGCGAAGTCTTTATCGCCTCATCAAACCTGTTCTGCGAACGATAAAGATCGGCCAAACTTCGATAGATCTCATAGTTCTTCGGGTTTGCCGCCTTCGCGCTCTCGAACGCGGCGATCGCCTGCGTGATGTTCCCGAGCTTTTGATGACCATCAGCTAATAAGAGAAACGCATCGCCCGGAAAACGGGTGCCTTTGTTGATCGCTTCCTGCGCGGAACCGACCTGATTCTTTGTGTCCCTGAGATTGAAGTAGGACTTAGAAATACTCAGGTACAATTCTGCATTGTTCGGGGTTCGGACAAGTGCCTTTTGATAGGCATCCAAAGCATCACGATAATTCTTGTTAACAAAACTCATATCGCCGCGGGCGATCTGGAGCTCGTGATTGGCGGCATCGATCGCGAGGCCGCTGTTAACGTCGGCCATCGCTGCTTCATAGTTCTTGTTAGCAAAATGTATCCGCCAGCGGTTCGAATAGATATCGATCGGCTTTTCGTAACCCAGGTCGAGAGCGGCAGTAAGTTCGTTCAACGCCAACTCATAATCGCCGGTGTACATGTGCGCCAGGCCTTTCCAAAACCGCGATGAGGCGACTCGGGGCGCGAGTGCGATCGACATCGCGTATTTGTCGATCGCCAAACGATAGTCCTTCTGATTGTAAGCCCGGCTTCCTTCCTGAAATAATGCCGCAGCTCGCTGATTTTCACGACGCTGCTGAGCCATAAGCCCCGGGGCGGCGATCGCGAATAGAATTGCAAGGACGGCGACGGTAAACGTTATGTTGGAAAGCTTCACTCTCATAATTCCAAGCTTCTCGGCGATATCTTTATTGCAGGATGATGGTCCTGTCACGCGTTGGTGCCGGGGTGGGACGCACCGGTGAAGGTGTACGAGCCGGTCTCGTAGGTGTAGGCCTAACCGCCGGTCCTTGTTGTACCGGTGTTTGACGAGGCCTCGGATCGGCGGATTCCGGAGTCGCGACCGGCGTTGGCTCGACCCGAAGATCCGAGTTCTGATTCACCGAATTCGAATTTGAGTTCGACTCCGATTGAGTATTCGAATTCAGGTTCGAACCATATGTGTTATCGATCGTCGGTTCGGGTGAGGGAGTCGGTTCAAAGGTCGGCTCCGGCGTCGGGGTCGGCTCGTCTTGAACAGTGGCCGCGTAATAGTTGTTGTAGTAATAAAGCCCGCCGGCAATCCCACCCAATGCGAGAATGAAAACTGCAAAAAGCCCAGCAAAAATTGCCACTATCTTGCCGGTCGAGCTCTTTTTCGCAGTAACCTTTGCTGCCGGGACAACGGACGCAGACGAAGTAGACTGCGCGGCGACCTCAGCGGGCACTGGTTCGCCTGCGGACTGATCGTCATATTGCCGGTCGCTAAATCCAGGCGTCGTAAAGAAATCGCTCTGGCCGGCAACATTTGCGGAGGAGGCATTTTGATCCTGAAAGGCGATTATCGGCATCGTTGCGTCCGGTGAGAACGACTCACCGTTGCTCGCGGTTTCCGATCTCGTCGGTTCGCTGAAATCCTCGAATTCGTTAGCCGTCGTGTACGATTCGGCCGGGGTTACATTGATCTCCGGCTCATATCTCGGGGTTTCGGGGACGCCGAATGGAGTTGAGCCGCCAGACCCTAGAAAGACCTCGGTCTTCAGATCGGACTGCTTGGGAAGCGAGTTGTGGCCGCCGGGATCAAAAGCGATCGTTGCATCAAAATCGGTCTCGCCCTGCGCAGGTTCGGTGTATGTGGCGTTTCCGGCCGCGCTGATCTCGCCCGGAACGTCGGGCACGCCGAACTGCATCACCTCAGTTTTATCCATGGTTGCGGCGATCGGTTCATTTGCGGCCTTTTCCTGCTGCTCTTGAATATTGAACGCAACGGTCTGAGCCGACATCGCGGTCTGCATCGATGCAAACGCCTTTCGAAGTGCTTTCTGCATCTCGCGAGCATTATCGAAGCGCTTCTCCTGGCTCACCTCCATTCCTTTAAGGATCACGTCCGAAACTGATTTCGGAACTTCAGCATTAAGCTGACTCAGAGGTATGATCGGATCTTCGTCACCGTTGATCAAACTATCCGCACGAGTCAATGCATCGGCCGGAACGGTATTGGTTAGAAGCTGGTACAATGTCGCCGAAAGCGAATAGAGGTCACTTCGCTGGTTAGTGCCGATCCCTCGTATTTGCTCCATCGGAGCGTAATGCGGCGTATAGCCTACTACGCTGCCGGTGCTACCCGAGCTTCCGGAACGCCCGACTCCGGCGTTCGTGTTGCCAGTAGAACTTTTTGAAAGGCCGAAATCCAACAGGATAATGTGGTTTTCATCGGTCAACTTTAGATTTTGCGGCTTGATGTCGCGATGAATTATCGGCGGCTCATGCGAGTGCAAATACGAAAGAGCGTCCAGTAGCTGATCGGCCCAGAACATTACCCAACTCAGCGGAAACGGCTTCTGTGCGACTTCGAGGCGTTTCGCAAGATCGTCACCCGAAATATGCTCCATCACGAGGTACTGTTCTTCGCCCTCAGAAAAATGGTCGCTGACTTTTGGGAGCACCGGATGACGCATGCGGGCTAGGATCCGAGCCTCGCGTTCAAACGCATTCCCGAGCATTTCGTCGCCGGCAAAAAACGTGCGTTTCAGTGCCACAGCACTACCGAGCCGCTGGTCGACCGACAGGTAAACTTCGCCCATTCCGCCTTTGCCGATCATCTGAATGATCAGGTAGCGGTTTTGGATCATCGTGTTTTGTGCAAGAGGTTTCATCTCAATCTGAGCAAGGGGTCTTAGGGCGAAGTGAACGTTTTAGAAACGCAAATCAATATTTTCCAACAAAACGCCTTAAACATCAACAATAAATGCCGTCACCGACCCGCGATGCGACCATTTGGCGAATTGTTTCACGTCGAACCGCCATGCTGCCAGCAGCGGCCCTTTTTCTTAACCCGGCGTGAGCACGGCGTTCCTTTTTTGGTCGGAGCTCCGCAATAAAACACTTCCCCTTGAGATGATACGCCACCGATGTTCGTTTGTTGCTTTCTTTCTGGAGCTGTCTCATCGTATCCGGCACCAGTTTCAGACGTCCGATCGCGCACATTCCCGGATTCCGAAAGTGTAACTGTCGTTGAATCGCTGTTCGCACTATCTCGATCAGTCGACGAAGGAACAGCGGGTTTCAAGCTCCGAACCGATATTCTCTCTCGTGTATCTGCCGCCGGTCGCCCCGAGCCTTCTTTAAAAAAACTCCCAAAACCGAAAACGCCGAGAACGATGCCTAAACCGACGATCACCCGAGGAATAAGGTCGCCCGCTTTATGCTCGGTCTCACAAAGTTGGCAAAACCGGCGGCTGTCCCAAATGCGCCACTCGGCCCGCTCGATCTTATCCCCGCAATTGCAGCAATATGTCGGCTTGTAAAGCATAACGTAACCTTGGTTCGCAGCCTTGCTGGCCACGCACCGGATCCGTTCCGAATTTTGAAAAGTTCTAGGGCACGAAGAGTATAGACCAATTTCGACCTGTTGTTAAGGCAAATGTCCCCGTATCCCTAAAGCAACTGGACTTCTGTTTAGCGCGTCTGATTGATATATTTTCATTATGGCCCGTGTGCTCGCCTCACTTCTCCTGCTGATCCCATTATTCGCCTGCGTAGCGATCCGTGGACAGGACGACGATCCGATCCGGATCGACTCGGCTCTTGTGCGATTGAATGTCGGCGTAGTCGATCAACGCGGACGTCCGATCACGAGCCTTGGGATGCGAAATTTCGTCGTTTACGAAGATGGCGTCAAACAAGAACTTTCGCGATTCGAAATGACCACAGCGCCGTTCAGTGTCGTAATGCTCCTCGACATGAGCGGCTCGACGAAAGGATTTCGTCAAAATATCAAGTTATCGGCTTCGCGTTTCCTGGATGCTTTGGGGCCCGAGGACCGGGTCGCGGTCGTTGAGTTTTATAGTAAGATCAATCTCTTGAATGATTTCACGACTAACCGTAGAACCGCTGCCCAATCTATATCGGTGGCAAACGGACAGGGTGAGACTAGCCTCTACGGGGCAATGCAATTCGCGTTAGAACGCCTTGCAAAGGAGCAAACACGTCGAAAGGCGATCGTCGTTCTTACTGATGGAGTCGATACGTCTGTACAGAACCGTGATCGAGAACTGCTCGGACCTTTGACCGACGACCAGATCGCGAACGCCATTTCACCCGAATCCAGCGAAGAGCTTAACAGCGTTTTGAACACTGCAGATCGGCAGGGCGTCACAATTTACCCACTTGCGTTGCCAACGGGCGATCCGGCGCGCCTCGCAGATCCGACCCCTCGTCAGATCGCGATGTTCCGGGCGGCACGCTCACGGCTGCAGATCGTAGCGGATCGGACCGGCGGAACGCTGAATACGATAAATCGTCTCGAGGAAATGGGAAGGCTTTATGCAGTCGTCGCGGCTGACCTGCGAACGCTCTATACGCTCGAATACGCTCCGAAAAATCTCACGCGTGACGGCAAATGGCGTTCGATCAAGATCGAAGTAACCGATCCGGATCTGATCCCGAGGTCGCGTCAAGGGTATTTTGCGAGATGAACCGTTCGTACATCGACTCGGTGCTTCGACTCATTCGCTAAAATGGCCGAAACTTGACACATATAGTTTAGATTTGTAGTCTATTCATTCGCTTTTGCGAGCACCCGTAGCTCAGCTGGATAGAGTACTTGACTACGAATCAAGGGGTCGCATGTTCGAATCATGCCGGGTGTACCAGCCTTTTCAACGGTTTAGCGTCGTTCCCAAGTCATCACTTCAACCCCTTGGGAACGTACGGGGAACCGTTTAACTACTTACCCACTTCAACCGACAATCGACCTCAAGCATTCCACCACTTACGACCGCCATGATCGTTGCTTCGAGACGTCCCGATGCAATGCTGTAGCGAGAAATGTAGCTACTTTTACACTACAAGGAGAAAAATGATCATGAGTGAAAATCCAAAAGAAGTAAGGCCGCGGATAACACCGGCACTCGAAGCGTTTTTAGGCTTAAAAGATGTAGATCTTTTTATGAGCGTGATCGCGGGCGAGAACGAAGCTCCAGGCGAGGTCGCAACGGGTGACATTTTCGGCGTGAGTGCGCTGCTTGATCGGATTGAGCCAGGCGATCTGGTACTCGATTACGACGCTTTCGAAGAAAAGTCGATTATTCGGCGGCTTGGTTCGCTCGATTTTCAAGACGGACCGGGCCGCGGCAAAGTGCTCTGTGAGGTCGATTTTGATCCGGGCGTTGATACACTCGGTGAGCCGCTGAAACAATCCGGGCGTTGGCATATTGTCGGTCGCGTTGAAGTAACAATCCGTAAGTCGGAACGGCTGCAGAGTATTGAAGCGGCCGCATAGCAGAAACCAACAAAATAATGGCCGCGGATCATTACCCGAAGTCCGCGGCCTTTTTTCCGCCGTCGAGGTCCTTCCACCCCGCCGATGATCAGCGACGAGGTTTCTATGTATCAGCGGAAAGCGATCTTTATTTCAAACCGATGCTTCGACCGATGCGCGAACCAAGTCCGCTGTTGCGGCCGATATCGTCTGCAACCGCGTTTGCGATCACGCCCGGGCTTTGCCTGACCCCGACCCGAACAACATCGCCGGGCCTCATTCCCTCGATCTTTTCCGATAGCCTGGCGACGGCTTCGGCGAGTTCTCGCCTTTCAGGATCACGTCCGCTGATAAACGCATTTTCCGATGCCCGCGAAAACGGATCGGGCGTTTCGTTCGGCCGCGAAGATCCGCCGTAGTTTGACGATGAACCGCTCGACGAGCCGGAAGATGAACCCGAACCACTTCCGCCGCCCATTGCACGGGCACCGAGGGCGAGTCCGAGACCGGCGGCACCGGCGATAACGGCGACCGTGGAATACATCGTTGCCGCCGCCGCGTGCATCGATCCGGAAACAAAATCCCAGCGGGCATAAGCGGCAACCGATTCGGCGGCCTCAAAGACGGCTTTGATCGCGGCCTGAGTCGCGATACTAAAGGCCGTAGCCGAGAGCATCTGCAAAGCTGCCTTCGCCGAGAATTCGCCCGTTGTGAGCCATGCCACGCCCATTTGAACCAAACCGTTGACCATTCCGCCGAGAGCATCCCCGACAAACGCATTGACGTCCTGGTGAACCATCTGGAGCCGCTGCTGAAAGGTCAGCATTGCGTTGGTCGCCGCATCGAACATCGGCACCAATTCACTGCCCAGGCCGGACATTATGCCGCCGTAAAGCGTACCGGGAGCCGTGGCCATTGCCGCCTCAGCATTTTGGCGGGCGATCGCCGCTCGTTCGGCTGCCCTCCGTTCCATCTCGGCGCCTTCGAGGTCCCATCGCTTGTTCAAGTAATCGATGTGCTCTTTCCAGCGTTGTTTGCGTTCGGTGTGGAGCTTTCGTTCTCCTTCCGTGGCCGCCTTTTTCCGATCGGCCTCGCTTTTCGCGTTTTCGGAGCGAAGCGTTTCGATGTCCAGCTCAAGGATCGTCTGTTCCTGCAATGCTCGAGTATGTTCATTCGTTCCGGGAACAAGCTTCTTGATGTATTCACCGAGTTTTTGCTTTTTGAATTCGAGCGTGTCGAGAGCTAGGAATTCCTGAAAGCGTGCAACATCGGCGGCCGAACGCTTTTCGGCCTCGGCATACTCTTGAACGATCGCGAATCGCTTGCGGGCCTCAGCCGCAAAATAGGCCGTCTGGTCTTCGTAAAGCTGCCGGGCGATCCTAATGCGTTCGCGTTCGGCCTCTGCCGCTCTGCGAGCTGAATCGTCCTTCGGCGGGCGGGCGGGTTTGGCTCCGGGCGGTGTCGCCGCCGCGTTTGCCGGTGTACCGGCCTGCAATGCCCGCAGGCGATTCATTTCGCGGCGATAACGGGCGATGACGGCGTTGAACGCTTCCTCTTCACGCTGAAAGCCGGCAACTTCCTTGTTGAACGGATCGGCGGAGTCCTGAAAGCCTTTCGCGATACCCTCGCCCATCTGACGGCCAAAGTCTGCCGCCAATGTGCCGAGATAGGGGATCGTGTAAAGCGAATTGATCAGACCGGCGAACCATCCTTTATCACCGATCTTTGACTGCTCGATGCCTTGCCCGATCGCTTCACCGATGGCGAAGCCGAACGAAACGCCCTGACGGGTTACATCTTCCTTTTGACTTTGGAGTGATTGGGCTATCTTCGACGAGAATTTTGATATTTCATCATAGATCGGCTGAAATGCGGTGCTTGCGGTGTCGAGTGCGATATTGCTGATTATCGACATCGCACCGCTGAAGGTCTGGGCCTGCTTCTGCATCGCCCCGCCGAAGTTAGCCCGCGAGAAATCTTCGAATGCCCGCAAAAGAACTTCAGCCGACAGCTCGCCGTCCTTTGCCATTTTCTGCAATTCGGCCGCCGATTTGCCAAGCTGTTCTGAGAGTATCCGCCAGGCCGGGATGCCGCGTTCCGCGAGCTGATTCATTTCCTCGGCCGAGACCTTCCCCTTCGTTACGACCTGCGAGAACGCAAGGCTGATGCCTTCCATGCGTTCGGCCGTAAGTTCGCCGGTCGCAGCCGCCGTGTTGCCGATCTCCCGGATCAACGGAACGATGCGCTCGAGCTGTATCCCGGCACCCTGCAGCCGTTGCGACATCGATGTCAGCGATTGCAGACTGAGCGGTGTTTGCGTAGCGAGTTTGCGAAGGTCGTCGAGATGCTTTGTCGTAGCGGCGGCGTTGCCGATAAGTGTCGTGAACGCGATCCGCGACTGCTCAAGCCGTGAAGTGAAGTTGAATACGGCGGTACCGGCCTGTTCTGCACCGGCCGTTATCCGCGAAAAGGCATCTGCCGCAAGGCTGCCGCCGAAAACGGCACCCATGCCGCTCGATGACGAAGCCGCCCGCTTCGACATCCGGTCGATCGCCCGTTCGACATCGGTCAACTCGGCCTTTGCCTGTCGTCCGTCCGCCTGTATCTGATATCTGAGCTTAAAATCCATACGGCCTATTTCTTTCGCTTAAGCTTCGCTTCGCGGTTGCGAGCGGCGATATTTTCGGCCCGCATCTTGAGCACGGCCCGGTGAAACCAGAACAGGGGCCAATTCTCGATCTCATGCGGCGGCTGACCGTATTCTTTCGCGATCTCCAGAGTCAGATACTCCGGAAATGTCTTGCCCGCTTTACCTTCGCTCTCGATCCATTGAGCTACTTCGCGGGCTGTGTTTTTCCCGCCGTCATGTCCTGATTGATCGCATCGCGGAGAGCCGTCAGATTGCGGATGTCCTGGGCATCGAGCCAATCTATCGTGATCGGCGAAGGAACATCGATCCCGTCGGGAAGGCCGGTCAGTGAATGAAGCATCGGTTCCAGCTCTTCACTCACCCATACGATCGCGGTCGGATCCTGCTCATACCGCCGCTGTGCCTCGATCCGCTGTGCCTTGAGCATTGCGACCGTCGGTGAATAATAATGCACCGAGATCTCGGTGCTGATGACGTCGCCGGATTCCGAATTCGATTCCCAATTTGCGGACGTTTCGCGTATCGTCCGGGCCTCTCGCTGAATTTTCGTTTTCATAGGTTTATTTGTATTGAAAAGCCCGCCGGATCTGTTCCAACGGGCCGCTTTCGCTCAAAAGGCTCCAGGGCTTCAGCCTGAGTTTTCAATATTTGATAAGCCCGGCGGCATAAAAAGGAAACAAAATACCGCCGGGCTCATCCTGGCCGGAGTTAAAGGCCATTCGTCAAAATCAAGATCCCGACACTTCGCAAAATGCGGCGACTGCCGGAATTGCCAAAAGAAACCGTGTATCGGCTCTCGCGGTTACGAGCCCCATTGTGAAGTCATCTTGATCATACTTTGTGATCTCAAACGTCGGGCCGTAGGCCTCGAAGATCGTCGCGGTTTGAAAATCGCCGACTATCGCGTTGCCGTCTGAAATGGCTGTGCTCGGGAGCACCGGGATCCCGTACAACGTGCCGGACCAGTTCGCCTCATCTACATCCGCAGCGTCAACATAATCGTCCGGCGACATTAAGATCGCCGTGGGCTGAAAACCCGCGGATAAAACGGCCGAGATCGCTGCTTTCAGTGAAGCGGCGGTTGGCATCGCCGGCGTCCAGTTGCGAAGGCCGAGCACGTCCGGAGCCGTGCCATCGCCGTTAATGAGCTGATTATCGACCGTAACGAGTAGTTGCCGGGCCAGCTCCGTCCGCAGCCAGGCTGAAAACGAAACGGAGTCTTCAACCGTCTCTTCGGTGGCTTTCGAGAAAACCGCTGCTTTCCCGAGCCGAACCGTTGCCGGCTCAAAGTCCGGCGTAAATTCGGGCTTGTCGTCGCCCTCAAGCGTCATTGTGGCGGCCGGTGTTATCGAACCCGTCGAAGGCACCAGGACCTGGTTCGCTTCCGTGAGCTTTTCGCGGCGGAAGAGATCGGCGATATACCGAAGGCTGCGAGGTGTCGGGAAAGATCCCATTTTCTCGCTTTCGAGGTTCGAACTCGAAAGAGCTGCCCGGGTCAGCGTGACCTGAGCCTGCCGAGCCGCGTTTCGGTCCTGTTTCGCGGTCCGGTATAGGCACCGAAGCATCTCAAAACCCGCGTCCCGATTTTCCCAGATTCGCTTTTCGTATGGTCTTTGCATAACTGCGAGAAAGCGTAGCATGACGACAGCCGTCGACTGTGAGATCTCCGCAAAAAGCCTATTTACGGGAGTCTGAGCATTTTTGCGGGCCGTCCGCTCGTTTGTTCGGTGTACGTTTCGATCAGGCCGCCGTCGATCGCCATGGTGACCAGGCGGCGGCCTTCATCGCGAACGAAAGGAAGCTGTTCGACAAGAAAGCCCCGCGTGCATGGCTGAATATCTCGCACCCGTTCGAGAAGGATCTGGAGCTTCTCGCTGTCACTAATCTCAAACGACGTTTTCAGGACGGCAGCGAAGCCAAGAAAAGCGTACCGGATCGGGCTTTCGTGCGAATATTCGCCCGCCGTCAATTCGAGTTCGTGGATGTCGTTTTGGAGCTGAAGAAGTTCCTCGCTGTTCATCTCATTCGCTGAATGGATCGTTGAACGACCGAACCGCCCGGCGCCGCCCGGCGCACGAATCGTTATCGTCATCGAAAAAGACTCCCGAACCCGCGAAGCCTTTCACCGGCCGAAATCGTTCCCCGTTCGCCCTGGTAAACCATCCATCACCGTTCGGGCCTTTTAGCTTCGGTTCCGGCTTCGGTTCCGGATCCGCGACCGGAATCGTTTCGACCGGCGGCCAAAAGTGATTTTTGATCTTCTGCAGAATGTTCATCGCTTTATCCCCTTTTCGCTTATCCGCCCGGGCTCGCCTCGTTCGGCCCAATATCGCTTTCGGTTGTATTCGGCGATCTTCGCCGGGTTCGCTTTTGCCCATGCCGCATTCTTGGCGAGGCGTTCCTCACGGTTCGCCAAATATGATCTTCTTGCCCGAATCGCGTGACACGCCCGACACTGGGAACTGAGCCCGGTTTTGAGCCTGGCATCCTTCGGAAATTCTCCGAGCGGTTTCGATGATCCGCATTTTGTGCAAGGTTTGGTTTCCATATCTTCGATGACGATTTCACGAAATTTTTATCAGTTACTGACCAAGCGCCGTCGTGCGATACCCGCAGGCGAGGAAGGGCCAGGAAGGACCCGCGAACGAAAGAGCGCTCTAATGAATGATGCCGCGGTCCAGCAGCCGGGCCAGGCCGCGGCGTATTCGCGAAGTTTCAACATATCGACTAGAGACGGAATGGATTCCATGTAGCCGCCGGCCGTCTTCGCGAAGATCAATCGAAGCGCGAAGGCCACTCGTCTTCGCCTTCGACGAGCCTTTTCAACCACTCGATGTGATTCGGCCGGCATTCTTTCTCAAGACGCTTGATGAATTCCTGTCGGGCATCTTCAGGCAACGATTGCAGATACTCCTGGATCAATGGCGCGACCATCAATTGCAGGCCGAAAAAATAGTCCGCAAGGCTTTCGAACACCCGGACGATCTCCGGATTTGAATCGCTTTCCGATCTGAGAAACGGGAATTTGGTATCGTCGCTCATCGCAATCCTCCTCTTAATTCTCGGCCATCTTCGACCAATCGACTGACATTTGATCAAGAACTTCCCGAACTGATTGCCGTGTCTCGGTCCTAGGCTCGAGACCGCACTTCTTACGCAATTCATTCTCGAACAAATCGCCAAGGCCCATGTTCATTTTCTCAACGGCAAGGATCAATGGTTCCGGCTTGACACCGATCATCTCGAGCAACGATTGCAGCAAAAATGCGTTGACGACCGTCAATGCCTTGAGATCGGCGAAATTTTCGATTGCAATTATTTTTTCCCTTTCCAACATCAAATTTCCCTCCACAAAATTTCCGGATCTGCTACCCCGCCGGCTTCGAATGCTTCGACAAGGTTTTTCAAATAGGTTCTTTGCAGCCAGTCGGCTGTATAGGCATCGGCTGCAAGTGTGATCGTGTTGCCCTCAATCCGTTCAAGCCGGAGACCTGCGAACCAATCGCGATACGAAATCGCATTGATCCGGGCTTGTAGTTTGGCTTCGGCTTTGCTCCAAACTTGCTGTTCAAAATCCGAAAGCTTCCCGATTCCCTCTGAATAAGTAATCAATTTAGGTTTAAGATTCTCTTGTGGCGAATCTGCAACTTCTTGCTTTTCTACATCTTGATTTCCTACATCTTGCTTTTCCGTAAGTAGTGTGTTTATCGGGCTTTCGTCTATTTCCGCTTTTTCCGTAAGTAGAGCATTTAAGCCGCCAAATTCATCAATTATGTATTCCCATTCGACGATCTTGTTTTGCTTTCGGATAGCGGTGCGTTTTACATAGCCGGTTTCGATAAGTTCATTGAAGCACGCGTAAACAGCATCCCGTCCACCCGGCGTTAATGCTGCAAGGCCCTCGATCGAATAACGCCATTTCGGGCTGAGGGACATGACCGTCGCAAAAAAACCACGAGCCTTCCAACTCACACGTGTGTCCCGAAAGATCGTTTTTGAAATCTTCAGAAAATTAGATAGATGCTCACGCTCGACCTTCGTAACCTTCACGCGCGACACCTCCGAAAGGCAGGAACCGGCGAAGGCCGCCGGCCGCATGGCGGGTGAGGAAACTTTGCGCTTAGAAGCTCCGATTGTGGTAAAGTAGCAGACATCGTTTCGAGGCCGGGCAAGGCAAGAAATTCGAAACATGAAAGGCTCGCATCCGCGGGCCTTTTTCACTGTTATTGATCCGTCGCCGCGGCACCACGCAAGCCGCCGTTCCGAATGAACTCTTCGAGCTTGAGTAGATCGTAGCGATACTGACGCTCACCGAGCACGACCAGAAAACCGTCAAAGGCCCCAGAACGAGACCGCTCATATACGCTTCGCTTCGGGATCCCAAGGATCTCCGCGACCTCATCCGCATTACCAAGTCTCTTTTCAACAACCATATCGAGTTAAGTCTCCTAAAATGTCACACTTTCTGTTATGTTCCGTTTTCGCCTAATCAGTGCTTGACGCGAGAATAACAACATTTGTATACTGACTTCAACGGATAAGTTTTAATATAAAGTGTGACATCCGTGGCTGCAGTCACATTTTCGCGTTGTATGAAAGTAGACGAACAACGAGAGCGGGCGAGCTTTTTCCTCGAGATCGTGAATTTACTGCCGTCCGATCTTGATCCCGGAGAGATTTTGCCCGGTATTGACACCTTCGACCCGGTGCTTGTCGCCGAGCCCATATCCGCGATTCGCGAATGGTTGCGGCGGTTCGAAAAGTTTCCCGCCTTCGTCGACTTCATAACCAACAATTCATTGACATTGCAGAACGCTCGAAATCAGCTCTTTGTCTTTCGTCAGTTTCGGTCGATGATCGAAGCCATCCTTGATTTAGGTGCTAAAGAAAGAGGCGAGCGAGTCGAATCGGTTGGCCGGGATCCTGACAATAGAAGGCAGTTAATCTATTGGGGCGGCCTCCGGCACACCGGGACTTTCAGCCTTCCGTGCGAACTGCTGAGCGAAAGAAGCGACGGGTTCGAAAACCCGCCGAAGCTAAAGGTTCAACCTGGGCACCGGATCAACGACTTGCAAGGCCTGGATCCACGGCGGTTCAAGCGATGCCCGATCGCGACATGTCGTAAGGCGTTCTTCGCAACCCGGCTTTTCACGAAATCCGGTCATGCTGAATGCTGCTCGGCAAAATGCGGGGCGACCTATCGAAAAAAACGTCAGCGAGGTCTCAAATAATGGCAGGTCACATATCGAAACGCGGGCCTAATACATGGAGAGTTCGGATCACATTCGGAACCGATGCCGCCGGCAAGCGGATCACCTTTAACAAGACGATCCACGGCCCGAAGAAAGCGGCCGAAAAATACCTTCGCGACAAACTGACCGAGAAAGACACCGGGACGTTCATTCAGCCTTCCGCAGAGTCGCTCAATGCGTATCTGGATCGATGGCTCGCAGATAGTGCGAAGCCGCGGCTCGCCGAAAGCACCTTCGAGAATTACAAGTATCTGCTCGGCCTGTACGTCCGGAAGGCCCTCGGTGCTCGTAAGCTCGCCGACGTGCGGCTTCTGGATATTCAGCGGCTCTATTCTGATCTGACGGCTGCCGGTCGTTCGCCGCGGACCGTGCGCTATGTTCACGCGATCCTTCGCTCTGCATTCGCCCAGGCGATCACGTGGCGGCTGATAGCCGTCAATCCATGCAGCGGTGCGGACCTTCCGCAAAGGTCACACGCGGAAATGAAGGCATTCTCGCCCGACGAAGCTAAACGGTTCCTGGCCGCTGCTAAAGCCGATCGGTTGTCCCTGCTCTTCATGTTCGCACTCGAGAGCGGTATGCGTCCGGAAGAGTACCTTGCGTTGAAATGGGCTGATATCGATTTTGCAAACAATACTGCGACGGTACAGCGGACACTCGTTCGCAGAAAAACGAAAGGCGGCGGCTGGTATTTCGGAAAGCCGAAAACCGCGAAGTCTCGCCGATGCGTTCCAATGAGCCGTGAGATCTTTGCGAAGCTCAAGGATCACCGGACCACCCAACTTGAACAAATGATGCGCCTCGGCAGCGAATACGATCGGAACGATCTGGTTTTCGCTAATGACTTCGGCGGGCCGCTCGATCTTAAGAATATAAGGACGCGGAACTTTGCCCGGATACTCGAAGCCGCCGGGCTCGGGCATTATGAAACGGTCGACGATGAAAAGGTGTTTATTCCGGGCTTTCGCGTTTACGATCTAAGGCATTCAATGGCGACGTTGATGCTCGCCGATGGTGTGCATCCCAAGATCGTTTCCGAACGCCTTGGACACGCCTCGATCGTTTTAACGTTGGACACTTATTCGCATGTGCTGCCGAGCATGCAGAAGGACGCGACCGCCCGGCTCGGTGCGGTGCTGTATAGCTAAAAAATGGGAACCAAATGGGAACCGAACTTGCCAAAACTGACTGTAACGCACCGAAACAGAGTATAAGGCTAGAGCCGCGAAATGCCCGAATTTACGGCACGAAACGCGACTTATCGCAACTAAAACGAACAATGAAAAACTCGCCGTTGGACACTACGAATCAAGGGGTCGCATGTTCGAATCATGCCGGGTGTACCACAATTCGTTATGAAAAAGGACGGCATCCGTGCTGTCTTTTTTTGTTTCGTGCAAGAGTTAGTTAATACGTATCATCTTCCTTTCACCTTGAAAGCATAGCCAAATGAAATCACGAGATTACCTGTCCGGCTCTTGCCGTTATTTATTGTGTCTTTTTGAAGTGTCGTCAGGCCATACGAGGCCCGAACGTCAATAAAGAGGTAGTCCTTTTTATAGGGAAACCGAACACCACCACCACCGGTAATTCCGAAGTTCACTCGGTTAAGGCTTTCGATCACATCGGTATCGGCGTCGAATGGGATCGGAGGAAGCGGTTGGTTTGTCGGGGGTATCAATAGCGGAGTCCCATTTCGATCGACATAGATCGTACTCGATCCTCGAGTCTCCTGCGTCGCCTTCAACAGGAAACCGGTATACGGTCCGCCGTTTATGTACGGCTCAGGGCCTGATTCGCGACGCCATGTATATTTGAACATTACAGGAACTTCGAGATATTCGAGTTTTGCCGTGTTCTCAAAATCTGCAAAGTAGAATGCTCCTGGCGGCAACGGCGGAAGGCCGGGCAGTGGCTGAGTTATCGGCTGAATCCCGTCTCGCTTGCCGCCCTGGGGCGCATAATCAATCCCGATCTGAATGGAGACTCGTTTTGTAAGCCCAACATCTGCAAAAGCGCCAAAATTTGGAGCCAGCCGCGATTTGTAATCACGTGTTATCTCCTGTTCATCGCCGCTAACCAAATTAGGCAAACTGAATCCGCCCTTGAAACCGACGAAAGCCTCTCTTTCTTCTGATTGGGCATCGGCCGCGATGTGCGAAAAACAAAGGAGGAGCGCGAATAGGGTTAAAGACACAAAAGCTCGATACGATCTTTGCATTGGATCACCTCGATAGATTGCGACTAACAGACAAATCGATCTCGTCGTTTGACGAGAGCCATTCACTGGACGTCTCCGGCAAAAACGAACAACCGGAGAGAAGCTAATTGTTGCAGGGACTTAAAGTCGGATAACAAGGTTCGAAGAACTGCCATTCGGCGTACAAGACACCTACGCGGCCTGATCGATCGGAGCGACGATGTCGAAGACCGGCGTCTTACGTTCGACCATTTCGCGTGTGATGAAAATATCCTTGACCTTTTTCTCAGACGGAAGAACGTACATCGACTCGAGCAATATCTCTTCCATTATCATCATCAATCCGCGTGCTCCGACCTTACGTTTGTGGGCTTGCTGGGCGATCGCTTTCAACGCACCCTCAGAGAACTTAAGGCTGATGTTGTCGAACTCGAACTTCCTTTGATATTGACGGACAAGAGCGTTCTTTGGTTCAGTTAGGATCTTGATAAGCGCGTCTTCATCAAGTTCGGAAAGCGTCCCGATCACGGGAAGGCGGCCAACGAATTCCGGGATAAGGCCATAATGGATCAGGTCCTCAGGCTCAAGCAGGCTGAAAGACTCGTTGCGACGCTGTTTGCTCGATTTGACATCAGCCTGAAATCCGAGCGACTTATTGCGAAAACGTTTTTCAATGACCTTTTCAAGGCCGATAAATGCACCGCCGCAAATGAAAAGGATATTGGTAGTATCAAGTTGGGTAAATTCCTGCTGCGGGTGTTTGCGCCCGCCGCCCGTCGGGATGTTCGCGACCGTTCCCTCGAGGATCTTTAACAATGCCTGCTGAACGCCTTCGCCCGAAACATCGCGGGTGATAGACGGATTGTCGTCTTTGCGACAGATCTTGTCGATCTCATCTATATAGATGATGCCTTGTTGAGCACGCTCGACGTCATTCCCAGCGGCCTGAAGCAACCTGAGAAGAATATTCTCGACGTCTTCGCCCACATAACCAGCCTCGGTGAGGCTAGTCGCGTCGACAATGCAAAAAGGGACGCTTAGTTGTCGGGCAAGAGTCTGAGCGAGAAGAGTCTTGCCTGTTCCAGTAGGCCCAATAAGAAGTATGTTCGACTTCTGAAGTTCGATCTCGCCGCGGCGTTTCGCGAGTTCGAGGCGTTTGTAATGTTGATATACGGCGACCGAGAGCCGCTTTTTAGGCTCGTCCTGACCGATCACATATTCATCGAGAAATGCCTTGATCTCCTGCGGCTTTGGCAAGTTCGCCCGATTTGCCGCCGTCGCGGTCTGTTCGTCATCATTGATGATCTCGTTACAGATATCGATGCACTCATTGCAAACGTAAACGCCGGGACCGGCGATGAGTTTCTTGACGTCGTTCTGCGATTTGCCGCAAAACGAGCAGCAAAGGAGTTCTTCGGGTCTGCGGAAATTTGCCATATTTCAGAGAAACCGGGCTACCGTCGCGGCGACTTTCGAACCTCGAGGTACTGCAACGATACCACTACCTTACTTTTCCCGATGCTCGATCACTTCATCAATAAGCCCATATTCTTTGGCCTGGATCGGCGAAAGGATACGATCACGTTCGACATCGAGCTCGACCCGTTCGAAAGACTGGCCGCTGTGATGAGCCAGGATCCGTGACGTCATCTCTCGCATTCTCAATATCTCTTCGGCCATGATGCGAACGTCGGTCGCTTGTCCGGTCGCTCCACCCGATGGCTGATGTATGAGGATTCGCGAATGGGGCAACGCAAAGCGCTTTCCTTTTGTTCCGGCTGTGAGCAATAGAGCACCCATCGAAGCACATTGGCCAACACAGATCGTCGTCACATCGTTCTTGATGAATTGCATCGTATCGTAGATAGCCATACCCGCGGTGATCGATCCGCCGGGGCTATTGATATAAAGATTGATATCACGTTCGGGATCCTCGGCCTCCAGGAAAAGCAATTGCGCGACCAACAAATTCGCGATCTGATCGTCTATCGGCGTACCGATAAAGATAATACTGTCCTTTAACAGCCGTGAAAAAATGTCGAACGCCCGCTCACCGCGGGAGGTTTGTTCGACGACCATTGGAACTAACGCCATATTGTTTCTCTCAGATTGGACTTTCGTTCAAGTAGTGGCTTAACTCTTAAACGATAACTTATTGTAAAAACGGCCGATTGCAGATTTTACACAGATTCATGAAAATTGCAAGGCATTGAACAATTGCCTCATCTTTCTTCCCGAAAACGCTACTTGGTCTTTGCCGACCTCTTCCTTTCGGGCTTTGCATCAGCGGATGCCTCATTTTTTTTCTTCGCCGACTTTTTCGGCTTTTCGGTCGAAACAACCGGCTCGGGCGCATTTTCGTCGACCCATGGTGAATCTGTGACGTTTGCGTGTTCGATGATCGCTTCGATCGTCTTGCGGGTCTTCAGGTTGTTCTCGATCGTGCCCAAACCACCCTGTTTCTCCAACGTCGCACGAACCTCGTCGGGTGACGTTCGATAGTATTCCGCGATCTTCGCGAGTTCATCATCGATCTCGTCATTCTCGACGACGATCTTTTCAGCTTCGGCCACCTTGTCCAACAGCATGGCCCCGCGAACATCTCTTTCTGCTTGGGTTCGCATCTGTGAGAACGCCATCTGGATGAAATCATTCTCGACCTTGTTCAAATCTACACCACGCTGCTGCAGGTCCTGTGCGAAATTGTTTAGCAGATTTCGCGACTGATTCTCTATAAGAGTATTCGGCACCTCAAACGGATGCGATTCGATCAATCGAGCGATGGCTACATTGCGAATTCGTGCGTCGGCATCCGATTTTGCATAGGTCTCGAGATCGGCTCTCAGCTTATTGCGGAGATCGGCCATCGATTCGTAACCCTCGTCCAGGCTCCTCGCCCAGTCGTCGTTAGCTTCGGGGGTTTCCATCAAGCCGACCGATTTGATCTTCGCTTTATAATGAACCGTCTTGCCCGCAAGTGCTTGAGAAGAAAAATCCTCTGCATAAGACACCGTGAATTCCTTTTCTTCGTCGGGCCGGACGCCGATCAGGTTTTCGGTGAAGGAACTCTCGATCATTTCATCGCCAAGTTTGACCTCAAGATCCGAAGCGGTGATCGGCTGACCTTCCGGATCATCGGCGAACGTACCTTCCAGATCCGCGATTACCGTGTCCCCGATCGCTGATGCGCGGCCCTCGACCGGAATGAGCGCTGCCTCCTGGCCAAGGCGGTTTGCAATCAGGTCTTCGATCTCTTTTTCTTCAACGGGCTTGATCTGACGCGACACCTCGATCCCTTTGTAATCAGGCATCGGCACCTCGGGCATCACTTCGACATGTACGTGCAGTTTTATCGACTCAGAACCATTTACTTTAACATTTTCAACGTTGTCAATATGTAAATGAGGTTCGGCGAGCGGCTGAAGTTCATGTTCACGAATCGCCTCGGTCACCTTTTCGGGAAGTAGAAACTGAAGCACCTCTTGCTTGATCTCTTCCTTGAAACGGACGCGAATTACATCAAGCGGAGCATACCCCTTTCGAAAACCAGGAACAGAAGCGCCTTTTGCATAGCGCTGGCTGACCTTGCCGTATGCGTCCTTAAGCGACGAAGCGTCGACCTCGATATGAAGTTCACGCTGTGTCGGAGAGATCTCTTTTATTTCGCTTTTCATTAATTGCCTGAGAATAAGTCTATTATCAAACAAGAGGATAACCAAGCGACGGGCAAAAGTCGAATAACCTGAAAATCAAAAAAACCCGTTGGCGAACATCGCATTTAGCAAAATGACGAAGGGCGTCATCTTCGCGCGTCCACGAACGGGCCTTGAACTTGGTGCCGAGGGCGAGACTCGAACTCGCACGTCTTTCGACGCTAGATCCTAAGTCTAGTGCGTCTGCCAATTTCGCCACCTCGGCAAGAGATCCGGCTACGGCAATATCGAATTTAGCCAATGATGCCGAAAATGTCTAGCCACTTACTTGTTAAGGTATTTGCGGTCGTATTCTTCCCACGACATGTTGAAATCGCGGTCCTCGATCTCGCCGTATGCCGAGCCCGAACCCAACGCATTACTCTCGAGTCGCTTGAAAAGGCGATAGCCTCCGTATCCGACCGCTGCAATGAGCCCGATCCAGAACGCATAACCCAGCAGCGACCAAACAATTCCAAGAAGCCAGAAGACCGCAAAAACTCCGAACACGAGTGCGAGTATTGCAAGAATGACCTTAATAAAATTCATGTCCAAACCTCCGTCGTTGACTACTATACGAAATTTCTGCTGCGATGTTCGTTTGAAAATGCCATCTATCGTATAATCCTCTTCTCGAATCCAAGTTCTACCCGATAAAAATTGTCGATACAAGAAACTAACTCAAGATCCCTTTCTGACGACCTCGGAGCCATTCATTACGGTTCCACGGTTTCAAGGACGACGGACGTTACCCACGATTCGCGTCAAGTCCGCGAAGGCACGCTTTTCGTTGCGATCAAAGGAGCGACCGTCGACGGCCATCGTTTCATTGAAGATGTCATGCGTCGCGGAGCCGCAGGCATAATCTCGGAGTACGATCCGCCGGAGGCTTTCGAAGGGATTTGGTTGAAGGTTAGTGATGCCCGGGTCGCATTGGCAAAGTCCGCGTCAATAATTAATGGCCACCCATCGCACAAACTCGACCTCGTTGGCGTTACGGGAACTAATGGAAAGACTACGACGACATATCTTTGTTACGCATTGGCCGAAGCGTCGGGCGTAAAATCCGCGATGCTGACGACGGTTGAATACCGGATCGGCGAACGATCCGAAGAAGCGATCCGGACAACGCCCGAAGCGAGCGACACCAACCGCTTCCTCAGACATGCGGTGGACGAAGGATGCGGCTTTGCAGCTATGGAAGCTTCCTCGCAGGCGATCGACCTTCATCGCTGCGATTGGCTCCGGTTCAAGATCGCTGTATTTACGAATCTCACACAGGATCACCTCGACTACCATCTGACGATGGAGAACTACTTCGATGCAAAGAAAAAGCTCTTTGACGGAAGGCTCGGAGAAAAACCGGCGTCGAGTGTAATTAATATCGACGACGAATGGGGTTCTCGGCTAGCGGACGAACTGAAAGCTGCGGGACAGAGGGTAGTCACAATTTCGCAAGATGCCGCACGTCGTTTTGCCGACCTCACGGCTGAAAACGTCATGGTTTCTTTGTTAAAAGGGACGTCGTTTCTTTTGAAGACTCCCGAGGGAGAACGGACCGTGATCTCCCCGCTCGTTGGCCGCCCTCATGTTTATAACATGCTCGCCGCATCGGCGACGGCGCTCGAGCTCGGCTACAGTCTTGAGGACATAGTCAACGGGCTCTCAAAATGCATCGGCGCTCCGGGTAGGTTCGAGCGTGTGCAGCACGATGGAGATTTTGCGGTCGTGGTTGATTATGCCCATACCGACGACGCATTGCTAAATACACTGAGGACGGCAAAGGAGCTAACCAAAGGCCGCGTGATAACCGTTTTCGGCTGTGGCGGCGACCGTGACAAAACAAAACGAAAGCCAATGGGCCGCGCTGCAGGCAGCCACAGTGACATTGCCATAATAACGTCAGATAATCCGCGAACGGAGGATCCGCTGAAGATAATGGATGAGATCGAGTCTGGACTTAAGGAGACCGGTACCGAGTATTTGTCGATCTCAGACCGACGCGAGGCGATCAACAAAGCGATCTCGCTTGCGTCTCCCGGAGACGTCGTGATCATCGCCGGCAAGGGTCATGAGAACTACCAGATCATCGGCAGCGATAAGTTTCATTTTGACGATCGTGAGGTTGCGCTTGCGGCTCTCGAAGCGCTCAAAGAGATTTGAGGCAAATATACTTTGCTGTTCCGGCGTCCATCGGTTGTGATCCTATTTTTGAACTTCGCGGTTCCTTTTGACAAAATCGTCTAAGAATTGCCGCTGATGGTCGGTCATTTCGACGAACCGCATCGCAAATCCGATCTCAAAAACGTGATTATTGATCTCGCCGGCGAGACGCATCGAGGTTCCATCTCCGATCGGTAGATAAATGAACACCTTTTCACCGTTTGCAAAATCACCGGAAGTCAAGACAAAGCAGCCGTCGCTGCTGATGTCACTCATTGTACCCGTGCGGATACCAGCGTGATTCTCCCATTCGATCTCACATGAGACCCTGAACCTCTCCGATTTTCTCCGTTCTTCGCCGCTGCGTCTATCCGTTATTGCCATCTGCTTCTTCCTCCGCTTCAACAACGCTATTACGGTTGAGAAAATAGTACACGGGCAAACCTAATATGATCAGGAACAGTCCGGTTACTGACTGTGTCGGATTATTGATCAGTGTACTGACCAGCAGCCATCCCGCAACAAAAAGAAATACGATCGGGACGACCGGATATCCCCATGCTCGGTACGGTCGTTCCATATCCGGGTACTTGCGCCGAAAAACAAAAATCGATGACGTGATCAACGCATAGAAGATCCACGAACCGAAGATAACGTAATCCGTCAGCGTGTCGAATGAACCTGACAATGCCAGAACACTTGCCCAAACGCCCTGGAACAATACACCGTTGATCGGAACCGCATTGACCGATACCTTCTTGAACTGCTTGAGCATTAAGCCGTCATTCGCCATCGCATACGGGATGCGAGAGGCGCTCAAGATGGATGTGTGAAGGGTTCCGAGCGACGATAGCATCAGGCCGACGGTGAAGATCGCAACTGCGAAGCCGGTAGCAAAACTCGCAAGATCGCCACCGAAGAACTTGCTGACAACGACCATCGCAACCGATGAATCTTTTGAAACCGACGCGATCGCGGTCGGGTCAAGCACGTAATAGTAGGCAATGTGAACGGTCACGTATAACACGATGATCAAAAGCACACTTCCGATGATCGCCAGCGGGATGTTCCGTTTCGGGTCCTTGACCTCACCAGCTACAAAAGAGAGGTTGTCCCAACCATCGTATCCCCAAAGCGCCCCAAGCATAGCCGCCCCAAAACCTGCGAGAAATGTATATTCGGCAGAACCGAATCGGACCGACTCTGCAACGCCTTCGCAGGTTCCTCCGGTGTCCATCAATGAAAAATTGTCGAATGTTCCGCCGGTCACAAAGATGAATGCACCGAGTCCGACAAGTATCACGAGACCGATCTTGATCGTCGTTAGCGCGGTCGCGATCTGGCCGCTAAGGCTCACCGAAAGGCAGTTTAGTGTCGTAAAGATCGCTATCACGACCACCGCTATCAACTGAAGGGATGTGATCTCATAGGAATAGCCGGCCACGCTCGTTTGAAAAAGGATCTGCTTAAGGGCTCCGCCTAGATAATCATTCAGCGCGATAGCGAATACCACCGCGACACCGGCCTGAGAACCCGTCCTCGCGATAAACATCTGCATCCAACCGAATAGGAAGCTCGAAAGCCGCCCGTACGAGTCCCGAAGGAAAACATAAGGCCCCGCAGCATGCGGCTTCATCGCTGTGAGTTCGGCGTACGTAAGTGCTCCGGCGAGCGATAACAAACCTGCCGCTATCCAGGCCGCAACGACCCAGTTCGGGCTGCCGACATTGCAGGTCATCACCCTCGCTTTAAGAAAAACGCCGGTTCCGATCACATTACCGATGATCACAGATGCCGCGGCCGCAAGCCCCAAACCGCGAATAAGGGTATGCTTGTCAACGGATGTAGAATTCATATTTTATTCCGGGGAAAACCGAACGATCCAGACTGCGTCATTCTAACTTCATTTTTCCCATAACGGAAACGATCATCTTGACCCAGCCGGTCAATTTATCGTACGGTCGACCGCTCACGAAAGCCAAAGGGCTTATAATTGACGCAAAGTCTTAGTACGTCTGACATCGTTTGGGAATAGAACTGCGATCACTGCATGCGATACTCGTCGCGACAACTTGATATCACTATCGGGCACCTGATTGATTCGCTTTCGCTGATCTGCAATGTGCCTGGTTTTAGTGTTCTCGATAGCTGTGGCGTGGCCCATCTGGGCTCACACTTACTCATTATCGGTGTAGATCCGGTCGAAAACTACGAACTCGAGGGCACAGCGGAAAGTGTCCTGGAAAGAACTGAACAGCTGATCGGGCGATTTGGACTCGCAGCAGTTCTCACGTTGTCATACGACTTTGGCCTGAAGATAAACGGAATAACAAAGCGGCCGAAAGGGTTTAGAACTTCATCCGAACCCGATCTTTTCATTGCCGCTTTTGAATGCCTGATCGTCCATGATTACGATACAGGAGTAACGATCATTTCTGGGAACGAAAGCAGATTTGATCGCATTGAGTGCTTGCTGCTGGATTCTGCCACGCCGCATCCGAAGCCGATCACAGAGCCTGGCACGGTAACCTCAAACTTCGATAAACAGTCATACATCGACGCTGTCGAAATGATAAAGGAATTTATCCGCAGCGGTGACACGTACCAGACAAATCTCACTCAGCAACTGACTGTCGAAGTCCCTATCGGGCTGACCGCTTTCGAAATCTTCAAACGTCTCCGGGCTCAACATCCGGCACCCTTCGGAGCATTCATCGAGCGCGGCGGGTCAAGCGTCGTCTCAGCTTCTCCGGAGCGGTTCTTTCGCATCGCTGACAATAGTGTCACAACGTCGCCCATCAAAGGTACGATACGACGAGGCGCTGATCTTGATGAGGACCAGCGGCTCCGCTCTGAACTGATGGCTAGCGAAAAGGACCGTGCTGAAAATACGATGATCGTTGACTTGTTGAGAAACGATCTCGGACGGATTTGCACATACGGCAGCGTGAAGGTTGAAAGCCTTTGTGATGTGGAAGAGCATCCTTCACTATTCCACCTGGTCTCGACCATCAGCGGTGAGCTTCGCAGCAACGTCTCCTTTTCGGAAATTATTCGGGCTGTATTTCCCTGCGGATCCATCACCGGTGCTCCGAAGATAAGGACGATGGAGATCATAGATCAGATCGAAACCGCCGACCGCGGACTTTCAATGGGCTCGATCGGAATCTATATTCCAGAAGGCTTTCCTGGGCTTGAGCCCGCAATTCAGTTGAACGTCGCGATCAGGACAATGGTGATCAAAGACAAAAGGGCGGTCTTCAATGTTGGCGGGGGCATCGTTATCGACAGCGACCCGGAATGCGAGTTCGCCGAATCGATGCTAAAAGCTGCAGCGTTGTTATCGGCGATCGGATGCGAAAGCGACCAAACGACCTAGAAAGGCCGGCAGCATTTCGAACTAGGGAACAAATTCGCCGACGCGGTGTCTAACACAATGGAGGAAGAACGATGCCGCGTCCCGATATCAATGTCACACCGCTTATCGATGTTCTACTGGTCCTATTGATCATTTTCATGATCATCACGCCAACCCGTCCAAGCCGCTTCGAAGCCAGGATACCAGCCGAGCCGACCGATCAACCCGGGGTCATTAACCATCCTCACACCCTGATCGTTGCCATCGATCCGGATCAACGTCTTTTACTCAACGGCAAACATCTGGCGACGGTCACTTCACCGTCTGCCTTGATCGAGGAACTGCGAGCCGTATTTGCGGGGCGTTACGAATCCTTTACGCTATCGGGCAACGACGGATCGGGACGGCCACACATCGAACGAACCGTATTTATCAAGGCCCCGACAAAGATCGCGTACGGACACGTGGCAAGTATAGTCGATGCGGTCCGAATGGCCGGTGCCGACCCGGTAAGTCTTCAGATAGACGATCTTAACTGACGGGCATTGAAACTCGATGCAATTTGGGAGGGTTTTTGTGATACAATTTTTTCGTTAGCACGCTCATTTTTTGGGCGGCCGCACGTCGTTTTCCTCGCATCGAAAAGTTTCAATCGTGAATTATTACGAGACGCTCAAAGTTTCACAGAATGCTTCGAAGTCCGAGATCAAATCGGCGTACCGAAGGCTTGCTCGTAAACTTCACCCGGACAAGAATGACGGTTCAGAACAGACGGCCCGGGCATTCGCAGCGATCGCTGAGGCTTACGAAGTACTCGGCAACCCAGAGGATCGGGCAAATTACGACAAAAGACTTCTGGAGCTAAAGATCGACGAAACACTTAACGGTGATTCTGTTTTTGCCTCGTCGAATTCTCATGCCCGGCGATGGCGACAGTTGGTCTATGAACATCGGTATAACGAGATAATCGACCGCATGATCGCAGAGGAACGTCGTGAATCACTCGCATTGCAACGAGTGATCTTCCCGACCGTCGCCTTGTTTCTTTCAACGATGGTCGTCGCCATTTTCAAGCCTCAGTTCTTTTCAAACTCGGCGGTTATTGGGAAGATAGTCCTGGTTTCGCTGTTTGCAGCTGGCGTGATCCACCTTTACGGCCGTATTCGTGACGGCCTCGACCGATTTACTTATAATGACGATGAGATTCACGATTCGATCCTAGACGATGCGGAAACCCGAACGAAACCTTACTCAAGGGTCTTTGCGGGAGGCATCCTCGTTGGCGGAACCATCGGGAGCTTTGGTATTGGGCTGGTCATCGGAAGCTATGTCGATTTTGTTTCCGTTTCGATCCCGGCAATGTTTTCGCAAACACTGAAACCTGAATTCGTATTCTATCCGCCCATTTTTGTGCTATTTGTTGACCTCGTGCACAAATTCGCCCTTCGTGCTGACTGACGCCTGCCGCTTGACATAGCAAGCCTGGAAATCTATACTCTGGAGTTTGTCTTTTATTGGAATTTCGATCCTTAAATAACAACGATGGCAAATCATAAATCGGCAGAAAAGCGAGTTCGGCAGAACGAAAAACGGAACGCGAACAACCGCAGCAACAGAAGCAAACTTCGGACTCAGATCAAGACTCTGCGAGCCGCCCTCGCAACGGGCGACAAAGCCGGCAGTTCTGACCTGCTTAACCCAACGGTTTCTCTAATAGATAAGGCAGTTAACAAAGGACTTATCCACAGAAATACGGCTGCCCGTCATAAATCGCGGCTGACAAAGCACGTTTCAGAACTTTCGTAACAGCCACGGTCCCGGTCTTTAGCGGGCCTGTAATATTTCGATCAAAGCGGATCTGTCGCAGATCCGCTTCATTTTTTTGTTTTCCGGTTTTCGCATTTGCTAGAATCTGAGCAGTGAAACAACGGGATTCCGCAGATATCTGACGACTAAACGATACCGCTATTATGATCTTATCCTGGCCGCTTTTGTAGCGGTCATTTTGTGCTCCAACCTGATCGGTGTTCATAAGGTCTCTTACGTCGAACTTCCACTGATCGGCGAATACGTTTTCGGAGCAGGGGTTCTTTTCTTTCCCATTAGCTATCTTTTCGGCGACATTCTGACCGAGGTTTACGGGTACGCCCGCTCGCGACGCGTTATATGGGCAGGATTCGGCGCGTTGATCTTTGCCTCGCTGATGGCGGTTACGGTAACAAGCCTGCCCGCGGCCAAGAGTATGCCGCCCGAGTATGTCAACGCCGTCAACATGATTTTCGGACAGACCCCGAGGATCGTCGCAGCGTCGCTCTTCGGTTTCTGGGCCGGCGAATTCGTTAATTCGTTCGTGCTCGCGAAATTAAAACTGTTGACCGCGGGGCGATTTCTTTGGACCCGCACCATCGGCTCCACGATATTCGGCGAAATGGCCGACAGTCTTATTTTCTATCCTGTCGCTTTTCTCGGTGTTTGGCCGACCGAACAAGTCGTAAACGTGATGGTCGGAAATTATTTCCTTAAGGTCCTTTGGGAAGTACTTGCAACCCCCTTCACCTATCTCATTGTCGGATTCTTGAAGCGTGCCGAGAATGAGGATTACTACGATCGCGAAACGGACTTTAATCCATTCAAGCTCGAAAGCTGATCCTCGTGGTGCCTGCTTGAACGGCACCGAAGCAGCCGGCAAGCCTATTTGGTAAACTCTTTTCAGGCAGCAGCCGAATACCCGATGCCGAGCATTTCGTTGAAAACGCCACTCGTTGATCTGGCCGCGATCAAAGGATCTGGTCTCTCGCCGGCCGTCGCACGAAAACTCGCAGCCGCCGTTGCGGGCTTTGCGGGTCGTGTTGATCCGTACGATACGAATGTTGAGGACCTTCTTTGTTATTTTCCGGCAAGATATGAGGACCGCTCGAACCTGCTACAGATAGACAAGCTGTATGACGGGATCGAGGCCTCGGTAGAACTTTTTGTTCGTGTCTCGGGCGCATTCCAAGTTGGAAAGAATCGGGGACCGAAAAAACCACCGCTATACATTTTCGAACTGACGGGCGGCGACCGCGAACGGGTCCGAAAACCCGTTGTCGTGATGTGGTTCATTTCCGGCAAAACGGCCAAACCTGTAATCGAATACTATTCAAAGCGATTCAGCCGCGGCGTTCGGCTTGTCGCTCACGGTAGGTGGGAATGGGACGGACGCCGGAACACATTCGTCCTGAAAGTGAATCGGCCCGAAGAGCTTGAGATACTGCCGAACAGCGAGGACGACGAGACGTTCGGACTCCTTTCGACGGTATCTGATTCACAGTCCGCCTCACCAGCCCCTTCGCAAGATCGGGAGGATGAGGAACTGGAAAAGGACGAAATCCGTGCGGAGTTCGCAACAGTTCATACGGCAAGGCATGTTCCGGTCTATCGTAAACTTGGGCCGTTCCAAACAAAACGGCTTCGCGAGATCTTATCTTTTGTGGTCAAAGAACTTGATGTCGGATCGGTTGACGAAAATCTGCCGAGCGGCTTGAGAGAGCGAAACGGTCTGATAAACCGCGCGGACGCGATCACCGAGATCCACTTTCCTCCCGACTCGGCAAAGATCTCCGAATACGAGAGTTACCGCAGTAACGCTCATCGCCGACTGATCTTCGAAGAGTTCTTTTGGCTCTCTCTTTCACTTCAGTTGATCCGCGGTGAGCGACGGAAAGAGTCAAAGGGTTCGGTTATCGAGATCACCGACGAGATGAAACGTCGCATTGCCGAACTGCTTCCCTTTCGGCTTACCGAAGCGCAGCGGCGAGTCGTCAGACAGATTTTCGCAGACCTTACCTCAGATGCTCCGATGAATCGTTTGATCCAGGGCGATGTCGGGAGCGGTAAGACCATCGTTGCCTTCATTACCATGTTTGCAGCGATCGAAAATGGATATCAGGCGGCACTCATGGCACCGACCGAGATACTCGCCGATCAGCATTATCGGAACGCACGTTCATTTTTCGAAAAAGCTGGGTATCAGGTTGGTCTCCTCATCGGGAGCATGAAGGCCACTGAGAAACGAAGGATCCAGGAATCGATCGCCAAAGGTGAAATACAGGTCATCATTGGGACACATGCGTTGATACAGGACGCAGTCGAATTCGAAGATCTCGGGGTTGCCGTCATTGACGAACAGCACCGTTTTGGCGTCCTGCAGCGTGCTGCACTCAAGAAGCTCGGAACTAACCCGGACGTTCTCGTAATGACCGCGACGCCGATCCCGCGGTCGCTTGCAATGACGGTCTACGGTGATCTTGACGTCTCTCTGATCGACGAACTCCCGCCCGGCCGGACACCGATCAAAACGGTGGTAGTCGGCGAAGATAAACGTGCGGGTGTATATAGGGGCATCGAACGAGAACTGGCGCTCGGCCGCCAAACATATGTCGTGTATCCGCTTATCGAAGAATCAGAAAAACTGGACCTAAAGGCTGCGACGGCAATGTTCGAAGTACTCCGTGACGAGGTCTTTCCGAACCGCCGCGTTGGCTTGCTGCATGGCAAGATGAAGTCAGACGAAAAGGACGCGATAATGAGTGCCTTCGTTGCCGGCAATATCGACATTCTTGTATCGACGACAGTTATCGAGGTAGGCGTGGATGTACCAAACGCTTCGACGATGGTGATCGAGCATGCTGAGCGTTTCGGCTTGTCACAGCTTCATCAGCTTCGCGGCCGAGTTGGACGCGGCTCGGAAAGGAGCTATTGCGTACTTTTGACGGGAGATAAGAAAACGGCAGTCGCGAAAGACCGACTCGGAATAATGGAAGAAACGAACGATGGGTTCAAAATAGCCGAAAAAGACCTGGAGATTCGTGGTGAGGGCGAGATCCTTGGCACGCGTCAATCGGGCGTTCGATTGTTGAGGATCGCGAATATCGTACGGGATATTGAGATACTGGAAGCCGCGCGGTACGAAGCTGAACAGGTGATCTTTTCAAAGAGCCTGGACAAGGAAACGGCGAAACTTGTCGAGATCGTTCGTTCAGATTCAAAATTCCGGCTCGCCACGATAGGATAATCAGATATGCGCATCATCGCCGGCGAATTTCGTGGTCGCGTGATCAAAAGTCCGCCGGACAGCCGTACGCGGCCCACGTCCGACCGGCTTCGCGAGACCTTGTTCAATGTACTGGCGCCGCGGATCGATGATGCCCGTTTCCTCGATCTGTGCGCTGGAACCGGAGCGATCGGTATGGAAGCCGTTTCCCGCGGTGCTGCGTTTGTTACGTTCGTGGACAAATCCCGTAAAGCCTGTGCTCTGATCGAGGAAAATCTTGACCTGCTTGGAATCGCCGAAAGCAAGACCGAGGTTTTGGCTCTCGCGGCCGAGAATTTCACCGGACGCGAACATAGGTCAGGTTGGGATATCGTCTTTTTCGATCCGCCGTATGATAGCGACTATTCAGACGTCTTGTTCGATTTTGGTGCCGAAGGTTCGCGGCTTCTATTGGACGGCGGTTTATTGATCGCGGAACACCATCTGAAAAACCGGTTGCCGGACGCTGTCGGCCATTTGAGGAGATGGCGGATCCTCAAACAAGGCGAAACGAATCTGAGCTTTTACGAGCGCAGCTGAGACGAGCATCGAATGAACGTTATTGTTTGGATCATCCTTTGTCTTATCTGGGGCTCGACCTGGATATTCATCAAGATCGGGCTCGAGGAACTTCCGCCAATTACTTTTGCCGTCTCGCGTTTTTTGCTATCTGCAGTGCTTCTCGTCCCGGTGATCTTTTTCAAAAAGCTGCCGTTCCCAAGAACGGGGTCTACATGGCGTTTACTGATACTGACCGGCGTGCTGCAGTTTACGATCAACTACAGTACGGTGTTTTGGGCCGAACAACATATCACATCCGGTCTCGCGGCCGTGCTTCAGGCGATGATCACGGTATTCGGCCTGGTCCTTGCATGGATCTTTCTTCCTGCAGAGCGAATCACACCTATCAAGATCGTCGCCGTGGCGATCGGCATCATAGGAGTCGGGATCATATTTGCCGACCAATTGAGAGTCGAGAGTACGCTTGCATTCGCTGGAGCGGCAGCAATTGTCATTGGCGCATACGCAGCAGCACAGGCCTCGATACTTATTAAGGCCCGGGCCGGTGGGCTTGATCCAGTGATCATTCTTTTTGTACAGATGATCTGCGGTCTGCCGCCTTTGATCATTTACGCACTCGCTGCCGAGGGCTCGCCGTTCCATCATCACTGGGGAATGCGATCAACAGTGTCCGTCCTGTATCTGTCGATCGCCGGCACCATCGCAGCCTTCTGGCTCTATTATTGGCTTTTGGCCCGGATCGAATCTACAAAAGCGATGATGATCTCGTTGATCACGCCGTTGATCGCGGTCGTGATCGGCAACATTGTACTGGGCGAAACTCTTCCGCCACAGACGATATTCGGCGGATCGCTGATTCTTGCAAGTATCGCGCTGATCGTATTTCGTCGAAGGAAGATTCACGAAGATCCGCACCAGATAGCGGCCGTTTCAGAAATTCAAGCCTAGTGGTTTGTGAAACTCGGGCTATCCGTGGCTAGATATTCTTTCAGGATCGTCTTGATATGCATTTCAAGTTCACAACCGCTGGCGAATCGCACGGACCCGCACTCGTAACGATAATCGAGGGCGTACCCGCCGGTTTGCCGATCGATCAAGACGCTATCGATCATGAGCTATGGCGACGACAGCAGGGGTATGGCCGCGGCGGCCGCATGAAGATCGAATCTGATTCGGTCAAGGTCCTTGCGGGCGTTCGTCACGGTAAGGCTCTTGGGTCACCGATCGCATTGATTATCGAGAATCGAGATTTCGTGCACTGGCAGGACGTGATGTCGGCCGTAGAACCGGACACAGAACCTAAGAATCCGCGTGAAGTAAAGCGCCCTCGCCCGGGCCACGCAGATCTTGCAGGCGGACTGAAATTTCAAACGCGCGATCTTCGCGACATCCTCGAACGAGCGTCGGCGCGAGAGACCGCAGCCCGCGTTGCCGCAGGGGCCGTAGCGAAACAGCTTCTTGCGCAGTTTAGTATCGAAGTCCGAAGTCACGTCGCGAAAATCGGCCCCATTCCTCAACGACCGATCGATGCGGCTTGGGAGTCGATTGCCGCGATACCAGTCGATTCGCTTTTGAATTGCGTTGACCGCGGTCTCGAACGCGAGATGGTGGCCTTCATCGATGAAGCGAAGGCAAACGGGGATACGCTAGGGGGCGTATTCGAGGTAGTCGCAAAAGGGATCCCTGTTGGATTGGGTTCGCACACAAGCTGGGAAGACAAGCTTGATGGTCGAATAGCAAGGGCGATAATGTCGATACATGCTGTTAAAGCGGTTGAGATCGGCGAAGCGATCGAAAATGCAGGGCGATTTGGCTCGGAGGCTCACGACCAGATCCACCATGACGGCGAGCAATTCGTCCGGCCGACGAATCGAGCAGGCGGGCTCGAAGGCGGGATCACGAACGGCGAGGAACTTCGCGTTCGGGGTTACATGAAGCCGATCTCGACACTTCGCAAAGCCCTTCACTCGGTCGACATCGATTCCAAAGAAGATAGTCTGGCGGCATTCGAGCGATCGGACATTACGGCCGTTCCCGCAGCCGGCGTTATCGCCGAATCGATGATCGCGATCGTTCTTGCAGATTCATTGCGCGAAAAATTTGGTGGCGATTCGCTTCACGAAATGACCCGAAATCACCAAGCGTTCCTTCAAAGTGTCTCTGAATATTAGAACAGGATGTTATGCGCTGGCCGAACTCCGCAGCAATACCGAGCTGGTTTCCAGGATCGAAGCATTGCCGATCCGAGTTCGTCGTTGCTCTCTTGTAATTTCCGGCCTAATTGTTTAACGGCAGAGCAGCGGCGACCGCCGCAGCACCCGTGCCGTCCAATACACAGTTTGCATTAGCAGGAATATCCGCCGAGGCCGAAAAGATGACGCCGTCGGTTGCAACAGCAAAATTGCGAGTACCGGTCGTGGTCACTCCGACAGTCGTCAATGGAACGCCCCGCGCACAAAAACTGGCAGGTCGAGCCGGCGTCGAGCTGCTTACGCCACCTGTGAACGAGAATCCGCTTTTGATGCCGGTCGCAAGTACGGGATCGATCAGTCGGGCAGTACCGAGTTGCGCGAACGAAACGCTGTCGAAAGCAGCGACGGTCCCTGCATAATTCCCGCCGCCGAATGTCGATGCATAAGTGACCTGTGCGCTATGAACCGTTCGAAGTGTCGAAATCGCCGATGCCTCGTTCGACGCCCGTCGCGATGCGAGAAGGTTCGGTATCGCGATCGCAGCGATTATGCCGATCACGACCACCACGATCAGTAATTCGATCAGCGAGAACCCTTTTTGGTCTTTCATTTTTTTACCACCTCCAAAAAAGCGGCTGAGATGGAAGACTCGGCCAATAACCACGAAACGATAAATCAATAATCGTGCCAGAACTCTGACAATGGCATCGATTCTTTCCGATCAGGAAAAACCCGGCGAATAAGTGCTCTGTTCGAGAACTAAACTGTATTAATTAGATGTTTTACTGCGAGAAAATGACAAAAGTTGTTAGTCGGTCGTACAAACCAACGGCAGCCAAATAAAGCTATTTGATGTCGCTGTCGGTTCTCAAGCTTATTTGCCGATATCTTTTCGATACTGCATTCCGTCAAATTCGATCATTTTGACCGCTTCATACGCCTTTGAGATCGCAGAATCGAGGTCATCCCCGACCGCGGTCACGCCGAGAACGCGTCCGCCGGCGGTTACGAATTCTCCTGCATCGTTTATTGCAGTTCCGGAATGAAATACGACGATGTCGTCAAGCCCGTCAAGTCTGTTAAGGCCTGCGATCACATCGCCGGTCCTGGCTTTGTAGGGATAACCGTCAGACGCCACGATGACACATGCCGAGTTGCCTGAACGCCATCTGATCTCAGTACGATCAAGCCGCTCTTCAAGCATCGCTTCGCAAATTTCGACAAGATCGGTCTCGAGACGTATCAGGATCGATTGCGTTTCAGGATCGCCAAAACGCACGTTGTACTCCAAGACCTGCGGGCCGCGATCGGTCATCATAAGTCCGAGAAATAGAATTCCGCAGAAAGGAAAGCCTTCGCTTTTGCAGCCTCGAATGGTCGGTTTGACGATCGATTCAATTATTTCATCGGTTTGGCCCTTGCTTAGAAGCGATGCATCGGTGAATGTACCCATCCCACCGGTGTTCGGTCCAGTGTCGCCGTCACCGATACGCTTATGGTCTCGGGTTGCAGGCATTAGAGCGAAGTTCTCCCCGTCGCAGAACATTATCAGCGAGACTTCCCTGCCGACTAGGCATTCTTCCAATACGATGACAGCTGCCGCTTCTGTGCCGACCGTTGTCGCAAGCTCGGCGATCGCCGTCAGAGCTTCGGCGCGGTTGCCGGCAACGACGACCCCTTTACCGGCCGCGAGACCATCGGCCTTTACAACAACAGGCGATAGAGCGTCGCCAAACAATCCCGAATTCAATATTGCGATGGCTTCTGATGATGAATGTGCGGTTCGATATTGTGCGGTCGGAATCTCGTGTCGACGCATGAAATCCTTCGCAAACGACTTGCTGGCCTCGAGCCGCGCCGCGTCCTTAGAAGCTCCGATAATTCTAGACCCGCGAGACTTAAATTCGTCGACGATCCCAAGCGCGAGCGGCGTCTCACCACCGACAAAAGTAAGATCGATCGCGTTGGCTTGGGCAAAATCGGCAAGCGATACGATCTCGTTCGGGCTGATTGGTACAAGCTCAGCCATCGACGCGATACCGGCATTGCCATTGGCGCAAAACAGCTTTTCAACGAGTCGGTTCCGCGAAAAAGAGCGACAGATCGCATGCTCACGCCCACCCGATCCGATGACTAGAATTCTCATTGTGTCAATCTTTACAAACGCCGGACTTTTGTGCAAATCGTTTTGGCTTGACAGCGAAAGTCAATAGTTATAAGGTCGCAGATAGTCCCAGCCCCATTCGCTCCCAGACGGTTTTGTTTGATGTTGTCGCTGGGAAATCTTCGTTGAATCTTGTCGAATTTTCGGACATTCAGCGTTCTTTATGAACCGATCGTCCGGGGAAAGCGTATTGCAATAGTCTCGGCGATTGTCCGACCGCGACGCGACATTATTGGAGGCTTGTGCAATGACCGAACATGGGTATAACGAAATCGACGGACACGAAAACGGTTCGGTTTCGGGTGAAGCCGAATTTGTAGATCAATCGATCAACTGTATCGATTGCGGGAACGACTTTATTTGGACTTCCGGTGAGCAGGCGTTCTTTCGAGATAAGAACCTGAAAAATCCGCCAAAGCGTTGCAAGGACTGTAAACAAGCAAAGACTCAGAGGTTGGCTGCGATAGCCGCGGCTCAGGAATCCGGCATAAAGCAACGCATCGAGGTCTCGGTCAACTGCGCAAGCTGTAATGCAAGCACGACCGTACCTTTTTATCCATCTCAGGGCCGGCCGGTCTATTGCCGTTCCTGTTTTCTCGAAATGAACCCGTCGCTTCTCAACAGCGGCAGCCCCGATCGTTGACCTATCCGCCGACGTGAACATTAGGCCGCAATTCGGGGTCAGGTTCCGCCTGGCGGAGGATCTCACGCGTTACGGGTGCCGTATCGCCCTCGCCAAAGAGAATGTAACGAGCAAGGTACATGATCGGGTTCCCCTCACTCCATCCGAAATAGACATGCGGGATCTTGCCTGTACGGTCACGAAGATGCAATAACAGGGCGGCGATCGCGTTCGGAACGGCTGGCGATTCGGTCCGCAGGATACGATATCCTTCGATATCGACTCCGCGGATCGTCAGCCCGCCGGTGAATTCCGAAGCGTCCCCGAGTTCGACCTCATAAAAGATCACCGGATCGGACGATGGGATGTGGTTATCGATCCGCTTTTCGTGTTCCTTGAATCTATACTCGCCTACGTTGCCCACTTCACGACGATTCGTGACTATCCGAATGTCGCCCTCGGACATCTCCTCGATGAACTCAAGAGCTTTCTCATCGAACGTGATCTTGTCGATCCGCAGTTCGGTCGTCCGCATAGCCCTCGAAATGAACGAGGTGACGATGATCGCCAATATGAATAACGAAGCTATCTGGATGCCGCCAGGCTGCTCGATCATGTTCACGATCGTCGTGTAAACAAAGACGACCGTGATCATAAGGAAAAAGATCCATTTCTTTTCAGCTTTGCGGCGAGCCGAGATCGTAACGGCGACGGCCGCCGAGGTCATCAGCATCAAAACACCGGTAGCATACGCACCGCCCTGGGCCGCCACATCAGCCTCAAAAAAGATCGTCACCAAGAAACAAATGGCGGTGAATACCAAGACCAACGGTCTCGTTGCCCGAGCCCAATCAGGAGCCATGCCGTAACGCGGCAAATAACGCGGGACGATATTCAATAGACCCGCCATGGCTGAAGCGCCGGCAAACCAGAGTATTGAGATCGTCGCTAGATCGTATACGGTTCCGAAGCCGGTGCCAAGGTACTTGTGTGCAAGGAACGCGATTGCCCGGCCATAAGCCTTGCCGCCCTCCTGATACTCAGACGCGGGGATAAGCATCGTTGTAACAATACTGCTGCCGACAAGGAAAAAACTCATTATGACCGCAGCACCGGTCAAGAGCTTTTTTCCGTTTCTGATGCGCCCTTCGATGTGTCTGGTGACGTCGGGCGGCTCTTCGGTCTGGTCGATCACCGACATATGGAGCGTAGCGAGTTTCGCTTTCGGAAGCTCAACATCACTCTTTACGAGAGGCATCACAACAACCCCTGTCTCAAACCCCGAAAGACCGAGCGCGAGTCTTGGAAAGGTCAGGATCGAGGCAGCAATAAGGAGAAAGATACTGCCTTCGATCTTTGGGTCAGACCACAAAAGCGCCTGCCAATTCGGCACGATCTCAGGCTGAATCGCAAATATCTGATACATCCCGACCGAGATCGTGATGATGTTCAAAACCAGATAGAATGCGACGATAACGACCGCCAGACCGATGACCTCATTGAAACCGCGTAGGAACATAGCTCCAAGCGCGGCGATCAGAACCAGCGTGACGATGATCTCATGGTTAAGAAATGTAAGATTGTGTTCAACGTAAGGATTCTCGATTATGTGGGCCGTGGCATCAGCGGACGAAAGCGTGATCGTGATAATAAAGCTTGTCGCGACAAACCCGAGAAGGGCGAGAACGAACATTTTTCCCTTCCATCTCGAAAGTAGCTTTTCGAGCATTGAGATCGAACCGTCGCCGTGCGGGCTCTCCTCGGCTACCCGCCGATACATCGGCAATGCTCCAAAAAGCGTTAACAACACCAAAACCAGCGTTGCAAACGGTGACAAGGCGCCGGCAGCAAGCAGAGCGATTCCCGGCTGGTAGCCAAGGGTCGAAAAGTAATCGACGCCTGTGAGACACATCACTTTCCACCAAGAATGCTGTGGATGCCGACCGACATGTTCATGCGGGCCTTCGATCTCGCCAACGTTATCGAAAAGCCATTTCTTCAGCCAACTTCTTTCCTTTACTTTCATATCGGAAAACGAAAAAACCGCGAATCGGATCGAGTCAGCGGTAATTGGTTCATTCGGGATCTCAATGTCGCATGCGCCGTGGAACGTGAGGCAAATTTGCGCGCTTCGGTCCGGGCAATATCATTCAGTTTACGCCGATTGCTCAGTAGGTCAAGGTGCGCTGGGCCTGCAAAAAATAATAGGGCGACGTCTCCCACACCGTCGCCCTGTTGGCCACAAGTCCTCACTCCCTGTGACCGGATGTTCACCGGGGAGGTGAACCCCTCGATTATGCACCAAAAAGGGCTAAATGCAAATACTTTTTTTGACTGGATTTTTCTCGGAAAAGCCTACTTTTGAAGAGGATTTGAGGCGGGCAAAACGACGATCGCACCCGGGAAATATGAGCGGGCGCCGCTGCGGTCTTCGACGTATATCGAATATGTTCCGGGCAGAGTATCAGCAGTCGATTCGAGTTCGAAACTAACGACGGACAGGCGGTCACCGTAATCGAGTGCCCGAAGCGACTCCTTCACAACATTGAAGAACGGCGACGTGGCTCCAACAATGATCGCCCTCGGATCCAGATTACGGCCGCCGAGGTAAAGCGTGACCGTTCGACCAGGATTGAGACCAACGGCAACCTTTGACAATTGCCCATTCAAACCGACGAACTGCAACTGCGCGGCAGTGTCAGACCGTTTGAGCGATCGTCGCAGGATCGCTCGCTCATCGTTGTCGATCGAGACATCACCTAGGAATTGATCGCCGATCTGCGGCTTTGCGATCTGCGCGTCGCGCCAAAACGCTTTGTAGCTGCCCTCCGCCAAGCCTCCGAAATTTGCATAGCCCGACGAGTCGGCATTTCTTGCGGCAAAAATACGACCTGTCTCGGCCTCTTCCAGCCAGATGCTGCCGGTCGGTTGTAGTCGGCTTCGCGCCGTTGTAGCTCGGACCTCGAGTTCTCCGCAACAGAGTTCCTCGCCGGCCATCGGACCGTACGTTTCAAGGAGCAATGCCCGATCCAGATCTGCCAGCGATCGTCCCGCGAAACTCGCCATCGAGTAAAGACCATTCTTAGGGACGTTTTCGTGCATCGCCGTCCCAGAGATCATTGAATGCTCGAGACCCAGCAAGTGACCCAGTTCATGGACCAGCACCGTTTCGAGATCAAAAGTACCAAATGTTCCGTCGGTCGAGAATTGATGAAAAGGACTGAGAACGATGTCTGCCTCTGTGATAACGCCATTGCGATCGAAAAAGATCCGGGTAGCTGCAGGCACGTCCAAAAGCTGGTTGCCAAAGAAGAGCACGTTCTCAGCCGTCGGAGCGATCGTTACAAGGCTGACACCATCGCCCGAAGCTCCGGCCGGGCTGACGTTCGAGCGTGGCGATGAAGCGCGTTCAAAACGTATGTTCCCAACAGATTCCCAAGCGGCAATGCTTCGGCCGATCGCACCATCAATGTCGCTCCCGACCTTTATGTTGAGATTATCTCGCGTTAACGAGTCTGAGATGGCAATTCGGATAGGATTTCGCGGCCACTGAAGACGCAAAGCCGTTTTTGCGTGATCGAAAGAATCGGTCGAACCAACGGCCTGCCACGGCATCGCTGCAGCCAAAATGATCACGAAGAGATTTCGAAACAAGTTCCTCATCCCGTCCGACAGGCTCGTCTTCTATCTATCAGAACTGTTCACGGTCGACCAGTTCGACGTTTTCGAGATCAGCAAATGCAACGATCAGAAGAAGTGCAACAAGGCCTACGGTCGCGAGTAGGTATAATACAGGTATCTGTTCGATATAGATCAGAAACCCGATCACAACCGCTGCGGCGAGCAGCCAGAGCATCGCGACAGTCCTCCGGCTAAATTTCCTGGAATTTTTGGACATATGTACAACGCGGCGGATCAAACTATGCCGCAATCTTTAAGTTAAACAAATTACCGGCCATTTTTCAATCATTTAGGTGATCGTAACTTTATTTTCGCCAGAGAGTTCAGGATCCGCGACGTCAATCTATGATCCGCAACGGCAGCTTAGGGTCAGCCGACCCAAATGCCGCCGCATTCTCGATCACAGGCGGGAACCGGCGTTTTGGTCTACCCTTTTGGCTAACATCCACAACGTCATATGGTTTTAGCGCGATGTCATCGGTCTTTTTTGCCTCGATCTCCGCTAAGCTGAAATTAAGCACCAAAGAGGTTCCCGCCTCGCGCCGAAAAACCGTAACCTCGTTCGCATCACCCTCTTTAGAGATACCGCCGGCGGCGGCTATCGCCCGAGAAAGCGTGATTCCGGCCCTTGCTGAAAGCGAGAGAGGGTTGTTGACGCCTCCGATCACATAGATCGGCATTGCTTGCGTGACCGTAACAATGTCGCCGCCAAGTATCGAGACGTTGGACGACGGTGAACCGCTAAGTAGATCGGCAATTTTGATGATGGTGTTTCTCGGTTCGTTGCTTTTCGATCGATTCCCCGACGAACTTGCGGCGCGAACGGCGTCGTCCTCACAGCTTAGATCCGGCGGACGAAATATATTTATCTCGCCGCTCGCAGTGTCGGTGATCCCACCTGCAAGAACTATCAACTCGGTGATCGTCACACGTCGCTGTATTCGGAATCGCTGGGGAGTCTTGACCGCGCCTCCGACATAAGCGACCGGACGGTCGGTTTTATCTACGATCTGAACGATGACCTTCGGATCCCGGAGAATTCGCGAGTATTGCGCCGCGATCTCAGTTGCGACCTCGCTCTCTGTCCGGCAAAGCACGAATATTTGCCTATCAACTTTGTCAAACCCGTCAAGAAAACCTTCGGGATTCACCCGGCCCCGCCAGTCAAATTCGAAGCTCCCTACCACATCGACGTCGATCACATCGCCAAAGTGGATCCGATCCTGTCCTGCGGCCTTTATGGACTGAGTTCGTACATCGATCGGATATCCGGCGAAGGTTACAAAAAGAATGGTAAGCAAGGCTTGTTTCAAACTATGTCTCGATGGCGTAAACCAGCCTCACCGAATTGACAGATCAGTCGTCAGAACCATTTCCGTCATCTGATGAGGGCGTATCCCGTTTGGGTTTGCGTTTTGACCGGGTTCCAACAGTTCCCGGAACCGCAAATCCCCGGAACTCAAGGTTGCAGCTGTCGCACAACAGGTTATAGCGAAACAACAATTTCGACAATATCATCGTTGGACGATAGCCTTTGCGAATCCTGTCGCTTCTGCATTTGGGACACTTTTGAGCAATCATTTATCGTCAAATAGATCAGACGTCGCGAACCTCGGTCTCACTTGTCGGCCCCTCCAGCATCGATTCTAGTCTCGCGATCTCGCGCGTGATCCTTTCATACGGTGCTCGGTCGTCTTCAGTTCCAGCGAAACCAGTTTGGACCAATCCAAGCGCATGCCGATAGTGAACGAGCGCACGCTTCAGATTACTTCGTTTCTCGGCACGCTCGGCCTTTTCAACCAGCGACGAGACCTCAAGCGACGAAATGACCTCGGCCAGAACCGTACGCGATTCGATCAAGGCCGGTTCATCCGGATAATGAGACAATGCTGCGTCAACTATATCCACAGCGCGGCCCGCAGACTCGATCTTTTCGGCAACCTTAACCCGTTTGCTCGATTCAAGGGAAAGGGCTCGCGATTCGATCTCGGCCCATTGCATCATGTGAAATCGATGTACTTCGCGAACAACACGCTCTCCGTTCTTGAAAGCTGCTATTCGCGGCGAGCCGATCGCGACATTTGGTAATTCCCGTGAAATCGCAGCAAGATACTCGTCGCACAGATCAAAGACCTCGCGGTGCCCCTCAGGTAACTTACCGAACATCCTGGCGGCTTCTGATTTCTTCTCGATATGTCTGAGCATCTGAGCATTTTGCTCGAGCGTGATCTTATGCGCGGTTCCCACACCAGGATGCGCTGCCCTTACACCTCGAAGAGTCCGGTCGAGCATTCGCTGCTCGATCACCTGTCGTTCCCGTGCGTTTCGCAGAATTATCTCGCGGAGAAAGACTGCACTCCCGAGCACGATGCTGGCGGCAAGACCAGCACCGATCCATGGCGTCTCATCGCGACCGTCATGCAATATTCCCCAGACAAGGAAGAATGTACCTCCCGAGGCCGCGATGGCGAGCATATAAAAGCCCGAAGCTGGCAGCCAAAACGGTCTGGCGGTTCGGCTGCGTCGATCACGACCACCCGCAGCTGTAACGATCGCAGCTTTCCCGATGGCAGTCTTTTCAATCTGTTGCGGCATTGGGAATCAAGTCGAAATCGTTTTTAATAGTGAGTAATAAGCCGGCGTATGTCAATCTTTGCATAACCGAGACCATTATTAGAAAGCCAATTGAGGCCGAAGGCTTCGTATCATAAATCGACTTGATCGATCGAGTTACACTCAGATCGAGATCTTTGTTATACTCCTCGCCGATGAGCGGCCAACGAAGAAAACAAAAGGACCTCCCTCTCTTTGATTCGATTCGTAAACCCCTTGCGCCTCCAAGCCAAAAAATCGGTAAGGACAAACCCGAAGAGCGCATACATCCGGCTGGCCGAAAGGTGAAACACAAGAAGAAACCTCCCACCGACGATTGATATGCCACTTTTCAAGAAGAAACCCAAGCAAGAACCGTTGACAAACATCGATATGTGGGCACGGCCCGAAATGCTTGTTACTTTCCGAGGAGAGATCATGCCCGGCAAAGACCGAGAGTCAAGAACATTTCGTGTCAAGACCGTCCTTTCGAACGGACGTGTGACGCTTTACGACTTTCCGGACGAACATAGAAAAGGAGCATTCGAACCGATCAATTTTCGCCGCAACCTGACGAAATGAAACTAGAATTCGTAGATCCTGCCAACCTCTAAGATCTCTACTGACGAGAGCCGCAGCGACCTTATCTCGGCGATGATCATCTCGCGATACATTGGCTTTAGATTCACGACGTAAACCGGACAATCCTTGTTCCGAAATTTGTCGAGTTCTCGTGCCAGCCGGTCTGGCGTGAGGTGGTGCGAAATGTCGGCAAGGTCGCCAAGATCGTTCGGAAATGCGCATTCGATCAAGAGAGCCGAAAGTCCCTCGGTCTCATTTATAAGTTCCCAAAATGCGTCCATTTCGGCTGTATCGCCGGAAAGGGCAATGCTCTTATCATCGTGCTCAACTACAAATCCCGAACTGGTCACCTTGTGATTCACGTCAACTGACCTAATTTTCAGGTGAGCGACCCCAAACTCATCATTTGCCCCGATCTCGCGATACTCAAGCACCGGGCCATTGGCGTTCCGCAGCTCAGAAAACCGTGGATACACCGCCCAATTGAAAACGTCGCGCTCAAGTACCTCGATCACCTCGCGACGAGCGTGAACGCGGACCGGTTCATCGAGATTAGCGAAAAGGTCGTCAATGAAGAGAGGCAGGCCGGCGATATGATCGAGATGAGCATGGGTCAGAAGTACATCGCGAATATTTTCGCGCTGTGCATCGGAAACGGAGGTCGCCAGACTGCCTGCGTCGATCGCAACGCGATCGTCGATCACGAAGCATGTAAAATGCTGGCCGCCGGACACCTTGCCCGTTGGATCTATCGTACTTGGCAGCAATTGTAGTCTCAACTGAAGATCACCTCGTCGGACAGGATCGACCGAGTCATATTACCGGGCGCATGTCTCCGCCCGGCCTCCGTCGATCGCATACGTTGCGCCGGTTATCCAACCGGCTTTTTCGGAAGCGAGGAAGCATATCAGATCAGCGACCTCTCGCGCTTCGCCGGCTCGACCCAGTGGATGGGTCTTCTTTGCATTCTCCAAAAACAAGTCATAATCGGCATCGCTCATTCCGCCGCGCTTGTGGAGATTGGTGACAACAACTCCTGGATTGACCGCGTTGACCCTTATCCCTTTTGGTGCAAGATCAAGCGCACTGCACCGGGTGAGCTGATCGGTCGCGGCCTTTGAAACGCAATATGCCAAAACTCCAGGAAATGCACGCGTTCCGGTTACGCTCGATATGTTAACGATGTTCCCCTTGGTCTTTTCTAGATGCGGAACACATTTTTGCATCACGTAAAACATCGAACGAACGTTGATCGACATCATTTTGTCCCAATCGTCAAGGGTTGTACTTTCGATCGAACCGGTTTTGATGATCCCGGCAGCATTTACAAGTATGTCAATTTGACTCAAATGCTGAACCGTTTCTGATACCAATCGGTCAACTTGCGACACTTCGGTAATATCGGCCAAATGAACGCGGATCGCGCCCTTCAGGTCACGCGCTTCATCGCGAAGTGTGCCGAGATCGCCCTCGTTCCTACCAACAGCAACCACGCTCGCACCCTTTTCAGCCATCGCGAGCGCCGTCGCTCGTCCGATACCGCTGCTTGCACCAGTTACAAGAGCAACCTTATTTTCCATATAGCTTTCTTTACCGGGATCTTGAGCTAAAAGGATAACAATCCGATTCTGCGTCTTGCAAATGACGAAGAACGCGTCGCATTTTTGCCAGCCGGAAGAATAAAAGGCAACTCGTTTAGAGCTGCCTATCGATTATAAATATTGGGTATTATTGCGAAAAGAGAGTTCTACGGAGCCCGTTTCAGGACCTAACCGATCTAGGACTCCGTAGGCTGCGGTTGTTGAGCAAACAGCTTTTCCAGTGCGATCTTTGTCTCGTCACGCTTGCGGGTCTGAAAATCGCTGACCCACGTAGTGACTGTCGAGACCATTTCACGTGCGGCTGCACGCTTGGTCTTTACTACCGGCTTCACCGGCCGTTTCCGATCGTCGATCTGCGCCTTTTTGATTACTTTGACTTTTGATTTGTCAATCATGCAATTGTTCCTCCTTATATTGGTTTCTGACTTAATTCGGCTTCAAGGATCGAATCCGTTTCCATTCTTCGTTTATTCCTGTATGCAATCGATGTGCCAATGATGAACGATTTCATCAGAAATTTTTGCGTATCAGGCTGAAATAACACTCAGGGGACCTGGCCGCGATTCGCAAAACGCCAAAAAAACTCATGGAATTTTGCGTTCTGCCAAAATTGGTTTACGACGAGTGTCCAAAAAATGTTCCCTTAAAACGTCCAATTCCGCGTAAATATCTTACTAATAGACGTCTGATTGACCGATTTCCGGACAATCGATCGTCTGGAATGGTCTTTGCACGTCATGGGTCCGTGACGATTTTTGATTCACTTGTCATTTACCTAACGTTCGGTGCACCATTCGCGGTGTACCGCTTTTTCCAGCTGAGTAGGCCAATCCGAGCAAGATCGATCGCGCTATTGGCGTTTTCATTCCTTTTCTGGCTGCCATCCGCATACCATTTGGTACGACGCAGCCTGTCAAATTCGTCACGTGTCTCTCATTTCGTAACGCGAAAAAGTTTGGATGCACGTATCATTACGGTCGAAGAGAATTTTCGTTCGAGCCTTGAAAGAGCTATTTCCAATTCTCTCCCCGATAATCACCGCCGATCCTTCATGGCGCTATTGGATCGTTATGTCGGCTTGCGCCTCGCTGTCGAAGATCAAACGACCGGCGAGGGGTCTCTTGCCCTTTTTGAGATCAGCGGCCACGCTCAGCCTCGACTTGCCGCGATCTGCTTTGATCGGCTCAACCGAATTCGACTAGAACGTCACTCTCGTCTGGCACAGCGCGACCTGCTTGCTTCGATCCTCACGATGGAAGCAGACAAAGAATTGACCGCATTAACGGCACAGTTGGCTAGGGCTATCGGGGATTCACATCTGGCATCAGCATTGAACAATAGCGAAGCAACCCGACAAAGGCATGCAGAGACGACCGTTCGCGAAGATATTTCACGCGAATCGATGCATCTTACGAGTCACCAGACTCAAGAGCCAGTTTCTCTTTCGTAGCAGAGGCGACGGTGACATTTCGAACGCATTTAACATTTCTGTGATGTTCCTGTAACATTGCGGTTTTGCTGATGCAAACACCAAAGTCAAAATTTTTTATCGTCTGCAGGAGATTCGCAGGCGTGCTGAATTTCACGCTTTTCATTGTTGCCACGTGCTTCTCACAATCGACGACTCCGGACTCCGACTTTCAGATCTGGAATGAAACCACCTTGGTTTTTCCGATCATAAAAGGGTCAGATCGCGAAGAAAAACAGATCGACAAGTTATCCCTTTTGGTTTTTGGTGTCGTTCGGCTGGGGCAGAATCGTCTTCGTTCGACCGACATACGACTCGGAACGGGTTTTGATTACAGGATAAACCGCTTTATTTCTTTCTCTCCAACGTATCTTTATGGCCGCGGAGAGGTCGACCGCCGCATACGGGCATATGAACATCGTATACGGTTTGACCTTACCCTAGGCAATAAATGGAAGCGATTCTCGATCAAGAATCGCAATCGTGTCGAATATCGATTCCGGAACTCGCGAAGTGATTCGGTCAGATATCGAAACCGGCTGACGTTCACCTATCCCGTTAAACATAAAGGCAAAGAAGTATTTTCGCCCTACGTTCACGACGAGGTCTACTACGACTTTACAGCGAAGCGATTTACGACGAACGAGTTCGCCGCAGGCATCTCGCGTAAACTGACCAAGGATGTGACCGCTGATCTTTTTTATGTACGCCGCGACTTCCGAAATCTGCAGGTGCGATATTGGAATGGCATCGGCGTAAATCTGAAGGTTCGCATCGATTAAAGCTCCGATCCCCGCTTTATTCTCTTCTGATTCCGAACTAAAATCTGCGCAGTGCTGTTATTACTGCATCTTTTTGCCCTATTTCTGCTCGTCTTGCTTGGGTTCTACGTTTTCGTGGCAAACCCACGCAATCGTGCTCACCAGACGTTCGCTGCATTCATTGCGTTTTTAGCTCTTTGGACCACCAAAGATCTCATCTTCTGGAACTTTGGCACGGACGACGTGAACGCCGGATGGTGGGTCGCTTCGAGTTTCGTAATTGCATTGTTAATGCAGTTTTCATTGGCTGTATTCGCTTGGGTATTTCCTGAGGATGGCCGAACACCGCGAAAGCGAGCGGCCGTATTGTTCTCGCCTGGGCTGATCCTTATTCCCGCCGCTGTCTTTGGATATCTGTGGAGCGAAGTCACTCTTATACAGGGCATATTCTCGATCGAATTGGCACCGCTTGCTTATTTGTTCGTCGGCTATGTTTATTTCGTCTTCTTTTACGGTGCGGCAACGCTTTTTGTTAAGTATCGACGATATAAGGGAACGATAAAGGGCCAACAACTCGGGGCGATACTTTGGGGACTTGCGATCACAGGAGTGTTGAAAACGCTTGCGAATCTCGTCCTGCCGTTCTTTGATGTCTATTCGCTTTTGCCCTACAGCTCGATCTTCGCTTTGCCGGGCGTCGTTATCTACGCGTATGCGATCTCGAGTTTTCGACTTTTTTCGCTGCAGACGGCATTCGATCAGTTTCGGCTGTTTCCGATCACATACAAGATCGCATTGAGTATCGCGACGGTCGCGATCTTGAGTTTTCTGCTCTTTCAGGTGCCTATCGTCTGGTGGTCATTTCAGGATGGGCCATCGATCGACGCGTGGAAGCGTTACCTTGTATTCAGTGTTGTTTCGGCGCTCATCCCAAATCTGCTTCTTGTTCTTCTTGTAGTTCGCATTATTTCTCGTCCACTGCAGAAGATCACTCTTGCCGCAGTTAGCGTCGCCGAAGGTGATTACGGCACAGAGGTCGATCTGAAGAAAAGCAATGACGAGATCGGGCTCCTGGCCGGTTCGTTCAACGAGATGAGCCGGAAAATGGCGGCTGATATCGATCAGCTAAAACAAATGAATGAGCAAATGCAGCGAGCCGACCGATTAGCCGCGATGGGAATGCTTGCGGCGGGTGTCGCGCACGAGGTCAATAATCCGCTTGCCTCGATCTCTAGTATCGTTCAGATGATCCGGTCCGGAAAACTTGTCGGTACGGAAAAGGACGAACAGCTTGACTTGGTACAGCAACAGATCGATCGAATAACCCGAGTAACCAAAGACCTCACAGATTTTTCTCGAACCAGGCCGGCGGAAAGGTCGATCACTAGTATTCGGGCCGTTATCGAATCGGCACTCCGTCTCGCAAATTTCGATTCGTCATTCCAGCGTCTTGATGTCGAACTCAAAGTTGAGAAACAACTCCCGCCGATATTCGCCGACGGCGATCAACTGCAGCAGGTGTTTCTGAATCTTTTTCTTAACGCACGTGATGCGATAGATCAAAACGGAGCTTTACAGATCAGCGCTAAGGCAGATGCCGGAAACGTGATCATCGAGGTCAGCGACAATGGGGTCGGTCTTGATGATGTAAACAGAAAGAAGGCGTTCGACCCTTTCTTTACGACAAAGCCCGCCGGAAAAGGAACCGGTCTCGGACTCGCCGTTTGTTATGGAATAGTTACCGGGCATGACGGCACGATCGACGTTCGAAGAAACGAAGCGGGCGGCGCTACATTCACTATCAGCTTGCCGATAGTCCGCGAAGGCAAATAAAAAAGCGGCTGGCAATTGCCAACCGCCATTTCTGGACGACTTGAATCAAAAACCGGATCAGTTTGCGTAATAGCGTTTGCCGTTCCGAACGTAAAACTGACGTCCATTCGATGCTCGATAATAGCGGTCGCCATTTCGCGTATATAAATATGTCGCACCCGCACCGGCCAGGCCGCCAATGATCATCCCGGTCTTGCCACCAGCCCAAGCGCCTGCGCCGGCACCCAAAAGTCCGCCGCCTGCTATCTTCGCGGCCCGCCGATAATTCGAATTATATGCTCGCCGTTTCGTACCTTTTCTGCTTGAGGCATAGAGCAAACCCGCGCCTGCGCCGATCATTGCACCGTTACGGCCGCGGCCGATAAGAGCACCTGCCGCTGTACTTCCCGCGACGATCGCGATATTAGTTGCGAGGCCTGGATATTTCTTTCTTTTCTTACGAGTTTGCCCGTCGGCGTTCACAACCAAAGCCGTCACAACAAACATCATCATGATCGCAGATATAAATAGCTTCTTCATCTTAAATTCCCCCTATAGAATCAGAATTGCACCTCCAGTCAGTCAACATCCGTGCCACAGTGTGGTAAATCCGCGGAATTCTCCGCATTAGCGAACGATCCTTCGTGTTTGCCGAATCAATTTGCGTTTGGGACGTCGAGTTCCCTCCTTTCCGATGCCCCATATCGTTTGTCGAATCTTGACACTAACACCATTTCGTTGCACTTTATCAATACACCACGCAGTATTGATCGCTTATTCGAGGAACATTCAATGAAACACTTCTTATACTGCTTTGCAGCCATTGCTTTCATTTCGTGTACGGCAATCGGACAGCAGCAGCCGGTCGCATTTGTGAACGCGCGGATAATCCCCATCGTCGGTCAGCCGATCGAGAACGGGACGATCGTGATCCAAAATGGCAAGATAGTCGCGATCGGCCCGAACGTTCAACCGCCGGCCGGAGCTTTGATCAACAATCTTTCCGGGAAAACGATAATGCCCGGATTGGTAGATACGCACAGCCATATCGGCGGCGGCTCCGGAGCTGACGCGTCGAGCCCGATACAGCCGGACGTCCGGATCCTCGATGGGATAAATGCCCGATCTTCGAGCATTCAAAGGGCGCAAGCGGGCGGCATCACCACCGCTAACGTAATGCCGGGGTCAGGCCATCTCGATAGTGGCCAAACGCTTTATTTGAAGCTGCGCGACAACGCGGTGAAGATCGACGATCTGTTGATCTTCAGTAAAGATGGCAGTTATGCCGGCGGGATCAAGTTCGCGAACGGAACCAATTCGATCCGTGCAGGTGGGGGTGCCTTTCCGGGAACGCGTGCCAAATCAGCAGCTCTGGTTCGCGCTCAGTTCATAAAGGCACAAGAATACCGCGATAAGGTGTCCAAAGCGGCGGGCGATGCTTCAAAGCTGCCGCCTCGCGACCTCGCGATGGAAGCTCTCGTCGAGGTCCTTGACCGCAAGAAGGTCGTTCATTTCCATACACATCGGCACGACGACATCCTCACCGCCCTTCGCCTTCAGAAAGAGTTTGGGTTTCGGATCGTTCTTCAGCACGTTTCCGAGGCATGGAAGGTCGCCGATGAGATCGCCGCGGCAAAGGCCCCATCGTCAATAATCTTTATCGATTCGCCAGGTGGAAAATTAGAAACGACGGACATCAAGTTCGAGAACGGAGTTGCGCTCGAAAGAGCCGGCGCGTTGGTCGGATTTCACACGGACGACAGCATAACGGATTCCAGGTGGTTCCTCCGTTCGGCCGGATTAGCGATCAGGGCCGGAATGTCCCGTGACAAAGCTCTCTACGCATTAACTATGGCAAATGCCATCATGCTCGATCTTCAGGACAGGGTCGGCTCGCTTGAGGTCGGAAAGGATGCCGATATCATCGTTCTTTCGGGCGATCCGGTAAGTGTTTACACGCAGGTCCTGGAAACCTGGGTCGAAGGCAAGCGGGTCTTCGATCGCAGTGATCCGAAAGATCGATTGACCGCAACCGGAGGTTTCGGTGCGGGCAACGATCCCGGCGATCACATCAACTGCTTCGACGGCGATCTCGGAGGCGGAAACTAATGACTATCAGCTCATCCAAAATTAACATCACCTGTTTCACCTTGGGATTTATGATCCTCGTCCTCGCTTTTTCGCTCTCTGCATCGGCGCAGATAGCGGTCAAAGGTGAGACCGTTTGGACGATGGCCGGCGAGCCGATCTCAAACGGCGTAATACTAGTGAACAACGGCAAGATCGAAGCAGTCGGCCCTGCGTCGCAGGTGAATATACCGGCAGGCTACCGCGTGATCAACGCAAAGGTGGTCACACCCGGCTTGATCGACGCCCATACAGTGATCGGACTCAATGGATACCTCAATCAGCCGCACGACCAAATGGCTCTCGACGGCGGGGCGAGTATTCAGCCGGAACTGCGTGCAATCGACGCCTACAATGCAGAAGAAAAACTTGTCGAATGGGTTCGCGGCTTCGGCGTCACGACCATTCACACTGGACATCAGCCGTCGGCATTGATCTCTGGCCAAACGATGGTAGCGAAGACGACCGGCAAGAACGTGGATGAAGCAACCGTTATCCCGACTGCAATGATCGCCGTGACGCTAGGCAACGCCGCCAATGCGGGAGCCGGCCGCTCGCCGGGATCTCGGGCTAAGCAAGCCGCAATGCTTCGAGCCGAGTTGATAAAAGCACTTGAAAACTCGAAGAAGAAAGAGCCGGCAACTGATCTGAAGTCTGCGATCCTCGATCGGGTGATCAAACGAGAAATACCGCTTTTGATAACGGCTGAGGCGGCCGTCGACATTATGACCGCACTCCGCATCGCGAAGGAGTTCAATATCCGTGTCGTTCTTGACGGTGCGTCAGACGGACATATGCTTATCAACGAGATAAAGGCCTCCGGTTTCCCTGTCATAGTCCATCCGACAATGGCTCGACCGGGTGGCGACCGCGAGAATCTCTCGATGGAAAACGCGGCCAAATTGAAAGCGGCCGGCATTCCCGTAGCGCTACAGAGCGGCTACGAAGGCTACGTTCCGAAAACACGCGTCGTGCTCTTCGAAGCCGCGATGGCTGCCGCAAACGGCATGTCGCGCCGAGATGCATTGGCCACAATTACTATCGATGCTGCAAGGATCCTTGGGATAGATGGCCGGGTTGGCTCGATCGCCGTCGGCAAGGACGCCGACCTTGCAATGTATGACGGCGACCCGTTCGAATTCATTACCCACTGTATCGGAACAATGATAAACGGAAAGATGGTCAGTGAGGTGATCAGGTAACGCATCTATGTTAGCAACAGCATTTTTGTCGACGATGTTTCTTTTCCAGGCGCCCGTTACGGCAACACCGCGTCCTGCGGAATCGCCGAAGCCCGCCGAGGCTTCACAACAACAGCGTGATGAGCCACCGGTTGTTACAAAACACTCTTCACGAGTGGGTGGTCGACAGCTTAATTACACGGTAACGACCGGGTTCATGCCGATTCGAAACGCGGTCTCGGGCGAAACCGAGGGCCGCATTTTCTATATGGCATATGCTCTCGATGGCGTTGCCGATAAGAAGACGCGCCCTTTGATGTTCTCGTTCAACGGCGGTCCGGGTTCGGCGTCGGTTTGGCTCCATCTCGGGGCGCTTGGGCCAAAACGCGTAAAGATGCTGGACGACGGAATGATGCCTCCGCCGCCTTATGAACTGGTGGAGAACGATCATAGTTGGTTAGATCTAACGGACCTTGTATTCGTGGATCCGGTGGGTACCGGCTATTCGCGAGCCGCAAAGCCGGAATTTGCCTCGAAGTTCTTTTCGGTGAATGGGGACATTGATGCGAATGGCGAATTTATCCGAATGTTCCTAGGCCGCAACGAACGTTGGGCATCACCGCTGTATCTCGTCGGCGAAAGTTACGGCACAACACGAGTAGCCGGACTTGCAAATCACCTCTTCGAGCGTGGGATCGGCCTAAACGGGGTCGCTCTCGTGTCGATGGTCACCAATTTTCAGACTATCCGCTTTGCCGACAATAACGACATGCCGCTTGTAATGATGCTTCCGTCGTATGCGGCAACAGCCTGGTATCACAAAGCATTGGCGCCATCAATGCAAAGCAAGCCTCTGACCGAGTTACTTCGTGAAGTAGAAAATTTCGCCACTCGTGAATTTGCACCCGCCCTGCTGAGGATCGACCGCCTCAGCAAGCAAGAGCGAAACGAACTGCTCGAGAAATTTAGTTCGTATACCGGTCTATCGAGGACATTTATCGAAAATCAGAATTTCCGTGTGGAACTCGGCGAATTCAATAAGGAATTGCTGCGAGGCAGAAAGCGCACGACCGGCCGACTCGATAGCCGCTTTCTGGGGTTTGACCGTGATTCGGGAGGCACCGGACCCGAGTTTGACCCAAGCATGACCGCCATCAGAACCCCTTACACCGCTACCTTTAACGATTATGTTCGGCGCGATCTCGGGTTCAAATCGGATCTCGAATATTACATACTTGGCGGCGGCATCACGTCACCCTGGAACTGGAATACGAATAACGGCTATGCTGACACGACCGGAGCTCTCTCATCAGCGATGCGAAAGAATCCATATATGAAGGTGTTCTTGGCGAGCGGTTATTACGATATGGCCACGCCGTACTTTGCATCCGATTATACTATGTCATCAATGCAGCTTGACCAGGCCCTCCGCAGCAACATCACGACCGAATACTATGAGGCAGGACACATGATGTACATCGAAAAGAACTCACTGGTCAAGTTGAAGAACGACATCACGGCATTTATGCGGAACTCCGCGCGGCGATGATCGAAACGTTAGTTGAATGAGACATCCACGGATCCAGGCAGATCCATTCTGATCACCGCTTCCTGATCAAATCGCTTGATGTAAGCCGCCCTGATCATGTCGATCTTTCGGCGGCTTTCTAACTTTTTGTTCTTTGGATACAGGATGACCAATACACGGCTTTTCTCGGCGATGGTTCGCCCGCTCGAATCCTGATAACGGCCCTCAGCGAGCAGGATCGTGTAGCCTTTTGGGAAAGCCGGGCTCACCACATCGTCAAGAAACTGGATCCATTCTTCATCGGTGACCTCGCTGCCGTCAGGCTTCGAAAGGCCGAAAAAAAGTTCCGTTCTAAGAAATCTTTCGAGCGCCGAGGTCGATCTGGCTTGTAATGTTGGCCCCGGAGATGCGAACGCTTCGATCGATAGTATCGATACCGCAGTTGCTATCAAGATCGTGGTTCTGAGGAGATTATTTCTCATTTCTAATGCGATGTTTTACCGGCGATCAGGTCGATAGCATGCTGAAGAACTGGACGGATCACTTCGAAGCTCTCGACCACTCCGTTTGGTGAACCCGGGAAGTTGACGATCAGAGTTCCGCTGCGGATTCCGGCAACACCGCGGGAAAGCATTGCTGATGGTGTTTTCAAAGCCGACTTGCTTCGGATCGCCTCCGCAATTCCCGGAGCTTGTCGTTCAATGACCGCAAGTGTTGCTTCCGGTGTATTGTCGCGTGGAGAGAACCCCGTCCCGCCCGTCGTCAGAACGAGGTTGACATCCGTGCGATCTGCCGACGAACGGATAACGTCTTCCAGAATTGAAACGTCGTCAGCGACGATCAGACGATCTTTCACCTCTGCGCCCATCGCGATCAGAAGCCCGACCAGCGTTGTCCCCGAAACGTCATTGTCCGGGTGCCGAGAATCGCTGGCGGTGATCACGACAGCCATTATTTTCACTGAGGTAGGTTCCATTCGAACGCTTACGCGACTGTCGATTCTAGCTTTTCCATTGCCCTGACCCGTCTGCTGTAAAGTACACTTAGCAATACGCCGAATACGACCAGCGACATTCCCATGATACTAGATACGGTTTGAAGTTCGCCAAAAACGATCCAGCCTATCGTGACGGCATATATGAGGCCGGAGTAGTTCACGATCGCAACACCAGCAACCGCTTCGCGCTGCAACGCGTTCGTAAGAAATATCTGACCGAGCTGCGAAAATACTCCGATCAGAAACAGGAATAGCCAGTCCCAATCCGTCGGCATCCGCCATTCGAAGAAAAGACTGATAAACCCGGCAACAACGCCGACCAACTGAAAGTGCAAAACAACTGTCAGCGGATGTTCCTTTCCCTTCATGCTTCTCACAAGATTGTATGCGACACCAGAACAAAATGCCGAAACAATACCGATCACGAGATAGAAGAGCGAGATCCTAGGATCGAATCGTTCGATCAGCAAAACACCCGAGAACGCGATCGCGTAAAAGATCCACTGGATCGGCTTTACTGATTCGCGAAGCACAAAGATCGCGATGATGGTCGTAAAGATCGGCGAAAGGTACTGGATCGTCATCGCCGATGCAAGCGGAATATTCTGAACGGTGGTGAAAAACAGATATAGCGCTGTCGTTCCGAACAATCCGCGGAGCAGCAATAACGTGTGGTTGGAGCCACGCCAGTCGGCTCCGGCGCGCTTTAACCCTACAAGACAAAAGAGAGTCGCAAGGAGACACCTGAAAAACACGACCTCCATCGCGGGAATGTGCGACACCTGTTTGACGATAATATTGGCGATCGCAAACGACAGCGTCGAAAGAAACATCGCCTTGACGCCGTCTGTTAGTATTGTTTCCTTTGTGCTCAAATGTGGGTTTGCTCTAACTCGATCTAGCGGCCGCAGCCGCATTCTTGCTTACATTCGCCAACATGCTTCGTCGGGCGGTGTTTACGAATAAAGTTTGCGGCAATGTAAACGACAGCCGCTAGAACGATAAGAAAAACGATGATGCTTTGGATGTGCACTCTAAAACACGGTCCGATCAATATCCGAAATACGAACCCGCTTGAAAAGTAGCAAAGGCGGCCGTGTATGCGAGCACGGTCATGTAGGCGACCATGAACATCGTCCACAACCAGGAATTGGTCTCGCGCCGCACCACCGCGACGGTCGACATACACTGCATCGCGAGTACGAAAAATACCATAAGAGTGATCGCGGTCAAAGGCGACCACACCGGTGTGCCGTCTTCTCGTTTGGCCTCACGGATCGCAGAGATCAGTGTCTCGGACTCCTCGTTGGCGTCCCTACCGACGTTGTAGATGATACTGAGGGTCGAAACCAGAACTTCGCGAGCTGCAAAACTCGCGATCAAAGCGACGCCTATCTTCCAATCGAAACCCAGCGGCTGTATCACCGGCTCGATCGTTCGGCCGAGCATTCCGGCATAGCTCTGTTCAAGCTGCCTACTTTCGCCGGCGACCTCCACGCCAGACACATCGTTCGTCGTTTCGGAGATCCGCGGAAAATATGCCAGTGCCCAGAGGATGATCGAGATCGCAAGGATCACGGTTCCGGCCCGCTTCACGAAAAGCCACGACCTTTCGAACATGTTCTGCAAAACAGTGCGAAGGCTCGGCATCCGGTACGGCGGAAGTTCCATTATAAAGGGCGTCGGCGGAGCCTTGAGCACAGTCCGTTTCAGAAGAAATGCGACGATGATCGCAGCGGTGATGCCGAGCGAATACATTGCCAGCATGAGCACCGCGCCCACCGAGACAAACCCAAAGAAATACTGGCCCGCAAAGAACGCAGATATCATGAGTGTGTAAACAGGCAACCTCGCCGAACAGCTCATCAGCGGCGCGATCATGATCGTTGCAAACCGATCGCGTCTCCCTTCGATCGTCCTGGTCGCCATGATTCCCGGTATCGCACAAGCGAAGCTACTTATTAGCGGTAAGAATGCTTTGCCGTGGAGCCCGACTCGGCTCATTATCTTGTCAAGCAAGAACGCCGCTCGGGCCATGTATCCCGAATCCTCCAAGATCGAAATGAATAGGAAAAGAAGAAGGATCTGGGGTAAGAAGACCATCACACCGCCAACGCCCGCGATCACGCCGTCAACTATAAGATCGGTTAGCACGCCAGGAGGCAGGCTGGCCCGAACCGTGTCCCCCAGGGCTCCGAATCCCTGATCCAATAGATCCATCGGCACTGCGGCCCACGTGAAGATCGCCTGAAACAAAAGAAGCAGGATCCCGAGAAGTATAACGAGCCCGAACACGCGATGCGTCAAGAGCCGATCGATACGATCGGTCACACGGTGGGCATCACGGTCGTTGTGCTTCACTGACGCCTGAATGGCGTCGGAAATGAATTTGTAGCGCGAAAAGATCGTGGAATTCTCAGATTCCTTTCGGTTGGTCTCGATGGTCGGAGTCGTCCCGCCTCTTTTGGTCGCATTACCAACAGCGTCAGCAAGTTCGGCAAGGCCGCGTCCGTTCTTCGCGTTGACGGCGACGACGGGAACACCAATGAACTCCGACAGTCGTGCGAGATCGATCACGTGCTTCTGCTTTTCAAAGACGTCGATCATCGTCAACGCGACTACGACCGGAATACCGGTTTCCACAATCTGAGTGACAAGATACAGGTTGCGTTCGAGATTCGTCGCATCAACGACCGCGACGACCGCGTCAGGACGCACCGTTCCCAGCTGCTCACCTGTCAAAACATCGCATGCGATCTTCTCATCAAGAGAGGTGGCGTCAAGACTATAAAGCCCGGGCAGATCGGTCAGCAACGCGGGGGAGTCTTTAACGCTCCAATTACCGGTCTTGCGTTCGACGGTCACACCCGGATAGTTCGCTACTTTTTGATTGAGGCCGGTTAAGACGTTGAATAGTGTCGTCTTGCCAGCGTTCGGGTTGCCGGCAAGAGCGATGTTGAGAATCTGAGAGTTCGATCTTTCAGTATCCATGTTAGAACGGGACGCAAATGATGACGAACTGCGCTAGCCTTCGACCTCGATCGCCGATGCCTCATTCCTTCGGATCGCCAGACTGTAGCCCAAAAGACGTATCTCGATCGGATCGCCGAACGGTGCGGACTTGATCACCTTTACTGAGACCCCAGGCACAACACCCATCTCCATAAGTCTCTGCGCAATGCGGCCGCCTCCTCGTACTGCTACCACTTTCGAGATGCTGCCGGCTGGCATCTGCGAAAGGTTAAATGACTGCGTATCTCTCACTTTCTTTTCCATCTGGTTTTTCCGCGGTTCGCAACAACGATCAGCAAAACAATTGGCGACCGTCCATCCTCGATATTAGACCAATTGAAAATAGTTTCCAATTTCAATTAGTCGAATAAGGCCGGACGACGATGTTCGATCGACCGCTACTGTGGTGGGGAAACTTTTGAAGATACAAGATCGAGCTGATAGGTACCGATGGTCATACGAAGGGGCAAGCGCCGTTCGTCCGTTCCAAGCCATATCTTTGGAGATAGCTGATCGATCGACTGAATACCCGTGGTCACCGAGATCTGTTGCCCGCTGATCTTTTCGCCCGCAAGCGTAATTACTTCGACCAATGACGGCCGCAAAGTAAATATTGAGGTTCGGTCGATCCAAAATACGGCGACACGCGTGTCATTTACCGGATTACTAAGGTCACGGCTCGGCTTTAGATTGAAGGACCGCAAAGCGTATACAAGCGAAAGAAGACTGTGTGTGCCTACCGGAACTTCGATCCGTGTGGCGGAACCGAAATTCACGGTGCTGGTACCCTGATCGAAAACGGCCGTATGATTCGCGGACGCCAATCCACCTGAAAACTTTACATCAATTCGCTGAGAGGCAAGTGTTTCCGGGTCGACTCGGGCAAATGCCTCGCCTCCGTTTCCAAATGCAGGGTTCGCCCCTATCAGGTTCGCCAATCTTGCTGTGATGAGCAGGCTGTCCGCGCCTTCGAACTGATTCCGCTCCTCTGCACGCAGCACCAAGGTGCCAACCTCAATGCCGTTGGTTGAGATCTTAAACTCAAGCGTCTCACCGAGGACGAAAGCAAGATCTGTGGCAAGCGGCATATTCGGGGCGTAAGGACGAGGCGTCGGGCTGGGTTTGGGCGTTGCGACCGGACGCGGTGTCGCAGCCGGCACCGGCGTGGCTGTGGCCTGAACCACTGGAGCATCGTTGCTTATGCTGGCGATCGTCATTCTAAGTTGTCCCTTTTCGGTTTTGGATCGAAAAAGCACCGGAATACGTGCATCGTCGGACGAAATATTGATTCGCAAATCACGCAGACCAATCTCGGTAAAATACTCGCTTTGAACTGTGATAAGGCTCGTTTCGAATGTTCCTGCATCGGTCGTGAGCGTTTCAACCCCCGTCTGCTGATAAGAAACCGCATAGGTTCGGTCGCCTTCCTGCAGCATCATCGAACCGGTTCCAGGACCGCGACGAACAGCATAGATCAACGTAGCGAGGTCGAAATTCGGCGTAGGGGTAAGCGAGAAATCCGCGAACGATTCTTTAGGAAGCCCGGTAGATAGGTCGGCGTGACGAATATAAAGCGGCAATCCACTGATCGGCGAAGCGAATACCGTTCGCGATCGATCAAGCGAATAAAACGCAGCACTCGCAAAGTCCAGAGTTCGAGCTCGAGTACGGATCTCGACCACATCGGCCGATCCGATCTTACCCGAGGATGCGACATACATCTCGGCGTACGCGACATTCGGGAATTTTTCAAGTGAGACCGTATAGGTGAGTCGTTCTCCGACACGAAATAAGCCCTCAGCTTGCCCATTCTGCGAATAGGCCATCAAGTTCAGCGCAACGAACATTGTGAGCAGTAGCCTCGCCGAAAAAAACGTCTTTCGTCTTGATTGGGTCATTGCGGTCGGTCGGCTAATTGCTTGTCTCGTCAAAATTCATTTCATTCAAAGCTAATTCGATCTCGGAAACGATGTTAGCAACTGCTGTTGAGCGGTTTTGGGCGCGAACGATCGGACGTCCGATCACAAGAAAATCGGCACCGGCCGCAAGGGCCGCTCCCGGTGTACTTACACGTGATTGATCGTCAAAAGTTCCGGACGCGGGCCTTACGCCGGGCGTTACGATACAAAATTCCCGGTTCTCGACCGACCGTCTTATCATTTGAGCCTCTAAGGCCGAGGCGACCACACCGTCGAGTCCGCACTCGGCAGCCAAAACCGAGAGCCGTTTTACTTGCTCGTCCATCGAACGTTCAATTCCGGTCTCAACCAATGCGTCCGGTGCCATACTCGTCAATACCGTAACACCGATTATCAACGGCCGAACCAACCCCTCGCGCTCGCAGATATCACCGACTTCCCCGACCGACCTCCGCATCATCTCAGATCCGCCAGCAGTATGCAGGTTGAACATCCAGACACCGCACCTGGCCGCCTCGACAGACGCTTTTGCGGCCGTATTCGGAATGTCGTGAAACTTGAGGTCAAGAAAGATCCGGGAGCCGTCTTCGACAAACTCGCGGACGATCGAAGGGCCTTCCGCAGTGAAAAGCTGAAGGCCGATCTTAAACCCGCCGACGCTGTTGCTTAATTCGCGGACGATCTCACGAGCCGCCTCGGCGGAATCGACATCGAGAGCGACGATAATGCGGCTCTTTGCGTCAAGCTGTTGGTGATCGGGGCTTTGAATGGGTTTCATTCAGGATGAACATCGCGGATCGCCGCGCTCAATCGAGGTCAAGCGGATTTTTAAAGGGCTTACCGATGTCGGTATCTGCACGCTTCAGAGCTTCCTTGAATTTTTCTTCGAGCAATCGTTCGCGGTCCTTCATCGACGACATCTCTTGAGCAAACAACTGATCGCGAAGTTCTTTTTGTTTTGAAAGTTCACCCTTCAGATCTTCAAAGGAACCGGTTACCTTCTTTTTCTCTTCGTGTGCCAACATCGCACCTGTTTGCGCGTCGATCGTCAACGTCGATTCGCAGCAAGGACACAGGACTGTGAATTTCTCGCTCATTGTCCGAATTATACACTATCGGGGCGGCCGACCGGGCAGGATACGTTCGCGGCGTTTCTTCTCGGGATTCTCGACTACTGGTCCGGGCGTCGGCGTTTTTGTCGGAATCGGCTGTAAGCCCGCCGCTTTGACAAAATCGTTGACCGATACACGCGAAATATCCGGAAAACGGTCGCCGGGGACATTTACCACCTTGTCACCAGCAACAAATATCTTTACCTCCGTTTTCTTTCCGTCATTTATCTTCTCGACCCTTTTGATCTGTGGATGGCTCTTGAACAAACGTGTCTCTCGGGCGACGTCGGTCAGCGTCGACCAATATTCCGAATCGTCAGGTGCAGGCCTTGAAAGCGGTTTTGGCGTTCCCGCCGAGCCGTCCGGATTTGGGAGGCCGGTCGAATCCCGGTCGGCTCGAGTTTGCTTTTCCAATTGAGAATTGGCTATTGAGTTTGGCAAAGTCGCATTTGTATCCGCACCGTTCGGGATGTCGGTATCAGAAGGCCGATTAACCTCGTCTGGAGAAACATCGACGCGGGCCTGGCTGCCGTTCGCATTTGCATTACCGCTGCTATTCGGCCCGTCGCTCGGCGAGCCACAACCCGTCAGCACCAGTACGATCATCAAAAAAGCTGCTAGGAACAATATACCGGCAGAAGGCAAACGACTTCCGATCAACTTGTGAGGGACAACTAGATTCATTTCCTGACAATGATACCCAAAAACCAAGACTCGCGGAAGTCCGACATATGAAATGAGCAGCCGGTGAGGGCTGCCCATAACTCGAACCGAATCTGTGAATCGCCTTAAATATCATAATACATCGAATATTCAAGCGGGTGCGGCCGTAGTCGAAGCGGCGTGATCTCTTTTTCGCGCTTATATTTGATCCAACGCTCGATCATCGAGGTCGTGAACACGTCACCCTTTAGAAGAAAGTCGTGATCATTCTCGAGTGCGATCAGCGCTTCATCCAGAGAACCTGGCAATGAAGGCACATTCGCCAGTTCTTCGGGTGGAAGATCATAGATATCCTTGTCGAGCGGTTCGCCGGGATCTATCCGATTTTGTATCCCATCAAGGCCAGCCATTAGCAAAGCCGCAAACGTGATATACGGATTGCAGCTTGGGTCCGGTGGACGGAACTCGAGTCGCTTGGCTTTCGGAGAAGGAGAGAACATCGGGATCCGCACGGCCGCAGATCGATTTCGAGCCGAATACGCCAGGTTTACTGGTGCTTCAAAGCCTGGAACCAAGCGTTTGTAGCTGTTAGTGGTCGGCGCGGCGAACGCGACAAGCGCCGGTGCATGCTTAAGCAGCCCGCCAATATAGAACTTCGCCATTTCAGACAATCCGGCATATTGATCACCCGCAAAAAGCGGCACGCCGTCTTTCCACAATGACTGGTGGACGTGCATCCCTGATCCATTGTCGCCGTAAAGCGGTTTCGGCATGAAGGTCGCCGTTTTGCCGTGAACCGAGGCGGTGTTCTTGACCACATACTTGAAGAGCATGAGGTTGTCGGCAGTGTGCAGCAGATTTGAAAATTTGAAATCGATCTCGCATTGACCGGCCGTGGCTACTTCATGATGATGACATTCGACGTTGATACCTACTTCCGCAAGAATGCTTGACATCGTGTTGCGCAGGTCGACAAGCGTATCCATCGGGGCGACCGGAACATAGCCTTCCTTCGGGCGGATATGATATCCGGAGTTCGGGTTAAGGTCACTACCGCGCCGGCGGGTGTTCCAATGTCCCTCTTCAGAATCAACGCTGAAGCCAGCAGACTGTTGCTCGTTGTGAAACGATACCTCATCAAAAACAAAGAACTCGGCCTCGGGCCCGACAAAGACGGTGTCGGCGATGCCGGTAAATTTGAGGTAACTTTCAGCTCTGACAGCGACCGACCGTGGATCGAGTCCGTAGCCTTCTTTTGTGATCGGCTCCATTACATTTGCGATCAAGCATAACGTAGGTTCGTCGGTGAAAGGGTCCATCCAAAACCTTGATGCGTCCGGCACCAGGAGCATGTCCGATTCATTGATCGCGGCCCAGCCGCGGAGTGACGACGCGTCAAACCCAAAGCCGTCTTCAAATGAATCCTCGGTAAGATGCGCGATAGGAAACGTTAAATGGTGCCACGACCCTGGAAGATCAGTAAACCGGACTGAAACGAACTTTGCCTCCTGATCGGCGGCGTAGTGCAAAACATTCTTGGCGTTCATGAATTCTCCTTAAACTTAAGTTATGGTAATAAAATACGAAAGCTTCCCAAATTATCGGAAATTACTCCGTCCGCTGAAAACATTCCTCCGTAGCAACGTCTATGCCGGAATCACCACCGATATCTTTTTGACAGCTAATTGCTGAGAACACAGAGTGTATCTGACAACCGCCGTGTAACCTGGCAAGGTTATATATCTTACATATTTGTAGCTTGACGCTATCTTTCCGACATAATCGTCATATTCAAGGTTTGATAAAAACTACTATTCCCGGGTGTGTTCGCCGAAGTGATAGTGTGCTAAAATCCAGTCACATTAGGTAAATGATCCAACTTTAGAACGAACGCAGCATCTTCGGGCCGCATCCCAATGCGTGACCATTTATATCGATATCCGGAGGAATTTCTCAATGAAGTTAAAATCAGTAAGGCAAGCATCGCTAACGGCGTTCATGCTCGCCGCATTTACGGGGTTTGGTCTATATATGTCTTCAGAAACTATTTCAAGTGCGTCAACGTCTGAGAAAGAAAATACGATCGAAAATCCACTGGTTGCAGAATGGTCAGGTCCGTTCGGCGGAGTTCCTGCTTTCGACAAAGTGAAGGTCGCGGATTTCAAACCCGCTCTCGAAGAAGCGATGGCAGAGCAGTTGGCCGAGATCGACAAGATCGCAAACAACAGCGAACCGCCGAATTTTGAGAACACGATCGCCGCGATGGAACGGGCGGGTTCAAAAATGGAGCGTGTTAGCACGATCTATTTTATCTGGAGCGGAAATATGAAGGACGCCGCTTTCGCAGCAGTTGAGCGTGAAATGGCTCCGAAATTTGCTGCGATGGGCGATAAGATCACTCAAAACGAAAATCTCTTCAAGCGGATAGAGGCCGTTTATAATTCACCGGAAAAACAGAAACTCACGTCTGAGCAGCAGAGGTTGGTATGGGTACGTTACACCAACTTTGTGCGAGCCGGCGCTCGTTTGAACTCGGAACAAAAAGCACGGCTTTCACAGATCAATCAGCAGTTGGCCAGTCTGTTTACCAAATTTGGCCAGAATCTATTAAAAGACGAAAACGAACAATACGTGCACCTTAGGTCTGAGTCCGAGCTTTCCGGAATGTCACAGTCATACAAGGATGCCGCAGCTTCGGCCGCCGCTTCGAAAAAGGTCGATGGTTGGATAGTTTCGAACACCCGGTCTTCGGTCGATCCGTTCCTAACCTATTCTGAGCGTAGAGACCTTAGGGAAAAGGTCTGGAAGATGTTCGTTAATCGTGGCGACGGCGGCGGTGCGACCGATAACAACGCGACGATCACCGAAATCCTCCAGCTTCGTGCTGAGCGGGCAAAAATGCTCGGCTATCAGACGCATGCCCATTGGCGGCTTGAAAATGCGATGGCCAAAACGCCCGAACGTGCAATGGAGCTCTTGGAAGCAGTATGGACACCCGCCGTCGAACGTGTAAAAGAAGAGGTCCGCGATATGCAGGCTTTGGCAGATAAAGAAGGCGCAAAAATAACGATCGAACCATGGGATTATCGCTACTACATGGAAAAGGTCCGAAAAGAGCGTTATGACCTGGACGCCAACGAGGTGAAACAGTATTTGCAGCTCGACAAGATCCGGGATGCAATGTTTTTCGTTGCCGGCGAGCTCTTCAATTTCACCTTTTCGCCGGTAAAGAACGTTCCGGTCTTTCACCCGGATGTTACGGTTTGGGAAGTAAAGGACAAAACCTCTGGCAAACACGTCGGACTTTGGTATTTCGATCCGTACGCACGTGACGGAAAGCGATCCGGTGCATGGATGAACGCATACCGCAGCCAGGAGCGGATGGATAAGCCGATAACTACGATAGTTTCGAACAACTCGAATTTCGTAAAGGGCAAACCTGGAGAACCTGTGCTTATCTCCTGGGATGACGCATCAACAATGTTCCATGAGTTTGGACATGCACTGCACGGCCTTTCATCCGACGTTACTTACCCGACGTTGTCAGGAACCAACGTCGCGCGAGATTATGTGGAGTTTCCTTCTCAGTTGCTTGAGCATTGGCTTTCGACGCCGCAGGTGCTTCAGAAATACGCGGTTCACTACCAGACCGGCAAGCCGATACCCCAAAGCCTTGTCGATAAGATCGAAAAGTCGGCGACGTTCAATCAGGGATTTGCAACGACCGAATACCTATCAAGCGCGTTGATCGACATGAAGCTTCACCTTGCAGGATCACAGTTGATCGACCCAGACAAGTTCGAACGCGAGACACTGGCATCGCTTGGGATGCCTCGTGAATTGGTAATGAGACATAGAACTCCGCAGTTTGCTCATGCCTTTGGCAGCGACGGCTATTCGGCGGGTTATTACAGCTACCTATGGTCCGATGTCATCACTGCGGATTCCTTCGGAGCATTTACCGAGGGCAAAGGGCCGTATGATAAGGCAGTTGGCAAAAAGCTCGTAAAGAACATCTTTTCGGTCGGCAACACGATCGACCCGGCCGAGGCATACCGCAATTTTCGCGGCCGTGACCCAAAGGTGGAAGCACTGATGAAGAAACGCGGATTTTGATCACCACCCATCGCTAGGCCGTTGTCAATGGGATCCGTTCCGCTCGTGGGACGGATCTCACCTTTCCTTTACGATGAAGTACCGAGTTCTTGAAGGACTACCGGTCTGGCAAGCTTCGCTCGAGATCGCTCTTCGTTTTTTTGCCTTCTCGGAAAAGGCCGATTTTCGCGGTGTGGGCGATCTCAAGAACCGACTGGAAAGGGCGTCGTTTCTATCTCAAATAACATCGCCGAGGGTTTTGAGCGCGGGACAACTACCGAGTTGATCCACTTCCTGTACATTTCGCGTGGTTCCGCAGGCGAAACTCGATCGATGCTTCGGGTCTGCGAACGATCGGATCGATTCGCAAATTTCAGATCTGAGATCTCAGATTTGATCGGACGCTCGACCAACATATCGAAGCAGCTTCATGGCTGGTTTGAATCACTCAAGAACATGGACATAAAAGGCGTCAAATTTTACACAAACAAGGAACGCGAACGCCGAGAGAGACCGCGAGTTCGAAGAATTTGACCGCGAAATGGCGAGATATAAGGCTGAACTCGAAGCTCGGCTTCGAGCTAAAGATTAAAACAAATGCTCGCGTGCTATTCGATCGATTTCAAACGTTCGGGAACGATATCTATCGCGATTATTCGGCCGGCGGTCTTTTTCTTCTGATCCTGTTCGGGTACGTATGTTATAACGGCCCAAATAGGCTGTTTGATGCTACCGCACCCGATCTGAAGGTCCGGAACATCTACATAGGAGGTCAGCTCAAGGCCCTGAAAATCCTTGCTTGTAAGCCGGACTGTAGCACTCCCCTCTTCGATCAGAAATGTTATGCTGTCCCGCGAACATTCGATACCATTGAGGTGCCCGAGAATTCGCTTTTCACCGGCTTGCGGTTTTCTAAGGATCCGATTGAGCGATTCGAGTTCGGCGGCTGCTGCGAGTTCCTTGAGTTTTTCTTCGGTCAGTTCCTCATCCGCACCCACCACGACAACTGATTGACGGCGAAGGCCACTTTCCCCAATATCCGGTTCTGCCTGCCCGCCGGCGATCTTTTTCTCCCTTTCGGAATAACGCTGAAGGTCGCTGACGTTTTGCAGAACGCTTCTTGCACGGGTTCGAACGTTCGGGTCCTGAGCTGTTTTGTAAACGCCTTCGGCAAGTCGTTTAGCCTCGTCAAAATCGCGTTTGCGTCCGTGGAGCCCGGCGAGGTGCAGCATATAGTTCTCGTTCCCCGGAGAAAGCCGGAGTGCGGTGCGGATCTGCCCGATCGCTTCATCGATCTCGTCATTTCGGACCAAAGCAATGAAAGCGAGAAGCGAATAGCTTTCGGGGAAGTTCGGATTCGCGGCGATCGCCTTCCTGAGCGACTCGCGGATCGTCCGCGCCGCTTCGTCCGAATAATTGGCTACCCAGCCGTTCCCGTCCATTGCCTCACGGCTTAGCACATACGCATAACGATAGTGGACAAGGTGTCCAGCAGTTTCGGCTCGTCTTGCCTTTTCAAGAAAGCCCTTGGCATCGGCAAACTTTCGCTGCCGCATCTTCGCCATGCCCATAGTGGAGTTTGCAAGAATATTGTCGGTCTCAGCGGCAAGCGACTCCGCGAGGCGAGCTTCGGCCTCTTCAATTCGGCCCGAACCGAGCAGAAGGTCTCCAAGATACGCATTGGCCGCGGCAAGCGACATCGGCTCGGTCTTGATCTCGTCGTCGAAAACAAGTTTGTTCTTAAATGTGATCTGGAAGCCCTTGTAGGTACTTTGACCGACATAGCGGCGAAGTTCCTTTTCCATTTCCTCGAAGCTCGTCTTAAAAGCAGCTCGGAACGCCGCTTCAGGTGTCTCTCCCTTTCCGATGGCGTTCAAATAAGCATTGATCTCGTTTGCTCGGTTGCCGCCCTTGCCATGTATCAGATAGTGCATCAGCGCCCAGGACTGAGCATAGAAGATGTTGGCACTATGGCTTCCCTGCTGGTGAAGCGTGAAGTAGTCGATCGAAAAGAACTGCTGGAGCGGAATAAGTTTCGTGTTCTGAAGCGTGTACAAGTGGTTGTTGTTGAGATCCCCGAGATTAACCCGAATATCACCCTCGATAGAAAACTGGTCGTAGTATTCTGCCAGCCCTTCATTGAACCACGGCGGCACCCTGGACCGGCCGAAACTGTTGTTCACAAGGTAGTGAACATACTCGTGATAAATCGTTTGATAAGTTTGTCGCGATTCGCCCTCAGTGGAGAGCACGATGTAATTTGCGTCTTCTCGCGGTGAGAAATAGCCCGCCACCCACTTTGCAGCTTTACCGTCTGCGGACTGGGGTTTATATGGACGAAACGCCTTCTCATTGCGAAAAACGATGACGGTAGTCGGTACCGGCGACGAATACCTCAACGACGGAAACAGCTGAACGAATACCTCCCGGAACTGCTCAAGCCGCGTCGCGACACGTCTGATCTCAGCTTCTTTAGCATCGCCGATCAAGTGAAAATTGGTCGAACGCGCCGAGGTCCATTTATCCTGAGCCACGGCCGGAATTGCAAACGCGGCGACGAATACGAAAATTACTATCAGCAAAGGCTGTGGGACACTTTTGTCGGTCATAAGGTACTGCTCCGAAAGAAGTTTCGCGTTATGTTACGCGTTTCGCTTTTTCGATGTCAATAATTTTTCCCCGATCATGACTTCGGCTGAATACCCAGATTTCGCATACGGCGGTAGAGATGGCTGCGGTCGACCCCCATCTCTTCAGCGGCCTTCGAGATATTTCCATCGTGCTCCGCGAGCTTGTGCAATATGAACTCACGCTGATAGGCATCGGTCGCTGACTTAAACGTCGGGAAACGAAAACTCGACGAACGAACTTCGTCGCTGACCCCAAACTCCGGCAGATCCTTTGCACCGATCTTTTGTTTCGCAACCATTATGACGATCCGTTCGACCGTATTTCGCAGCTCGCGGATGTTTCCGGGCCAAGTGTGTTGTCGAAGGGTCGCAACCGCATCCTCAGTGAACGTTTTTGGCTTTTTGGCGTAATCATTTGAAAATTTCTTATTGAAGTGTTCGACCAATGCTGGAATGTCCTCTGAGCGCTCCCGAAGGGGCGGCAGCTGAAACGGGATGACGTTAAGCCGATAAAAAAGATCTGCTCGAAAATTGCCATTTTCGATCAGATCATCCAGACGTTTGTTGGTTGCCGAGATCACCCTTACATCTACCTTTACGGGCCTGTTGCTTCCGACCGGTTCGAAACGTTGCTCCTCGAGGACGCGGAGCATCTTTGCCTGAACACGCGGCGACATATCGCCTATCTCGTCAAGGAAAAGCGTCGCGCCGTCGGCGATCTCGAACTTCCCTTTCTTGTTAGTCGTAGCACCAGAAAACGCCCCTTTCACATGACCAAACAATTCTGATTCGACCAATTCTTCAGGGATCGCGGCCGAGTTAACCTCGACAAATGGTGCTCCCCGGCGTCTCGATTGGGCATGGATCGCGCGTGCGAAAAGTTCTTTCCCGGTTCCGCTTTCGCCGGATATGAGCACACGCCCGTCGGACGGAGCTACGACCGCGATCTGCTTTCGCAGTGCCCGCATCGCGATCGAATCGCCAACCATTATATACTCGTCAGCGAGGTCCCTCTGCAGCTGTTCGTTGCTTCTTTCGAGATCACGTTGGCGTACCGCATTCTTGACCGTAACGACGGTACGCTCGAGGCTCAATGGTTTTTCGATGAAATCGAAAGCCCCGAGTTTTGTCGAGCGAACAGCGGTCTCGATGTTCCCATGGCCCGAGATCATGACCACTGCAGCGTCGCTTCCCTCTTCGCGAAGTTTTTGAAGGGTCTCGAGTCCGTCGATGCCGTCGCCCAGCCAGATATCGAGCAGAATGCAGGCGAATTTCTGCTCACGGGCCGCATTGAGACACGCCTCACCTGTTGCTGCCGCCTCTACTTCGAAGCCCTCGTCCTCAAGAACGCCGCGCAGCGTTTCGCGAATACCGGGCTCATCATCAACAATCAAAACGGAATTTGCCATCCAAATATCTAAACCGCAACCGGCAACTCGATTATAAATTTCGCTCCCTTTGGCTGATTCGCTACGACATTTATTTTCCCTTTATGCTCCCCGATGATCCGATGAACGATCGCCAGCCCGAGGCCTGTGCCGCGGCCTTTTGTCGAGAAATAAGGTTGAAACAACTTCTGCAGATCAGCCGGAGCGATGCCTTTACCGTTGTCAGAAACCTCTGAGACGATTATGTCGCGGGCAAGGTCGTGTCGTGTCGTGATCGTGATCGAATTCTCGGTCGAGCCATTATCAAATGCCTCAAGCGAGTTCTCGATCAGGTTGACAAAAACGCGTTTCATCTGTTCAGCGTCGATCATCGCCTCAGGGAGTGACGCGGAAAGGTCAGCAACGATGACAGCGGAGTTTTTTCGGCCTTCGTAGAGAGCAAGCACCTTTTCGACAATGCCGTTAAGATTCCCGCGCTCGGGCTGGGCGTTGGGCAAGCGGGCAAATCGCGAGAACTCATCGACCATAGCCTTTAACGACTGCACTTCACGCAAGATGGTCGTCGTACCATCTTGGATCACACGCTTCGTTTGACCGTCGGTCGCATGGATGTCTCCGCTGCCATTACTATGCGATTCAATGAACCGTTTTGCTATCCGCTCGGCCGAAAGCTGTATCGGCGTAAGTGGATTTTTGATCTCGTGTGCCATTCGGCGGGCGACCTCCTGCCATGCAGAGGCACGTTGTGCTGTTATCAGTTCTGAAAGATCTTCGATCACAAGAACCGCACCGCTGTCATTTTCGAGTGCGGTTGCAGTGATAGCAACGGTGATCTCGGGGCTGGCGTCACCCGAGAGGCCCTTCGTCTCGCGGCGGAGAGTCGTCTGTTCCGCAGCCCGGCCTATTCGCCTCGCCCTTGCTACGAGACGTTCCAGAATCAGACGATCGTCTTCGCCTACGAGTTTATCGAGATCGAATCCTCGAAAATCTGCATTTTCAAGCCGAAGCATCTTTATCGCCGCTCGATTTATCGTCCCGACCCGTCCCTCAGCGTCGACCGATATTACACCAGTGGGCAATGCCTCAAATACGGTTTCTATGTACCGCCGCCTTTCCGAAAGCTCGACCGAATTCGCCTCAAGCTTTGAAGACATTTGGTTAAAGGTGTCGACAAGCAAAGCAAGTTCGTCCTCGGCAATGACATCGACGCGGTGCGAAAAATCACCTTGAGCGATCTTGTCGGCCCCCTCAGCCAACGCCTTTATCGGCACCGTCAAACCACGAGCGATATAGAACGCCGTCCATGAAGAGGCAAAAATGAGCATGAACGTCAATACACCGAGCGTCAAAAACCCGAGTTGACGTACGGTCAAATTCTGTCCTTTAAGCCGGTCAAGTTCAACGAGCGCGGTGTCGACCATCTGGCTTACACTTTCGCCCGATCTGGGTTCGGGCACTATCAACAGGCGACGGCCATCAGAGAGCTCGGCGGCCGCGATATCAAAACCGGTGCTGTTATCAGCCGACGGTTCGGCAATTTGCCCCGACCTTGCCAAAACAAGGATCGCATCCAGCTCGGCCTGTTTCACAGTTGCTAATTTGCTCGAACTGACTGCGATCGTTTCGCCCTTACGAGAAACTATCTCTATGTGCGTCAAATTGCCGTCTTGAGCAAGTTTTGCCAGCTCAACACCTGTCGGTTGTCGATCTGCGAAAGCCGCTGCCAACATTTTTGCCGTATCGACGAGCCTTGCGGCCTGATCTGCAACGGCCTTATCCTGCACAGCCTCGGCTTCGCGGACCACATTTTCAGGTATTTGCGAGAACCAGCGTTCGATCGCCCGGTTCATGAAAAGGTATGTAAAACCAGCCATTGCGATGATCGGAAGCAGGCTGATCGCAGCAAAATATACGAACAAACGCGTTTTTATTCGCGAACCTAATTGAAGAGCACGCCGCTCGCGGGCAAGTTTCAAAATGCTACGAAGAAAGATGAAACCAAAGATCACGAAAGCAAAGAAGTTTAGCGAGGAAAGAGCGTAAAGCAGCAATGTGTCGCTCGCGGTTGCGACCGTCAGATCCTTCCAAAGGTTCGACGTCTGAAGCAAGACCAGTACGATGAAGGATAAAAAGACAAAGCCCCCCAATAGCCAGGGCATCTTTCTTCGTTTCCTCTCGACCCGCATCGCCTCCATTATCGTAAGTCTAACATAACCGCAACCGCTCGCGAGGCGTTTGTAACGTATCAAAGCATTCGCTAAACTCAGTCGGAATGACTGGCACAAAGACACTCTTTTTTGACAAGGCGGGCCGATTACGAAGCGGCTTTCGCATGGCTGTGTTTATCGCGATCTTCTTATTCTCGACCGCGCTCCTTGGTTACCTATCTAATGTCGCCTTATCAAACATACCGATAGGCTTCGGGCCTGGTTCGATCTCGTTTTTCGTAACCAGCGGGCTGGTCTCGCTGGTTGCAGCGCTGTTCGCTGGTTGGGTTTGCGGCCGGCATCTAGAGGGCCTTCCGTTCCGCGCTCTTGGAGCCTGGTTCTCGCGAAGGTGGTTTGTTCACGCATTGCTGGGCCTGGCCTTCGGGCTTCTGACGCTTTCGCTGGCGATCGGGCTAGGCGTTCTTTTAGGCGGACTTACCTTTTCACCGAACGCCGGTCAAGGGCGATGGGCAATATTCTTGACTATGGGGGTTTCGTTCGCTGTCTTCGCTATCGCGGCCGCATTTGAAGAGGCGTTGTTTCGGGGCTACATTCTGCAGACGTTTGCGAGGTCGGGCCTGATCTTGTTTGGAGTGATACTGACTTCGTTCATGTTCGCAACCGTCCATAACGCCAATCCTAATGCCTCAGTACTCTCATGGATCAATACGTTTTTGGCAGGCATATGGTTTGCGACGTCGTATATCAGGACCCGCGACCTGTGGTTTGTCACAGGAATGCACATAACCTGGAACTGGACTCAGGGAGCCGTTTTTGGGGTCGAGGTAAGCGGCTTGAAGGAGTTGATCGCAGCTCCGATGCTTAGCGAATCGGATCTCGGCCCGGTCTGGCTGACCGGCGGCAGCTATGGTGTTGAAGGCGGAATCGTGACCACCATTGCTCTTATCGTTTCAACTGCGGCGATCTATTTTCTTCCGATCCTGAGACCCGACGAGGAGATCCTCGCAATGACCAGCCCACCGAGATACGCCATCGAGCCTGAGCTTCAAAATGCTTAGAGTGTTTGGATCTTGAATGAGATATCGACCGCTCGAGCCGAGTGGGTCAGCCTTCCGACCGAGATAAGGTCGACGCCCGCCTCAGCAAATGACCGGACACGGTCAAGGTCCATACCGCCGGACGCCTCGATGAGTACGCCGGGATTCATGTTCCGTGACATTTCGACCAATTTCGCAGCTTCTTCAGGCGTTTGGTTATCAAGCATGACGATGTCGGCTCCGGCTTCGATAGCTTCGCGGAGCTGTGCCCAGTTGGTGATCTCGACCTCGATCTTGTGCAGATGGCCGGCTTTTTGCTTTGCCGCGAGGACTGCCTCAGTGATGCCTCCGGCCAACGCAATGTGATTGTCTTTGATCAATACGCCGTCATCGAGCCCCATTCGGTGATTTCGCCCGCCGCCGACAGTAACAGCATATTTTTCTAATAGCCGGAGTCCAGGCGTGGTCTTTCGTGTATCAACGATCACTGCGTTCGTCCCCTCGACAGCGCGGACATATTGCCGAGTCAAAGTCGCGACACCGGACATTCTTTGAAGAAGATTCAGTGCGACGCGCTCACCGGTCAATAGAACATCGGCGTACCCTTTGAGCGTCGCGAATACCGCCCCCTCCTCGACCTCGTCACCCTCGTTGACAGACGTCTCGATCTCAGAGATCTCGGCGTCAAGGTGAAGAAAGACCGCCTCGGCAACCTCGATCCCGCACACAACAAGGTATTCTTTTGCCAAAAACCGCCCGAGTCCTCTGACCTCAGGCTGAACCGTCGCCTGCGTTGTTATATCGCCGCGGCCAATGTCTTCGGCCAAAAACTCGCCGATCGCAGAAAGGACGTCACCATTATCGAGCCAGTTCATAGGCCTTAGATTATCAACCTTCCGCATATTTACCGCAAGCCGAAGATCGGACGCGATGAATGCAACAAACGAACAGCACGGCTTTGACATTGCGGTCGCCTCGAAGTAATCTCAGCAGGTTTCAAGCAATCGAAGTAAGATCATTTCGTCAGAAATAGATAAGGAGATTTTTCAACGTGAATAACAAATTACCGGCCTTTGCCGCAATCGGAGCTCTTTTTGCTCTTGCCCTCGCATGCAATATGAGCACAGCAAACCTGAGCAGCCTCAAGACGTCAAAGGACAAGGAAGGAAAGCAGGAATCGACTGCCTTCAAAGCTGGCGATACCATTTATGGAAATGCGGTCGTGGCGAACAGTATGAGTAAAGTGACGGTCAAGTATAAACTCGTGGCCGACGACGTTCCCGGGATGAAGAAGGGTGATACAGTGAAAGGTTCAGAAGTGAGCATCGATCTTCCGTCAAGCGGCACGGCAAACTACTCGCTGCCGATCCCTTCGGGAGCACCGAGTGGGAAATTCACCCTCATCGCCGATATGCACGATGAGGCTGGCGAGCGAAAGGACGGAAAGACCGTAAACATTACCATTGAGGGCTCATCGGCCACGACTCCTGCTGCAAAACCGCCGGCTGGTGACGATGTTGACGATGCAAACTCAACAACTGACGCTAACGACGACGACAAAAGTGACAACTAGTTCCTTTAGATCAGCCAAAGTAAGAGAGCGGCCGGGATCAGCCCGAACCGCTCTTTTCATTTGGCTGCACAATTCCATTAGGGTCGGGATCACTCGAGTGACGTAAGATTTTGCTGGAGTGTTGCGGTCTGAATCTCGATCTCCGATCTTCGTTCTCGCAGAGCTTCTACCTTTTCGGCGGGTGCTTTTTTAACGAAATCCAAATTTGACAACTGTCCGCTAAGCCGCGTCAATTCGATCGCAAGTTTCCCGATCTGGTTTTGCAACCGTTCGCGTTCCTTACTAAAATCGATCAGGCCTTCGAGCGGCACAGCGATCTCGGCATTTGCTATCACAGCTTTGGCGGACGCTTTAGGCACCGTGAGGGTGTCGCCACGCACAAGCTTATCAGCCCGTGCAAGCTTTAAGATCTGTGCTTCGTTCGCCGCGAATACTGCGCAAATATCCTCCCCACCTGCTACATGAACCGCGACGCGATCCGAAGGCTTGATGTTCATATCCGTCCGGATATTCCGAACACGACGAATAAGGTCGATCACTGACCCCATCTCGTTTTCGGCTCGATCGTCGGAAAGGTCCGCAGTGCCCGGAGGAAAGTCGGCAAGCATTATCGTGCGTTCAGCTGAACTATAGGCTGGATTGTGAAATTGGCTGTTAGTTCCGGGCAATTTCTGCCACAGCTCTTCGGTCAAGTACGGCATAAAGGGATGAAGCAGCCGCAATGCCTGTTCGAGCACTGATAAGATCAGCCAACTCGCCTCGATATCACCTGCGTTGATCTCGTCTTTCTTGAGTTCGATGTACCAATCGCAAAAATCGTCCCAAAAGAAATGGTAAAGAAGCGAAACTGCCGTATGAAACTCGTATTTTGCAAGCGAGCTGTTTACATTGATCGCGGTCTTGTTCAATCGCGAGACGATCCATCGGTCGGCGATACCGGTCAGTTCTTCCGGAACAATAGCCTTTACTTGGGCGCCGTCGGAATTTAAAAGGCAGAAACGCGTTGCGTTCCATATTTTGTTGGCGAAGTTTCGGTAGGTCTCGACGCCGGTGTCGTTCCATTTAATGTCCGCGCCGGTCGCGATCGAAGCAAGATAAATGCGGGTTGCATCAACGCCGAATTTGTCGAACATCTCGATCGGATCGACGCCGTTTCCACGGGACTTTGACATCGGCTTTCCGTCCTTTCCAAGAACGGTTCCGGTCACCACCACGTCGTCGAATGCGGCCTTACCAACAAACTTCTTCGTCAACATCATCATTCGCGAGACCCAAAGGAAGATGATGTCGCGGCCCGTAACGAGAACATCAGTAGGCAGAAATGTCTCGAGATCGGGTGTATTTCTGACCTCACCGTTCCAACCGAATGTTGAGAAAGCCCAGAGCCCCGACGAAAACCATGTGTCAAGAACATCCTGGTCCTGAGTCAGTTCTTTATCGCCTGCTTTTTCTTTCGCTTCCTCCGGCGTTCGTGCGACATAGACATTCCCTTCATTGTCGTACCAAGCCGGGATCTGATGTCCCCACCAAAGCTGCCGTGATATCGTCCAATCCTTTAGATTTTCGAGCCACGTCGTATAGACCTTTTCATGCGGGACCTGCGGCCAGAATTGCGGTTTGCCTGTTCGAATCAGGTCAAGTGCCATATCGCGCAATTCATCCATCTTTACGAACCATTGGTCAGATAGTATCGGTTCGACAATGGTCTTACAGCGTTCGCAGATCGGCAGCGAGACCTCGTAGTCTTCGATCCTATCCAGCAAACCTAGGCTCTCGAACTGCTCTACTACCATCTTCCGGGCATCAAAACGGTCAATTCCATCGAAGGCGGCTCCAGCAGCCGCATTCATCGTGCCGTCATCGTTCATTACGAGAAGTTGTTCAAGCCCATGGCGTTCACCGACGACGTAATCGTTCGGGTCATGAGCCGGAGTGATCTTTACTGCACCGGTCCCGAATTCCGGGTCGACGTAATCATCGGCGATTATCGGTATTTCACGACCTGTGAGCGGCAATGAAACTGTCTTTCCGATCAGATCGGTGTAGCGCTCGTCCAATGGGTTCACGGCAACTGCCGTATCGCCGAGCATCGTCTCAGGACGCGTCGTCGCAACCGTGATAGTGCGGTCGGTTCCCTTTACCGGATACCGCAAATATGTCAGTTTCCCATCCTTCCTTGTTTCCTCTTTGACCTCGAGGTCGGAGAGTACCGTCTTATCCTTCGGACACCAATTGACGATCCGAAGTCCGCGATATATCCAGCCTTCGTCATACAATGTGCAAAAGACGTTTCTAACCGCTAGCGAGAGGCTGTCGTCCATGGTAAAACGATGTCGTGACCAATCGACCGACGCCCCTTCGCGCCGCATCTGCTCGGTGATCGTGTTGCCGTATTGCTCTTTCCACGCCCATGCCCTTCGAACAAAGTCCTCCCGTCCGATATCCAATGGCGATCGTTTCTCGTCTTTTCTCAGTTGTTCGACGACCTTGCGCTGTACAGAGATACCTGCATGATCGGTACCTGGAAGCCAAAGCGTGCGGTAGCCCTGCATTCGCTTCCAACGCGTCAATACATCCATGATCGTATGCTGAAGCGCGTGGCCCATGTGCAGGCTGCCAGTGACATTCGGCGGCGGGATAACGATCGAAAACTTTTTTGCCTTCGGATCCTTGTTGATCTCCGGCGCAAAACAGCCGATCGATTCCCAGCGATCGTAGTGATTTTCCTCAGCGACCTTCGGATCGTATGACTTCGGGATTTCCATAACCGTAAAACGTTTATTCTAAAACAAATACAGACAGTTTTCATCCGATGTCGGAAAACTGCCTGCAGTCTTTGCTTCGAATTTCCAGCTAGTATTTTTGAGCCAGCTTTTCGACCACCTTTTGAACCAGCAACTCCATCAATTCCGGCGAGAGGGTAACGACCTGCTTACTGCCGGTTTCCTCTCGTGCCAGTTCAGGCGTAGTGAATTCGATCGTGCGGTTGTCGCCGACCGGCGGCAGCTCAAGCAGATCGATACCCTCGAAGACCGGTTGAGGTACGAATGATGTTTCGCTTTGCGTCTGAACGCCCGATTCCCCGTCTACGCTGTCCTTTGCCACAACATATCGCTCGTCAACGCTTGCATCAAAGTCCGAGGGTTCGCTTTCTTGAACTTCGTGCAAATCCGAAACCGCCAGGGTATCTGCTGTTCCCGACTGCTCAATAGCCTGCAAGCTCGCCTCTTCCGGCTCATCGGTTATCCGTTCGAATGCGAGCGGCTCCGGCTCCCGATTCGGGTGGGGTTCCTCCCACGCGATCGGCAAAGAGACTTCCGGAGGCCGATAACTTTCGTCCTGATAGCTTTCGGCCAAAGAGCGAGGCAATTCGACCGTTTCAGCCGCCGGATCGCCGTCGGGATAATAGGGAGACGGGTCAAACTGCTGTTCGTCCCGCACATCCGGGAGATCGTTATCTAAGACATCAGCCAGCCCGAAATCGATCGTCTCAACGTCAGTTTCGGGTGAGGCGTAGCTTGTCTCTATCATTTCGTCATCGAGACCGCTGTCGCCGAACTCGAACTCTTTAACCACTTCGCCAGATTCGGCGCCGGCCGTAACCAGGCTCTGCTCGTAAAGCCGGTCTATATCGTCCCCCTGCTCGATCTCGTTGTCGCCGCCATACTCGTCGGCAGCGGGCATCGAATCGCCGACCGTGCCTTGTCGATCGGCTGTTGCGGCCATCATTTCGGTTATATTGGTCACTAACTGCCGTATCGATTGAAACGGTTTGGTCATGAACGCATTCGCCCCGACGCGTTCAGCTTCCGATTCGTCAAAAGGCTCAAATGATCCGACAAGAAGTACGACCGGAATGGTCCGTGTCGATTCATGTGCCCGGATCGCCTCGCAGATCTGATAACCGCTTGCCCCGGGCATGTTGACATCGGCCATAACGAGATCGGGACGTTCTCTCGATAGAAACTCAAGAGCGGCGTCTCCGTCGCTGACGGTCGTCACTTCGATGCCTTCTTCGGCAAACGTAAGATTGACGACTTTCTGGATCGTTACGGAATCATCGGCAAGTAAAAGCTTGCGTTTAGAGACGTTCATTTCAGCTCCTGATCGGTCCTACGAGGGGTTGTTTCTGAAAGCTATCATCTTGTCCGCTCAACAGTCAAGATACCTCTTCGACCACGGTCGGTTTCACCGACTATCTAGGACCGTCTTCAACATTAGCCGCAATTGGCTGTTTGTGAACGGCTTTGAAAGAAATGCCGCAGCACCAGCATTGAAACTTGAGGACGTCGCTTTCGGATCGGTTCCGGCGGTCATAACGATCACCGGAATATGCGAAAATCGTTCATTGGAACGCATGAACCGCAGCAGTTCGGTTCCTTCGATATAGGGCATACGAATGTCAACGATGACGGCTCGGATCTGGTGGTTTGATTGAAGCAGTTTGTAAGCTTGCTTGCCATCATTCGCAGCAACGACCTCATATCCCTCCGCCTGAACGATTGCTGTAACAAGCTTAAGGATCGCCGCGTCGTCATCGGCGATAAGAACAGCTGGTCTTGGAGGAGTCTCAGAAACCATACTAGATTGGTTCAATTCACTGGGCATCGTCGGCCGTGCACTTCATCGGGCGTTGCATGGCCAAATCGGCAGCTAGTTTGATCGCAGATTGCATACTCGAAGCATCGGCAATACCCTTGCCCGCAATATCGAACGCCGTTCCATGGTCGACGGAAGTTCGGATCAACGGAAGTCCCAGGGTCACATTTACCGCTGAGCCGAACGACAACGACTTAACGGCGATCGTAGCCTGATCATGATAACACGCGATGACCGCGTCAAATTCGCCCCGATAGCCTCGTAAAAAGACCGTGTCCGGGGAATACGGACCCGATACGTCGATGCCAAGCTCGTCGCGGCATCGCGCTATTGCCGGTTCGATCTCGTCTGCTTCCTCGACACCGAACATCCCATGTTCCGAGGCATGCGGATTCACTCCAGCGACGGCGATCTTGACACTACGCCCGAGCAACTTCTTGAACTGTTCCGAGGCAAAAGTGATTAGCGATATCATGGTCTCGGTCTTCACAAGTTCGATCGCTTTTCTTAAAGGCACGTGAGTCGAAACCAGCACGACGCGTAATTTGTCCGCAAAAAAACTCATGGCAAACTCGCGAGTTCCAGTCAACTGAGCAAGAAACTCGGTATGACCGGGAAAATCGTAACCGCCGAGAACAAGCGAGCCCTTATTTATAGGGGCTGTCGCGATCGCGTCGATCTTTCCTGCTCGCCAGAGTTCGACCGCTTTTTCGATATAGCTTCCTGCCGCCCGGCCGCAAACGGGCGACTCTCGACCGATCGCCAAGTCAGACGGGAGACCACCGAGATCGATCACCGGGACAGAACCGAAAGGCTCCTGCTCATCCGCATTTCGCAGCCGGACGGGAATTGAAAACGAAGCGGCCGTACGACGTAATAACCCTAGATCACCGACTATGATGATGTCAGCGAACTTATTCAAATCGGCATCAGCGGCAGACCGCAAGACGATCTCAGGTCCGATTCCCGCCGGGTCGCCGATTGTTACCCCGATCCTTGGACGTACTTGCATTAACCGTCGTTCGCTTTGGTCAATTCCGGTCATGCAGCTATGATATCACGCAAAAAGGCCGGGCTTAATGATTGGCCCGGCCACTGCATCGATCTACCAGCGGCTAGTCGGCTTGCCTGCGAATAAATGTAGGAACCTCGAGATCTTCGTCTCGTTTGGATTCGATTGCGGGAAAAACAGATCCTCCGCCCCCATTCGCGACCGCTGGAACTTCCATCGGCCTCGGAAACGGCATTGCCGACTGTACCGCTGTATCAAAACCTGTCGCGATAACCGTCACCCTGATCTCGTCACCCATATCTTCGCGAATGACGTTGCCCCAGATAATGTCCGCCTGATCGTCCGATTCACTCTCGATCATACCGATCGCGTCTTCGATCTCGCCGAGCGGCATATTCGCGCTCCCGGTTACGTTGATAAGAGCAGCCTTGGCTCCGGTGATCGAATTCTCTTCAAGCAACTTGTAATCAAGTGCGGCACGCATCGCTTTCGACGCCGCATCGGGTCCACTGGCTGAACCGATACCCATCAGGGCGACGCCTTTGCCGCGCATAACGGTGGTCACGTCGGCGAAATCAAGATTGATGATTCCCGGCGTGGTGATCAGGTCGGTTATGCCCTGGACCGCCTGCAGCAACACGTCGTCCGCGCTTCTGAAGGCGTTCATCAAGGTTATATTTTCTTCGACCTCGCGGAGCTTCGAGTTGGGGATCGTGATGATGGTATCAACACAGCCGCGAAGTTCGGCAAGGCCGCGTTCCGCCTGTGCCATTCGCTTCTTGCCCTCGACACCAAACGGCTTGGTCACAACGGCAACCGTCAATGCTCCGAGTTCGATAGCAAGCGATGCAACGACCGGTGCGGCTCCGGTTCCGGTCCCACCGCCTAGGCCTGCGGTAACAAAGACCATGTCAGACCCTTCGAGCACGTCGAGAAGTTTTTCGTGATCCTCCAGTGCCGCTTCACGTCCGACCTCCGGGTTGGAACCGGCTCCAAGGCCGCGTGTCGATCTGGTACCGAGTTGGATCTTCATCGGGGCCTTCGAAGCGTTGAGCGCCTGAAGATCGGTGTTCGCGACAATGAACTCTACACCTTTGATACCTTCTTCGATCATTCGATTGACCGCATTGCCGCCGCCGCCGCCCACGCCGATCACTTTGATCCGGGCACCCGTTATCGGCGGCTCGTCCAAAAACATTCTTATTCCGCTATTATTCATTTGAAGACCTTCCGCAAATACCTAGCATCCCGGTTACCCGGGCAGTCATCCTGATAAATTAATTCTGATGATTCGTTGACGTGATTACTGCTAGCAACAATATATTGTGCTGATGGGCAAAAAGCATACAACGATTTGTGGTAAAAATCTAGTCGTGACATTACCATTATCGAAATTTTTCTCGAAAATTCTCAAGCCATGCCGTAACCCTTCCGGCTCCGGATCTTCCGCCCAAGTTTTGCTCACGGACCTGTGTTCTCATCGATGAAAGCGCCAGCCCGCATGCGACGGCCCAGTCCGGGCTCGCGACCTGCGCAGAAAGGCCGCCGAGATAATTCGGATCCGGAAAGCCCACACGTGTAGGCGCATCAAACACCTGTTCGCCGATCTCGACCATCCCGCGAGCAAGCGCTCCTCCGCCGGTCAGAACGACACCGCTTGGGATCTGTGCCTGTGTTGCCGCGACCTCCTGAGCAATATGCTGAAGCAGTTCGATGGCTCGCGGCTGCATGATGTCGCAGAGTATTTCCTTGGATAAGGCACGGGTCTCATTTCGTCCGACCGGCACGATCTCGATGACTTCCTGCCGTTCCTCATCGTCCATCAGAAACGAGGCGACGCATCCGAAATCGTGCTTGATCTTCGCTGCTTCCTGCATCGACACGCGTAACCCAACCGCGATGTCCTTTGTAAAGTGAAGGCCGCCGAAAGGAAAAACCGAGGTATGCTGGACGGCTCCGCGTCCGAAGATCATAAGCCCGGTGATCTCGGATCCAATGTTCACGACAGCACATCCGTATTCACGATCGTCATCGATGAGCGTACTCTCAGCCGCCGCAAGCGGTTCGAGCATCATACGTTCGACTTCGAGGCCTGCCCGCCTCACTGCCTTTTCGAGATTCTGCCTGCCCGCACTCGGGCCGGTAACAACGTGAACAAGCGATTCGAGCCGCGAACCCGTCATTCCGACCGGTTCAGTGATGCCGTCCTGCCCATCAATGATGAATTCTTGTGGAAGCCTGTCGAAGACTTCCCATCCAGTCGGCAGCTGTACAGCGCATGCCGACTCGATCGCACGGTCCACGTCTTCGTTCGATATCTCACGGCCTGTTCCGGCTACAGCAACGACCCCGCTCTTGTTCTCGCCGCGAAAGTGTTCGCCGGAAAGATTAACGGTGACAGCACTGAGGTCGAGCCCGCTGATCCTCTCGGCCTCTTCGACCGCCTTCTTGACCGAGTCGGCAACGGCCTCAGCACCTGTCACGATCCCGCGCCGCAGCCCGCGCGATTCTGATTGTCCGATGCCGACGATGTTCATCTTTCCGCTGGCCGCAGCTTCGCCAACAATGCATCGAACCCTGCTCGTCCCAATGTCGACCCCGATCGCGTGAATTTCGTTGCTCATAATCCGATCACTATTGTGATTACCTAACTTTCTGGCTTTGATGCTTGTCAGTTCGAGGTGCCAGAATCATGTTCGATCCGACCAGATCGACTGCTTCGAACGTAGTGCCTTTGCCCGCGATCGCTTTTATGCCGCGGCTCAAATTCTCACCAAAATTGCTTCGTCCAACGGCGATCGAAACCGCATGACCCGAGTCGTCCAAAACAGCACGCGGCTCCTTCGGATCTGAAATATTTACGGCCTTGACCCGATCTGCAATTCCAAAGGTGACCCATTCCTCGAGCATCTTTCGATAGAGCTTTACGCGTTCCGGGTTTTCTCTATCGGCTCTTTCCGATTTTGATTCGTCCCAGCCGGTCATTACGAATGGAAGCGCGGCCTCATTCTTGTTTGCTCTCGCAAGTATCTTGCCATCAGCCCCGACCAAATGATCGCCATCAGAAAGCCTTACTATCGCCTTGGGTTCGTGTTCGATGACCTCGACCCGAATTCCGTTCGGAATCACTCGGGAGACTGACGCAGATCTGACGAAGGGCATCTTTTCGATCTGAGATCTGAGTTCATTGAGGTCGGCATTCCATACTCCGGTCCTGACGGTCTGCGATTCTACCAGTCGTTCGATGTTCTCTCTTGATGTACGGCTGGTGCCCCCGACCGCTACCGTCCTTACCTCAAAGAAGTCCGATGCGGTGACAGTTCGATAGCCCAGGTAAACCAAGGCCGCGATAAAACTTAGAATTACCGCACTCAGCAATATCGGAAAGACATTCCCGAATCTCGGAGCTGCCCCAGAACTTGAACGTTTAGGGCGCGTTGCACTTCTGGAACGCCTCTTTACCGGTCGCGCCATACTTCGCTTTAAAGCTTTTTGGCTCCTCGTCGCTGCCATCTACGCCGTTACGCCTCCGTCGTTCGAATTTGCTTGCCTGAGCTTTTCAATTATCTCATCAGATACACGCGTAACGCTTCCCGCTCCGAGGGTAATGACAAGATCGCCTTCGAGGAGCTCTGGAACAACCCGGTCAGCAGCTTTTTCTACGTCGCCGATATAGCTAGCGTTCTTATGGCCATGCTTACGAACATTTTCGGTAAGGACCTCGGCATTAACGCCCTCGATCGGCTGCTCGCTGGCAGCATAAATGTCCAGAACATAGAGAACGTCGGCATTGTTGAAAGCAAGTGCGAACTCGTCCATTAACTCTTGCGTCCTTGTATATCTATGCGGCTGGAAAACAACAACGGTCCTTCGACCGCTGGCAGCATTCTTTGCCGCTGACAGCGTTGCGAGTATTTCGGTCGGATGATGTCCGTAGTCGTCGACAACGGTGATCCCGTTAACGTCGCCTTTGAACTGGAAACGACGGTTAGCGTTCTTGAATCCGGTAAATGCCTCGGCGATCTTTTCGAACGGCACATCTAGTTCGAGTGCGACGGCCGTTGCGGCTAAAGCATTGTATACATTATGCTTGCCCGGCACCGGCAGGTCGATGTCGCCGAGCACCTCGGTCCCTTTCCAGACCGTAAAGTGCGATCCGAAATCATCTCCATACTTAATGTCATGTGCTGAGATATCTGCCTGGGCCGTCATGCCGTAAGTGACGCGGCGCCGCTTTATATTCGGGATCAACAATTGGACATTCGGATCGTCAAGGCAGATGATCGCTGCTCCGAAAAACGGTACCTTATTGACGAAGTCGGTAAAGCACTGAACGACATCGTCCATGCCCTTGTACGATTCCATGTGTTCTTTGTCGATATTCGTAACGACCGCGATCGTCGGATAAAGCATGAGGAAGGACCGATCGCTTTCATCGGCCTCGGTGACAAACCATTCTGATGTTCCGAGTTGCGCATTCGAACCGAGCGTATCGACCACACCCCCAACGACCGTCGTCGGATCTACACCGGCATGCTTTAAGATCGTCGCCACCATCGACGTCGTCGAGGTCTTGCCGTGTGTACCCGAAACAGCAACTGCGTAAGGCTTTAGCACCATCAACTCTGCCAGCATTTCGGCACGAGGTATTACCGGTATACCGTTCTCTTTCGCGATCAGGACCTCGGGGTTATCGTCACGAACTGCAGATGAGTAGACCACAACCTCGGCATCTCCGACATTTTCGGCCGAATGACCCTCGGTAATACGGATGCCGCATAGTTTTTCAAGGCGGTCAGTATTCTTCGATCTCTTGATGTCCGATCCTGACACCTCGAAGCCAAGATTAGCGAGTACCTCGGCTATCCCGCTCATTCCGATTCCGCCAACTCCGATAAAATGTATCTTCTTTACGTGTCTAAACATTCTTTTGTAACTCTTCGATCAGATCTACCGTTCGCTCTGCTGCATCGGATCTTGCAAGTGCTCGTGCCGATCTTTCCATCTGCGAGATCGTTTCCGGCGACGCCATCAACCGTCCGATCTCGGAAGCAAGTCGTTCTCCGTCAAGGTTCTGCTGTAGAAGCATGATCGTCGCTCCGGCTTTCTGCATCGCTTCAGCATTTTTTCGCTGATGATCGTCAGCAGCCGTCGGCAGCGGTATCATGATCGAAGCCTTGCCCGCAGCAGCAAGTTCGGCACAGGTCGTGGCTCCGGCTCGGCTGATGACAAGATCGGCATTTGCAAATTCCGCACACATATCGCTGATGAACGGTCGGATATCCGAATCCGCAAATGCGGACCGATTGTAGATCTCGCGGATCTTTTCGAAATCCGCCTCACCGGTCTGATGTACGACCGAGATCTTGCCTTTGTACTCTGCCAGGTGTTCGAGCGCATCAGCCATTGCATTATTGATCGCACGAGCTCCCTGCGAACCGCCGAAGATAAGAATACTGAAAACCTCGCCACGCACTTTTGGCTCGATTTCGAAGAACTCGTATCGCACCGGGTTGCCGGTAACAACGCCTTTGTTGCCAAAGTACGGCAAGGCCGCCTCGAACGTCAGGGCTGCCTTATCGATGAACCGTGCCAATCGCCGATTGGTGAAGCCCGGCAAAGCATTCGAGTCCATGACAAGCGTCGGTATACCCATTACTGCCGCCATTAATAACACCGGTCCCGAAACGTATCCGCCCGCTCCGACAACGACGTGGGGCCTGAACTGCCGGATCAACTGTCGTGCCTCGAGAAAGCTCTTCGGTAGAACAGCAAGGCCTTTTAGCTGCGCGACCAACCCGACACCTTTTAGGCCTGCGCTGTCGATGAGCGAAAGCTGAAACCCATTTTCGGGAACGATCTTCACTTCGAGGCCTCTAGCCGTGCCTACGAAGAGCACCTCCGAGTTCGCATCTCGGCGCAACACCTCTTTGGCGACCGCTATTCCCGGAAAAATGTGTCCGCCGGTTCCACCCGCGGCGATCAGGATCTTCATTATGTATCCAATCTACCTGAGCCCGTTCTTGTTCTTCTTTCGTCGGACCGGCCGATCGATCGGGCCTCCACTTTGAGAACTGTCGGCTGCAGATGCCTGAGAAATATTCAGGAGTATTCCGACGGCGACAAGCGTCACCAACACCGAAGAGCCTCCATAGGAAATGAATGGCAACGGGATTCCTTTCGCCGGAAGTATCGAGATCACGACGCTGATGTTAAAAAGTGCCTGAACAATAATCCCGGTGATCAGCCCGATACCGAGAAGCGTTCCAAACCGGTCCGGGGCCTTTATCGCCGCTCGGGCACCACGCCACAGCAAGAGGCCGAAGGCGATGACCAACCCCAAAGTCCCAAACAGTCCAAGTTCCTCGCCGACCACCGAAAAAATGAAATCAGAATGCGGATACGGAAGATAAAAAAGCTTTTGCTGGCCCTTCGCGAATCCCTCGCCGAATATCCCGCCTGACCCGATCGCATAAAGCGATTGGCATACTTGATAGCCGGCACCAGCCGCGTTGTCCGGATCGCATGGATCGATGAAAGCCCCGAGTCTCCTCAGCCTCCATGGTGCAAGCAATAGTGCGGCGGCTCCGATCAAAACCAGGCCGCCGACAACCGTCACTATGTGAAGAAACTTAGCACCGGCGGCAAAATAAACAGCCGCAAATATTGCACACAAGACGATCGTCGTACCCAGATCGGGTTCGAAAAACACCAATCCGCCAAGTAGCCCCAAGCAAGCAAGACACGGCAAAACGGTAGCACGGAGATCTCCGACCCGGTCGCTGTTGCGTGTCAGATAATACGCAAGGAATAGAGGCAACGCGATCTTGGCCATTTCGGACGGCTGCAGCGAAAACGAACCGAACCGAATCCATCGCCGCGCACCGTTTATCTCCGGGAACCCGTAGACTGCGATCAGTGCTCCAACGGTGACCGCAAGTACCGCGACGACCGCATAAGGATTATTGTATCGACGATAGTCGACGCGGCTCGCACCAAACATTAGAAAAATACCGGCAATAGTGAAAGCAAGCTGCTTGTAGAAATAGGTGAACTGCGTTGCTCCGGCCGATTCGTTGTGAGCGATCATTGCCGATGCGCTGTAGACCATCATCGTCCCGAAAACCGCGAGGCTCGCAGCTATCGCAAACATGATCCAATCCATTCGCAATTCTCGCATAGGAATCAATCTGAATCAGGCAACTTGCCCGCTCTGCTTTTCGCTGAGTTTCGCAACCTCAGCTTTGAAAACCGTCCCACGTTCTTCGTAACTTCTAAACATATCGAAACTTGCGCAGGCTGGGGCCAGCAAAACCGCATCGCCCATTCTCGCAAGCTCATATCCTTTTTCGACCGCGTCGCTTATTCCATTCGCACGGACAATAGGTGCCAGACCGTCGAGCTGGTGTTGGATGTTGTCGCCATCTTCACCGATCACGACCATCGCCCTTACAGACGAACTGATCAAGCCGCTCAGAGGCGAATACGGAGCGTTCTTTCCACGTCCGCCAAGTATGACGATCGTCTTGCCGATGCCGTCGCTAAGAGCTTCGAGGGCCTTCGCTGTTGCGTCGACCGACGTTGCCTTCGAATCGTTGTAAAACCTTATTCCGCGGATCTCAGCGACGAATTCGATCCGGTGCTCGACGCCCTTAAACGCAGCTACTGTTTTACGCATCGATCCGGGGTCGGCACCGCACGCCAATCCGGCAGCCAGAGCGGCCAATGTGTTCTCGACATTGTGAAGGCCGCGAATGAAGATCTCGTCGCGCGTGATCAACACCTTTTCTTTCGAATTCGCTCTCGCGACAAGATCGCGGTCCCGGAGAAAGAGGCCGGTTTCAAGTTCGCGTCTGACGCTAAACATGGTCACGTCGGCTCGGAGGCCCGACGCCCAGCTTGAGGTGGTCGGATCGTCCGCATTCAGTATCGCAATGTCGCTCGGCTCCTGATTCATGAAAATGCGGTGCTTTGCGGCCGCGTAATCGTTGAAACTGTCGTATCGGTCGAGATGATTCGGCGTGACGTTGAGACAAACCGCAACGTTTGGGCGAAAATCGACGATGGTCTCAAGCTGAAAGCTCGAAAGTTCGACGACGGTCCACGTTGCATCAGTCGAGGACCCGGCGAGACTTAACAAAGGTGTGCCGATGTTCCCGCCGACCTGAGTCTCAATACCTGCGTTTCTCAACAATTCGCCAATAAGAGTTGTTGTCGTCGTCTTCCCGTTCGATCCGGTGATGCCGACGATGCGGCCCTTCATGAAACGATAGGCGAGTTCGACCTCGCCAATGACCTCGCCGTCCTTTCGGTCAACGTACCGAGCCGGGATCGTGTTGGTGGGCACGCCCGGCGAGATCACGACAAGATCGATCTGGTCGAGAAGCCAGGACGGAAGCTCTCCGGAGATCAATCCTACGTTGTGACTTTCTTTTAACGAACGTGCGGCATCAGACCAGTTTTCGATATCGTTTCGGTCATGGAGAGCGACCACCGCGCCACGCTCGGCAAGAAACGTCGCAGACGCGATGCCCGACCGTCCCGCTCCAAGCACCAAAGATTTTCGTCCTTTGATCTCCATTTCAGACTTCGCCGTTGCTGGCCGATCCAATTCGTATTTCCCGATCCGCCGCGATCGCACCCCGATGATCTGACGTCCCCTAACGCAGTTTCAATGTCGATAGACTCAATAACGCGAAGAGGATCGCCACGATCACGAATCGGAACACGATCTTGGGTTCTTTCCAGCCCGAGAGCTGAAAATGATGATGCAGCGGCGCCTGCCGGAAGATTCGCTTCCCGACGCCCGTGCTGCGTTTCGTAAACTTGAAGAACGACACCTGAATCATCACCGATACTGCCTCGAGGATAAAAACGCCTCCGATAAACGGCAGCAGGAACTCCTGCTTGGTCAATATCGCTACTGTCCCAAGAGCTCCGCCGATCGCAAGCGAGCCGACGTCTCCCATAAATACTTCTGCCGGGGGCGCGTTGAACCAAAGAAACCCGAGGCTTGCTCCAACCATCGCCCCGCAAAAAACGGTCAGTTCGGAAGATGCTGGGTTGTGCGTCAGGTCAAGATATTCGGCCCACCGCCGATCACTCGCGACGTAGGTCAGAGCCGTTAGAGCAGACATCGCAATGAATGTCACACTCGTCGCCAGGCCGTCGAGCCCGTCAGTTAAATTCACCGCATTTGACGATCCCAACAGAACAAAAACGATAAAGATCAAATAAACAAAGGGGCCTACATAACTGATACTGATCGCAGGGTTGGTTTCGGCCGTTGCCTTGATGAACGGAACACTTATATTCCACGCGTAATTCGTCAAAAAGAACAAGACCGCCCAAATACCGACCGCGGTGAGCAATTGCCCTGCCAATTTCTGCTTTCCGGTCAACCCGAGGCTGCGTTTCTTGACGATCTTGATATAATCGTCCGCAAAACCTACAGCCGCGAACAGCGTTGTCGCGATCAGCGCAAGCCAAAGGAAAAGATTGTCGAGCCGTGCCCAAAGCAGCGTCGAGAGAAAGACCGACCCTATTATCAATATACCGCCCATCGTCGGGGTTCCTTTCTTTGCCTGATGTTCTGGCGAAAGCTCCTCGCGTATCTCTTGACCGACCTTCAGAGCATCAAGTTTGCGGATCACCGTTTTTCCAAGAAAGAGCGAGATCAAAAGCGCCGTTATCGTCGCCCAAGCCGTCCTAAACGTCACATACTGGAATACGTTAAGCCCCTTAAAGAAGTACGATTCGCTGCCGGCCCCGTACTGTCGAAATATTAGTTGGTATAAAACGTAGTAGAGCATGAGCAGTCTCTGGTTTCCCGATCATGGACAACAGAGGGCTTAGCGGATCGGTCTCCGCGTCTAAGCCTCACCAAGACCGTCCGCGCTTTTCTCCAGTTCAAATTTCTCTAACAGCTTTTCGATCACCTTTTCTGTCCGTACGCCTCGCGAACCTTTCACAAGTATCGCGTCGCCGGCTCTGACCCATCGAGACAATTTCTCACCGGCTTCGGCCGAGTCCGTCACAAATTCGGCATTGCCCAGTCCGCCACCTTTTGCACCCTCGACCAACTCCCTCGCCAATCCCCTGACCCCAATAAGGATATCGATCCCGGTGTTCGCGATCTTGTTTCCAGTGTCTCGGTGGATCAGAGCGGCATCATGACCAAGTTCGAGCATCTCGCCCGCGACGACGATCAGTCGTTTCGCATCTTCCGCACCAGCCTTCAAAGTCTGTACCATCGAGAGCAAAGCGTCCGGATTGGAATTGTACGAATCGTTGACGACGGTAAAACCCGCGGCAAAATGCAAGATCTCGCCACGCTGCGGCGGCGGTTCGGCAGACGACAACTGCGCGGCAATTTCGGCAGCAGTCATTCCGAATGCGTGACCGACGGCTGCGGCCGCCAATGCATTCGATATGTTGTGTCGACCGTTCAGCGGGAAGCTTACGCACGCCTCGCCTGACGGGAGCACCAGCGTAAACGAAGTCTCGCCAAACGAAACGTACTCGATATTCTTTGCATAAACATCAGCAGGATTTTCGATTCCGTAAGTGATTATCGATCCGCCGGCGAGGCTCGCCATGGCCATCACACGCGGATCATCCGCATTCAAGACCGCCTGTCCGCCAGCCTTCATTCCCTCTACGATCTCCGCTTTTGCCGCGGCGACATTTTCGATCGAACCGAGATGTTCGACATGGACCGGCAGCACGTTCAGAACGACCGAGTAATCCGGTGGAGTGACGCGGCATAACCGCTCGATCTCGTGCATCGGTGTGGACATCCCCATTTCGAGAACGGCAACGTCGAACGTTGGATCCTTTGCGAGATTCAAGACCGTCAACGGATGCCCTAGGCCATTGTTATAGTTCTTGATGTTCTTGAGAACTTTGCGGCCGGATCCCTCAAGCACGTGCGCCGTGAGTTCCTTTGCGGTCGTTTTACCAGCGCTCCCCGTGATCGCGACCACTGGCCGATTCCATTCCAAATAAACACCATGCGCAAGACGCTGGAGAGCCACGACGGTATCGTCGACAAACAGTATTCTGTCGGCAAGATCTTCGAGCTGCTCCCGGTGCTCTTCGAATCGATCAGACCGGACGACACACGCGATCGCACCTTGTTCCAAAGCACCTGGGACGTATTTGGTCGCGTCCTCAAAGTCGCCGTTAAAACCGTTATTGGCATAGTCGGGCTGCGAAAGGGCAAAAAAGACATCACCCGCCTGAACCTCGCGAGAATCGATCACGAATGAAACGACGTCACGCTCCGTCAAAGCGGGTTCCAGATTCGGCGCCGAAGCGTTCATATGATCAATTGCGGCTTTCAGTTTCAATGTGCTTTCCGATCCTCGAGTTCTGTTTATCGCTTTTTATATTTGGAGTTCCGGTCGTCTTCCGATCTATGACCTTTTTTGAAATTCTGCTCGCATCGGTATCCGATCTGGACGCCGCAGGCTTTCGGCCGACAATTGGCAACGACGGGCGTATCGCCTGAAGTTCATCCGATCCTACGGCCGAGTCATCTCCGAATCTATTTGTCTCGACCTCTCCGTTCCCGACCGGCTCAACGACTTCATCGCCCGAGTCCGCGAGAGTTTCTGCGATCTCGTCGCGGCGAACATTCAGTTCAGGCAGTATCCGTTCTGCGATCTCGCGGAATGCCGGTGCGGCTACGCTCCCGCCGTCACGACCGCCCGATCTTGGTTCGTCGATCACCACAGCGATCGTTACGTCAGGGTTGTCAGCAGGAGCAAATCCGATGAACGAGGATACATATTTCGCCGAATTCACCCGTTTAAGTTTCTCATCAAATTTCCACGCCGTGCCTGTCTTACCTGCGATCGTGTAACCAGCAACCTGGGCCCGTTTGCCCGTTCCGTTTAAAACGACCTGGCGGAGCATTTTGCGCAGATCTCTGGCTGTTTCGACACTTACGACCTGAGTTTTCTCGGGCCGGGTGACTGAAACAATGGTCTCATCAGATTGTCGGATTTCTTTAATTAAATGAGGCTGAATTCTGACGCCGTCATTTGCTATCGTCGCAAAAGCGTTTGCCATTTGCAACGCGGAAACACCAATTTCATAACCGATCGACATAGACGCCAGCGAGTCGCCAAACCAGCGTTCGATCGGCCTCACGAGACCCGGCGTCTCCGCGGGCAATTCTATGCCTGTCGCATTGCCGAAGCCGAATTTTTTGACCGTCGAATAGAAATCCTCGCGGCCGACACGAAGACTCGTCTTTATCGCCGCAACGTTGCTCGAAACAGCCATTGCTTTAGCGTATGAAATGCGGCCCAACGAGCCGTGGTCCTTGAATTTATGTTTCGCAACCTCGATCGTGCCGCCGCCAGTGTCGATCTCGGCCTCAGGCGAAATGAGGTCCTTCTCTAATGCGGATCCGTATGTGATCAGCTTAAAGACGGAACCGGGCGAATACATATTCTGAATAGACCCATTTGCAAGATTCTCAGCAGTAATGCCTTCAAGATCATTCGGATCGAAGGTTGGGTAGTTTGCCATCGCAAGCACTTCGCCTGTTTTGTTTGAAATGACGATCGCCATTCCTGCTTTTGCGTTCGAAGCGCGAACGGCTTTTTCTAGCGACTGCTCAGCGATATACTGAACGGTATTGTCGATCGTAAGAACGATATCTCTCGGCGGTTCTTTTTCAGAGACAAGCTCGTCATAGACCCGTCCCAGCCGGTCGCGCTCCTGCGTTCGTTTGATAACCGCTCCGTAAAGAATATCGTTCTGCGATTGCTCTATTCCGGCCTGACCGACACCGGCATGATTGCTGAAACCGACGACGTGAGCAGCAAGCGATCGATGCGGATAGCTCCGCTTCTGCTCATCTCGCCAATGCAGACCCGGAAACTTTGGTAGATCGGCTTTTTTAACGCCGCGACGTTCAAGATCCCGGTTCAGATTCTGCACGGCCTGTTCGTCAAGTCCCTTTGCGATAGGCACGAATCGCCGCTCAAGCGATCTGGCCTCTTCAAGCTGACCGGTTAGTTCTTTTGCGTTCAGCTTTAAAAGTCCCGACAGAGTTTTCGCCGTTTCCTCGACGTCTTCGATCTTGGTCGCGTCGGCGTAAAGCGTTTTCACATTGATACTTATTGCCAAAGCTCTCTCGTTCCGGTCGTAGATAGTGCCGCGAAGCTGTTTGGTCTGCTTTACATCACGTCGTTGGACGAGGGCCTTTTTACGCAGTTCTTCGTGCTGATTTACTTGAAGGTAGACCAGTCGCGTGCCAATCCCCGCGATCCACAGGACGAAAAACGCGACGATCAACATGAATCGAGTGAAGGCCACCTGTCGGAGATCGGTCCTTTTTTTGCGAGTTGCTCGAACGGCCATAAAAGTTACTTAACGGAGCTTTGCAACTGATAAAATACCGGCGGAATCGACTTTTGTGCGTGATTCGGTCACCTGGCGAGGACGACCATCTACCAACTGAGGTTCCCTTCGTGGGCTCGTTTCCGGCGAGACTACCGTTTTCGATCCGGCCTGCGGCCGAACCGACGCAGTTTTCACAACCTTTTTCCCGGATGCTTCGATAATTTCGAGCTCCGAGGGTACCGCCTCAGCCTGTTTTTTCTCCACCACTTCAGCCGACGAACGCACTTGCTCACTCAAACTGCTCATTGAAACAACGGCCGGTACCAGGCCAGCCTCGGTAAACCCATATTTCCGGGCAGCCTTAGTGATCTCAACGGGCGAGAGCGAGACCTCCTTGGCGAGCAGGAGCCTTCGCTTTTCTGATTGAAGGTCGTCCACCTGTTTCCTGAGCTTCGAATTCTTGAAACCGAGATCGATCGTCGCAAAGTGCTGAAGCGCGGCGAAAAAGAAGCCTATGGCCATCAGGGCTGCACAGAAGATCGTCAGCAGCAGGTAGCTCCAAGAAATGGGGCGAACTTCAGCCGTATTGGCCGATGTTCGTATCGCTCTGGTTTGATTTCTTTTTCTCATGACTATTCGAAGTTCTTTAGTTGGCACCTGCACCGATCTTCCTCACGGCCCGTAGTTTGGCACTTCTTGATCGTGGATTTGCTTTCAATTCGTCGTTGTCCGGTGTGATCGGGCGTTTTGTGATTATTTCGACCGTCTTTACTGCACCGCAAACACACTGTGGTATTCGCGGAGGACAGTAACATTTGCCGGACAGCTTCTGAAAAGTGTGCTTTACGATGCGATCCTCAAGGGAGTGAAACGTTATAACTGCAAGTATCGCCCTTGGCTGCAGCAATCCCGCAGAGTCGATAATGAATTGTTCAAGGATCTCGATCTCTCGATTGGCGGCTATCCGCAACGCCTGAAACGTTTTTGTAGCTGGGTGAACCTTGTCCCGCGGACCCTTCTTTATGACCGACGCCACCGTGTCGGCAAGCTGCTTGGTCGTCTTGATCGGCTCGCCTCGATCCCTCTTCTGTACGATCCTGCGTGCGATTCGCCGCGAGGCTCTTTCCTCGCCAAAATTATAAATAATGTTCGCGATCTCTTCTTCGGATCTCGATGCAAGAATTTCAGCGACCGTTTCTGAGCCGGAACCAGCATCCATCCTCATGTCCAATCGGGAATCGAACCTAAAACTAAATCCCCGATCCGGACTGTCAAACTGCAGCGATGAGACGCCCAGGTCGGCCAGAACGCCCGCGACCGAGTCGATTCCAGCTTCGCCGACGATCCGCCTGATCTCGCGGAAATTGCCGTACACGATCTTTGCTCGGTCGCCGAAGGCGGACAGCCGTTGACTTGCGATCGCTATGGCCTCTTCGTCCTGATCGATACCTAGGATGTCGATCGTCGGATATTGCGTGAGGAGCATTTGTGAATGACCGCCTAATCCAAGTGTCGCATCAACGATAGTTCCGGGCGCGATGTCGCCAAACAACGAGACAACTTCGTCAAGCAAAACGGGTTGATGGATGTTCTCAGTTTCGGCCATCGTTCGATTCAAAGAACCGTTTTTTAGAGACACCTGTAGTACAGCGTGATGCTTAACGCTTTCTTACGGCTCAAATTTTTCGGAAAGGTTGCGGAAGTGCTTTGTCCTCTATTCGCCCTGCTTGCGAACAAAAGGTCTTTTCCACGGTTCGATCAAATCGACATTTCGCCTACGGTCTCTGCTTAAGTGCTTAAGCATTCATTTTAGCTGCCGGGCATCTGAAAATCTCTGAAAACTGTCAATTAGCGAATGTCCACAAGCATCTTACGCCCGTTCTGTAAATTCTGTCAAGAGATAAAATGACGGATTACTTTAATCACTAGTTTAAGCAGTGCATTTGAAAACCTCGGGGGGTTTCGGTGCCCGAACCGACGTTTTCCTTTCGTGCGACAATACGGTAAAGTTGTGATTCGTTCGGTTTATGGATCCCATCCTTCTGCAATTGATATTATTTGGGGCACTAGCGGCCGCCGCCAATGTCCTTGGCGGATTGATACTTTTTCCCTCACGGTTACATTCAAACTACAAACCCGCCCTTAAATACCTTCTCGCTCTTGGAGCTGGTTTCATGTTGGCGGTCACGCTTTTTGAGATACTGCCGAAAACGATCTTGTTGTGGCAGGCCAAACATCCGGAATCGACCGGCAATCTGTATCCGCCAATGCTTCTGTTGCTTGCTGGCTACTTGCTTACTCAGTTTTTCGAGCATACGATCGCCCCGCATTTTCACCTTGGAGAAGAGGTCCATTCTGATCATGTCATTTCGGCCAGGTCGGCCTACACCGGGGTTGGAGGCTTACTGATCCACACGTTCTTTGACGGTGTTTCGATCGCGGCGGCAACTCTGATCGATATTAAGATCGGTTTTCTGGTCTTTATCGCAGTATTTCTTCACAAATTCCCTGAGGGTTTTACGATCGGATCGATGATCTTGGCCGCCGGCAAGGGTATTCGAGAAGTCATCGTTGCGACCTCGGTCATCGGTGCCGCGACTGTTTTGGGTGTTGCCGCGTTTTACGTTGTCGGCAACAACGTTGATGGCGCCGTTGCTTATGCGTTACCGGTTGCCGCGGGCGTCACACTGTACGTTGCTGCAAGCGACCTGATCCCCGAGGTCAACCATCACGGCGGAAAGCGTCCATTGGTTTCGCTTTCGGTATTCGGCGGTGTTGCGTTGTTTTTTCTTATCCACTTGGCGGTCCATGAGCTTTTCGAGCACTGATCGTGCCGAGGCCCCTAAAACAATGCGGAACTATTTGCCCGCTATTTCGTTAATTGTTATCGGAGGTGCTTTTCGACGATGCGAGAGCCAATTGTTGCAGGGATTTTGAGTCTTTTGGTGCCCGGTGTCGGTCAGATATACAACGGCCGTATCCTGATCGGCATTATCTGGTTGGTCTTGACCGGTGTTTCCTGGATCGGAACGGCCGGGTTATTGGGATGGGTGATCCATCTTATCTCGGCTTGGTGTGCATACAGCTATGCCAAGGATAACCCAGTGAGAGCGTAAAGTTATCTTCATACAATCCTCCTCTTGCCCGCCGTCTAGTCAACTGCGGGCGTTTTTATGTTCGCCAAACTTGCCTAAATTGTATAAGATGTTCGAAAGCATCAAGAGGTTAGATATACAGAGGTCGGTTCATCATGCTTCTGTTTCTAACCTCTAATTCATTATGGTCAAAGAAGGTCTTCCGTTCTTGATAGTGCCGGCTATCCTGGCATTGATCTTTGGTTACTTTCAGCTTTGGATCGTCGTTGCGGCATTCGTTATCGTTGCCGCGTTCATGGCCTACTTTTTCCGCGACCCGTTCCGCACAGTTCCCGAAGGCGACGACATCATAGTATCGGCAGCGGATGGAAAGGTCACACGGGTCGAAGAGAATGAGGATGGCAAATTTGTCAGTGTTTTTCTTTCGCCGCTTGATGTTCATATCAACCGTTCACCGATCGCAGGGGTCATTGAAAAGGCCGATTACATACGTGGAAAGAAATTACCTGCGACAAGTAACGAGGCAAGCTTCACGAACGAGCGCAATTCGCTCACGATCCGGGGCTCGAAGGTCACTGTTGTATGTACACAGATCGCCGGCATCGTCGCGCGTCGGATCGTTTGTTGGAACAAGGTCGGCGATGAACTAGGTCTCGGTCAAAAATTCGGCCTGATCAAGTTTAGTTCAAGAACCGACCTTCTGATGCCATTGAATGTTGATGTTCTTGTGAGTGTGGGCGACCGCGTTGTGGGTGGTGAGACGATCATTGCCAGGATCAAATAACCCGATGGAAAACGAAGAGCCGAAATCGGTTCACAAGGGAATTAAAAAAGGCCTTTATGTGATACCGACCGCGTTTACGGCGGGCAACATCGCTTGCGGATTTCTTGCCGTGCTCTGGTCGATCCGCGGCTTTCACCTGGTGTTTACAGATCCGGTAGCGGCGTCAGGATATTTTAATTACGCGGCGGTTGCGATCGGCCTTGCCATACTCTTCGATACACTCGATGGCCGCGTTGCGCGAATGACAAAAACGGCGACCGAGATCGGTGTCCAGTTCGACTCGCTGGCCGACGTCCTCACTTTCGGTATAGCTCCCACTTCGCTTATCTTCAGTTGGGCGTTTGCTCCGACTTTTGCCGAAAATACCTCGGAATACGGATTCGGCGTATTTTTACTGTTCATGTATATCATGTGCGGCGCGTTTCGGCTTGCAAGGTTCAATATCCAGTCAACACGACCGCGGGTGCTGATCGAGGGCACTCCGAAACTGGACAAAAAGAACTTTGTTGGACTGCCAATTCCACCGGCCGCCGGTCTGCTCGCTTCGATCGTGCATTTTTCTCCAATGCCGCTGAGTTCGCACGGCCAAGGACTTTCTAGCTTTTACGCGCTTTTGATGATGGTTCTGATCGCCGTGCTGGGTGTTCTTATGGTAAGCACACTAAGATACACAAGCTTCAAATCGGCCGGTGCCGGCAGACGCAATCTTTATCTGGTATTGGTGATCGCTGCGGTTGGGATGCTGATTTGGCTATACTCAGAATACGTACTCCTGATACTCTCGGCGGCCTATGTATCACACGGCATTGTCTGGCACATCCTGACTCTTTTCCGGCGGCCCACTGAGGAAAAACCGGCGGAAGCGTAGTACCCTAGGTCAACAACCTGTCATCCAATCGCATCCCGCGAGACACTATTCATGTACACGTTTAAATTCGGCGATCGTCGGCTTCTGCAGATCATCAAGCGACCGCCGAGGCGTACGACGCATGCGTCGGTGACGATCGGTTGCATCCTCTACATCGTCTTTGTAAGAGAAACCCGCCGCGATCAACAGCGTCAATAGCAGTAGAAACAAAAGTGCAACGGCGGTCGTGTGGAGCACGAAATCAAAAATACTGTGAACCAGCAAGGCAGAGATCCCAGAAAAAGCGCCGATAGCGATGCCTCGTCTATAAGTAATATCTATCTGCGATGATCTCAAACCCGTTCTGATGACGAGCCACAGAAACCCGACACCGATCAAAAATCCGATAATCCCACCGTCCGCAACAACCTGTAAATAATCGTTATGGGCCTGTTCGACCCGTTCGAGCCCGCTGTACGAGTCAAAGGCAGTGTACGCCACGCCAAATGCTCCAAAGCCGGCACCGAATGGCATGTGAGCTCCGATCACGCGTATGGCAACGCCCCAAATATGCAGCCGATCGGTAGTTAAATCCTTTGAAGCCGAGGTTTCGGCGATTCTTGTAAGCGATGTATCGCCGCCAACAAAGAAAGCACCGCCTGTGATCGCGGCGATCAGGGCGATCGCCAGCCCCAGCCGGAGCACGATGTTTCGCTTTGTCCGCGAGCCAAGAGTAAGAATAACAAGCAGTATCAATTGACTAATGAACGCAACGAGCCCGCCGCGCGACCCGCTTAATAACAATGCCGCCCCCATCAATGCAATAGCGGTCACGTAGAGCAATCGTTTATCGCGCGTGACGGCGCCTGCAAACAAGAGGCCGAGCGGTATCGAAAGCGTCATCTCCATGAACGCCGCAAAATTGTGGCGATTTACGAAAGAACCGAACGGGACCGCAAACCGAGTTTCGTAGATGCCGTATATCCTGTCAGGACTAAGTACCGACTGCAGAACTGCGAAAAACGCAAAGCCAAATCCAAAGACCGTTACGAGCATAGCCGCACGTCGAATTCGTGCGGCGCTGTCCAACAAAACAAGTGATGCAGAGAAAAAGAACGCTAAAGCAAAGAACTGTATGGCCGTCAGTTTCGTGGAAAACGGGTCGACCGAGATCGTTCGTGGTATTCCGTTCACTCCGGCGATATCTGCGATCGATCCGAAGGGTAAGATCTGAATAAGACTATAAATCGCAACGGCGAATAGCGGCAGCTGCAATACGCTCGGGCTGATCCGTACAACGCCCGACTTGACGGCATCGACTACCCAAAGGACCATCAATGACGCTACGGCTAAATAAAATATGACAATGACCGGTTGATGCACGCCACCATAAGCCAGAGTCGTGAAGGCCACGATCCCAAACATCAATACAAATGCTGTTTTGTTCGCCCAGGTCATTCTTTGATCGGTCTTCCGAAAGATGTCGTCGTCTGCTCAACGCCGGGAGAGAGCGAAATCGTCATACCAGAACGTTCCGGCGATCGGACACTCGCCGCCACAAAACGTCCGGGCAGTACGTATCGAGATGCCGGTGCAATCGGCCGGCACAGTAAAATCAATTGTCTTTTGTTCCCAATCGGACGTGCCGTTCGCAAACGGCTCGGTCGCACCGAGAATGGCGCCGTCATTCATATTGGTCACCTGCAAGATGGGTGGGCCGCCACTTCGCAGATTCTCGGTCCGAACCCAAAACGTAAGCCGGTAATCGGTACCGGATTCCACCGCAATGATCTGAACTACGTTGTGCAATTCCGGCTTGATGTAGCCCTTAAAAGTGACCTTAAGACTCCTGGCACCCTCTCTTTTCACTCCAGAATCGACCGACGCCTCGAAGCGCGCATCGCCGCGATAGACGTTCCAGCCAAACAACGTATCGTCCGGACTGCCGAGAAATTTCTCAAATCCCCCGTTTGAAACAGCGCCGATGGATGCCTCCGGATCGATTCCGGCCTGCTTCGCGAATTCTAGCGCTTCGCGAAACGATAGTTTGTCGTAGAGACCTTGAGCCATTATCCGCGGCAAACGCGGATCAGCCGCTTTTTGCTCTTCACTGAGCAAGTTCCAATTTCGAAGCGCGTCTGCGGCGGCACCGCGAACTGCATAGAACATTGCAAGACTCGACCTGATGTCCGGGGCATCGCCAGCGAGCTTTTCGACCATCGATGGATCTTTCCCGAAATAATCCCATGCGAGTGCAAATACCTGTTCGCGATACACGCTGCTTTTTTCGGTTGTCTTTATGAGTTCGGCGAATGCTTCGTCAGTCCGGCGCTGCCGAAGATAAAAGTTACCAAGCTGCCAACGCGGAAAAGTGTAAGCCGGCGCCAGTTCGACCGCTCGAAGCAATGCACGTTCAGCCTCTGCCGGCCTTTCTGTCTGTTCGTAGGCTCGGCCAAGTTCGATCCACCAGCGAAAGTCGTTCGGTGCGATGCGTACAATGTTCTCGATCAACCGTGTCGATGTCTCAAAGCTCTCTGTACCGAAGTTCTCGCGCTCCTTGCTTGCCAATAACCAAATAGCAAAGGGATCGGAAGGTGAAATACCAACGGCAAGCTCGGCGATCTCGCGAGCGTCCGGTTGATTCACTTGCGTGATCTCTGCAAAGAGATTGCCGATCTGCCAGCGCACCCCGAACCAAACGAACAAGATCGCGATGACGATCGTTAAGATGATGGTCGCGCGTGCCGCAAATGAACTCGTTTCTAAAATTATTAGTGGACTGTTCAACGGTTCTTAATTCTCTCTACGATAAAAGCGGCCGATCGTCTCGACCACATATTCCTGTTGATCGGCTCGCAACTCCGGATAAATCGGCAACGCGAGCGTCTCGGCGGCTGCCCTTTCCGATTCCGGAAAGTCGCCCTTACTATGACCGACGAAAGCGAAACACTCCTGCAAGTGAAGCGGAACGGGGTAATAGATATCGGTTCCGACGCCGTTTTCGGACAAATATTCGCGCAAAGCATCCCGAAAATTCGGGACGCGGATCACGTACTGATTGTAAATATGCCGGCACGCTTCCCTTTCAACCGGCAGACCTATTTCCTTGGTCAATCCGAAATCCGAGAACAGCTGCCGGTATCGAAGCGCGTTTGCCCTGCGGGCATCTGACCACGCATCAAGGTGAGGTAATTTAACGCGCAGTATCGCACCCTGAAATCCGTCGAGACGCGAATTAAGTCCGACCCATTTATGGTAATAGCGCTCCTTTGAACCGTGAACGCGTAGCGCGAGCAGCTTCTCGGCTATCCTGTCGTCGCTCGTGGTCATGAATCCACCGTCGCCCATCCCGCCGAGATTTTTTGAAGGATAAAATGAAAAGCAGCCGATCTCGCTCATCGCTCCAGCCCGAACGCCATTTTCGTCGGCCCCGATCGCTTGTGCCGCATCTTCAATAACCGGAACACCGTGCCGTTTGGCAACCTCGTTAAGTGCCGCCATATCAGTGCACTGTCCGAAAAGATGAACAGGCTGAATGGCCTTTGTCCGTTCGCCTATTTTTGCTTCGACCTGCGAAACATCAAGGTTGTATGTGAGCGGATCGATGTCAACGAATACCGGGGTGGCTCCGACACGGGTGACCGCACTGACCGTCGCAAAAAAACTATACGGGGTCGTGATCACCTCGTCTCCCGGGCCGACATCAAGAGCCATCATGGCAAGAAGAAGAGCATCACTTCCGGACGCACATCCGATCGCATACTTTGTACCGCAATAGCCGGCAAGCTCGCATTCAAGCTCAGCAACCTCGCTCCCAAGGATAAATGCGTTGGTGTCGAGTACGCGGCCAAGCGCAGCTTCGATCTGAGACCTCAGGGCTGCGTTCTGTTCTTTGATATCCAGGAGCGGAACATTCATCGGCTTCTTTGACAAAATCAAATCTTACCGAAACTCCGGTCGATTTGCATTTTTCGACCGTGCATTTTAGCCTAGCCTGAATGTTGCGAGATAAAACTAAACAGGCCGCTGAGATCATAAATCGGCTCGCGAAGGCCTATCCTGATGCACACTGCGCGCTCGATCATTCCAATGCATTCGAATTGCTGGTCGCTACGATATTGTCAGCTCAATGCACAGATGAACGAGTAAACATCGTAACTGCGAACCTTTTTCGCAAATACCGAGGCCCCCGCGATTTCATCGCCGTATCGCAGCAAGAACTTGAAAAAGACATCCATTCGACGGGCTTTTTCCGTAACAAAGCAAAGAACATAAAAGCTGCGTGTGAAAGGATCGTAGAGACGTTCGGAGGTGAGGTGCCAAAGACAATGGATGAGCTGCTGACACTCGGAGGGGTTGCCCGCAAAACGGCTAACGTCGTGCTCGGCAACGCTTACGGCATCGCGTCGGGCGTTGTCGTCGACACACATGTCTCCCGGCTGTCTCAGCGGCTCGGATTGACAACTGAAAAGACGGCCGAAAAGATCGAACGCGATCTCGAACGACTCGTGCCGCGCAAACACTGGATAATGTTTCCGCACTGGCTCATCACTCACGGACGCCGGATATGTAACGCTCGCAAGCCAAAATGTACGGAATGCATTCTAGCAAACATATGCCCGAGCCGAGAGCTCTTTGACCCAGCGGCAAAATAGAATGAGGCCGCCGCATTCGACGACCTCGCACGAAAGACCTCGAACGGTCGAACGCGTCTTAATTGCGCGAAGGCGGTGCCGGAGGCATGGCTTCTTTGGCAAATCGCGGCAACAGTTCGTCGCGCATCGCCAGCTGATAAACCGCCGCGGCGATAACGATCGCACTCTGCTGCAGATCGCTCTCGATCAATCGTTCATATGTATCAAGGTTGGTATGCCACGTATGTGTCTGATACTCGATCGGGTCGAGAGCCGTACCGATACCCGGCAACCCGGCAGCATTGAACGAGGTGTGATCCGAACCGCCAAGCCCGCGGCTACGCGTTGCGATCGCACCAGCCAAACCGAAATCGGCAAATGGTGTCCCGATTTCGCGAAGGATGGTTGCAGCTTCAGGTGGTCCGAACACGGTCAAACCGCGAATACGTCCGGTCCCGGTGTCATGATTGAAGTATCCGCCGAATTTCGACCAGTTCGGGGTCGGATTCTCAGCAGTTCCAAAATGCTTCGCGACGTAAGCCTGCGACCCGAGCAAGCCCTGCTCTTCACCGCTCCATAATGCTACGCGGATGGTCCGACGCGGCTTGACGCCGAGAGCCTTTAGAATCCGTGCAGCTTCCATCATTACGGCACAGCCGGTAGCGTTGTCGGTCGCACCGGTCGCTGCATGCCAGGAGTCGAGGTGGCCGCCAAGCATTATCACTTCGTCTTTCTTATCGGTCCCGACGATCTCGGCGACCGTATTGTAGGCCGTTGCCCCCTCCGGAAAGAGCTTGTTTCGAATGTCGAACTCGAGTTCGACCGTACGTCCCATTTTCGCAAGCCGAACTATCCGGCCGTAATCTTCGTTTCGCATCACAACGGTCGGAACGACCTTTGTCGCATCGTAAGTGTTGTTGCCGAACGCCCTTATCTGTCCGTGCTCCCGGCCCGCGTCATTGATCCGGACGGCAACACCAGAATCGATCAGAAACTGATTGACCTGAGCACCCAACTGCTGAAATGTGAGTGCTCCCGGTTTCGGTGGCTGCGGTGCGGGCGGTGTAAATTGCGGTCCGGCCGGCTGTGCGGCATTTGGGTCAAATCTCTGTTTAGCGACATCGTCGGCAATGCGTTTCGCAGGTGGATTTAGATTGAGGGCCACACGATTTGGGTCGCCCAAAACTACCATCGCACCTTTCAAGCTTGAACGAACGCTGTTGAAATAGGCAGTCAGTTCATCCTGCGTCGGCCGCATCGGGATCGTTAGCTGGACAACCGGTCCTTTGACCGGGCCGGGTGTGCTGGGTGTCCACGCGAGCACTTCAAATACAAGTGAATCCTGTACCGGAGCGGTAATGAATCCGTAAGCCCTTTCATTGACCCATCCGGGATTGCCCCAATTCCAAGGCTCGAGAGCGGCATTCTCCAATCCCCATTCGGTCATCTGTTTCGCAGCCCATTCGCCGGCCGCCTTAAGCTGAGGGGAACCTGTGAGACGAGGACCATATACATCCGTCAGTATCTGGATGGTCTTCATTACTTGCGAATTCTTGGTCCCTTCTTCGCGGATACGGGCGTTGATGTCGGCCGCAGGCTGCGCAAAACTCAAGCTGGGAAGGACGATCGCCTGCAACGCGAACAATACACAAATACTCTTCAAATTCTTCGATTTTCTCATTTTTCTTTTTCTTATTGACCGGCCTTGCCGGTTATGTTGATACTCTGCAAACTGACGCCTTCAGCGGCCTCGCCGAGTGACGAAGCCGAAACGAATGCCTAAGCAAACGGAATGAAACACTTACTTATACTGTATCATCGGCGGACTGGTTTCAAAAAAGTGACGAAAGGTATACCAAAGGTGACGAGCGGCCGATCGTTTCTAATGGCCCGGACGAGAAGCGGTGTGTCCTTTGCCGAACCGGTGGATTGTATTATTATCGCCGCTATGAAAGACGAAATAAAGGCTCGCGCGCCCTATCGCGTAAGTGACCCGCGTTATTCGGTCTCGCCGCAAATGGTAACGACGGCATTCGACGTCCCCGGTTTTCGTGTCGTTCAAAACCTCGGCGTGGTCCGCGGAATTGTCGTTCGTTCGCGCTCTATCGTCGCGAACATCGGAGCTTCGCTTCAGACTCTCGTTGGAGGCAATATCACGGCGTGGACCAACCTCTGCGAGCAGACACGAGCCGACGCGTTCGACATCATGATCCAGCACGCATCCGAAATGGGTGCGAATGCGATAATCGGCGCGCGATACGACGCGACCGAGATCGCAGCTGGAGCTGCCGAAGTCCTTGCGTATGGAACGGCAGTGATCGTCGAACCGCTTGAGGGCTCAGAAACGATCTATGATTCATGAACGTCCGCAAATGCCTGTTTCTAAATGATTTTCCAAGGAGACAAGAATGAAATCGATCGCCGGTGTCCTGACTGCTTTGGTTGCTATTGAGCATCTCGGCATTCTTGTCCTAGAGATGTTCTTTTGGGACCATCCGGTCGGCCAACGAATATTCGGAATGACGCCCGAGGTCTCTGCAGCATCGGCAACTTTGGCAGCTAATCAAGGCCTGTATAACGGTTTTCTGGCGGCTGGACTGGTATGGGGTCTCTTGTCTGCGCGGCGTGATCTAAAGATCTTCTTTCTCGGCTGTGTCGTCATCGCAGGTATCTTTGGTGGATTGACGGCAAAGACCTCAATATTGTTTTCACAGGCTTTGCCTGCACTCATTGCTTTGCTTTCGGTCTTGTTAACAGATAGAGAGTAGCTTCGGAATGCAATCCATTTTGCCTTGGGTCCATCCTTTTCATCTATGCGATCTAACTACAAACGAAAAGTATTAATGTCCACTGTAATGGTCTTTGTTTTGAACATTGCAGCTGGATCGATCACTGCCCAGCAGGTCAGCCCGGAAGAACGAATGATCGTTGATCATGTCGACAAAAATTCTGCCGCCGCGATCGCCTTTTTGGAAAGATCAGTAAATACCGAAAGTCCGACCGAGGATCTTGCGGGAGTCAAGGCCGACGGCATGTTATTTATGAAACAATTTCAGGCTATCGGAATGAAGACACGATGGATCGATATGCCCGTCGCATCAAAAAGGGCCGGCCACCTCGTCGCCTATACTAGCGGGACGAGGGGCAAGCGTGTACTTCTTCTGGGTCATCTGGATACTGTGCTTCGTGGTGAGAAGTTTCGCCGTGAGGGAGATCGCGGTTACGGCACCGGGATCGGCGACATGAAGGGCGGGAATGTGATCCTGCTTGAAGCTCTGCGGGCAATGCATGCGGCCGGCGTCCTTAAGGACGCCCGGATCACCGTTCTGCTTACGGGCGATGAAGAAGACTCCTGCGAACCTGTTTCTATTTGTCGCGGCGATATGATCGAGGCCGCTAAGAACAGCGATGTCGCTCTTAGTTTCGAAGGTACGGTTGGTTTGACCGCAACTGTCGGCCGGCGAGGTGCGAGTTCGTGGACGATCGAGATAGAGGCAAAGACCGGTCATTCGAGCGGCATCTTTCGTGAAAATATGGGCTACGGGGCCATTTTTGAAGCGTCGCGAATCCTGAACGAATTCAGAACGCAGCTCGCCGGCGAGCAATATCTCACCTTCAACCCGTCGCTCATCCTGGGTGGAACGACCGCTGAAGTAGAGAACGCCGCCGGAACAGCCACCGGCAAAACGAATGTGGTCGCGGCAAGGGTCGTGATCGACGGAGACCTAAGGTTCATAAGTGAAGAGCAGAAAGAACGTATTCGCGACAAGATGCGTTCGATCGTTGCAAACAATCTGCCTGGTAGTAAAGCGAAGATCTCATTCTTTGACGGCATACCGGCAATGACCCCGGTCGACGGAAATTTCGCGTTACTTGCAAGACTCGATCAGGCGAGTAAAGACCTTGGATTCGGGCCGGTCGAAGCTCTCGATCCGGGTCTTCGAGGGGCCGGCGATATTGCATTCATCGCGCATCTCGTGCCAAGTCTGGATGGCATTGGGATAGGAGGCGGCGGAAATTCCCACGCGAAAGGTGAGTATGCCGATCTTTCTTCGATGCCCATGCTCACGAAACGTGCCGCGATACTGATATATCGGCTGACCAAGGAACCAACCGACAAGAAATGATGAGAAACAATCTCGATCCGCGTCGATCGCTGGCCGCTCTGTTGGTCGGCGCTATCCTATTCACCGCCTGCTTTGGGCAAAACATTCCGCGCGCAAAACCTGAATCCGTTGGCATGTCGACCGAAAGGCTTGGCCGGCTCAGTAAGGAACTCGATAAATATGTTCGCGACGGCTTGCTCGCAGGCGGCGTTGTTATGGTCGCCCGTCGCAGCAAGGTCGCATTTACACATGTGTTTGGTGACCGCGACCGCGAAGCGAGGTCACCAATGCTCGAAGACACGATCTTCCGCATTGCTTCTCAAAGCAAGTTGATAACAAGCGTCGGCATCATGATATTGCAGGAAGAGGGAAAACTTCTGATCACTGATCACGTCGGAAAGTTCATACCCGAATTCAACGACACGACCGTGGCGATCCCGAACGGCAGCGGCGGCTACGAAGTAGTGAAGGCGAAACGAAAGATCACGATCCGCGATCTGCTGACGCACACCGCCGGAATAAGTTATGGCACCGGCCCCGCAAAGGATAAATGGGAAGCCGCCGGTATTACTGGCTTCTATACGGCAGACCGGGATGAACCGATCGGAGAAACGGTTAGAAAGATGGCAGCTCTTCCGATGGATGCCCATCCCGGAGAAAAATACATTTACGGTTACGCGAACGAGATACTCGGCGTCGTCATCGAAAAAGCGAGCGGAATGGATCTTGACTCGTTCTTCAGCGACCGTCTATACGATCCTCTCGGCATGACCGACACTTCCTTTTTTCTTCCACCTTCGAAGGCGGGCCGATTTGCAGTCGTATATTCGGCAGGTACCGATGGAAAGATCTCGCGGGCTCCCGATCCGGGTAAGATCGTTGGCCAGGGGGCATACCTTTTGGGTCCGAGAAGGAATTTTGCCGGCGGTGCCGGAATACTCTCGACCGCCGGCGACTATATGCGATTTCTGTTGATGCTCGCAAATGGCGGCGAACTCAGCGGCAAACGGATCCTTAGCCGCAAATCGGTCGAGCTTCTCTCGGCGGATCATTTACGCGGTATTCCGTTTCGCGATGGGCAGGGATTTGGCTTTGGCGTTTCGGTGGTGAAGGATCTCGGCGCCCGCGGAACCATCGGCTCGGTTGGCGAATACGGCTGGGGCGGAGCCTACCATACGGCCTACTGGATCGATCCGAAAGAACAGATGGTTGTCGTCTACATGACGCAGCTGATCCCTGCCGGGACGATCGATGACGTTGGCAAGCTACGGACTCTTGTCTACCAGTCGATGATCGATTGACCCGGTCGTTTTTGTTTGATCTGGCAATATCAGGATCCAGACGGCGTCTGATCTGATAAGTCCGGAGCAGTTTTTCCGCGTTAAAGTTTAGCGAAGATCAAATCTTGGAGGGGCGCATTATGGCATACGATGGCGAGATACTTGAACAGTGCGGAGTGGTCGATATGGACTGCTCGAAAGTGGCTGTAGTCGCGGTCAGCGGCAGCGGGCCGAACGTCTGCGGCCACCTGCTAATCGGCACCGGCGTCGGCGGAAACCTGAACTATTTTCATGTTGCCGAACTGCGGAATTATCCGAAGTATATGACCGAAACGGGCTTCCGCCGATATCTGAAAGAAAATGGAAAGAGCGAGATAAGGCGGCGCATTTTGTCGCTTCCCGACCCGAATGGAGCAATGACCTATCTCGAGGACCTGATGTCCAAAAAGTGGACGTGGGGAGCACTGCCAAATAACTGTGTAGCTTTTGTCGAGGAAGTGATCGCCGCCGGAGGCGGATCGTGGAGCTCGTACTCGAATTGCCCGGCCGCGGCGATCTCGGACTCGATCGAAGAAAGAGCGAACCGATTCATGAACACGCTTGAGAACGAGATCTACAGCCTTTACGGGGTCAGATGATAGCGGAATTACGACGCGACGACGATCTCGCCGACCAGATCGTAGTCGTGCGCTTCCGTTATGCGAACGTTGTAGATCGTCCCGATCTGCGGATCGAGATCGTCCGGAATGTCGTTTATCAGGATATAGCCGTCGATCTCTTGGGCCTGGCCCTGCAGTCGCCCCTGAAAGAGGAGGTCCGATTCTTGTGAAAGGCCTTCGAAAAGCACTGGAAACGTCTGTCCGACCTTTGCTTTGTTGAGTTGTTTGCTGATCTTCGCTTGTTCTTTCATCAATTCCGTTCGACGGCGTTTGGCGGTTCTTGCATCGACTTTGTCCGGAAGATCGTATGCTCCAGTTCCCTCCTCGTCCGAATAAGTGAAAACACCGACGTTATCGAACCGGCAGTTGCGGACGAATTCCATCAGTTCGTTAAAATCTTCTTCGGTCTCGCCCGGAAAGCCGGTGATAAAGGTCGTTCGTATCGTAATGCCGGGAACTCTTTCTCTTACTCGCCGAATAAGCTTCTCTAGCGATTCGCGTGTTCCGCCACGCTTCATCAGCTTCAAAATGTTTCGCGATGCGTGCTGTAGCGGCATATCCAAATACTTAACTGCCTTTGGAGTTTCGGCGACCGCAGCAAGAAACGCGTCAGAAATATGCGTTGGGTAGGCATACATCACACGCACCCATTCAAGTTCTTCGATCTCGCCCAACGCTCGGATCAGCGCCGCCAAAGCATCGACCTCGCCGAGATCTTCTCCGTAACGTGATGAATCCTGTGCGATCAAAACGACCTCTCTTACGCCTTGTTTCGCCAGCGTTCGAGCCTCCTCGATGATCGAACCGAACCTCCTCGACCTGAATGAACCGCGCATGCCCGGGATCGAACAAAATGCACACGGCCGGTCGCAACCCTCGGCGATCTTGATGAAGGCCGTATGTGAATCGGTTGCACGGTATCGCGGCGTGTCGAAATCGTAGAGATAGGTCGAGGTCTTGTTTCCTATCGGCGTGAGCGTAAGTTCACTTGCGTCGAAACGGTCGTCTGCGGCCTTTAATATCTCGCCGACCTGCGACGTCCCGATGAATGCATCGACCTCGGGAAGTTCCTTGATCAGGTCATCACGATAACGTTCGACAAGACACCCGGCTACGATCACGCGCGACGCCCTTCCGTTAAGCTTCTGCTGTGTCGCCTCAAATATCGCGTCGATCGATTCCTGTTTCGCTGATTCGATAAAGCCGCAGGTGTTGACGACGAGCGTGTCGGCTTCGTCGGCATTATTTGTGATCTGATAACCGGCCTCGGCAAGCGTACCCATCATCACCTCGCTGTCGACAAGGTTTTTAGGGCACCCGAGACTGACAAATCCAACTTTTTTCATACTGCGGCCTTACGTTTTTGAATCGAATTTAGCTTTCTCTCACGAGCGAGCGGTTTTTCGATGTTTCCGCGATCGCATCGAGCCAGCGTTCAACCTCTTCGGTTTCCGCCGGAGACAGCTGCTGTTCACCAAATCGTACGCGATTGTATCGTTCCGTGATCTTGACGGCTTCGGGAATTCCGACAACGTGTGCGAATTCCATTGGAGTTTGAAACGGTTCGCGAACGACCCCATTTTCAGCAAAGATGCCCAGAAAGCGCTCGTAGAATTCGACGGCCGATCCGCCTCGTTTGCCATAAAGACGATTCCATAGCTTGCCCCAAACCTTTAACTTTACTATTTTTCGATACAGCCGAACAAACAGGAAAATCAGAAGTGCAGCACCGGCGACCGCCGCGATCCCGTAGATCATCGCAATAAGACTCGCTGCGGTCCCGCTGTCTCCGCGCACCTCACTCCACCATGCGGCAACGGTTTCCTGGACCTCTGAGATCCACGAACTCGCTTTTGCGTTGTAGTCAGAAACCCCGCGTCTGATCGATGTAAAAAGGGTTCGTTGCTCCTGATTATCGAAAGCGACGAAATATTGTATCCAGATCATTTCCAATGCTTCCAGATACTTCCCGATCTTTGCGGTGAAACCGCCTGTCGGCCCCGTTTCAGATCGGCCCGCCGATGGCGTCGGGTCGAATGCGACCCACGAATCCGCACCTGGGAAGTAAACTTCGACCCAGGAATGCGCCTCGCGTTGGCGGACAACGTAGATGTCGGCAGTCTCGTTGTATTCGCCCTGCTGAAATCCATTTACAACGCGCGTGGCTATCCCTTGGGTCCGGAGCATTATCGCCATTGCCGTCGCGAAGTACTCACAATGGCCCTCGCGTATATTAAAAACGAAATCTGCAAGCGGCTGACTGCCGCCTGCCTTTTGCTCGAGCGTATATCCGAACTCGGATCGCAAATGCGATTCGATCATCGCTGCAGCATCGTACCGATTATCGGCACCGGCTACGAGTTGGGCCGCAAGTACAGCGATCCGGCCATCGAGATCACGCGGAAGCTGTAAATAGTTGCGCTCTTCGAGCCGATATGGCTCGCGGTCACCGCGCAGCACATCGGTCGGTGGCTGACGTGTGTCTGAGAGGACCTTGTAGGAGATACGTTCTCCCGATCGTTGAAACGAAAGACCGCCATGAGCATCTTTAAATAGAACCGGAAAATTCCCCTGGATCCCGACGGCTCTTGGCAAAACGAAAAGGACCGGGGCGTCCAGCGGTTCGAGGTAGAAGGTCTGCAGCGAAAGATCTTCCCGGTCGGTCAGCGAATCTACTTGGATAACATCGCGTTCGCCCTTTTCGCGCACTTCACGAAACGCGGCCTTCGATCGCCGCCATGCTTGATTGTCGAAAACGTCAAGCGCGATCCCGCGCCAGCGTATGCCCCCAGTCGGCGGGTCTCCCTCATCAAGCCTTACGCGCATTACGACCTCATCGTTTTCCTGGATGCGGCCGATGCCGCCTAAACGAACCGTGTCAGAAAAACCGGAAGATGTAGCAATGCCGCCCTGTCCGCCGCCGATTCCCGCGCCACCGACTCGCGGCAGAAGAAAAAACATCGGAGCGGCGATCATTACGATACCTATGATCAGGACAACTGACGCAAATGGAAGTCGTCGCATCGAGAAAGCCCCGATACGCGATGCACCGTTCGTATCGTGTCTGACCAAACGGTTTTCAGATATCGTGCGATCGGTCTTCCGCATTTCGAACAGAACGATCGTGCAGACCATCACGAAGGTATAACTGATGAACGAGACCAAATAGAGGGCACTTATGCTTAGGCCTGCGGCCAGCAGAACCTCGAAAAACGCCATGACATAAAGGAAGATCCAGTCGCGGTCAGATTTTTTTTGAAGGAGTTTTATGGCCGTGAGCGATAGGATAAGTCTGGCAAGAAGACCCGGAAGCTCGGTTTCGGTGCTCACGAACGAAAAGAAGCGGATGCGCCAAAGCACGAAAAAGACCGGCATCGCTGCGACGATCAGCAGGGTCCCAAGCCTCTCGTTGATCTGCCACCGTGTCCCTTCGATGAACCACGCAGTGAGCATCACCGCAACGAATAACGCCGTACCCAAAATGCCGAAGGTTCCCGAGATCCACAATGAAAGGAATCCGCAAAAGACAGCAGTATAAGACAATGCCCGAAATATCGTGTCGAATTTTGCTTGATTCTGTTCGGCCATCCGTATATCGATTATAGGGGCAGCCAAGGGAAGTGTCTAAGAAATTATCATTACGAATGCCAAACGCCCATCGCGAGCATTGTACCTTTCGAAACCGGCTGAACCTAAGATCACCGAGCCACTCGACCCGGCCGTAAAGTGACGGCCGTCCCGCCTGCGACCTGTCGCTACATTGCAATAGAAAAGCCCGCTCAAAACAATGAGCGGGCTTTTTTGATATAGATCCGGCGACTACCTACTTTCCCACAACTGAAAGCTGCAGTATCATCGGCTCAAACAGGCTTAACTTCCGTGTTCGGGATGAAAGTAGTGTGTATCTGGAGCGTGTCACAGCCCCGATGGTATAATGTTGCGAAGTGCCTGGGGACATGGTTGGCGATAAGTCCAGATGATCGAAACCTTTGGGTCTGGTCAATCTACGGGACGGGTTTCGAGAAATCAATAGAACTCGCTGGCACCTTTACCTATGCATCCTGCGTTGCGAACAGTTTGCCTCCTACTTGCGCTCACCTGCACGCATCAAGGTCTCGGGCAAGCTCCTCTATTGCCGATTATGCGAAATAGTCTCTATGGCTACGCAGATTCTCGTGGCAGGGTAGTGATCAAGCCGAGGTTTCATTTGGCCGAGCCATTCTCGGAAGGACTTGCGACCGTAAGCGTCTGCACCGAAGACGGTTGGCGGTGGGGTTTCATAAGCGAGACGGGCTCGTTTGTTATAAACCCCAGATTTCACGATTCAAAGTCATTTCGCGAGGGTGTCGCTGGAGTAAAGGTCGGCGACAAGTGGGGATTCGTAAATAAGAATGGTGAGTTGACGATCGACGCTACGTTCGACGACGAGTTTGCTGTCGACTTTGAATTTCGGGAGGGCCTGTCTGCCGTAAAAGTAAACGAGAAATATGGCTTCATTGACCTTTCGGGAAAGCT